>JAOACD010000008.1 GCA_026417975.1 Melioribacter sp.
CTTTTGCAGAAGCATCTATACTCAACTGAGTAGAATGAATAGTCTTAGGAAGCACCAAACTAAAATGTCGTGGATAAAATCTTCCTTTTCTTAAAATTATCTTACCTTCTTTTTCCATTAAAACAAGTTCGTCAGGTTTTCTTATTCTAATTTCATAAAATAAAAAAATCAAAATAAGTAGAGCTATAATTAAAACTATAGTTAACATTTTACTTCTCCTGTTAGTTATAATTTCTTTATCTTCATTTTTTCATTTACTTTTTAATTTTTTTTTGCTGATTGCTTTATTGACATGAAATTTTGTAGGAAATGCAATCAAAATTGTTAATTAATGTAATATTTTTTTAGAAATTATGTAAGAACCTATAAAAAAATTTTTTCGATGAAATGAATAATTATACATACAGCTACTTTACAGAGCAAATAAGAAAAATAAGCTAAACTCTAAATTTTTTAATTGAAGTTTCGATAATATAAGTGCGTGGGCACAATTAGAATAAATATACCATGAATAATGTATTACTTATAGATGATGATTATAAGTTCCGTACTTTATTTAAGAGGCTAATCGAAAGAAAATTTTTCATTAAAGTTACAGAAGCAGAAAATGGAAAAGACGGTTTAGAACAGCTTAAAAAAGGAAACCCTAATTTAATTTTTCTTGACATTGATATGCCTAGCATGAATGGATTTGAATTTCTTAAAAAGATTAGAGAAGAAGGGAATAATGTACCTATCGTGGTTATAACCGCTCACAATGAAAAGGAATATGTCGAAAAAACCATAGCTTATAATATTTCTGGTTACTTATTGAAAACTGGTTATACTTCTCAATTAGCAGATCATTTAGAAAAAATATTTAAGAGATTCGAAAATTTAAGTTAATTAATTAAACGTAAAATTCATTATAAACAACCACTAATATTTATACTTAAGCCATCTAATTACTTCCGACCACTTTGGTTTTTTTCCAGTTACCAAAATACCAACACGATAAATTTTCCCAGCAATTGGAAATAAAGCAAAGATTGACAGAATATTTAAAAGTATTGACACAAATAATTGCCAATTAGGAACATCAACTAAAGACATCCTTGACGGCATTACAATTACAGAAAAAAACGGAAGCATTGAAGCTATTTCTGCATAAGGTTTGTTAGGGTCTTCCATAATAGAAATAGCAATAAAAAAAGGAACAATTATAAGCATAATTATTGGTGCTATACCTGAAGAAGCATCCTGTGGATTATCAAATATAGCTCCTATTGTTGCAAATAACGAAATAAATAAAACAAGTCCTATAAAAAAACTTAATAGAACATAAGCAACTATTTTGGGGTCTATAGTCATTATCAAATCCTCTGGTAACATTACCCATGAAAAAGATGTAATTCCTATAATAGTAAAAATCCATATTCCCATTTGAACCAGACCAGTAATTGAAGCCCCAAGAATTTTTCCAATCATCAACTCTTTTGGATTAACAGAAGATAGAACAATTTCGACAATTCTATTACTTTTTTCTTCAATTACAGATTGCATAGTCAATTGACCTATAACAAGCAAGCTTATGTAGAGTAGCAAAGAAAATACATAAGCTAATATCAGATTTCCATAACCTTCTTTTTTTATATTCTCATCTTTAGATACTTTAAAGCCTGAAAAATCAATTCCTTTTCTCACAAAGTTAAGTTCTTCTTGCGATAATGCTTTATTCATAAAATATACATCAACAAGCACTTTATTAATAGGTTCCTCTAATTCGCGTGACAATGTCAAATTTTGTGGTGATTTTGAATAATACTCTACTCTCTTATCTTTAAGTGTAGAAGAAGGAATAAAAATTATCCCTGTCAACTTTTCTTCTGTAATTTCATTTCTCTTCTTTTGAATATATTCATACAATTTTTCTTTTGACATTGAATAAAAATTAAAGTTGTAATTCCTTTTAGTTACAAAATCAGATTGTAGTAATTCTTTCTTAAACCTGTCAATTAATTTTTGATCTTCTGTAATAAACTCAAAATTTAAATTTTTGCTTTCTGTTGACCTTAACAAAACTTGAAGACCAACTACAAAAATCATCAATCCCGGTATTAAAAATGTAGTTATAATAAAAGCTTTTGAGAAAAGCCTCTCTTTTAATTCTCTCTTTAGTACTGCTAGTATCCTATAGTTTAGCATATTAAACTCTCAATTTTTTTATTATTTTCATCTTTACCAGCCAATTCTATAAAAATTTCGTAAAGAGATATATCGTTCGCATTAAATTGTTTTATCACAACATTTCTATCAACCAATAATTTAAGAAGTTGCTGAACTTGATGTGGTTCTTTAATTCGTATTCCGGTTGTATTTCCAAAATTTTCTATTTTTTCAATCATAGGATTTTCTTTAAGAAAAGAAATATCTCCTTCATAAGTTAAGCTCACATTTTTTTGCGAATATTTTGATTTAATTTCTTTCAATGGGCCTTTTAGAATAATTTTGCCTTGATTAATCATTGCAACATAATCGCACATTTTTTCTGCGTAATCAATTAAATGAGTAGAAAGAATAATTACTTTCCCTTTTTGTCTCATTTCAAGTATTATATCTTTCAATAGATTTGTATTAATTGGGTCTAAACCAGAGAATGGTTCATCAAGAATTATGAAATCGGGGTCGTGAAGAATTGTAGTTATAAACTGAACTTTTTGTTGGTTACCTTTTGAAAGGTCTTCTATTTTAGAAAATCGCCGGTCATATAGTTCGAATTTTTTTAGGTATTCTTCAGCTTTTTTAATTATTTCCTTTCCAAACTTTCCTTTTAGTTCCGCAAAATAAAGTAGCGTATCCATAACTTTCATTTTTTTATAAAGTCCCCTTTCCTCGGGAAGGTATCCAACTTTATTTTTAAAATCTTGTCCTATTTTCGCTCCGTTTAAAATAATTTCTCCACTATCTGGCAAATAAATTCCCATCATCATACGAATAGTAGTTGTTTTCCCTGCCCCATTTCTACCAATTAAACCAAATATAGAACCATCCGGAACTTCAAAGGAAACATTATCTACTGCAAGAATATTTCCAAAGCGTTTAGTAAGATTTTTTACCTCCAATGAATATGTCATAGCAACTACCTCACCTTCTTATACTAAAGTTTTTCAGATAAATTTTGTATATCAAGAGTAAATTCTAATCATTGTTCAATTATGATAGAATGTATAAAAATACAATTACCATATTTTAACTATTTTTTCATCCGGATTACGCATTGGGTCACCAGGCTTAACATCAAAAGCTTCGAAAAATTCTGGCATATTCATCAAAGGACCATTTACTCTTTGAACAGCTGGTGAATGGACATCGGTTTTAACTTGTAATTTTAATGCTTCTGGACGAATATTTGTTGCCCATACTTGAGCCCAACTTAAGAAAAATCTTTGAGCAGGTGTAAATCCATCTATCAACTCACCTTTTCTATATTGTTCAGTTTTTTTAAAGGCTGTAAAAGAGACTGTAAGTCCACCCAAATCTGCAATATTTTCTCCTAGTGTTAAAGCTCCATTTACTCTGAAAGTATCAATTACTACAAAATTATTATATTGTTCAACTAACTTTTGAGCGCGTTCTTTAAATTTTTCATCATCTTCTTTTGTCCACCAATCTTTTATATTACCATCTTCATCATATTTTCTTCCTTGATCATCAAAGCCATGAGTAATTTCATGCCCAATCACAGCTCCCATAGCACCATAATTAATTGCATCATCAGCATCGGGATTGAAAAAAGGAGGCTGAAGTATACCAGCTGGAAAAGTAATTTCATTTCTAGTAGGTGAATAAAAAGCATTTACAGTTTGAGGTGTCATCCCCCATTCTGATTTATCAACTGGTTTACCAAGTTTCTTTAAATTTTCCTTTCTTGCCCATTCTAAAGCTCTTCTAATATTTTTAAAATAAGAATCCCTTGCTATTTCAAGCTCGGAATGATCCTTCCATTTATCTGGATAACCAATTTTTACTCCAAATGTACTCAGCTTTTTTAATGCTCTTTGTTTTGTTTCTTCGCTCATCCAATCGAGATTTTTAATTCTTTCTTCCATTGCAATTAAGAGATTATTCACTATTAATTTTGCTTTTTCTTTGGATTCAGGTGGAAAAACTTTTGCCACATAGAGTTGTCCAAGCAATTCTCCTACGGTTCTATTCAATACACTAAGCACTCTCTTCCATCTTGGTTCAATTACTTTTTGTCCTCTTAAAAACTTACCTTCAAATTCAAATTGTTCATTTACAAATGGTGAACTTAATGCACTTGCAGACGAACGTAATACATTCCATTTCAAATAAACTTTCCAATCGTTTAATGAAAATTTGGACATCAATTTAGATACGCCTTTAATAAAATTTGGCTGATTTACAACAACCAACTCAATATTATCAATTCCAATTTTTTTGAAATATATATCCCAATCAATTTCCTCTGAAATTGATTTTAACTTGTCATATGTCATTTTATTATAAGTTTTGTGTGGATCACGATTTTCAAGCCGTGTATTTGAAACTTTTGCAAGTTCTGTTTCAATATTCATCACAATTCGAGAATATCTATTGGCTGTAGATTCATCATTATCAATCAACCTAAACATATTTGCAATGTGTTCTGTGTACTTTTCTCTAATTTCTCTCGAACGTTCATCATCCTTAGTATAATACTCAACATCAGGAAGACCGAGCCCACCTTGAGAAATTATTCCGATATTAATTTTACTTCTTTTAGCATCTGCATTCACAAAAAAGTTAAAAAGTGCAGGGAACCCAGTTAAATGAAACTCGGCTATTGTTTCGATCAAATCTTTTTTGTTATTAATGTTATCAATCTGCTGCAAATAAGGTTTAATTGGATTATATCCTAATTTTTCTATTCTTATCGAATCCATTCCTGTTGCAAAAAAATCACCAATTTTTTGTCGTGCAGAACCTTTTTGCAAATTTTTATTTGCAGCAAGTTCTTCGACTAACTCTTTTAAAATCTTATTGTTCTGTTCTTCGAGTATTGAAAAAGAAACCCAACGAGTTTTATCATCTGGAATAGGATTATAATTCGCCCAATTACCTACAGCAAACTGATAAAAATTATGAGAAGGCAAAACATTACGATCCAAAACTCTTACATCAAAGCCTGTCGTTTTTTGTCTTAGGTTGTCTTTTGCATTAAACGAGGGAGTTAATGAGATTACCATTAAAAAACAAAAGACAAAAGATTTACCTTTCATAAAAACCTCTTAAAAACTTTTTATCATTATTTTAAGACGAGTATTACTAAAATTAGTTTTATGCTTAAGTAAAATTAAGGGAATTAATTTTTGGAAAAAAACAAAAAATTAATAACAAAAGGGGGGCTCACGATTGATTTTATATATTACGATTTAATACAAATTTCTTTGCATTCACGTAAGGGTCTCCTTTAAAGATTGCTGAAACGACAGCAATCGCATCAACATTACATTCAATTAAAAGTTTATAATTACTTTCATTAATTCCACCAATTGCTACTACAGGAATTTTTAATTTTTTCTTAGATCTCTTAAGAAAATCGATAGAATTAATAATAGGTTCTTTTGGTTTAGTTGGAGAATAAAAAACTGCACCAAAAGCAACATAAGTTGCTCCTAAGCTTTCAAATAGTAATGCTCTTTCTAAATTATCATAACACGAAATTCCTATTATTTTATCTTTCAAAATCATCTTTACTTTCCTAAAATTTTCAATCTCATTAACACCTAAATCTTCTTTGCCAAGGTGAACACCATCTGCATTGCTTTCTAATGCAACAAATGGATCGTCGTTAATTATTAATGGAATACTATATTTATTAGTTATTGACCTAAGTCTTTTTGCTCTTTCTACTCTCTTTTCGAAAGAATAATTTTTATCTCTCAGCTGAATAAGATTTACACCCCCTTTAATTGCTTGTTCAACCATTTCTTCAAGTTTGTTATCGGGGATTAAGTTTTCATCAGTAATTGCATAGATTCCTTTTATTCTTTCCATAACCACCTATGATTTAGAGGACCAAAACCTTTACCAATTTGTATTTCGTTATTCAGTGCATTTTGAATAAATTCTCTTGCTTTTTTAATTGCTATTAATACATCAAAACCTTTAGCTATGTAGGCAGTAATTGCTGCAGAAAAAGTACATCCAATACCATGTGTATTTTTCGTATTAACTTTTTGATATTCTAAGAATTCGATTTTATCTTTTGTTAAAATCAAATCTAAAACACTATTCCCATAAGAAATATGACCTCCTTTAACAATAACATATTTTGCACCCAAGTTATAAATCTTCTCTGCTGCTTTGATCATTTCTTCTTTCGAATTAATTTTAATTTCCGAAAGAACTTCAGCCTCCATTTTATTAGGTGTAATTACCAATGCATATGGCAATAGTTTCTCTTTAAAAATTTCAATTGAATCACTACGTAAAAGATAGCTTCCACTTTTTGACAACATCACTGGGTCTATAATTAGTTTTTCAAGCTTAAAATCTTTAATCGCTTTTGCCACATGACGAACAATATCGCTATTAGAAAGCATACCTGTTTTAACAGCAGCAATATCTATATCCATCACTACAGATTCAATTTGTTTATAAACAAATTCTCCAGGTAAATCGAATATAGACTCTACACCTTTTGTATTTTGAGCAGTAATAGAAGTGACAGCAGTAGTACCATAAACATTTAATGCCATAAAGGTTTTTAAATCTGCCTGTATACCTGCACCTGCACTGCTGTCACTTCCTGCAATTGTTAAAGCCTTAGCTAAGTAACTCATTATTCACCCAAAAAAGTTTATTCATAAACTTAGTTTAACTTCATTTCAAATGCATTTGCTATTGCTTGCCAAAATGGGTCAACTCTAGGATGTTCTAATTTTTTAGTTTGATTATTTTCAACTATCCATCTGCCTTTTTCTTCAGGTAGAATTTCGCCTACTATTGCACTTTCTATTCCTGCATTTTTTAGCTCTTCGATTAACAAATTGACTTTATTAGGTCTTACTGTAATAACAAGGGTTCCTTCACTTATTGAAACGTAAGGGTCAATTTCAAACAAATCGCAAACTGCTTTAACTTCTGGAAGAACAGGAATTTTATCTTTATAAATAATAATTCCCTTATTACTTGCTTGAGCTACTTCAAAAACACCACCAATTACTCCGCATTCCGTTGCATCATGGAGAGATGTAACCCCATCATCTCTTACTCCAATTTTTACAGCAGTAAGAGCATCATCAACTGTACTCATTTTATAGAACAGGTTTTCTGCTTTTGTAAAAATTTCCTCTCCTAACTTATCTTTAATATAGTTTTTAAATGTATTTGCAAATATTCCAACAGCTTCTATAGCAGCCCCCTTTGTTATTACAACTAAATCACCTTCTTTAGCAAATTTAGGAGTTAAATATTTATCCTTAGAGCCTACAGCAATAAAAGTAGCACCCCCAACCATAGGATAATCTGTTCCGGTATACCTTGCTGTATGACCCGTTACTATTGCAGTACCATATTTCAAGCATTCTTTATGAATAACACTCCACACTTTTTCAAATTCATCTTCAGTTATATTCATTGGGAGATTAAAATCAAAAACAGCATAAGAAGGAGGAAAGCCACTTGTTGTAACATCACTTGCAAGAATATGCCATGCAAACCAAGCAGCCTTTTCCCAACCGTACTGAGGAACTATATAAATAGGGTCTGTAGTTATTGCCATTACTTTATCATTAGAAATTTCTATAATTCCAATATCCACTCCATGCTGAGGATAAACTAACACATCATCTCTTTTCTTACCAAGTTGGGGATAAATATAGTGATTAAAAAATTCTGGGCTAATTTTCCCAATATCTGGAAACTGAATTTTATTCATCAGACACCTCTATTAGTTTATTTTTACGAATAGTTTGCTCTACTAAATTCATTGGACAAAAAGGGCCACACATAGAGCAGGCTTCTGTTTTACTAGCTCTTCTTTCAAAAATTTTTTTTGCTTCATTTCCATACAAAGCTAATTCAAACTGTTTATCCCAATCTAATTTATATCTTGCTTCACTCATTAATTTATTTCTTTTCAATGCATTAATATTTCCACGAGCAATATCTGCAATATGAGCTGCAATTTTAAATGCAATAACTCCATCTTTAACATCATTAACAGAAGGTAGTCCTATATGTTCTGTAGGAGTAATATAACATAACATATCCGCACCATACCAACCTGCCAATGCACCACCAATAGCACCTGCAATATGATCATATCCAGCTGCAATATCTGTAGGTAGCATTCCAAGAATATAAAAAGGAGCTCCTTTTGTAAGTTTCTTTTGTATTTGAACATTTGTTTGAATTTCGTTTAGTGGAATATGCCCAGGACCTTCCACCATTACTTGCACTCCGGCTTTATGTGCTCTTTCTACAAGTTCTCCAATAATCATTAATTCTGCAATTTGTGCTCTATCTGTTGCATCGTTAATACTACCTGGTCTTAACCCATCACCAAGAGACAGAGTAATATCATATTCATGGGCTATTTCAAGAAGTCTATCATAATATTTATACAAAGGATTTTCCTGATGATTCTTTAGCATCCATGCAGCAATTAATCCTCCACCACGAGAAACTATTCCAGTAATTCTGTTTTCATTTTGATAACGTTTCAATGTTTCCATTGTAATACCGCAGTGAACAGTAATATAATCTACTCCTTGTTTTCCATGTTCTTCAATAACTTCGAATATTTCATCAGGAGTCATATCGTATATTGAAGACCTTTTTGCTGCTTTAAATTCAGCTTCATAAATTGGTACTGTTCCAAGTGGCACAGAACATACATTTAGAATTTGCTGACGTATAAATTTCAAATCTCCACCTGTTGATAAATCCATTAAGGTATCTGTTCCATATTCTATTGCTATTTTAGCTTTTTGAATTTCCTCTTCAACATTTATATAGTCATAAGAAGTGCCAATATTTGTATTTACTTTAACAGTAAGAGATTCTCCTATTGCTGTAAAATTAGTAAGATTATAGTGATTTATATTAGCTGGAATAACTACTTTCCCAGTTTTAACAAGTTCACGAATTTCATCTGGGTTTTTATGTTCTTTATCGGCTATATATTTCATAGCCTCTGTTATAATACCAGCGCGTGCAAATTCTAATTGGGTCATAACTTCCTCCTTTAATTTTGTTTTTAATTAACCGAAGGAAGTTTTTTGGGGGGCAACTGGCAATAAGAAAGGAAATTTAATTTAACCTTCCCTACGCCGGCATTACCCGGATCAGGTTCAAAAGGCCGAAGTCGCATTCTAGACTTCCTCTCAGCCGGGTTGTCCCCAGCTTCCTCGGTTAATACAAATATCTATAAATTTTCTTTAAGATACAATTTCGATTTTAAATAATTAATTCCCTTGTGTACTAATAAATTTTTTTACTTTCTCATATACCATTTCGACAGTCAATTCTTTAATGCACTTAAATTTTATATCATTTCTAACACATGTTAAGGGTTTTGGTGAATAATAAAAACAAGGTGAACATTCAAGTTCTAAAGAAGCTATCTCATAATTTGTTTTCCATGGATGAATATAATTCTTATTTGTTGGACCAATTATTGCAACTACATTAATTTTAAGCGCAGATGCAATATGCATTAAACTGGAATCATTTGTTACAAAAATCTTACAGTGCCTCATTATAGAAGCTGAATGTATCAACGAACTTGTATTTACACTTAGTACAAAACCAGAGTTTATATTGCTTACGATAACATCTTTAAGATGTTTTTCTTCCGGTCCACCAAATACTAAAATTTTTGCTTTGTAATTATTAATTAATAGATTTCCAAGATTCACAAATTTTTCTAATTCCCATCTTCTTTTATCATGATTTTTTAATGTTGAACACCCTGGATGAAATCCAATTATTAAATCATTTTTATCAAGATTATTTCTATAAAGAAAATCTTCTGCATACTTAAGATCATCTTTAGTGAAATTAATTATTAATTGAGGAATATCGTCTACTTTTTTGCCTATAATTAATTCACATAGTCGTATATTCTCTTCTACATTATGAAGATTATCTTCTTCTTTCACTCTTAAGTTATTTAGAAATCCCAAATTAACTAAATCTCTTCTGAGATACTCAATTGCTAAACGTTTTTTCGCTCCTAGAATAAAATTAATTATATTGTATTCTTTTCTATTAGAAGGATAAACATTAATTGTTATATCATATTTTTTTCTTAAGCGAAGAAGAAAAAAAAGAGATTTGACTTTTCCTTCTTTCAAAAATTCCCAAAAGTATATCTTCGATACCTCTGGAAGTCTTTCATAAATTTCTTTAACTCCCTTATACATTACCAAAGCATCTATATCTGCAAAGGGTAATTCTTCTTTTAATTTTCTTAGTGCAGGAGTAAACATTAATGCATCTCCAATGCCCGATAAAGCATTAACAAGAATTTTCATAATATTCTTTTTTTAATACCCTTTTTATTATTTAAGCCTTTATATTCTACTTTCAATGTTATAATTCACAAATCTGTTTTCAATAAAAATTTTCATGGAAATAAAAAAACAGATGGCACTAGCTTTTACGATTTAAGCTGTGCCATCTGTTATTCAAGAAACATGAAATTAATTAGACTTAGTAGTATCCAATCCTGCAAGTTTACGATATTTATTCAACATAACTTTTATTGTTTCATCATAAGGCAAATAAGAAGACAATCTATTTAATAAGTCAACGGCATCTTTGTACATTTTTAAATTTTCATAATGTGTCAATAAAATATCATAAGGATTGTTCCAGCTTGAATAATCCTGAGGATTTTTTTCAAGAGCTTTTTTAGCAATATCTATTACTTCTTTAGCATAGATAGTATATTGTTTTAAGTCGCCTGCAGCATAATAAAGACGTGCAATATCGTGTTGTATTCTGTAATCTATAGGAATTACTGAACGTGGTATTTTCTTTTCCATCATATTCAGAGTTTCTACTGCTTTAGTGCTATCCTTTTTTGAATACAAATAATGAATTGCTAATCTAAGAAATGTATTTCTATAATTTTGAACAAGTCTTTCATGATTTTCATCAAAGAAAATTGTTTTATCATTTAGACCTCTGAATTTAAATCCTGGCCTATAAGTTTTACTAAATCCTTGTGGCTCGTCAAATAATTGCTTTCGAGTAATTGGCTCATTAATGTAATCAAATGATTGAGCATCAAATTTTTTTGGCACTACTCTTAATGCAACACCTTCCATTTGTAAATAGTCATCCAAGCTAAGTTTACTATCATCAGAACAAGTCATAGCAAAATAAACAGGTCGTTTCCATTTACTTTGCATAATAATATCAAGAACGGCTAAATCCTGAACCCTTATTGCTTTAATATTTCCATATTGGACAGGATTTTTCATCAACCATGTTATTTTACCTTTTTTAATTATAGAAGTATCAGTTATTCCCCATTCTTTAATTACATCTTGAGGAACCGGTATAGACATTTCAGTAGGTTCCCATCTTTGAACAGTGAGCTGATCAATTTCTTCATCTGTAAAACTCATTTCAACTTTTTGAGCTCCATATGGAGAAGTATTTTTTAATTGCTTGATATACCAAGGAGTATTTAACAAACTAAGATTAGCAATTCTAACATCACGTCTTACGCCTTCAACATCTTGCAAATACCATAGAGGGAAGGTATCGTTATCTCCATTAGTAAATAAAATTGCATTAGGGGCAACACTTTGTAAAAGGTTATAAGCATAATCCCACGGCACATAATTTCTTGAGCGGTCATGTTCAAAATAATTTGCATGTAGCATATTAACTGGAATAGTAACTATACCAAAAAGTAGAATAATTATAGCTGCGGGTTTAGGGTTTTTTATTTTATTAAATTTTTCATATAGCAGCTCTATCAACCCTCGCATACCAAGTGCAATCCATAATGAGAACACAAAGAAAGCCCCTACATAAAAGTAATCTCTTTCACGTGGTTGAGGCTCCTGCTGATTTTGATAAAATGCTGTCAAGTAACCAAGAAATATAAACATCACAAGAAAAACAGACGCCATCTTCCAATCTCTGCGGAAATGAAAATACAAACCGAATAAACCTATAAAAAATGGAATACCATACAAATCTTTCCAATCTACCCCACTATCTTGATAAGTTGAAACCCTTCCTATATAATTCCAAAAAAGATATCGATTAAACATATGGTCCATCTGATAGCGCCACAAAAAATCAAGATCACTTGAGTAGTTCGTATAAATTAATTGTTGATGAGGTTCATTTGAAAATCGTCTTTTGAAAGTTGGGAAATCACCATATTGCTCACGATTTAAATACGACTCAAGTTCTGTAAATGTTTTTGGACTATTCATATTAATTGGAGTTTCCTGATTAGCACGTATAATTATCATTGCATAAGTTGTAATCCCTATCATTGCAAAGAAAATACACTTTAAGATAAGATTAAAAGTGGGTTTATTATTCTTAGAAGTCCAATAAATTCCATACCCAAGAACAACAAACATCAAAACAGATATAACAACGTCAAAAACAAGATTATTACCTGCAACAATTGTTATTAATTTCGGAACATACTTTACAATACCTGGATACACAGTTATAAGTGCTATTCCACCAACAATCATTGGAATATAAAATGAACTTCTCTGAAAAATCTTTTTATAAAAAGCCCCCATAAATAAAATGCTAACAACTACAAAAACCATTAAAAATCTTGTATCCACTTGACGATATTCTTCGTAAGTAGGAGGAGTAGATTCATTAAGCGAGGCCCACATTATGAATGCAATTGCAAGTATTATTATTGAGTGTGCAATAAATATTATTCCAGTTTTCTTAAGAACTTCTTCATCTGTAACATACTTTCTAAATATAACAACCATAACAATAGGGACAATTGCTAAAACCGACATTAAGTGAACACCCGTTGAAAGACCAATTAAGTAAGCTATTAAAATCAAATATTTTTCATTATCAGGCTCATCAGCTTTTTCGTTCCATAAAATCATAAGCCAAATTACTAACGATATAAAAAAAGTCGATGTTGCATAAACTTCCGCTTCTACAGCATTAAACCAGAATGTATCACTAAAAGAAAGAGATAGAGCCCCAATTGCAGCAGAAAGATAGATTGTTATTGCATCAAACAAATTGTCGGGTTCTCTTTTCCTATAATTGTTAATTAATTTTACTGCTATTAAGTATAAGAACATTACTGTAAAAGCACTAGCTAAAACTGAAATCATATTAACACGAAAGCCAATATTTTCTGCAAACGGTATCATCGAAAATACTCTACCCAAAATAAGAAACAGAGGAGTACCAGGAGGATGAGGAACTTGCAATGCGTATGATGACGCTATAAATTCACCACAGTCCCAAAAGGAAACTGAAGGTTGAGCTGTTCTCAAAAAAACAAAAAAACTGATAAAAAAAACAATAGTAGCAATAATTCGATTTAATAATTTGTAGCTCATTTTAACACCATAATTTTTTTCAAGAAGTCTGGTTATTTGAATCGTTATCAGGTTTTTTAAAGAGATAATCGTAATTCTTTCTCTCTCTATTGACGTGATATTTAATATACAACTCTTTTAACCTTTCCATTGATAGTTTATCAAGATCCTCATCGTCTTTGTGGCGGCGTAAAAGCATTTTATACTCTTCTAATTCTTTCGAATTAAATTTCTTTTCATACTTTTTTAAAATTTCAAAATACTTTTTTTGTTCGGAAGAACTCATATTTTATATTCTTTGTTATTAAATTTATTAGTGAAATTAAATAAAATAATAAACAATAAAAAACAAATTAAAAATAAAATTATCTTCTACTATGCAAGTTTACAAAAATTTTCTTCCTATTGTTTCAATAATTTTACCTACGTATAATCGAAAATCTTTTCTTAAAAGGGCTATAAATTCTGTTTTGAATCAAACTTTTAAAGAATGGGAATTAATTATAGTTGACGACGGTAGCACAGATAATTCTTTTAGCCTAATAAATGAATACATAATGAACTATGAAAATATAAGATATTTAAGGCATTCTAATAGAAAACCACCACTATCAACAAATGCAGGTATTCTTTCATCTGTTGGAAACTTTATTACTTTCTTAGGAAGCGACGATGAATATAAACCAGAACATTTAGAACTTAGAGTGAACTTTATGAAAAAAAATCCACATCTAGATTTTATACACGGAGGGGTTGAAATTATTGGTCCACCTTATGTAAAAGACAAAAATGATTTATCAAAATTAATTCATTTATCTGAGTGTGTAATTGGTGGAACCTTTTTCGCAAAGCGATACGTATTCTTCGAGCTTGAAGGTTTTAAAGATTTAAAGTATAGTGATGACTCTGATTTTTTCGAAAGAGCACAACAAAAATATAAAATTGCTAAGGTAGATTTCCCTACTTACATATACTATCGCGACACCCCTGATAGCATTTGCTCAACAATCGAATAATCAAGCTATTACTTTCTCCCTTTTCCTAAAAACTAAATAAGAATAAAACGATATCATTAATGCAACCACTAATTGAATATAAATAGGCGTGTCGATAAGGTCCGATTTAATTAACCCAATTGATATAAAAACGAATTTTAACAAGTAATAATAAAGTTTACTAACTATAATACTTAACAACATAACAAAGAAACGGTTCTTCATTTTATTTTTTAACAAGAAAAAAAGAAATAAATTTAATAACAATTCAGTAGAAATAATAATTGCTTTAATAAATGATGGATGACTTGAAATTAACAATGAAAAGAAAGGGAGTATAATAGCAAGTAAAAAAGTATTCCTTGGCGAGGTATAGAAAAGAGAAACTAATAACATTATTCTCATAGGTTCAAGTAAATATAATGGAATTCCTATCATATGAGAAACTGCTGGAACTAATGTAATCACCGAAAGTGCAATTAAATCGTAAGTAATATTTTTTATTTTACTTTCACTTAAAAGAATTGTGGATGTATTCATTTTTTCACCTTAAAAGTATTCATTAATTCTTGAATACAATATAATATATATCTATCTTTTAATAAAAGATTTTCGCGAAAAAAAGGAAAAAAATTATGAAAAGAAGAGAGTTTATTAAAAAAAGCGCAAAAACAGGAATACTAGTTAGTCTTTCCTTTTCTTTACCTGGTTTTGTTGGGAAATACGTACACAAATTAGAATCAAATCAAACACAAAATTATGACTTAGTTGCAATTAAGGGTGGTGAGCCCGACAAAATGTTTGATGAGGCTATTAAATCTTTGGGTGGAATGAAAACCTTTATAAGGAAAAATCAAACGGTTCTAATCAAACCAAATATTGGTTGGGACGTTTCACCTGAAAGAGCAGCTAACACTAATCCAAAACTTGTAAAACGTGTAATCGAACATTGTTATGAAGCAGGTGCAAAAAAAGTTTATGTATTTGACCACACATGTGATGATTGGAAAAGATGTTACTCTAATAGCGGCATTGAAAAAGCAGTAAAAGATGCTGGCGGAGAAATTGTTCCAGCAAATAGCGAAAATTACTACCATGAAGTAGAAATTAAGAACGGGAAAAAATTAAAAAAAGACAAAGTACATGAATTAGTTCTTGAATGTGACGTTTTTATTAACATGCCTATTTTAAAAAATCATGGTTCTACAAGATTAACAATTTCTATGAAGAACTTAATGGGCGTAGTTTGGGATAGGGGTTACTGGCATCGAACTGATTTACATCAATGCATTGCAGATTTTTCTACATTCAGAAAACCGGATTTAAACATAGTAGATGCTTATTATGTGTTAAAGAGCAATGGTCCCCGAGGAGTCTCTTTAAGCGACGTGGTAATTATGAAATCCCAAATTATCTCAAGAGATATTGTGGCTGCAGATGCTGCCGCTGCAAAACTTTTTGGATTAAATCCAGATGAAATACGACACATCTCTTTAGCTCATGAAATGGGAGTGGGAACTAAAGACCTTAATTCACTAAAAATTAATCGTATTATACTTTAAAAATGGACAATACATCATTCAGAAAAATACGTATTGCTCTCTCATTTCTATTTTTTATTCCAACAACTATTATTTTAATTAACTTCTCAGAGCAAATACCATCTTCATTAACAAAATATATAACATACTTCCAATTTGTACCATCTCTACTCAAAGCTTTTTCCTTATTTACAATATTTTCTACCGGCTTTATATTGATTCTATTGTTAACAACACTTTTGGGAAGAATTTA
Organism: Melioribacter sp.; assembly: GCA_026417975.1. Lineage (GTDB taxonomy): Bacteria > Bacteroidota > Ignavibacteria > Ignavibacteriales > Melioribacteraceae > Rosettibacter. Next base: position 16,346 of record JAOACD010000008.1, read on the forward strand.
CTGTTCCACTATTTGTCCTTTAGGATTCTTCCAAGATGTCATTAATTACATTTCAAAAAAAATTAAAAAAAGAAAAAAGAGATTTAATTATTCAAAAGAACAAAAGCTTCTTCGTTGGAGCTTACTTTTTTTATGTATTTTATTTTTTATTTCAGGTATTGCCCTTGGAATTAATCTATTAGACCCATATAGTATCTATGGAAGAATAACTGGACAAATTTTTCGGCCTATAATAATTGAACTAAATAATTTCTTTTCAGCTATTTTGGTTAATTTCAAAATTTATTGGCTTTACCCTTACGAAATAAAATCGTTTAACTTAGCTCCTTTCATAATATCACTTTTATTTTTTTTGCTAATCTCTTATATGGCATATAAAAATGGAAGGTTGTATTGTAATACTATTTGTCCAGTAGGCACATTACTAGGACTTATATCAAAATTTTCGTTATACAAGATTACTATAAATAAAGAAGAATGTCTAAGTTGCGGATTATGTGAAAGAGATTGTAAAGCAAATTGTATTGATAGTGAATCCAAAGCAGTAGATATGTCAAGATGTGTAATGTGTTTCAATTGTATATCTCAATGTCCAACCGAAGGAATTATTTATAGTCATAAAAAACATTCGAAACAGAAGGAATATAAATTAGAATTAATAGATGAGTCAAAAAGAAATTTTTTATTTTTGGTAGCAGGCTACATAACTGCATTATCACCAATATTTGCACAAGTTAAAAAGCAAATAACAATTAAAAAGAATAGTACAGTCCCGATATTTAGAGAAAATGCAATATCTCCACCCGGTTCGATAAGTATAAAAAGGTTTAATTCAATATGTACTGCATGTCACTTATGTATAAGTACATGCCCAACTCAAGTTCTACAACCTTCATTTCTAGAGTATGGTATTAAAGGAATGCTTCAACCAAGATTAAACAACGAGGCTGGTTTCTGCAATTTTGATTGCAATATATGTAGCGAGGTATGTCCAACTGGTGCAATTTTACCTATCGAGCTTGAAAGGAAAAAATTAACACAACTTGGTATTGCAAAATTTATTAAACAAAATTGCATTGTTTATACTCAAAAAACAGAATGTGGTGCTTGTTCAGAACATTGCCCAACAAAAGCGGTTCATATGATTCCGTATGAAAATAATCTTGTAATCCCAGAGGTACGTGAAGAATATTGTATTGGTTGCGGCGCCTGTGAGTACGCTTGTCCAGTAAAACCATACAAAGCAATTTATGTAGAGGGAAACATTTATCACAAATTAGCCAAAAAAAACCTAGAGCAAGAGAAGCCCCAGATTAAAATTGATTATAAAAAAGAATTTCCTTTCTAACTTTTATAATTTTGTAAGATAATTATTCAATTTTTTTCAAAAACAAATGGGAGTTTTAATATGCTTAATTTCATATATCATAATCCTGTAAAAATAGTTTTTGGTAAAGGCTCTATAAGTGAGCTTACTAATCTCGTCCCCAAAAATTCAAAAATATTAATGACTTATGGAGGTGGTTCTATTAAGAAAAATGGGGTTTACGAGCAAGTCAAAAATGCACTAAAAAATTTCAATGTAATAGAATTTGGTGGAATTGAGCCAAATCCTAAATATGAAACATTAATGAAAGCTGTTGAAACATGTAAAAAAGAAAATATTGACTTTTTACTAAGCGTAGGAGGTGGTTCTGTTCTTGATGGCACGAAATTTATAGCCGTTGCTGCAAAATATGAAAATGGAGACCCTTGGGATATTCTTACTAAAGATGTAGAAATTAAAGATGCCATTCCATTAGGTGATGTTTTAACATTACCCGCAACCGGCTCAGAAATGAACATGTGGGCAGTAATTTCAAGAGAATCAACAAAAGAAAAATTATCTTTTGGACATCCACTTGTTTACCCAAAATTTTCAATTCTTGACCCAGAAACAACATTTTCTTTATCTGAGTGGCAAACAGCAAATGGAATTGTTGATGCCTTTGTTCATATAGTCGAGCAATATATGACTTATCCAGTAAATGCTGAAGTTCAAGATAGATTTGCAGAAGCTTTGATGACAATTTTAATTCAGGAAGGACCCAAGGCATTAAAAAATCCAAACGATTATGATATTCGTGCTAACATTATGTGGACTGCTACTCAAGCATTGAATGGAAACATAGGATGCGGTGTACCACAAGACTGGGCAACCCATTCAATTGGTCATGAACTTACAGCATTTTATGGCTTAGACCATGCAAGAACTTTAGCAATTGTTTTACCCGGAGTTTTAAAACATCAAAAATCTAATAAAGAAGCTAAATTAAAACAGTATGCAAAAAGAATTTGGAACTATGAAGGTAAAGATGCTGCTGATAAAGCTATAGAATTTACAGAGCAATTTTTCCGTTCTCTTGGAATGAAGACCAAATTAAAAGAAAATGGAATCGGAACAGAAAAATTTGATGAAATAGCAGAAAGATTTGAGAAAAGGGGTCAAATGCTTGGAGAGCATCAAAATATTGGAAAGAAAGAAGTAAAAGAAATCTTACATTTATGTCTTGAGTAATTTATTATAACAAATCGAGCAGATTTACATGGAGTATACTCCATGTAAATCTGCACCTTTTAATTACTAATACAGAATAGACTACTTTATTCCTTAACTTTTTCTCTCTTAAATTCAATACAAGATAAAAAATAAAAATCCATTCCAGATTAAGTTTCATATAATCACAAACATAAACCAGGATTATACATTTATAATTACAGTATAGTTTAATCATACTTCATAATCTCGTCGAATTCCTCTTTTTTAACTTTGAGCAATCCACTAGGAATTAATCTAGGTGTTAAAATCTTCCAATTTTTTTCCTTTGAAAAAACTTCTTTAAACATTGGCAAAGCTTCTTTAAGTCTTCCATTGTTTGCTAAAGTTACTGCAGTCCAGAATTTCATTTCAAGGTTATCTGGAAACATTTCCATTGCAGCAGAATATTCTTTCATAGCAGTTTCCATATCATTTTTTTCAACTGCTAAATCGCCTTTATTCATGTGTTCGTATGCACGATGAACTCTTAACAATCTTCTTAATTCTTTTAATGGCTCTGGGTTATCATCAACTCTCAAATCAACTAATTTATCTTCCCAAATTTTTCCAGTAGGTTTTCCTGAAAAAACCAATAATGCCGCAGATTGTTTGCCACGAATATCTCCTCCAGCATTTTCAGCAGCTTCAAGTGCCTCAAGCATTCTTTCAGCCAATGGACCCTTTGAGTTTTTAAATGCTTCGGCCATCGCAGGCCAAACCTTATCATTAGACATTAAATTTGCTTGCACAGAGAATCCTCTTTCAGTTATATGACCTGCCGGTTGAATACAATTTTTTCCAGTAAATGCAAAAGCATTTCCTTTAGCATCAAGAACTGCAAGTTGACGATAATCTCTACCTTCATCCGATGCTAGCAATTCCTCAACAACCTGTTGCGGGGTTAAGCCCTTCTTTAGCAGTTCTAGACCTCTTGGTCCAAAAGAAACATTAACAAAGGATTGTGTAGCAATAACACCTACTCCTGCCTCACCCCAACATACAACTGTACCCACAGAAAACCAGTGTGATTGAACAGCCACTCCTATTTCTCCAGTTGTTGAATCATAAGCAACTATAGAATAAGTGTGTGTTAAAGGATTATTTGAATAAAACCCTTGTGAATAATTGTTAGAGAAAAAAAATATGATGATTAAAATTGTTATTGTTATTCTCATATTTCTCCTCTTAATTTAATTCAAAAGCAAAATAAAATTTTTGCACTAATATTAAAACAATAAATTTGCAATTGATTTACATTTACATTTATTTTCGATGTTATAATTAGAAAACAAAATTGATTTGGAGTTACAATGAAATATTTAAAATTATTTTTCATAGTTATAATATTCTTTTCTGCTATTCATGCTCAAAATAAAAAAGAACAAAAGTTAGAACTAAAAACTCAAGACGATTCAATAAGTTATAGTATTGGTCAAAATATAGGAAGAAACTTGAAAGATGCAGATTTACATATCAACTTTGATATTCTTTATCGTGGAATGAAAGATCAGGTAAAAGGAATATCATTACTGACTGACGATGATATTCAAAGAGTAATGATTGCTTTCAATCAAAAATTGATTGCTAAAAGAAACGCTCAAATGAATGCTCTTAAAGAAAAAAATAAAAAAGCTGCCGAAGCTTTTTTAGAAGAAAATAAAAAGAAAGAAGGTGTTGTTACTTTACCAAGTGGGCTTCAATATAAAGTATTAAAATCAGGAAATGGACCCTCACCCAAGGACACTAGTATTGTAAAAGTCCATTATATAGGAACTTTGTTAGATGGTAGAGAATTTGATAATTCTTACAAAAGAGGTGAACCTGCAGAATTTCCTCTTAATCAAGTAATAAAAGGTTGGACAGAGGCTCTTCAACTTATGCATGTTGGTGATAAATGGATGCTCTATATTCCCCCTGAGTTAGGTTACGGAGAAAATGGCGCTGGGAATGCTATAGAACCAAATTCTCTTTTAATTTTTGAAGTTGAATTACTAGACATAATAAAATAAATTCTATCTAAAGAACACGGATAACACTAATCTGATCAGACTATGGCAGGAAAAAGTTGTTATCCGTGTTCTATTTTATTAATAATTCAAAGATTTTAACGATTCATAACTTGCTTTGATTGTTTTATCTAAATCTTCTTTTGTGTGAGCTATTGAAACAAACATTGCTTCAAATTGAGCGGGTGGTAAATAAATTCCTCTTTTTAACATTTCGTGAAAATATTTTCCAAAAAGCTGTGTATCTGATTTTATTGCAGTATTATAATCAACAACAGGCTTTTCTGTAAAAAATAAAGTCATCATAGAACCTATTCTGTTTATTTGAAAATTTTTGCCAATGTTTTTCAATCCATCTTTTAAGCCCTCTTCTAAGTATGCAGAATTTTTATCTAAAGTGTCGTATATCTCAGGATGGTCTTTTATATAAGAAAGAGCTGCATACCCCGCGCTCATTGCTATTGGATTACCACTCAAAGTTCCAGCTTGGTAAACTGGTCCACTTGGAGAAACCATTTCCATAATTTCACGCTTTCCACCATAAGCCCCAACAGGTAAACCACCACCTATTATTTTTCCAAATGTAGTTAAATCTGGTTTTACATTATATAATTCTTGAGCACCTCCTTTTGATAATCTAAAACCAGTCATAACCTCATCAAATATCAATACAATTTTTTCTTCGTTACAAAGCTCTCTTAACTCTTTAAGAAAATTTTCTACTGGTAGAATTGTTCCCATGTTTCCTGCAACAGGTTCAACTATTATAGCAGCTATTTGGTTGCCATTTGTGGTTTTATTCTCATGAATTATTTTTTTTACTGATTCTATATTGTTATATTCTGCAATCAAAGTATCAGCAGCATTTCCTTTAGTAACCCCTGGAGAAGTAGGAACACCAAAAGTTAAAGCTCCGCTTCCAGCCTTAATTAAGAAAAAATCAGCATGTCCATGATAACATCCCTCAAATTTTACTATCTTATCTTTTCCTGTGTAGCCACGAGCAACACGAATTGCACTCATTGTAGCTTCTGTTCCACTATTAACCATTCTAACCATTTCCACAGAAGGCACCAGTTCACAAATTAATTTTGCAATTTTAACTTCAAGCTCGGTTGGTGCACCAAAGCTTGTTCCATTTTCAAGGGCACTTAGAATTGCTTCTCTTATAAATGGAGGATTATGACCAAAAAGATGTGGCCCCCAGCTACCTATATAATCAATAAATTCATTCCCATCAACGTCAATCATTTTTGAACCATTACCCCTTGATATAAAAAGCGGTGTTCCGCCGACAGACTTAAAAGCTCTTACAGGAGAATTTACACCCCCGGGTATGTATTTTTTTGCCTCGTTGAATAAATTTTCACTTTTAAGTGTAACCATTTTTATCCTCTAAAAATTATTAAATCTGAACTGAAAAATAATTAATTCATTCCTAATACTTTTCAATATCACGGTAATTAATTTTAATTTTGATAAAACTAATTTCTAATAAAGGCATTTTGTCTTGTTATTCAATTCGATTATTTTTAGCTTTGTTACCCGAAATTAATAATCTTAGTAGAAAAAGTATGATGAGCAAAAATCACGTGTATATTGAAACATATGGTTGCCAAATGAATTTAGCCGATTCTGAACTTGTAATGGGAATTTTAAAAAAACAAGGCTATGAAATAACTAATGAAATAGATAAAGCTAATGTTATTCTTTTAAATACTTGCAGTGTAAGAGAACATGCAGAAGAAAAAATATTTCACCGTCTTGATCACTTAAAAAGATTTAAAAGGAATAACCCAACTACAGTTATTGGAATTTTAGGGTGCATGGCAGAAAGACTACGAAAAAACTTAATTGAAGAGAAAAAAATTGTTGATGTTGTAGTTGGTCCTGATGAATATAGAAGATTACCAGAATATTTAGAACTTGCATTCGGAGGTGAAAAAGGAATAGGAGTTAAACTATCAAGAACAGAAACCTATGAAGATATTGAACCATACCGTGAAGATGGCATTAGTGCGTGGATTGCTGTAATGCGCGGCTGCGATAAATTTTGTTCTTTCTGTGTTGTTCCATTTACAAGAGGCCGCGAAAGAAGTCGCTCTCTTTTATCTGTGGTTAAAGAAGTAGAGAAACTTTCTGAACGAGGATTTAAAGAAGTTACATTACTTGGTCAAAACGTAAATTCCTATAACGATAATGGTAAAGACTTTGCAGATTTACTTGCAGCCGTTGCATCTGTAGATAGAAATATAAGAGTAAGATTTACAACTTCACATCCACAAGATATGTCAGATAAATTATTACACACTATTGCAGAGCACAATAACATATGTAACTATATCCACTTACCTGTTCAATCAGGTTCGAATAGAATACTTGAATTAATGAATCGTTCTTATACAATAGAACATTATCTTAATTTAATTGAAAAAGCAAGAAAGATTATTCCCGGCGTTAGTTTTTCTACTGATATTATAGCAGGCTTTCCAACTGAAACAGAAGAAGATCATCAAATGACTTTAGATGTAATGAAAGAAATTCGCTACGATGGAGCTTACATGTTTAAGTATTCCCCAAGAGAAGGAACAAAAGCTTACAACATGAAAGATGATGTTCCCGAAGAAATTAAAATAAGAAGATTAAATGAAATTATTGAGCTACAACAAAAAATTTCTTTTGAAATAAATCAACAGTTAATTGGTTCAGAAGAAGTAATTCTGGTTGAAGGAACTAGTAAAAAATCTGATCAATTTTTATCGGGAAGAACCGATACTAACAAAGTTGTTATAATTCCTAAAAAAGATAACATAAATATTGGTGATTACGTTAAAGTAAGAATTATTCGTGCTACTTCTGCAACACTTTTTGGAGAAGTTAATTAAAAACATACCATACCAAATCAAACTTTTACAATTAACAGCATTAAAATATCTATAAAACTTTCCTGATAGAGTAGACAACTTTTCGAATTAGAACTCCTATTATATTAAAAATATCCTCAGTTTTATAACTTTTTATTAATTAATTTTGTAAATAAAAAAAACTAAAGTAAAAAATGATTTACAAAATTGTTGGTAAACAACATAATTCAAAGCTTTGTTTTGTATGTGGATTAAAAAATAATTTTGGTATTAAAGCTCATTTCTATATTACAGAAACCAAAGAATTAATAGCAATTTTTAAACCTACGGAAGAACATCAAAGTTATCCTGGGAGAATGCACGGTGGCATAGCATCTGCAATTTTAGATGAAACAATAGGTAGAGCAATCCTCAACCATCACAAAGAAGAAGTATGGGGAGTAACAATTGAATTAAATGTTAAATTTAAGAAACCTATTCCTTTAAACGAAAAACTAATAGTAATAGGAAGAATTACATCTGAAAATAACAGAATGTTTGAGGGAAGTGGGGAATTAATATTAGAAAATGGACAAATTGCTGCTACTGCTATAGGAAAATACTTAAAAGTGCCATTACAAAAAATTACAGAGTTTAATAAAGAAGAAAATGAATGGAAAATAATAGAACTAGAGAGCGATCCAAAAGAAATCGAAATTTAGATATTTACTCAACTTCTATAATCTTGGGATAATTAAGTAAAATTAATACAAATAAGATTAATAAAAGAATACCATTAATTAAAATTGCAGTAGGAGAACCAAAATGTTCAGCAAGTGTCCCAATAAAAAGAGCACCTACTGGCATTAAAGCAAAAAAACTAAAACTATAAACTCCCATAACTCTTCCACGGAATTCCTCAGTAACAAAAGTTTGTATTAATCCATTCGAAAGGTTATTAATTGCAAGAATCGAAGCTCCTATAAAAACAAGTAATGTTAATGATTCTACAAGGGTTCTATTAAAAGAAAACAATATCATCAATATAGGAAGAGAGATCATTCCGAGGGTTAAAACTTTTCCTCTGACTATATATTTGTTAGCAGAAGCAATCATTAAAGCGCAAAGCACAGCTCCAACCCCTCTTGCAGCTTGAAGTACTCCATTCGTTGTAGCATTTCCATTAAGAATTTTGACAGTCCAAGCAGGAAACAATGTAATCAAACTTAAACCAAACATACTTGTAAAAGCAACAATTAACATTATTAATAACAAAAATCTTTGATTTTTCAAATATTTTAGTCCATCAGAAAACTCTTTTAATGTCGACTTATTTGGTTCTCTATTATTCTGAGAAATTAATTTCATTCTAAATAAATTATAAATTACTGCCAAAAATGAAATCCCGTTAATTGTAAAACACCAAGCAGGACCAAACACTGCATACGCAACTCCCGCTATAGCTGGTCCAATAGCAGCAGCAGTATGAAACATTGTAGAATTTAATGCGATAGCATTTATTAAATCTTCTCTTTCTACAAGTTCATTAACAAATGCCTGTCTTGCTGGTGCATCAAAAGCATTTGCTACGCCAAGCAAAAAAGTAAGTAAAATAATATGCCATGGTTGGATAAGACGAGTAAAAGTCAAAAATGCAAGGACAAATGCGAAAATCATCATAGTAATCTGAGTTACAATAATAATATTCTTTCTTGGAAATCTATCTGCTATTACTCCACCATATAACATAAATAACCAAGTAGGTATTCCATTAGCAAATCCAACATAACCAAGAAATGCAGGTGAATGTGTTAATTCAAAAATGAAAAAGGACTGAGCAGTAGTTTGCATCCATGAACCGAAGAGTGAAATTATCTGTCCCTGAAACCACAATTTATAATTTGGATATTTCAGAGCAGCAAATGTATTCTTAAAAGTAAAAATTCTTCTAACTTCAGAAAATCTCTTTTTACTATTCAACTGAATTATTAAACAAAATTATTTATACTGTAAAAATATTCTTTACATGAATTTTGGTCTAACAAGAAAAAATTAATTTTTATTAATGATTTCTGTCTAAAAATCTTGCAACATCTTTAGCAAAGTATGTTAAAATCATATCTGCTCCTGCGCGTTTAATTGCAATAAGTGATTCTAGCATAATCCTTTCTTCGTCAATCCATCCTAATCTTGCTGCTGCTTTAATCATTGCATATTCTCCACTCACCTGATATGCTGCTGTTGGCATCCCAAATTTTTCTTTTACACGCCAGATTATATCAAGATAAGCCCCTGCTGGTTTAACCATAATAATATCAGCTCCTTCTTCTATATCTTCCTCTGCTTCTCTTAAGGCCTCAAGTGCATTTGCAATATCCATTTGATGAGAACGTCTATCACCAAAAGCAGGTGCTGATTCTGCAGCATCTCTAAAAGGTCCATAATATCCTGATGCATACTTAACAGCATAACTTAAAATTGGAATTTCAATAAATCCATTTTCGTCGAGAATTTTTCGTATTGCTGCAACTCTACCATCCATCATATCTGATGGAGCTACAATATCTGCACCTGCTTGAGCATGTGTCAAAGCTTCTTTAGCTAGAAGCTCAACTGTTTCATCATTCAAAATCTTTTCACCATTCAAAATTCCACAATGACCATGTGAAGTATATTCACACATACAAACATCAGTAATAACTAATAAGTTAGAAGTGTTCTTTTTTATTTCCCTAACCGCTCTTTGAACAATTCCATTTGGATCATAAGCCTCCGAACCCATCTCATCTTTATGTTCTGGTATGCCGAATAAAATTACAGCAGGAATACCAAGTTGTTCTACTTCTTTACATTCTTCAACAAGTACATCAATCGACATTTGGTATACATTGGGCATAGACCGAACTTCGTTTTTTACTTTTGTTCCTGGTACCACAAACAAAGGGTATATTAAATCATCTTTGCTTAATTGTGTCTCACGAACTAAATCGCGGACTAAAGGATTATATCTTAATCTTCTTAATCTTTTTGTTGGATATACTGCCATAACTTACTCTCTTTTTTTATAAAAAATATATTTACAATTATTTCAATACTTAACTAAATATAAAATTTATAGTTATATAAAACTTCTTAAAATTACTTAAACTTAATATTCATATTGTTAAGCTTACTTTAGATTTATCAAGTAGCGTTGCAGCTTCTCTATCTATCAACCAAATCAATTTGCCTGAATCTGGTTTTACGAAATATGCTGGATAGTCCTTAGCATTTTTGCTTTCGTTTATAATCTCATAAATCTTTTCAGACTTATTCTTACCTGTAACAAGAAAAACCACTTCTTCTGCATTATTTATAATTTTTCCAGTAATTGAAATTCTTTTTTGATTATTCTCTGGATGAAAAGAAACTACACAATAGTTGTCTGAAAAAAATAAATTTAGCTGATTAGGAAAAAGAGATGCTGTGTGTCCATCTTCGCCCAATCCAAGCATTATTAAATTAAAGGAAGGTAATCCATTTACGATATTTAATTCTTTCTCCAAAATTTTTGAATATCTCTTTACTTCCTCCTCTGGATTTATTTCACCTCTAATTCTAAATAAATTTTCTTTTGGGATATTCAAATGTTTTATAAGATAATTATAAGCCATAAAATAATTGCTTTGTTCATCAGTTGGATTTACACATCTTTCATCTCCCCAAAAAATTTTTATCTTAGTCCAATCTAAAGAATCTTTATAATCTTTAGAAATGACAGAAAATAAATTTTTAGGAGTTGAACCACCAGATAATGCTATTGTAAAAAAATCATTTTGCTGCATCGAATTTATTTTTTTAGATAAATATTCAATTGCTTTCTGAGCAATAGAACTTATATCATTAAAAACCACAATCTTAATTTCTTTCATAACTCACAATAAGAATTATTATCTGAAAGATTACGACATGGATAATGCCAAGTAATATTTTTATCTTCGAACAACTTATTTGCCTCCAATGGCCCCCATGTACCTGCTGGATAACCGTATAGTGGAATATCAGGATTATTTTTCCAAGCTTCTATTATTGGTGTAAGAAATTTCCATGCTGCTATTACTTCTTCTGTCCTAGCAAAAAGTGTATTATCTCCATTTATAGTATCATACAAAAGACGTTCATAAGCTTCTGGTATTCTTTGATTTCTTAATTCTGAATATCTAAAATCCAAATCAATATTTTGTACTTCAAAACCTTGACCCGGTGTTTTTATCCCTATTTCAAGGAGCATTCCTTCATCAGGTTGAATTCTAATTATTAATTTATTACAAGCTTCATAAATATTTTTTCTTGAGAAGAGAAAATGAGGCGTTGGTTTGAAGTGAATTACTACTTCTGTTACTTGAGTAGGTAGTCTTTTACCAGTTCTAACATAAAAAGGCACCCCACCCCATCTCCAGTTATCTATGTAAAATTTCAACGCAGCGTAAGTTTCTGTTTTAGATTCAGGAGATATATTATTTTCTTCCCTATAACCTTTTACATACTCATCATTAACATAAGAAGAAATATATTGACCTCTTACAGAGACAAACGGAACTTCTTCTATCTTAATAGGATGAAGTGATTGAAAAACTTTCAATATTTCATTACGTATAAAAATTGGTTCAAGCGAAGACGGAGGTTCCATTGCAATTAAACCAACAACTTGTAAAAGATGATTTTGAATCATGTCCCGCAAAGCACCTATGTTATCATAATAACCACCTCGGTTTTCAACCCCAATTTTTTCTGCAGAAGTTACTTCAATATGATGTATATAATTTCTGTTCCAAAGTGGTTCAAAAATCCCATTTGAGAATCTTGTTACCAGTAAATTCTGAACAGTTTCTTTGCCAAGGTAATGATCAATTCTAAAAATTTGTTCCTCTTTCCAATTTCTTAAAAGCATTTCTTTTAATTTTAATGCTGAATAAAGATCATAACCAAATGGTTTTTCTATTATTAACCTCTTCCAACCATCACTTTCATTATTTAATCCAACCAAGGCTAAGTTAAGAGGAATTACGTCATATAAACTTGGTGGCGTTGACAGATAAAAAATTGAATTACCATTTATTTCTTTATCGACCCTAAACTTATTAAGCTTATCACTCAAGTTTTGATAAGAATTAATATCATCATATTGAATTTTTTCATAAAATAAATGTTTCAAAAATTCATTCAACTTCGAAAAATCATCATATCTATAGAATTTCTTTATAGATTCTCCCATTAATTCTCTGAAGCCATCATTTGAAATATCGGTTCTAGCCGCACCAACTATCAAAAATTTTTCGGGCATTAAATTCTGAACATATAATGAATAAAGTGCAGGAATCAATTTTCTTTTAGCAAGGTCACCAGATGCTCCAAAAATAACATGAATATGGTTTGTATCCATAATCTAAATTTTACTTCTTATTTACTAATAGATATGATGCTAAAAAATTCTGTAAGTAACAAATTAATTGGCACCAAAGTAAATTCTTAAAGTATAACAAATGAAGAGTTATGAGATTAATAAATTAACTTTCCACTAAATTGATAATTTTTTCAGAGTTTTTTATGCAATCTCCAACAGAAATTCCTCCTCTATAATTACCACTTAAGTAAATACCATGATTCTCTCTTTCAAATTTTTCAAAATACCTTTCGTATTCTATATATCCTAAGTTATATTGAGGAATCGCTTTTTCCCAAAGTTTATATTTTACTAAAACTGGTTCTCCTTTTATATTCATAATTTCTTTGAATTCATCAATAACTATTTCGATTAACTTTTCAATACCTATATCAAACAACTGAGGAGAACGAGCACCGCCTATAAATAAAGTAAAAGCTGCCTTATCTTCTGAGCATCGATTCGGAAAAATTGCAGAACTCCATATTGCACCAAGAAAATGTTTTTTTTCCTTAGAAGGGATTAGAAATCCAAAACCATCTAAAAGTCTTTTCACATTTTCTTTTATAAAACCAAGATACAAAACCATCACAGGGGGATAATAAATTTCGCTTAAATGTTTGGATAATTCTGGATCCTGTTCTTTAAATACTTTGGAAGCAATATAAGCAGGAAGAGTTGATAAAATATAATCTGAATAAATTCTATTTTCTTGACCATTCATTTCATAAAATATTTCCCATTTATCTCTTTCCTTTTTTACTTTGTTAACAACACAGTTATATAAAATATTTTCTTTCAATTTATTTGCTATTGCTTTTGGAAGCGACTGCATTCCATTGAGAAATGAAAACATTTTCGCACTTTGTTTTGATTTTTCTTCTCTTTGTTTTCTTTCCTTTGCTCCTTTTATCATTCCTTTAATCAATCCTCCATAAACCTCTTCAAGACGATACAATTTAGGGAATGCAGATTTTACACTTAACTTTTCTGGATCACCTGCAAAAACACCACTTACAAAAGGATCAATTGCATAATCCAAAAATTCTATCCCCAATCTTCTTCTAACAAAATCTGCCACGCTCTGGTAGTAACCATCTTCAGATTTGCCAATAAATGGTTCTGCCATTAATCTAAATTTTGCTTTTGTTGAGAATAGTTTTGTTTTAAAGAATTGAATTGGATTTAAAGGGAGTGCGTGAAGCTCTCCGTTTTTCAATATATATCGATTTTTAGAAGACTCATTTGCATAAACAAATTCTTCTGACAATCCTACTTCATCTACTATTTGCCGTATCAATGGAGTAGTTTCAAGTCCACTATTTGGGCCATAGTCAATCAAAAAATCGTCAACAAATTCGGTTTGCATAGAACCACCGGGTTCGTTACGAGCTTCGAGAACTTTCACCTCATAACCTTTTTTATTAAGCCAATAGGCAGAAGCAAGTCCTGATATCCCTGCTCCAAGAACAACCACTTTTTTACTCATAGAATCTCCCTAAACAATTTATTCGTTTATCATTTTAATCCTCTACGCTTCAATAAAGCATCGATTTTGGGTTCGCGTCCTCTGAATTTTATGTATAGCTGCATAGGATCTTCTGTACCACCTTTTGAAAGTATAAAATTTCTGAATGCATTAGCAGTTTCTTTATCAAACAAATTTCTTTTTTCTTTGAATGCTTCAAATGCGTCTGCATCTAAAACAGCTGCCCAAATGTAGCTATAATAACCCGCCGAATACCCACCTACAATGTGTGCAAAGTTAGTAGTTTGGTATCTAGATTCAATTTCAGGAATTTTACCGATTCTTTCAAAACATTCTTTTTCGAATTGAATAACATCTCTCTCTAATGTATCACTTATTGTATGCCAGTCCATATCAAGAAATGATGCAGCAAGGTATTCTACTGTTTCAAATCCTTGATTAAAGAGTTTTGAATTCTCAATTTTATCTATTAACTCTTTAGGTATTGTTTCACCTGTTTGATAATGTTTTGCATATAGTTTTAATACCTCAGGTTCAAAAGCCCAGTTTTCCATTATTTGAGATGGTAATTCTACAAAATCTCTTGGAACCCACTTTGATCCGTGATAAACAGTGTTTGAAAATAAAGAATGAAGTGCATGTCCTAATTCATGAAATAAAGTATTTACTTCGTCGATGCTCATCAAAGCTGGTTTGTCTGAAGTTGGCTTAGAAAAATTTCCTACGTTATAAACTAAAGGTGTTACATATTTTCCTTTAATATTAGATTGACTTCTAAAAGTGCTTGACCATGCACCACTTCTTTTACCATCGCGTGGAAAATAGTCTGCATAAAAAATTCCAATGTGTTTTCCATCTGCTTCCTGTACTTCGAATACTTTTACATCTGGATGATAAACCTGAATATCATCTCTTTCTATGAATTTAATTCCATAAAGTCGTGATGCAACTTCAAAAGCGCCCTTTAAAACATTCTCCATTTTAAAATATGGACGCAGCATTTCTTCATCGAGAGCATATTTTTCTTGTTTAACTTTTTCCGCATAATACCACCAATCCCAAGGTTGCAATTTAAAATTGCCACCTTCTTTATCTATAATTTTCTGCATTTCTTCAACTTCCATTTTAGCTCTCTTCAAAGCAGGTTTCCAAAGTTCATTTAAAAACTTATAAACATTCTTAGGACTTTTTGCCATATTTCTTTCAAGTACAAAATCTGCATGAGTTTTATATCCAAGCAGATTTGCTTTTTTAACTCTAAGTGAAATTATTCTTGAAATAATTTTTTTATTGTCAAATTCATTGTTATTATTTCCACGATTAATATATGCCTTAAATAATTTTTCTCTTAACTCTCTTTTAGGCGAATATTGAAGAAAAGGTATCCAACTTGGTTTTTGTAATGTGAAAACCCATTTCCCTTTATATCCTTTCTCTTCTGCTAATTCCGATGCATACTTAATTACATTTTCTGGTAAACCAACCAAATCTTCTTCTTTATCAATAACTAAGGCAACGACGTTTGTTTCTTTAAGTAAATTTTCATTGAATTTTAGTGAAAGGAGAGAAAGTTCTTCATTAATTTTTCTTAGCTCTTCTTTTTCCTTATCATTTAAATTAGCACCACTTCTTAAAAAATCGAGATAATAAAATTCAAGCAATCTTTTTTGTTCGGCTGTTAAATTAAGTTTTTCTCTTTGTTCATATAATGTTTTTATTCTTCTAAATAATTTTTCATTTAAGTAAATATCATCTCTATGCTTGGAAAGCATAGGAGTAATTTTACGTGCTATAGCTTGTAACTCATCATTTGTATTCGCACTATTAAGTCCAAAAAATATATTTGTTACTTTCTCAAGCAACTCGCCACTTAATTCCATCGCTTCAATCGTATTTTCAAAAGTTGGAGGTTCTGGGTTATCCGTAATCTTATTAATCTCGTTTGCTTCAATTTTTATTGCTTCTTCAATAGCAGGAAGAAAGTGCTCATTTTTTATTTCGTTAAAAGGAGGAGTTTGAAATGGAGTATTCCAAGTTTTGAAAAAGGGATTGTCCATAGTTATACTCTCTTGAGCGTTTAGGGTTAATATTTGTAAAAACAAGGCTGAAAACAATAATAGTTTCAGTTTCATTTTTTATTTCCAATTAATTAATAAAATTAATGCTAGGTTTATAAATATTGCTTAATTTACCAATAAACCTATTTAATTAGCCTAATCATATAAAAAACAAAACATTGCGATTAATCAAGGATTGTAAATGTTTTATTTGTTTTTTTTAAGCCAATAACAACATTTTTTAATTTAACACTTTTAACACCTCTTCTACTAAAGCTTCTACAAATAAATCAGAATCATTTAAGCCCTTTATAACAAAATAGTTTTCAACTCCTACTTGGTGGGCTACATGTCTATACTCAATATCAAGTTCATATAAAGTCTCAATATGGTCAGAAACAAAACTAATTGGCACTACTAAGAGATTTTTAATTCCATCTTTTCCTAAATCTTCTATAACTTTATCAGTTGCTGGTTCAAGCCATTTCATTGGTCCAACTTTACTTTGAAAAGCGAGATGATAAGGATGGGAATAATTTCTTGCTTTCATTATTGCTTCCATAGTTTCTTTTATTTGATGGCTATAAGGATCTCCCTTTTTAACTTCACTTATTGGAGTTCCGTGTGCACTGAAAATTAAATGAATATTTTTTTGTTCTTCTTGTGGAAATTTAGAAATTGTCTCATCAATTCTTTGGTTTAAGGAGTCAATGTACTTTTCGTTAAGATGATAATTTTTAATATAAACCAGTTTATTCTTATCTCCTTTATAATTTCTATTCCATTCATTAAAAGAAGAACCTGTTGTTGTAAACGAATAGTGAGGATAAAGTGGAAGCAAAATAATTTTAGAATAATTTTCTCTTTCAATTTTTTGTACTACATCTTTTGTAAAAGGCTTCCAATATCTCATTGCAACATGAACATCTACATTTAATTGTCTCTCTCTCAATTTATTTTCGAGTTTTTTTCTCTGAATTTCTGTCCACTCCCCAATAGGTGATTTACCACCAATAAGTTTATACTCTTCAATAACTTTGGGAGCTCTAAAGTGAGAAATTAATTTTGCAAATAGCTTTTGTGCAAAAGGCAATTTAAAAATATCTGGGTCACAGAATAAATTATAAAGGAAAGGTTCAACTGCTTCAAGAGAATCTGGTCCCCCAAGATTCAATAATACCACTGTATACTTATTCAATATTTACCTCCTTTCTATTGTTTTCCAAAATATATTACTTAAATTTATGACAACTTTGAATATATTTTGTTTTTAGTTATCTACGAAAAATTTTTTAGTCGAATTCAAATTTAGATTTTCGAATTAAACACATAATTTTACAAAATTTTATTAGCATACAAATTTCATATTGTTCTAGAATATTGGGCTCTATCAATTTTTTGTTCAATATACCAATCAAAATTCATTGCTATATTACGAACTAAAATTCTACCCATTTGAGTAACTATTAATTTTCTATTTTTAATTTCAACTAGTCCATCGTTAATAAATTCTGTTAGTCTTTCTAAAGAACGATTAAAGTAATTTTCAAACTCAATGTTAAAAAGATTTTCAACAGATGAAAAATCAAGTTCAAAATCACACATTATTTTTGTAATTACATGTCTTCTTAATAAATCATCATCGCTCAAATAAAAACCTCTTTCTGTTGGAATAATTTCGTTATCTAATTTATTGTAATATTCTTTTTCTTTCTTAACATTTTGTGCATAACATCTTCCAATCTGACTTATGCTAGTAATTCCAAAGCCATAAAGGTCGCATCCAGCGTGTGTACTATAGCCTTGAAAATTACGGTATAGTTTTTTTTCTCTTAAAGCTACAGCTAATTCATCTTCTGGTTTCGCAAAATGATCCATACCAATAAAAACATACCCCGCCGATGTTAATTTTTCAATTGTTGATTTAAATATCATTAATTTTTCTTCTGGTTTTGGCAAATCTTCGGGCTTTATTAATGCTTGATGTTTTTTTAGCCAAGGTACATGGGCAAAATTAAAAACAGCAATCCTATCAGGAGAGATCTCTATAACTTTATCTATAGTTTCAGAAAATGATTCAACTGTTTGGAACGGCAGTCCATAAATTAAATCAATGTTTATGCTTTGAAATTTTAACTCTCTTACCCAGTCAATAACCTGTCTTGTCAATTCCTCTGGTTGAATTCTATTTACAGCTTTTTGAACTTTTTCGTTAAAATCTTGAACACCCATGCTTATTCTGTTAAATCCACTTACTTTTAATGCCTCAATATGCTCTTTGGTTAATCCTCTTGGGTCAATTTCACAGCCCTGTTCAGCATTTATATCTATATAAAAATTTTTATTTATATAGGATTTTAAATCTATTATCTCATCAGGGTTTAAGTGCGTTGGAGTTCCTCCGCCCCAGTGTAGTTGTACTACCTTTCGACCTTCAATAATATATGAGCGAAGTAAATCTATTTCATTTTTTAAGTATCGAAGATACTCTTTTATTCTATCACGATTTCTTGTAATTAACATATTACAGCCGCAAAAGTAACACAAAGTATCACAGTAAGGAATATGAAAGTAAAGAGAAAGATTTGGGGGATTCTCAAGATTATTTGTTCTTATAATTTCATCCAAAAACTTTTCAGATGTAAAAGATTCATTAAACTGAGGTGCAGTTGGATAACTCGTATATCGTGGTCCAGGTCTATCATATTTTCTTATAAGATTCAAATCTATTTCAAACATGATTACTCCCTTGTAAAGAAATTATGTTGATGAAACACTTTACTTTCTTCTTTTACTACTTCAACAAGATATTTTACGTTTACTGGATCAACATCTGGTAAAATTCCGTGTCCAAGATTAAAAATATGCCCTGACCCATAACCAAACGATTTTAAAATATTTACCGCTTCTTCTTTTATTTTTTCTTTTGGTGCATACAAAATAGCTGGATCTAAATTCCCTTGCAATGCAACTTTATTTCCAATTTGTTTCTTTGCTAATGCCAAATCAATTGTCCAATCTATACTTATTACATCAGCACCACAAGCTCCAAGCATATCTAAATTATGAATCCCCTTTACAAACACAATCACTGGTTCACCATTTCTTTTTATTTGAGAAATTACTTTTGATATATATTGAAGAGAAAACTCTTCATAATCTTTTTGAGAAAGAAGACCAGCCCAAGTATCAAAAATCTGAATTGCATTTGCACCCGATTGAATTTGCATTGATAAATAATCTGAAACAACATCCGAAATTAAATTCAGTAATTTATGTGCCAAAATTGGTTCGTTATAAATTAATTTTTTTACCTCAATAAAGTTTTTGGAACCGTTCCCTTCTACCATGTAAGTCATTAATGTCCATGGAGAGCCTGAAAAACCAATTAGAGGAACTCTTTCGTTTAATAATTTTTTAGTCAATTTAATAGCATCAAAGACATATTTTAATTTTTCTAAGTGATCAGTATTGTTAAGACTTTTAATGTCACTTTCAGATCTTATAGGTTCATAAAGTTTAGGGCCTTTATTTTCTATTATTTCTAATTTCATCCCCATAGCTTCTGGAACGACAAGTATATCAGAAAAAATAATTGCTGCATCCACACCTAGTATATCAACTGGTTGTATTGTTATTTCGGCTGCAAGTTCTGGAGTTTTGCACATTGTAAGGAAATCATATTTTTCTCTGATTTTTCTATATTCTGGTAAATATCTTCCTGCTTGACGCATTATCCATATAGGCGTTCTCTCAACATTTTGCCTTTTACAAGCTCTTAAAAATAAGTTATTCTGTAATTCCAAAATTTCCTCCTAATATTTATGCAATATTTTTTGATAAATTGAAATATTCTAATATTGCATCCGCTAAACCTTCAAGTGAATAAATTTTGGGGACAATATTTACTTTTACATTGCAACTTTCAATCTCAAATTCTGTAGTAGGACCTATTGCACAAACTACTGTTTTTTCAAAATAAACCTCTGGCTGGTTTATATTTAGTAGTTTCAAATAATTTTCAAAAGAGGAAGGACTAGTAAAGATAAAAACATTTGGCTTTTTAGCTAAAATTTTTTCATAATCATTTTTCAATTCACTAATATCATTAGTGACCACATCATAAATTGGAATTGAAACAACCTTAGCCCCAAGTTCTGTTAATCCAATTTTTAAATCTTCTCTCGATAAAGCTGAACCAGGAATCAATATTTTTTTATTATAAATGCCAATCTCAGAAAACTTTTTAATTAGACCTTTAGCACTATATTCTTCAGGAATTAAATGAATGTAAAGGCCACGACTTCTACATTCTTCTGCTGTTACCTTACCCACTACTGCAATTTTTGTTTTTGAAAGGTCAAGTTTATACTCACTTATAATTCCAGAAAAAACCTCAACTGCATTTGCAGAGGTAAAGATTATATAATCAAACTGATGAGGTTCTACAATTAAGTCTGTAAAATCATCCTTAGTATAGATTGGTTTTATTTTTATTGTTGGGAAAAAAATTAAGTCTGCTCCTTCATTAATGAGTCTAGATAATGAGTGTTTTGCTTCTTTTTCAGATTTTGTAACTAATACAGAAACATTTTCCAAAATTAGATTAATTCCTTTTTTCATTAAATATTTCCTTTATTACTTCATAAGCACCTGCTTTTAATAAATCCTTAGCTAAGGTTTCTCCTAATTTCTCGGGATTATTTTTTGAACCTCTCGCTTTTTTTCTAAAAGTAACTGCTCCATCAACTGATGCTACTATTGCATCGATATAAAGACCATTAGATTTTACTTCTCCATAAGCTCCAATAGGTATTTGACATCCCCCTTCAAGATATTTCAGTAATGCTCTTTCAGCTTTAATAGCTAAAAAAGTATTTTCATCGTTTACTTCTTTTACTATTTCTTCAACGATCTTATTATTGCTATTAATTTCAATACCAAGAGCGCCTTGACCAACAGCTGGTAAAATTTCTTCCAGAGGTATAAAAGAGGAGATATATTTATTCAATTTTAATCTTTCTACTCCAGCACGAGCCAATACTATTGCATCCCAATTAGAACTTAAAAACTTTTCTATTCTTGTTGGAACATTACCTCTTAACTCAACAATTTTCAAATCAGGTCTTAAATGTAAAAGTTGAGCTCTTCTTCTAAGAGAACCTGTAGCAACAATAGCTCCTTCTTTCAAGTCCCAGATTGTAATTCCTTTTTTCTTTGCAATCAAAACATCTTCAACTTTATGGCGCTTAGTAACAGCAGCTAATTTTAAACCTTCTGGAATATCTGTTTGTAAATCTTTCAAGCTATGTACTGCTATATCTATAGTTCCATTTAATAATTCTTTTTCAAGTTCTTTTGTAAACAAACCTTTATCCCCAATTTTAGAAAGTGCAACGTCAAGAATTTTATCTCCCTTTGTTTTTATAATTTTTATTTCTATAGAAATATACTTGTTCTTTTTTTCAATTTCCTTTTTAACAAAATTTGCCTGCCATAAAGCAAGCGCACTTCCACGACTTCCAATTATTATCTTTTCTTTTTTCAATTTTTTTCCTTTTTTTGATTTATATCATTACCGTTAGATTTATCTTTATTAAGTGAAAACAATTCTTTAACAATAAAAGTATGTGCAGCCATCTCTTCTATATTTATACCCGATTCTGCTAACTGGCGCAATTTAACTGTAGGATTATGAAGTAACCTTCCAATTAATCTTCTTGTCATGTCTTCAATTTTAACATAATCTTCTGCTGTAACTTTATTTTTTATTTTTTCAAGCTCATCATTTTTTATTTCTTCAAAAAATTCTCGCAATGATTTTATTACGGGAACAACTTCAAGAGTATTATACCAACTAAAAAATTCTATCATCTCTTCCATAATAATTTTTTCGACCTTTGGAATTTCTGCCTTTCTTTTAGATATATTTTTATCTACAATAACTTTGAGCGAATCCATGTCGTGGTAAAATACATTTTCTATATTTTTAACTTCCGGATCAATATCACGTGGCACAGCAATGTCCATCAAAACAAGTGGAGTCCCTTTTCTTCTTTTCATTGCTTCTTGAATATCAAGCTTAGATAAGATATAATCCGGAGAACTTGTTGCACTAATAACCACATCATAATTATGAATATTCTCCTTTAACGATTCGAAAGGGACTACACTACCATTTACTTTGTTTGCTAAAATCTCTGCTCGTTGTAAAGTTCTATTTGAAATAGATATTTTTCCAATTCCTTTATCTTTCAAATGAATTGCTGCAAGTTCTCCAGTCTCTCCAGCTCCTATTACAAGAGCAGATTTTTTTTCAAGATTAGCAAATATTTTTTCTAAAACCTGTACTGCAGCATAACTTACAGTTACAGCTCCTTCTCCAATTGCTGTTTCCTTTATAGCTCGTTTACCAACTTTTAATGCTGTATTAAAAATTCGCTTTATTATTGTCCCCGCAAAATCTAAATCTTCAGAAAGTTCAAAAGCTTCTTTAACTTGTCCAAGTATTTGACTATCACCAATTACTAATGAATCAATTCCAGAGGCTACGGAAAAAATATGTTTTATAGCACCACATGAAAAATATCTTGTAAAGTTTTCATCTCTAATGTTACTGACAGGTTTAAATTCTAGTAGCTTTTGAATAATTATATTAGCATCGATAGTTTGATTCTTTGAGATACAAAATATTTCTGTTCTGTTGCACGTTGAAATTATTACTCCTTCACTAAATTCCTTTTTTAACTTTGGAATAAATTCTATAATCTCTTCTCTCGATAAATGCAAACTCTCTAAAACATTTATTGGAGCCGTCCTATGATTTATTGATATTCCAATTAAGTTCATACTACACAATAAACTTCATTAATTTACCAAACTCTAATAAATTTTAAGATCAATAGAAAGAATGAAATGTGTTCCCAAAAGTACTTGTAATTATTAACGAAATAATTGTAAAAGCAAATCCTATTAATGAAAAGATTATTACTTTTTTGCCGTACCATTTAGATAATATTTTACTACCTATACCAATCAAATAAGCAATCCACACTAAAGATGTACCTACCAGTTTGGGATCTAAATAACTAAAATTTGGAAATGCACTTGGTAACCATATAGCCCCAATAATAATTGCTATGGTTAAAAGTACAAAACCTATTACTACAGAGTAATAACTTAACTTTTCTAAGACTTCCAAACTAGGCAAACGATTAAATATTAATCCAAATTTGCTACTTCTTAAATTTTTGTAAAGCAACAAAAATAATATTCCATAAACAGCAGACAAAGTAAATCCAGAATATCCCAAAATAGCACTTATAACATGCAAACCCAACATTCTATTTCTTAAAACCTCAGGTACAACATAGTTGTATTCAATAAAAATAGACGAAATAACTTGAAACAGAAAAGAAAAGAAAATTATGAATAACCCCGTTCCTCTGATATCCGTTAACAACTCTAAAATGAAGTAAGAAAATGAAATTGAAAAGGCAAGTAAAGTAAAAATTTCGAATTTTGTTGTTATAGGAGGATGATCAAACTCTAACGTTCTTAATATTAAATAAAAAGCATGAACAAAAAGTGTAACAAACAAAAAAATCCTTTTAGAATTTTTGAATGCATTTTTATTTGAAAAAAAATCGTAGCTATAAATCAAAAAAACAATAAGGTAAATAACTGGAATAATAAAATTCAAACCTTTTAATGTTGATATCATATCTTAAAACTCTTTTCTTAATAAAACAAAATTTAGCTCAAATAATTCAATTAGAGCTTTTTTCAAAATAAAAAAGCCGCCCCTTAAAAAGAGACGGCTTAAAGAAAATATAACTATTAAAATAAATCAACCTTCCCATTAATATGCTTAGTTTTATCTATTATTTTTCCAAACCTATCTACTACACCCACATGACATGTACCACACGACCTAAGTCGCGACTCAATGTGACCTTTAGGTGGTAAATCATGACAAGTTCCACAAGCTGCCTGAGAACCATCTACTCTATTCCAAATAGGCTGAAAATTATTTCCTACAATTTTATCGTCAATGTAAGCGAATTGGTATTCTGAGTTTTCTTTTTTAAACTCAAAATTACCATGGCAGTATGTATTACTACATTTATTATCAATAAAATTATAAGATGGAGAGGTAGGACCAGAGGAACTAAATTTACCGAAAACTACTTCCGCACGTTGTGTATTATCAATATGACCAACAGAATTAAATTTTTCTGGCACTTTATGACATTCATTACATTGAGTCACATTAGAAATGTCGACATTAACTAAATGAGCTTGATGTGCACCTACTCTAAAATCTGTTGTTGTAGTTGAACCATTTGTAGCACGTGGCGGATAAATTATTGAAGGATTCTTAAAATCTCCATGGCAAGTATTGCATGCCTCTGGCCCGTTCTGTTGCTTGTGACAATTGTTACAAGTTGGACTTACAATACCACCGGCATAATTACTGCCATGACATTGAGAACATTTTGATAAATCCCAATTAATATTTGCAATAAATTTACCATGAAACTTTTGTGAAGCTGGATTATTAATATCTTCTGAATGAACATTAATTGCTGCATGACAACTTAGACAGCTTACTTTTGCTGTACCACCAGTAAAATCAGAGGCATGACAAAGTTTACAACTTTCCATGTTTCCATTAACTAATTTTCTTCCGTGAAAATTAGTTGATGTCTTTATCATTACCTCCTTTCCATGAACACTGATTTTTTCTGGTGGCGTTATTTCATCTTGAATATCACTACAAGAAATTATAACTAAATTCAAAGTTGATAATAAAATGAAATAAAATTTTACATATTTCATATTAAACCCAAAATTTATTTATGGCAATAACCGCAAAAACCAATTCCCTTAATACCCCCAGGTCTAGCATTAGCATCCCTATGACAAGAATAGCAAACAGAATTTGCATCGTTATGCCAGTCGCCATCTTCATCATTCATAAAATTTTTAATATGCGTTTTAGGATTAGTTCCTTTAATACCATCATTATCAACATGACACAAAATACAATTTGGATCAGCACCTTGAACATCATGACAAGAAGCACATGATTCCAAATCTCTTCTAGCCAAAGCTGCATGCAATCCACCACCAGTACCAACTCCTATTGTAACAAAATTCGGTTTTCGATGAGAAGCAGGCATTATTCCTTCCATTGCAAAATCTCTGTTTGAAGAATTATGACATTCTACACAGAAGGTCTCTACTTGGTGACACGTCTGACATTCACTTGTTTTGTTATTTGCGTCTATTCCATGAGTATATCTATAATTTAATTCATGCACACGAGTTATCTGCTGTTGTTTAGTACCATCTACAAAATTATGTGGAGAATATGGAACATAGAAATTCTTAGCTGTATTTGATTCTGTAATCATTGTTGTAGATACATGACATGTTTCACAAAAATCATTATCGTGGCACATATTACATTCTGCATTTGTCATATTTGCGCTAAATTTATGTAACTTTAAAAAATTAACCTGCTTATGATCTTGAGGAATTAAGTTTGTAGTAGAAACATGACAAGTTTCACAATCATTTCTTGCAACAGTTTGATTATTGTGACATGTATAGCATTGATTCATTTTTGGGTAAGCATTTTCAGCCTGAAATGCATAATCAACTTCTTCAATTCCTTTATGACATGCAATACAGTCCATTTTTTGTTCAATAACATGCATTCTGTGATTAAATATTAAATCCGACTTTTTTTGAATTAATTTTTCATATACATTTTCGTAATGACATGTATTACACTGTTCAGTATCATTAACATCATGGCAAGTTGCACATACTTGTTTTTCTGGCAGAAGTCTATCTTTAAGCGTTGTACTTTCTACTGCTTTTGAATGGCATGTTTTACACTCTGCTATCTCTTTGTGAAGAGAGTGTGAAAATTTGATTATATCTTTATTAGTTCTTTGCGGTTCTTTTATATTCACCGCAGCAATTGTTAAAAATAAAGTTATTGAAAGTAGAACAACCGTATAAAAAATTTTAATTTTCATATTCTTCTAAAAGTTTGTATTAAACAAATAATTTAATTTGAACATCAATCTTAAATCGTTTTTGTAAATTTTATTGTTGAAATACTGTCCCTGTAAATCAAAAGAAAGATTTCGCCATGGTCGTATATTGATTCCTGCTAAAAAAGAAGTTATTGTATTTAAGTTATCATCATTCGAGAGTTTATAATTTGTATAACTAACACCTGCCGAGGGAGAAATAAAACCTTCAAAAAACGATTTTGCCATAAATATAGAAATTGCATCCAGCTCTCCAACATCACCAAAAGTTTTCCTATAAGTAAGGCCACCAAATTCTGTATTTGCACCAATAGTAATTCGGGAAGAATGTTCACCCCCAAATTTTACATCACCATATTTAAAAATCAAAGTGTAAAAACTAGATACTTTATAGTCAAATCCACCTTCTATCTCTCGAGAGTTTCCATAATCAAAAACAGAAAATATTGAATTGTATCTTATCTTTGGTTCTCTTTGATTGAAATAAAAATTAAGTCCTAAATCTTTCGTTGCTTTAATTCGCCCGTCAAGTTCTATTTTGGATGTTTCTTTGTAATTCAAATCGAATTCATAACGAGCATTAAAATCAAGAATCTGTTTATAATTATAAAAAGCATCTGCCGACAAATACTTATACTGATTTGATTTTGTTTGAATAAGCACCGTTACAAGGTCAAGATTTTCATTTAACCTTTCTGCATAATAATCAACAGGCTTAAAATTCTTGTCTATATAAGAAATTCCAAATCTAAAGTTCTTCAATGTCGTCATTTCGAATCTTCCACCAAGCACGTAATTATTAGAAATATCCTCTATCAACTTAAGTTTTTGGTAAGCTGGAACATTTCCTCCGTAAAAACCAGATAAAGAAAAACCTGAATATTTTACTTTTATATTAATACCATCAAACAA
Source organism: Melioribacter sp. (assembly GCA_026417975.1). Lineage (GTDB taxonomy): Bacteria > Bacteroidota > Ignavibacteria > Ignavibacteriales > Melioribacteraceae > Rosettibacter. The sequence continues at coordinate 43,723 of JAOACD010000008.1, forward strand.
GCCGCCAGATATTGGTGTAATTAAAGGTTGTCTTCCAAGTTTTATTGTTAGCACATTAAACAAGTCTCGGGTTTCAAAATATAAGTTATAAAACCTCATACGAGGGTCTGAATCAAGAAGATTTCCGATATTACTTTCAAAATTAAAACGAGTTCTCAATGAAAAATTTTTGTAATTAAAATTGAGATTCAACGTTTGATACGTTCTGAAATAAGTTTCAGAACTATTAACGGTGTCAAATCTCTCAAAAGAATATATAGAAGATGTAAATCTACCGTTGATATTTTGTGCAAACAATATCAACGGTAAAAAAAACACAAATAAAATAACCTTTTTCATTTTTAGCCTATTAAGATTTTAGTTTTTTGGTACTTTATGTTCTATTTTAGGCCACATTTCTGCAAACTTAAATTCTTTATAAGTTGGACTCTCTGGGTTATGGCATGATACACAAAACTTCTCAATTTCTTCTTTATCTTTCCAAACAACTAAGCCATTCTTAACTGCTTCGCTTCTATCTTTCATAATTTTTAGTGTTTTATAAGCAGAACCTGGCCCATGACAGGTCTCGCATTGAACTCCATCTTCAATTTTAAATTTAGGACCAAGCAATTTTTTATCAGAAACATCATGTCCACTTGCATGACATTTTAAGCATTTTGGATTTTCAACTGCTTTAATATCACCTGAAAGTTTGTTTGCTTCGTCTGTTAAAAGAGTTTTGTAAGCATTTGCATGTTTGCTTTCTTGCCAAATTTTAAGTTGTTGCCCTTGTTTTTCTGTCTTATGGCAAGTTCCACACACTTGAACTCCTTCATAACCAAATGGCTGAGCAGTAGAGAGAGAAGGTGATAACAAATATGCCGCTACTGCAACTAGTATTAATGAGATTGTTTTCTTGAGCATTTTTCCTCCTGAATTGTAATGAAGTTATTTTAATTTATTTGGAAAATAGCTTATTCATATTACATTGGCAATTTAGTTTTTTTGATTGTCTACATTAGAACTTTCATTGTTGTCTTTTGCTTTTTCTTCTTTAGGTTTTAATTTACTTTCAATCCACTCTCTCAACTCAGGGTCATTTTCTATTTCAGAATCAATAATTAAATCTGGATTTAAACCATTCTTTTTTAAAGTTGATGTAAACAACAATGTGGAATTACTTAGTTTTTTATAATCTCTCTTCCCAAGTTTATATTCTTTCCATTCAAGAACTACTTTACGGAAATGTTTTTCGTGATGGTAACGATAGTTATGTAATGTCATTTTACCATTAATCCAAACTAAACTCATGGGATACTCATGTGGATGAAAGATTACAAAGAACCAGTGCCACACAAGAATAGCAAGTGTTGCTAATATTGCTTCGTAGAAATGAATCAATTCACAAGCTTTTATCAACCAAACTGGAGCCCAATTACCAACAATAGTTGGAAACCATAAAACAAATCCTGTCAAACCCATAACAACTGTTCCCCAAATTAAGGCCCAATATTCTGCTTTTTCGGTATAGTCATATTTATCGTACTGTGGCTTTTGTTTTTTAATTCTAAGGTAATAAAGAATTGTATCTCTTGCATCAATTACATCATTAATCGTAGGGATTAAATTTTTCAGCACTTCCCTTCCTCTTGGAGTAAAGAACAAATAACCCAGATGATATAGCCCTGTTCCAATTAAAACTACAGCTGCTCCTCTATGTAGATATTGACGAACTGGTTCAGTCATACCAATTGTTCTTAGAAATTCAGCCCACCAGGTTTGATTGTATTTTAATGCAAAGCCAGTTATAGCAAGAGTTATAAATGAAATCAATAAAAGCATATGTTGAATAACTTCGCTCTTAGTAAATCTTGGGATTGTAATTTCGTTTTCAATTCTTTTTTTCTTCTTTCTTATTTCATAAATGTATATTAGAAGATTATGTAAAATCATCCCACCTATAATAGAAATAATTAACCAGAAGTAAATATTAGCTATTAGATTTTCAATTTTTGATGCAGCTTGATTTTGAGCTTTATGAGAATAACTTTGAGCAAAAACCGTAGTTGCATTTGAGTGACACTTTTGACAGGTTTTTGTAACATTTGCAATATTTACAGTTGATTCAGGATGCTCGCGCGGCAATATTTTATGAACACCATGACAATCTATACACATAGCTGCATCTTTATCTCCCCTCATAACAGCCAAACCATGATAACTATCTTGATACTGTCTAGCCTGTCCTCCATCTATTCCAAATCTTTCTACTATCATTGGATTTTCGTGACAAACCATGCAAGTTTTTTCTTGAAGCTTCTTGGCTTCCTGTCTTTTATCTACTGTTGTAATTGATTGAATACTATGCTCGCTATGACAATCATTGCATACTGGTGATTCTCTGAAGCCTTTTTTTGCTCTTATCCAATGTATTGATTGTTGATACTCTTCTGATTCCTTCGGATGACATTTACCACATGTAGCCGGAATACTAAAAGCAGAAATTTTTGAAGTTGGCTGAACCTTATTTTTAATATCATGAACCCCATGACACATAGTGCATGTTGCAGCTTCAAGTTTCCCCTTTTGAACTAGAATTCCATGCACAGAATTTTTATAAGTCTTCGCAGGAGATACAATTCCAATTTCATATTTTTTTGCTAAGTCTGGATTATCGTGGCATTTTCCACAGGTTGCAGCTAAATTCGTTGGATAAACAGAACTTGAAGGATGATCTACTTTTTTAATATCATGCGAACCATGGCAATCCCAACATTTTGCAGCATCATCTATACCTTCACTTAATGCAATCCCATGTATACTTTCACTGTGTTCTTTAGCTATTTCAGTATGGCAAACATAACAATCGGCTCTCCTTGCCTCTTTTAAATTTTTTGGATGATCCTTAAGATTTTTCACAACATAGCTATGACAATCTGCACATTCTAAGTTTTTGTGAACAGATATTGGAAGAGTCAATTTTACATCAACTTTTTTATGACAAGCAAGACAATTGCTTTTATCAATTGGTGCGATATGATAAGCAGTTAAAATTGGTTTTACTTCATGACACTTTGTACAAAATAGTTTTGATTTTAATGAATTTTCTGTTGGGGGCTTTATAATTTCATGACTACCGTGACAAGTTATACATGTAGGCGCATTTTTTACTTTTAGTCTATGATGTATATCTGCTTTAACCGAACTTTCTTTGTCATCATGACAATTAATACAGCTTACCTTTTTAGCACCTTTTTCTATATGATCTTCATTAACAACATCTTCATGACATCCTTGGCAATCAATTGCATCTTTATGAACTGATTTTTCAATTGAAACCTCATGACAATCAGCACAATTAAAATCTTGAGTGTAAGTCTTATTTATTAAAACGAAAAGCAGTAAAAATATTATAAATATTAATTTTTTCTTAAGTAGAACCACTTAAATCTCCTATTTGTATATACAATAAAGAGAGCTTTTTATTACTCAAAAACCGTGCTTGAAAAATTTCCCTTTATCAAACAATTTTCAAGGCTTACAAAATCAACTTTATTAATTTTAAGAATAAATCTTTCTAAAAATAAGATAATGGACTTATATATCTTATCTAAAAGTTAAGCAATTTATTTTCTAAAAAACTCTCCTGTAATTAAATACCAGTCTTTTTCTTCAAGTTTTTCTAATTGTCCCCAATAAATCTCCTCGCCTTTAGTTTCCTGATTTTTTACAATATCTTTGATCTTATTCAAATATTTTTCAATTTCTTCCTGATAAAATGAAACTGCACTTTTTCCTATTTTAAGTTCAGAAAGTTCAGTATCTAACTTTTCAGCATCAATTACACATATCCAGTTTTTATCATAAGGTGTAAAATCAAGTGCTTCCAAATTTTCTGCCAATTCATGATTTATAGACTTAACTAAACCACTTAAGGGGGATAGAAACTGAATTGACCTTCTATTTTGCCGAATACTAAAAAGAGGTTGACCTTTTACTATATTCATTCCAAGGTTTGGAAATTCTATTGCATCAATTTTACCAATAAGTTTTTTAGCAAAATCATCAATACCAACTTTTACGCTACCATCCTGACTTATAGATGCCCAACAATGTCCTTCTGAAATAAAAACTCCTCCAGGTATTGCAAATTCACTTTTCCCAACTTTTTCTATTTCTGGAATATGGGCTATATGAACCCTAGGCTTTAATTGCTTTTGAATTCTATCTTGACGTTTAATTAGACATTTTTTAGTAAAATCAAGAAGTTCGTCTTCAGTAAACGGCTTTTGAACATAATCCATAGCACCAAGCTTCATGCATTCTACTGCAGTTTCTACAGTTGCATATCCTGTAATTATAATTACATCAATATCTGGTCTAAGATATTTTACTGTTTTAGTTACTTCTACACCGTCCATTTCTGGCATTTTTAAGTCAGTAAACACAAAATCATAATGATGAGATTTTACAAGATTAATTGCCTCGGGACCAGAATTTACTGTATCAACAGAATATCCATCGAGTACAAGTATTTTTCTAAAACTATCAAGAATAACATCTTCGTCGTCAACACAAAGAATTCTTGCTTTTGGATTTGGAACTTCTGCTCTTCTAAGCGATTTAATTTCTTTGCCAAAATCGATTTTAACAACTTCTTTAAGAATTGCCTCCCGTTCTTTCCTTAGCTTTTTCTCGTTTGCTTTTTTAATGGCATATCTAATAATTATATCAGCAATAATTACTACTATAAGTAGAATAATAAATAATAACATAACTTTTCTCCTTAATTAAAAATTTATCTGTCTGAACTACAAGGTATTAATAATCTCTTCTCGTTTTCATATTCTGATGGAATTAATCTACAAATCCATCCCTCGAAATAAGGATCTTTCTCTAAAATAGAAACATTTGTCAATAATTTTTCATTTATCTCTACGATTCTTCCACTTAAAGCAGAGTGAAGATTATGAATTAAACCCTCATCATCCTCGAATTTAGCAAATGTTTCAGCTTGGTTTACTTTCTCTCCTACACTTGGCATTTCAATTTTTCTTATGTTATCTATTGTTTTCAAATATAAATTAGTAGCTCCAATTAGTATTGTACCATTAAACTCATCCTTAACCCAGCATGAATAACCAAACCTAAAATACTTAGATGGACATGAGACATAAATTATTTGCTTATGCTGTGCTTTATTTTTCAGGTTAATTAACTCTGAATATTTCATAGCTCTTTTTAAAGTTGCCGTTAATTCATCAAAAGTAAAAGGTTTTGGAACAAAATCAATTGCACCTTTATAGATTGATTGAATTGCATTATCTATAGTAGAATAACCCGTAGTCATAACTATAGGAATATCAATACCTTGCCTTTGCAGTTCATCTATGAATTGAAATCCATTCATTGAAGGTAGCATAATATCACATATAATTAATCTATAACTATTCTCTTTGATCTTGGTTAATGCAACAAAAGGATTATCAGCAGAATCTACTTTATAATTATAAATTTTACCCATCTTTACTACAGAGTCAATTACAACTTGTTCATCATCAACTATCAATATGTCAAATTCATTTTTCAATTTTATTCCACCGGAAGTTTAATAGAAAAAGCAGTTCCTTTTCCAACCTCACTTTTAACAGAAATTGTTCCATTGTGATTATCAATAATTCCCCATACTACTGAAAGTCCTAAGCCTGTTCCCTTTTGTCCCTTGGTTGTAAAAAAAGGTTCAAAAATTTTATCTATGTATTCTTGTGGAATACCACAACCTGTATCTGTAATTTGAATTTCAACAAACTTTTTATTTCCGCCTTCGTCTACCTTTTTCCATCTTTGCCAATCATCTTTAAACGATGCGCACCCTTCAATATATCCCTGAGTAGGAATTTCAATTTTATAAATTGGTCCACCACAAACTGGACATTTTTCTGTTTTATCTATTAAAGATAAATCACATACAGGACAGGTCAATTTTATTATTTCGTTTTTATCTATAGGAATACCAAAATAATGATTCGTCCTTCCATAAACTGGATCTAAAAATAAAAAGCCTTCGCTAGTATTTGTCTTCATTTTTAGTTTTATAGATGGAAGCCCCGCAATTTTATGTTCATTATCTATAAGATTATGATTTTTGGGACACAAGGCAGCCTTAATATGAACAATTCCTTTAGGTTGTAATGTTGTTTGTGAAGTCTTGATTGTTATTGTACCACCATCAGGACCTATTGCATCAATGGCATTTAATAGCAAATTAAGTATAACCTGTTGAATTTGATTTGCATCTGCGGTTATTTTAGGAAGAGTTTCATCGAGTTCTTTAATTAACTTTATTTTATTGATATTCAACTGGTTATGAACAATAGTATCAGCTCTATTTATTACTTCGTTAACATCAACATAACTTTTTTTAGGTGTTGATTGTCTTGAAAAATCTAAAAGACTTTTAACTATTTCACGACTTCTTAATGTTTCTCTAACTATTACATTTAAATCTTCTTGAAGTTCAGGATTATCCTTTGTTCTTTTTAAAAGATAACTACTATAAGTCAAAACACCTGTTAAAGGGTTATTAATTTCGTGTGCGACTCCGGCAGCTAACTTGCCAAGCAAAGCCATTTTATCGGATTGAAGTAGTTGTTGTTGAACCTCTTGTAGTTTTTTAGTCATGTTATTAAACGACTTAGCAAGATAACCAAGTTCGTCATTACCAAGACCATTTATTTCATAATTTAAATTACCAGCAGCAACTTGATTTGTTGCCTTAACAAGTTCTCTGACAGGTTTATCAACCCACCTTTTTACAAACAATCCTATTATGATCCCAATTGAAGCAATTGATATTATTGCAAAAAGTAATTCTTGTAATTCGTTCTTTTTTATTTGTTTATCTACTTCAGCAAGTGAGATAGTAACATCTAAAACACCGAGCACAGTAGCATCCTTAGGATGTGCATGACAGTCGGCTTCCCAACACGAGCTTTCATTGTAAATGGGATTGACAATTCCCATTATCCGGGGTGAATTCTCATTTAGTCTAAATATTCGAGTTCTCTCTTTACTTGACAATTTTTCAAGCGGCTTATTTTCTGCATGACACGCATAACAGCTCTCAGCTTTTTTATCAAGCATTTTACCTACATCAGAAGGATTTGTAGAGTAAATTATTTCACCTTCCTTATTATAGATCCTTATGTTGTCTATTGCAGGGTCTTTTCCGATAGTTTTGATTATTTCATCTACATATTCTCTCTGATTTAAGAGCATTCCGTAACGAGTACTATTCTTTACAGTTTCACTTAATTGATTTGCATGTCGTTCAACCTCTGCAAGCAATACGTCAGTTTGAGATTTTATTTTTATGTACGAATAAATACCAATTATAATAATAACAGTTAGACTTACAACTAAAATTAGTTTAAGTGCTATTTTTTGAAAAAATCTTATTTCATTCAATCCATTCATAATCTTTTAATTAATCTCCCAGGCTTATCTTTAGGATAAGATTTATCTTCGTGACAATCTGAGCAATCTAATTTTGAATAAGTAGGTTCTTTATGACAGCTATTGCACTCAAGTTCACCATGAGTTTCGTCGAGTATAAATCCAGTAATTTTATGATTAAAATTATCCCAACTCCATTTTCCATGACAAAAACTACACTCATTACTTAAACCTGAAAATTTATTTTTAGTAGTATGACATCTACTACACGAAAGTTTAGAATGAAATTTTGTAATATCAAATCCAGTCCTTACTAAATGATTAAATGGTCCTTTCTCTTTTTCTGAATGGCAAAATGAACAGTTTACTTTCGAATTCGTATCGTGACAATTAGAGCATTTGTTGTGCAATTCTTTTGTTGATTTTTTTGATGTTGAAACTGTATTAATCTTACTATGACATTTCACACAATTGTCGTTTTTATGACAATCTCCACACTCGTAGTTAAATAAATTAACATGCTCGTTGTGATAAAATGTAACTTGTTTTCCTGCAGTAGCATTAGTTGTATAAGTAATTTTATTTGGTGCTTTTATTTCTGGATGAATTCTTTTTACTATTAATTCCTTATTTTGGCTAACTAATTTTCCCTTCCCTTTTAATTGATGACAAACTAAACAATCAGTATTACCACTCCATGCTCGATGGCAATTCATACATTGTCGATGAAATGCTCCTTTTAAGTCAGGTTTACTAACATCTTCTCTTTTACGTTGCAACCCATGGCATTCTGAGCAAGCAATTACATTCCCTGGAGGGTTGTAATGATGGCAAGTCCTACATCCACCAGATATTTCTGCCATTTCGGCATGAGCTAAGTGTGAAAAAATAACAGGTTCGTAAATATCTGTTTCTTTAATTTTATTTATTGTTAAAATCCTCGGTCCTTCTTCTGGTTTCTGATCGATTCGAATCATGCTTTCACGTGGACAAGCTCTTAAACACGGATTTTCTTTAGTAGGAATTTGACATGAATGGCAAGTTGAACAATTTAATTGTTGATAGGAATGACTTTTGCTAATTTTAGTTTGAGCATTAATAACAAAGTGAATAACAATTAACAATAATAAAATTTTACTTTTCATTTAAGCACCTCTTACAGAAAATTTAGTTTGAGGTGTAATATATTGCGGAACACTCACAATTGGAAAAATCATCACAAATGCCCTAAATAACAAAACTTCCAATGCTATAAATCCCAATGTAACACCAATTTCCCCTATAGATGGAAAGTAAGGCGTAAATTTATAAGGCGGATTATACGCTACTATAAAATTATTTACTCGATTTAAAAGCACTCCAAATATTACTAGCGCGGAACCTATAAACAAACCGACTGGAGACTTTATTAACTTTGGCGAAAGAAAGATTCTAAGTGGAATTATAATTCCAACGACTACTTCTATTGCAAAGAGAATGCTTTCTATATTTATTTCATTTAAGTAAACAAAAGTTTTTCTAATAACCATATCACCAATTTTAAATGATAAATATATTCCCAACATAGGCGCAACCATGCTTCCCAAATTTGAAAGAACTTTTAGTTCAGGTTTTAAGCCAAATGATTTTGAAGTAATTAGTGATTCAAAAATTACCATTGGAAATCCTACAGAAATAGCTGAAAGAAGAAATAGTAAAGGTAAAATTGGAGTTTGCCACAATGGATGCATTTTAGGACCTGCAATAACCATTAATGTTCCTAGCGAAGATTGGTGTAGACAGGAAAGTACAACACCAGCAATAATAAATATGAACATTACTTTATTTAATGTTCTATCAAGCAATCTTAAAAATTTATCAACAGGATTATTGAAAACTTTTAAGAAGCCAGGAAGATTTACCCTTCCAATAAACCGCTCTGTAACAATTGGCAAAAACTCTATATATAGTACAAACAAATAAATCATTACACACATACCAACTTCAAATAGAACTGAATTACCATTCCACATAATTAAAGGATGCCAAATGTAATAATATCTTCCTAAATCCAATGCAACACTTAAAGCTACAAAAGTATATCCAAGCATTGCAGTTAAAAGAGCAGGACGAACAACAACATGGTATTCCTCTTTATGCATAATATGGCCAAGGGCCGCCGTTGTGAAACCACCTGCTGCAAGCGCCACCCCCGCTGCTACATCTATACCAATCCATATTCCCCAAGGATATTGATTACTTAAATTAGTTACTGCACCCAAACCAAATAATAATCTTATTAATACAATTATCAAACCAATTACAGCAAAACCTGTTAATATTATAACTCCAGGAGTAAAAAACTTTTTAGAAATAGGAGCAGGCTTCATAAAATTTTCCATTATTCTGCCTCCACAGTTTTCTTTCTATTTTTATTAATCCACATAACAACTCCAAGTAATGCATAGAGAGCTACCGGAGGAACAAAGTAAGCAAAAATACCATGTTGAATAGCTTCTGTAACACCAGGAGCAGGATTTTTTCCAAGTTTAGGAAATTGTAATTCTACAAAATCTCGATTTGCTAAATACATCCAACTTGTACCCCCAACTTCATATTCACCGTAAACATGATTAATGTAGCGTTCAGGATATAATTTTATCTTCTCATGGGCTATTTTTACTAGTTCTTCACGTTTTCCGTAAGTTAATGCTTCCATTGGACAAATCTCTACACAGGCTGGAAGCTTTCCTTCTTTAGTCCTTTGAAAACAAAAATCGCACTTTCTTATTTCTGGCTGTATTGCTTTATTAAATTCAAATGCTGGGATTTGAAAAGGACATGCTACCATACAATATCTGCAACCAATGCATTTTTTTGTATCCCAAACAACTGCACCAATCTCTTCCTTAGAAAATGCTCCTACTATACATGCAGAAACACACGCAGGATGATCGCAATGCATACACTGAATTTTAACATTAATTGGAAACTCTTCTTGTCTTTTGGCTGGATATTCATTAACTACAGTCAAAGCTTTATCATCAGGTCTTCTCATATTTCTAAATACAGATCTGTCGTCGTAAGATTCCAATGGTAGTGTAGGAAGATTATGAGCTACTTTACAAGCCCATTCGCATTTTCTACATCCTATACATGCAGTGGTATCAACCAAAACTCCCATTCTATTTTTATCAAGTATATTTTTGGGAGCAGCTTTTAATTTTCGAGGGCTCAATCCTGTTATACTTGCTCCAATTAATGCAGTGAGTTTTAAAAATTTTCGGCGGGATTCATTTACCATGTCTTCCTCCAGAACGGTGAGCTCATAATAAGATTTTAAGATTATTTACTAATTGGAGTTATTTATCCATTTCAAAATTAGTGCTTTGATTAATGCTTGTCAATCTAAAAAGAATGATTTTAGTGATTTTTTAATCGTAAAATTCACATAAATTGTATAAATAGATTCAACAATATGTATTTCTCAAGATTTATTTCGAATCTTTAAATAAAATTTATCATCTTACGTATGTTAATTAAATAAATAAAGGTAAAAAAATGGCTACAAAAAAGGCTATAGTAAAACATATACAAGGAGTAACTTTTATAGGAAAAACCGACTCTAATCATTGGGTGGTAATGGATGGGCCAGAACAATTTGGTGGAAGCGATGCTGGTATTAGACCAAAAGAATTATTATTAATTGCTTTGGGTGGTTGTACTGGAAGTGACGTTGCAGTAATTCTTCAAAAGAAAAAAGTAAAACTTGACGGTTTCGAGATGAATATTACTGCAGAAGTGCAAGAAACACATCCACAAGTATTTACAAAAATTCACCTTGAATATGTCTTTTATGGAAAAGATATACCCAAAGAAGCTGTTGAAAGAGCAATAGAACTTTCTCAAAAAACTTATTGTAGTGTTACAGCTATGCTTCAAAAAGCAGTAGAAATAACTCATTCATATAGAATAGAAGAATCAAAACAATAACATCAAATTTCAAGATATTCTTCTGGAATTAATTTTCTACCAACGTAACCCTCGTTAATTCCATGATAGTATCTAATATCATCTTCATCACTTCGCCAGCATAAGTATACTTCCTTACCATTAATTACAGATGGAAAATCAACTAAACCGACCTCAAAATTCCAATCTTTAAATTGACATCCTAAATCCTCAAGTTCTTTTATATACTCATGAATCTTCTCTTTCAATTCTAATATCCTTATATCATCCTCAAATTTACCATTCAAAGAACGAGAAATCATTCGTGCTTCGTAAGCACAGTTTAATATATCTCTTACAATTCTCTTTACTAATGGCAGTGCTTTTTTTGCTTCTTGCGGCGTAAAATACTTTGTTTGGGTTTCCAATCGTCTACCTCTTTTTCTTTTCTCTATAAATTTATAACTAAAAAGGATTAATCTCAAAAATAATTTAAGATTATTTTATCACTTGATAAGAATTAAATAAAAAAATATTTTGGGTTAGTAATATTTTAATTAGTAATTACTATGAAAAAACTATATGGTAAAAAAATTGATCTTGCCTTAAATACTTGGATAAAATTAGCAAGAGCTTTTTCCACTTTTAACAAAAAAACTGCAGAAAATATTCGTAATTTTGGATTAACCCAACCTCAGTTCGCAGTTATAGAAGCGCTTGGACATCTTGGACCATTAAAGGTTGGAGAATTATGCAAAAAAATGCTTGTAACTGGTGGTAATATGACCCTGGTTTTAGATAATGTAGAAAAATTAGGTTATATAGAACGAATACATAGCAAAGATGATAGAAGAGCAATAATCGTTCAACTAACCAAAAGTGGAAAGGAATTATTTGATAAGATTTTTTATTCTCATGCAGAGTATATTGCTGAATTAATGTCCGTACTTACACCTGAAGAACAAAAAACACTTGGCGAGTTATTAAAGAAGCTTGGGACATCTTTACAGAAAATAAAATAAGAAAGCATTTTTAACTATTCAGCTAATTACCTAACTAACGCTGTCAAAGAACGTTTTTTTATAAAGTGTTTTACAATAATACCTTTATATACTATTTTACAACCTAAATTTTTCTTTATTAGGAGTTTTCATGGCCATTATTCGTCCATTTAAGGCACTTAGACCAGATGAAAGAGTTGCTCACCTTGTTGCAAGCTTGCCTTACGACGTTGTTAATCGAGAAGAAGCTGCTAATTTAGCCAAAGGAAATCCTTTGAGCTTTCTGAGAGTTACAAGGTCAGAAATAGAAATGCCAGAAATTATAGATGTCTATTCATCAGAAGTTTATCAAAAAGCAAAAGAAAATCTTCAAAGACTCAAAAACGAAGCCCCTCTTCTTATAGACGAAAGTCCTAATATATATGTTTACAGGTTGATTATGGGAACCCACAGTCAAGTAGGTCTTGCTGCTACTTTTTCTGTAGTCGAATATGACAATGATATTATAAAAAAACATGAAAAAACAAGAAAAGACAAAGAAGACGATAGAACAAATCATATTTTAATTACAGAAGCTCAAACGGGTCCGGTATTTTTAACTTATCGTCCAGTGGAAGAAATTGATAAAATAGTAAATAATGTAATTAATAAAATTAATCCAATTTACGATTTTAATGCACAAGACGGAATTAATCATACCATTTGGATACTACCAAAAGAATATGTAAATAAAATTATTAACATAATTTCAAAAGTGGATAAGCTATACATTGCAGATGGACATCATCGTGCAGCAAGTGCTAGTCGGGTTCAAAAAATAAAAAAAGCAAATAATCCGAATCACACTGGAGAAGAAAATTATAACTTTTTTCTTGGTGTTTTATTTCCTTCAAATCAATTAAAAATAATGCCTTATAACAGAATTATTTACAAACTTAAAATGCAGAAAAGAGATTTTATTGAAAAAATAAAAAACAATTTTATTGTCGAAGAAACAGAATTAAAACAACCAGAAAAACCAAGAACTTTCTGTATGTATTTAGACAATAAATGGTACATGCTAAAACCAACTGATAATATCAAAAAGAGTAACAAGCATTCAGAAAACTTGGATGTAAGTATTCTACAAAATTATTTACTGCAACCAATTCTTGGAATTGAAGACCCCAGAACAGATAAAAATATTGATTTTATTGGTGGAATTAGAGGAACAGAAGAATTGGAAAAATTGGTAAATAATGGTATTGCGGAAGTAGCTTTTTCATTGCATCCTGTTACTTTGGAGGATTTAATGACTATTGCAGATGCAAATGAAATTATGCCTCCAAAATCAACCTGGTTTGAACCTAAATTAAGAGATGGATTACTTATCCACCTAATAAGTTAATAAAAACTAAATAAATAAAAGAGGAATAAAATGGAAAAGAGAATTTATAATTTTAGTGCAGGTCCAGCAGTATTACCAGAAGAAGTTTTGCTTGAAGCTCAGAAAGATTTGTTTTCCTATAAAGGAAGTGGAATGAGTGTAATGGAAATGAGTCATAGAGGAAAAATTTTTGATCAAATAATTAAAGAAGCTGAAGCCGATTTGAGAAAGCTTCTCGACATTAATGATAATTATGCTGTTCTATTTCTTCAAGGTGGTGCTACTTTGCAATTTTCAATGGTTCCATTAAACTTAATGCCTCCCAAAAATAAAGCCGACTATATTGTTACTGGCTATTGGGCAAAGAAAGCAATGAAAGAAGCAACAAAATTTGGGACTGTTAACATTGCTGCCTCTACTGAAAGTGAAAATTTCTCTCGTTTACCTAAACTATCGGAATTAAATATTGATCCCGAGGCATCTTACGTACATTTTACATCAAATAATACAATTTATGGCACTCAATGGAAAACTGAACCAGAAGTAGGAAATATTCCACTTGTTTGTGATGCATCTTCCGATATTCTCCACAAAAAAATAGATGTTAACAAATATGGGTTAATTTATGCAGGTGCACAAAAAAATATTGGACCTGCTGGTGTAACACTTGTAATTATTAGAAAAGATTTGCTTGAAAGATGTTCTGATAATCTTCCAACATATTTAAACTACAAAATTCACGTAGAAAATAATTCCTTATACAACACTCCTCCAACATTTGGCATTTACATAGCAGGTTTAGTATTTAAGTGGTTGTTAAGTATTGGAGGATTAGATGAAATGTATAAGCGAAATGTTGAAAAAGCTAAAATATTATATGAGGCAATTGATTCAAGCGATGGATTTTACAAAGGAACCGTTGCTGTACCAGAAGACCGCTCCATAATGAACGTAACATTTAGACTGCCTAACGAAGAGCTCGAGAAAAAATTCTTAGAAGAAGCTAAGAAAAGAGATATGGATGGATTAAAAGGTCATAGAAGTGTGGGTGGTATACGCGCATCTATTTATAATGCTTTTCCAAAGAAAGGAGTTGAAGCACTTGTAACATTTATGGAAGAATTTAGAAAAAATAATTAACTTAAAATTAACCGCAGTCACTAAAAAAATATTAAAAAGCTCAAATAACAAATATTAGATAAGCATTTATTAAGTCCTGCGGTTTATATCTTAAAATCGATTTATTAAAACTACTTCTTGGCATTATTTAAAAAAAATATTAATATTGTCATAGACATGCAAACAAAACAGCTTTCGTTTCCTAAAGAAAAAATTAAAGTCCTTTTACTTGAAGGTATTCATGAGAATGCTATAAAATATTTTCAAAAAAATGGTTATACAAATGTCGAATGTTTAAAACATGCACTAAACGATGAAAACTTAATAGAAAAAATTAAAGATGTTCATATTATCGGTATAAGGTCTAGAACACATATTACGAAAGATGTACTCAAACATGCTAAAAAGTTGATTGCTATTGGTTGTTTTAGCATTGGTACCAATCAGGTCGATCTTCATGCTGCTAAACTCAAAGGCATTCCTGTTTTTAATGCTCCTTTCTCTAATACACGTTCTGTAGCAGAATTAGTTATTAGTGAGTGCATTTTTTTAATCAGAGGAATACCAGAAAAAAATTTCTTAGCTCATCAAGGTATATGGCAAAAAGAAGCAAAGAATTCTTATGAAGTTAGAGGGAAAAACATTGGTATAGTTGGTTATGGTCATATAGGTTCTCAGGTTTCTATTCTTGCTGAAAGTTTAGGGATGAATGTTTATTACTATGATATAGTAAAAAAACTAAGCCTTGGCAATGCAAAGGCTTGTAGTTCATTAGATGAGCTGCTACAAATATCAGATATAGTAACACTTCATGTTCCTGAAACCGAGCTTACAAAAAACATGATTACAAAAAGAGAATTGAGCTTAATGAAAAAAGGTTCATATTTAATTAATACATCAAGAGGAAGTGTTGTCAATCTAGATGATTTGGCAGAAGCTTTGGAAAATAAACATTTAAATGGAGCTGCTATAGATGTTTTTCCTGAAGAACCTGTTGCTAACGGAGATAATTTCAAATGTGTACTACAAAAATACCAAAATGTAATTTTAACACCACACATTGGAGGAAGCACGGTAGAAGCCCAGGAAAATATTGCTTTAGAAGTTTCAGAAAAACTTGTTAAATATTGTGACACGGGATCTACTATTGGAGCTACTAACTTTGTTGAAATCTCTTTAGCTCCTAACATAGATAAACAACGATATCTTCATATACATCATAACCAACCTGGAGTATTAAATAAAATTACAAAAGTTTTCACCGCAAGAAAATTAAATATTGGCGCTCAATATTTACAAACAGACCCTTATATTGGTTATGTAATCATTGATATTGATAGTAAAGAGCATCCTCAAGAAATATTAAAAGAACTTAAAGCCATTCCAGAAACTATAAAGGCAAGAGTATTGCTATAATAAACTTTTCAACTATAAAATATTTACTTTATCATAACCATTTTTTTGGTTATTGCTCCAGTAGAAGAAAATAGACTATAAAAATAAATGCCGCTAGGATAATTCATTCCATTAAAATTAATATTGTAAATACCAGGATTTTTAATCTCGTTAATTAAGATTGCTAATTCTTTACCAAGAATATCATAGACTTTTAATGTAATAAAGTCTGCTTTTTCAAGTATGAAACTTATAATTGTTGATAAATTAAAAGGATTTGGATAATTCTGATATAAATCGAATTCATCATATAATCTAGATTCTTTAAGATTAGTACCTGTAACACTTACAAATTTATATATTTTTCCACCTGCATAATCTGCAAAATAAAGTTCGTTTTGTTCATCTATACCAAATGTTGAAATACTATAGTTCGTTTTAAATAGCAATTTATTAGTCACATTATTTTTATCATAATCTAAAGCCCATATATTACCTGTTACGAAATCCGCATAAATATATTTTCCATAAAGCTCTTTCAAGATGTTGCCTCTATAAACAAATCCACCAGTAATTGAATATCCGCCATCATCATTATGACCATACTCCCATATAGGCATTGTTAGATTTGTTGTGTCACAATTTCTCATTGGATTATAACAATGAAACCCTTCCATTATTCTCCAACCATAATTTTTACCTTTTTCGATAATATCAATTTCTTCCCACAAATTTTGACCTACATCTGCAGCCCAAAGTTTTCCTGTTATTTTATCAAAGCTAAAACGCCAAACATTTCTCAAACCCCAAGCATAAATTTCTTCTTTAAGTCCATTTGTATTGCCCCTAAATGGATTATCATGCGGAATTGAATAAAATCTCCCCTGACTAAAATTGTTAACATCAATTCGTAAAATTTTTCCTAAATGTGATCTAAGATTTTGGGCATTATTTTGTGGATCACCAGCCGAGCCCCCATCGCCTAGCGAAATATATAAATAGCCATCCGGTCCAAAAGCGAGTTGTCCTCCATTATGATTAGAATATGGCTGCTCTATTTGCATTAAGACTAACTCGCTATTTTTATCCGCAACATTGGGGTTGTTCTTAGATACTTCAAACCTTGAAATTATTGTTCTCCTAGGATTACGAGTAGTATAATTAACAAAAAAGTAACCGTTATTTTTAAAATCGGGATGAAATGCTAACCCTAATAATCCTTGTTCCCCACCAAATAAAACTTTTTCTGTAATATCTAAAAAAATTTCAGCTGTCTTAACATTTGGACTGTTTTCAACTACATAAATTTTACCCGGTTGAGATACTATGAATAATCTATTTGTACCATCATTTGCATTTTGAATATCAACAGGTTGTTCAAAAGTAAGATTTGGGAAAGCAAGCTCAATTTTTAACTGAGCAGGCAATTTACTGCAACCCAAAAACAAAACTATCAACAAAACAAAGAGAGTTCTAATCATATAACCTCCATTATTAATTTTCTTAACAAAAATTTTTTTGAAAAGTTCTTTTTATAAACAAAAGTATTTTTATTGAAAACAATTTTTTAGCATCTAACTTTTTTCATTTTTATCTTTGTAATGTATTCAATCAATAAAAAGAAAGGAAAAAAATGAAGTTAATAAATAAACTTTTCTTAATATTATTGACTGTTTCTTTATTCAAACTATCTACATTAATTGCTTCCGATGAATCAGTAAGGAAAGTAGAAAATTTCAAGCTGAAAGATTACAATGGTAAAGAATATCAATTAATTGATTTCAAAAACTCAAAAGCTATTGTAATTATTTTTATTGCTACCCAATGCCCTATTTCTAACGCATATAATTCCCGAATGGAAAAGTTATACCAAGAGTACAAAGACAAAGGTATTAGTTTTATTGGTATAAATTCAAACAAGCAAGAAAGTATTGAAGAAATTAAAGCTCATGCAAAAAACAATAATCTAAACTTCATAATACTAAAAGATTATAATAATATTATAGCAGACAAATTCAAAGCATCGGTTACACCAGAAGTTTTTGTCTTAAGTCCCGAATTTGAAGTGTTATATCACGGAAGAATTGATGATTCAAGAAAAGAAGAAGAAGTTAAAAGTCAAGATTTGAGAAATGCACTAAATGAAATATTAGAAGGTAAAAAAGTAACTAAAGCAGAAACAAAGGCATTTGGTTGTACAATCAAAAGGGTAAACTGACATGCGCAAAAACTTTCTTATGGTTATTCTGGTATTAATTACAATAGGGTTTAAATTTTATGAATCTGACAACAGCGTAATAGAAAAAATTGATAAGAATAAACTCCAAAAATTAATAAAAGAACGCAAAGGCAAAGTTTTATTCTTAAATGTTTGGGCTACATGGTGTGCTCCTTGCAGAGAAGAATTTCCTTCTATAGTAAAGCTTTCAAATGAATTTAAGGATGTAGATTTTGTAGGAATTAGTGTTGATTTTCCTGAAGAAGTAGAAACGAAAATAATCCCATTCTTAAAAAGTAATAAATCTACATTTACAAATTATGTTAATTCACTTGAAGACGATGAGGAACTAATTAATTTATTAAACGAAAAATGGAGCGGGGCTATACCGGCTACTTTTATTTTTGATAAGAAAGGAAAACTACTTTACTTTCTAGAAGGGAAAAAGAGTTACGAAGAGTTTAAAAAACATATTGAGAAAGCAAGAAAACATTAATCTTGCTTTCTCATTAATAAAATCTATTTTATTAATTCAAAATGGTCAAACAATTCTCCTGATGCTGTATATGAATGGTAAGTTAATTTATTTCCATTAATTGATATTACTTGAAACAATTGAGTAAAAGAATCTAATTTTTCGATCAAATTTTTATAAGTAGGATTCGCTCTATACTGTTTCGGGCCAGAAACAGAAGTAATATATATTGTACCCTTTGGATTAATATTTCCTTCTTTAATTCTAAAAGTTCTTGCATAAGTATGGTCATGTCCTTGAAGAACTAAATCAACATTATATTTATCAAAGATTGGCATAAACATATCTCTAATTTTTTTATTATCTCTTCCTTCTCCAGTTGAATAAATTGGATGATGATAAGTTACAATTGTCCACTTATTGTTATTTGAAGATAAAATTTTTTCGAGCCATTTAGCTTGTTCTTCTAAATTGTAGTTTGTATTTAAGAAAATAAATCTAACGCCTTGATAGTCAACATAATAAACAGATTCTTTCATATTTTCCAAGCCGTTTTCTGGAAGCGTAAACATTTTTTTCCAAAGTAAATAATCATTTATTCTTTTCTTTTTACCATCCACAATTCCATAACTTAAATCGTGATTTCCAACTGCCATAACTGATGGAATCATTCTATGAATGAATCCTGTTGCTTCAAACCATTCTTCCCACTCATTATCAAAGGGTTCATCAGTTAAATCACCTACAAATAACCAAAAAGCAGCATCAGAACATTTACGAAAAGCTTCTCTAAAAACTCTTGAGACATCTTCTCTCAAATTATTTTGTGGATCTCCAAAGTAAACAAATCTAAATGGCTCGCTTTTACTACTTGCTGTCTTAAATTGATTCCACTCACTCCATAAAGTATCAGAACCAACTCGATATATGTATACCGTATTTTCCCTTAAATTCTTTAATACAGCAGAATAGTAAAATACTTTTTTACCATCATCAAAGATTAAGGAATCAATGGAAGCGTTAGTAATAGTTTTATTTTTTTTATATTCAGTCCATTTTGTTGAAATTGAGTATTCTACTTTTGGGTTTAAATATTTCTGGCTAGATTGCCAAGTAATTGCAATACTATTGTGAGGAGTTTCTGTTAGGTTAAGAATTATCCTTTCAGGTAAGTTAGGCTTTTGAGAAAAAACATATGAAACACTAAACAAAAGAAAAAATAAAGAAATTATGATTCTTTTTTTCATATATCTCCTTTCATAATTTTATTTATAAACCTTAATACATCAAATTTCTTTTTGCATCCATTATAGTCCATATAACGAATTTTCCCGAATATTTCTCGTTCACTCCAAGCTCTATCATGTACACCACCTATAGACCAAGCAATTCCAGTATAACCATTTGGGTCTCTACCATCAAGCTCATATTTATCATTAAGATATATTGCATATTTTAGTGCAACTTGAGGTGATTCTGTCCATTGTAATATTTTTTTTGCCCAATACATTCTTAAGTAACCGTGCATTTTACCTTTTTTTACCATTTGAAGTTGTGCTGCATTCCAAAGATCATCATGAGTTTGAGCTAGTTCTAATTCCTTTAATGAGTAAATATATTCACGTTTGTCTTTACGATGTTTATTTAATGTATACTTAGCCCATTCTGGGAATCCATCAAATAAGTCATACTTCTTATTAAAATAACAAAAATTATCTGCTAGTTCCCTTCTTACAATTAATTCTTCTAAAAATACTTCTTTCGATTCACAATGAGGAACTCTCTTCATTATCTCAATAGCAACTCTTTGGGCAGATATTTGTCCAAAATGTAAATATGGAGAAAGATTTGAAAGAACATCTTCATTAGGATCATTCTTTTTTTCAGCATAAAAATGAAGTTTGTTTTCAATAAAAAAATCAAGTAACTTCGTTGCTTCGTCTTCTCCCGGAATTATCCAGTCAACTTCTTTAACATCTCTGTCAACATCTAATTTTGTATAAATGCTATCCCAATTGATACTTATGTCATAAGCTCTTTGTTTTAGCTTTTTAATAATTGGGAACTCGTCAAGAAATTCTAGCAAAAGCTTGTGAATTTTAGGTCTAATTGTATAAGCTGCAAATTCCTGCTTATCAGAGGTAATCAAACAAGGTATAATATTATGAGCATCAACTTCGTGAAAAGGAATGTTTATTTTTTCCGCAACATATTTTTTCCACCTTCTTACAATTTTCAAAGGATTAAAATCTACAACTAAAAGCGAAGCATCCACATCTTTAATAAAGTTAGGAATAGTTTCTTCAGGATTACCAATCATTAAATTAAAACTAACATTCAAATCATCAAGATTTCGTTTGACTTTTCTTAGTCCATTAATCATGAATGAATATTGACGTAACGTTGCATTTAGAAATGAAGGGACTAAATTAAAAATCACTATAAGTGAAACATCAATACTTAATGCTTGACTATAGGCATAAATTAAAGCCCAGTTATCAAAAACTCTTTGATCACGTTGCATCCAATAAACAATTGGACCATTTTTTTTTATGCCTTCTTTTAATACTCTAACTCTTTTGGGATTAATCATACAATTAATAAACTTTTTCTTACCATTAAGAAATTAATTTATTTTTTAAAACTAACTATTACGTAAATAAAAAATAGCTCTGCGTAAACATTTTTTAAAGTTAAATTAAAGTTAAATTTCATTACTAAGTCTTTTCAGGCTATAAAACAAAGTCATATCATGATGTTGTTATAAAAAATCATTTAGCTTAATTTTGCTAAAACTTCCATAACAATAAGGTTAAAAATGAAGAAAATCACCTACTTACTAATGCTTATATTAATAGCTGATACTTTTGCACAATCAAATAATTTATTTATACCAATTAATTTCCAGAAAGCATACGAAAAGCAAACACGTTCTTACGATGGTAAACCAGGAAAAAATTACTGGCAAAATACAGCTGATTATTTCATAAAAGCAGAAGTAGTACCTAATGAAAGAAAAGTAATAGGAGAAGAAACCGTAATTTATCATAATAACAGTCCAGATACATTGAAACAGATTGTTGTTAAAACATTACAAGACATTTATAGAAAAGGAAATATGAGAGACTTTGAAATAGCTCCTGAAGCTGTAACCGAAGGAATGCAAATTAATAAAATCATCTATAATAACAGTGTTCTGTTTCAAGAGAATAATATCGAACTAATAAAAAGAGAAGGAACCAATCTTTTCATCAAATTGAGTCCTCCTCTATTACCAAATAAAAAAGCAGAATTAAAATTCAGTTGGAGTTGCATTATACCAAACAAATCACAAATAAGAATGGGTGCTTACGACAGTACAACTTTCTTTATTGCATACTGGTATCCACAAATTGCAGTCTATGATGATATTGACGGTTGGGATGTAATAAACTACACTGGTCAAACAGAAACTTACAACGACTTTGGTAATTACGACGTAGAAATAACGGTTCCGAAAAACTTTATAGTATGGGCTACAGGTACATTGCAAAATCCCGACGAAGTATTTTCCGAAAGGATACTTGAAAAATATAATAATGCACTTATTTCAAATGAAGTTATAAACATAATCGAAGAAAAAGATTACCAATTAGGTTTAATAACCAAAAACAAAGATAAATTAATTTATAAGTTCAAAGCCAATAATGTTCCGGATTTTGCTTTTGCAATTAGTAATCGTTATTTGTGGGATGGTTTAAGTTTAGTAGTTGACAGCAGCTCACAAAGAAGAGTTTTTATATCTGCTGCATACAAAAAAGATTCTAAAGACTTTTACAATGTTGCTCATATTGCAAGCAAAGCAATAGAAAGCTTTTCAACTCATTTACCAGGCTTTCCATATCCATATCCATCAATGACTGTCTTTAATGGCCAAGGTGGAATGGAATTCCCTATGATGTGTAACAATTCTTCTGTAAATGATTATGCTGGAACAGTTCATTTAACATCACATGAAATAGCTCATACCTACTTCCCATTTTTTATGGGAATTAACGAAAGAAAATATGCATGGATGGACGAAGGTTGGGCAACTATGCTTCCTTTTGATTTTCAAACTGAATTTGCTGAAGGATACGACCCTCGAAAAAGAAACTCAGATAGTTACTCAGAAATTGCTGGAACAGATAAAGATATACCCCCAATAATTCCATCATACAATATCAAAGGTCCTTCTTATAGAAACGCTTCTTATAGAAGACCTGCAGCCGCCTATGAATTTTTAAGAGAAATTCTAGGTGATGATTTATTCAAAAAATGTTTAATTGAATATATAAACAGATGGAACGGAAAACATCCAACCCCTTATGATTTCTTCTTTACTTTCAATAATGTTGCAAATCAAGATTTAAGCTGGTTTTGGAAACCTTGGTTCTTCGATTTTTCTTACCCCGACCTATCTATTAAAAGTTTTACACAGAATAGAAAAAAAATTTCTCTTACTATAATAAACAAAGGAGGTCTACCTCTTCCTGTAAAAATTTTCGGTCATTTAGAAAATGGAAAATCAGAGTTATTATATAAAGCATCCGCTAAAATTTGGGAAAAAAATAAAACTAAATTAAAGCTTAAACTCATACCCAAATCTAAGTATCTTAAAATAGAATTGAACAACGCACAAATTCCCGATGTTAATCGAGAAGATAATATATACGAAATAAACTACTAATTGCATAAAAAAAGGCTTTAATATGAGAGTTAAGTTTATCATAATCTCTCTTATTTTATATTTATCAATATATTCACAAGAAAAAATTATTGAACAAAACGACTTAATCTATCTTTCAAACACAATAATAATAAAAATAAAAGACGCTACATTAAGTGAACCTGAAATAAAGGAAAGAATAAATAAATCATTAAAGAAAAAAATTATAAAAGAAATAAAACAAGCGTTCGAAAGACAATCTTTAAGAAAGGGAAACGAAAGTTTAAGTAGAATCTATTTCCTTAACATAGAAGAAGGATTTGATCCAATTAACTTATCAAAAAAAATTTCTAAAATAAAAGATATCGAATGGGCCGAACCAAAATTTATTCGCAAAGTTACTTACATCCCCAATGATTCTATTTATCTTGCCGGTACGCAGATAAATCTAACACAAATTAATGCTGCAAAAGCTTGGGATATTACAAAAGGTGATTCTAATATTGTAATTGGAATAGTCGATACCGGTGTTGATTGGAAGCATCCAGATCTAAGCGCGAATATCTATAGAGATAAAAATGGAAATATAGTAGGATATGATTTTGGCGGCCTTAACGGAATTCCCGATAATGACCCCTCAGAAGATAAAGCTCCTCCTTTAAGTAGCACTGGTTATCACGGTACTCACGTAGCAGGAATAGCAGCTGCAGTTACAAATAATTTAATTGGTGTAGCATCAATTGGGTACAATTGTTCAATAATGCCAGTAAAAGTATCACGAAATGATAAAAGACAATCTAATGGAGATCCATATATTTATTATGGTTTTGAAGGCATAAAATATGCTGCTGAACATGGTGCAAAAGTTATCAACTGTAGTTGGGGCGGATATGGATATTCTCGCTATGAACAAGAAATTATAGACTACGCAACTTCACTAGGAGCCTTAATTGTTGCAGCCGCTGGTAACGAAAATAGAAAAATGCCTTTTTATCCAGCAAGCTATAATGGTGTTCTATCTGTAGGCTGGATAGACATTGATGGAAACACAAAAGCTTCGAACTCAAATTATGGGTACACATTAGATGTAATGGCTCCAGGCACATCAATAATTTCTACATGGCCAACTATTTCAGGAAGAAAATATAGACAAATTAGCGGTTCTTCTATGGCATCTCCTCTTGTAGCTGGTTTAGCTGCACTTGTATTTTCCAAAAATCCTGAATACTCTCCTCTTCAAGTTGCAGAAAAAATTCGGGTAACATGTGATGATATTTATAGTTTTAACTCAGACACCCTAAAATATTTATTGGGAAGAGGAAGAATTAATGCTTACAAAGCTGTTAAAGACACAAATGTAATCTCAATTAGAGCTAAAAATATTAAATTCATTGATAGCAATGGGAATGGACTATTAGAAAAAGGAGAACAAATTTCGATTAATATGACATTTGAAAACTTTTTAAACCCTGCTTCAAACATTTTAGTTGAACTCTCAACAAATGACCCTTCGATTAAGTTAATCAAATCATCACTAACAATTAATCAATTAAATACACTTCAAACAATAAACAATCAAAACGAGGAATTTACTTTTTTAATAAATGAATATGCAGAATACAATCACACAGTGAATTTTATACTAAAATTTACTAGCAATAACTACACAGACTTTCAATGGTTCACTGTTAGAATTAATCCTACTTACGATACTCACAATGCAAATAAGATTACAATGACAATAACCAGTAAAGGAAACCTCGGATTTAACGATTACCCAGATAACCAAGAAGGTGATGGTTTTAAATTCAACAAAGGTGAAAATCTTATGTTCGAAGGGGCTTTAATGTACGGAACTTCAGAAACAAAAGTAATGGATGCTGCAAGAGTAATATATACTCAAAGCAATGACTTTAAAATAATTGAACAATTCAAAATAACTAACCATAATGATAGTCAAATTGGTTACACAATTTTTGACGATTCTAATTTTGGTAATGGTAGACTTGGAATAGAAACATATCTCAAATCTTACTGTTTCAATCAACCTCCTTATGACAAATTCATTATACTTGAATTAAAATTTAAAAACACAACTACACAAAACATCAATGGATTTTATGCTGGTTATTTCTTTGATTGGGATATCCCTGCAGATAGTGCTACTATCGATTCGACAAATTATGACAAGCTTGGAAATTTTGGTTATGCTTATTGCATTAACAAATCTATTGTAAGCACCTATGTAGGAGCTGCCTTAATTTCTTCTGATAAATATGGTTATTACCCGGTAGACAATGAGCAAATGCTATTTGATCCAGCAGGATTTACAAAATCTGAAAAATGGTTTACTCTTTCAAGTGGTATTAAAAATTTTGGTGCGGGGCCATCAGATATTTCATTTACCATATCAGGTGGTCCTTTTGATATTCCAGCAGGAGAAACTTTAACAGTTGCTTTTGCAATTGCAGCAGGCGAATCTCTTGATGAGCTAAGAAATTCTATTATAAAAAGTAGAGAAAAATATGAAATAATTACCTCAAACACTTTTGAAGATAATTTACCAAAAGTGTTCTTGTTGTTTCAAAACTACCCTAATCCCTTTAA
Source organism: Melioribacter sp. (assembly GCA_026417975.1). Classification (GTDB taxonomy): domain Bacteria; phylum Bacteroidota; class Ignavibacteria; order Ignavibacteriales; family Melioribacteraceae; genus Rosettibacter. The sequence goes on from JAOACD010000008.1 coordinate 69,958, forward strand.
TCCAATTACTACTATCAGCTATCAATTACCAGCCACTACTATGGTATCCCTAAAAGTATATGACATTTTAGGTAGAGAAATTTCAACATTAGTTAACGAAATTAAAAAGCCTGGTAAATACGAAGTAAAATTTGACGGAACAAATCTTAGTAGTGGAGTATATTTCTACGCACTGCAAGCCGGGGAAAATTTTGCTGTCAAAAAAATGATGCTGATAAAATAAAACTTTACTGAAGAAAAAATTGTGATAGTTCGTAATTAGCCTTTATAAAAGGTCAAATTAAGTAAAAAGCTTTAATAAAAAAGATTTCTCACTTAGTTTATAATATTAAAAAGGTAATACTTACTAGCAATTCTTCTTATTATTAAAAGAACTAAAAAAAACAAGAGCAAATCTATATCCATAAAAATAAAAGCAAAAAACCTCAAAAAGTTTTGTCTTAAAATATTATACATCTACTCCTTTCGGTGCAAGGAATTTGTTATATAACAAAAGTCCAATAATGGTTATTAAACCAATACTACTAAATATTATCCAAAGCATAGTAGGATTTTTAAGATTATCTACAAAATGAACATAAAGATTTGCTCCAAGAATTCCTCCAATGCCACTTCCTAAAACTCCATATAGAAATGCATAGCCAAGGTAAAGTGCTTTTTTATCCTCAGGTGCTATTAACCCTATATAACTAATAAACTTTGGATGCGCTGTCATTTCGCCTATTGAAAAAATTATAATACCTAAAATAAATACTAACGAGTGAGTAGATATTGCAAGAATTGCCATTCCAATTGTGCCGAGTATAATTCCACCAATCATTGTTGGAAGAGCCTTTTTATTTTTAACAAAATTTGAAACAAAAATCTGTAGAAGAATTATTGTACCTGCATTTATCACTGTTACATGTTCTACATCAAACTTCCAATTTGGATTTGAAATAAATATTGATAAAAATGAATTTACCAAATTATTAATAGGAGTTGCATCCACATATTCTTTTACATACCACAGTACTGTGTCAAATTGTTGAAAATATAAAATCCAAAATCCAGAATAAATAACAATCATAATAACAAAACGAAAATCTGATAAAACCTTGAACATATCTATAATAACATCTTTAAGAGTTTTTGTGCTTTCTGGTTTATAAGGTTCTTTATAAACAAAAGCATTTAAAAGTAAAAGCCAACCTGTACCAATAGAAGCCATAATAAAAATGTATGACCATGAAATTTGTTTTAATATAGGTACAAGAATCAAAGGAAACAAAAAGGCTCCAAGATTTATTGACCAATAATAAATTCCAAATGCCAGTGTAGAGTTAGATTTATCAGTCGTTCTTGCTATTGTTCCTGAAATTACGGGCTTAAAAAATCCTGCGCCAGTTGCTATCATTATTAAACTTACAAAAACTAAACTATAAGAAGTAAATAATGAAGTAAGAAAATAGCCGGCACTCATTGTTATAAAAGAAAACATCAAAGTTTTTTTATAGCCAAATCTATCTGCTATTGCACCTGATAATATTGGTAAAAAATAAAGAAGTGGTGTTATAACGCTTTTAATTATACCAACGCTTTCTTTCGAAAATCCTAATCCCCCCTCATCTTTACCAAGAATTAAATAAACTGAAAGCACAGACATCACTCCATAGTAAGAACCCCTCTCAAAAAATTCCATGATAATTACAGTCCAAAAATTTTTTGAAAATGAAAAGAATGATGATTTCTTATTTGAATTTGTCATACAACCCCAAACTGTTATTGAAAAATAAAGTTACACGATGTTTAATTGCCAATCAGAGCATAATATAACTATAGACTGCAAAAATTATATACATTAGGGTTATTAGTTATATGATAAAGTACAGATTTACTTACTTTGAAATGCAAACTTCTTCTAACTTTTCCGTAACAACAAAATCACTAACTTCTTTATTTCTTTCAGAGAGGTAAGAATAAACAACCGGAATAACAAACAAGGTTAACAAAGTTGAAAAAATCATACCACCTATAATAGCAATTCCCATAGACATACGACTTTCGGAGCCAGCTCCTAGTGCAAGGGCTATAGGAAGTGCACCAAGAATCGTTGAGAAACTAGTCATTAATATTGGGCGCAATCTCAAACGAGCTGCTTCTTTAACAGCATCAATTACAGTAAGTCCCTGAGCTTTCTTTTGATTTGCAAATTCTACAATTAAAATACCATTTTTTGTTACTAACCCAATTAACATAATTTGACCAATTTCACTAAAGATATTTAACGTTTGATTAAAGTACCACAAAGAGAACAAAGCTCCGGCAATTGCAAGTGGCACTGTAAACATAATTATTAATGGATCTCTAAAACTTTCAAATTGTGCAGCTAAGGTTAAATAAATTAAAACTAACGAAAGGATAAATGTAAAAAGTAAACTGGATGAACTTTCAACAAAATCTTTTGAAGCTCCTGCTAATGCAGTTGAAAAATTATCATCTAAAACTCTTTTAGCAATTTCGTCCATTGCTTTAATACCATCACCAATAGTTTTACCAGGAGCCAGACTAGCAGAAAAAGTTGCGCTTACATATCGATTATACCTATAGAGTTGCGGTGGATTACTTCTTTCTCTCATTATCACTAAGTTATCAAGTTGAATCAAATCACCATGATTATTTCTAACATATAGAGATGTCAAATCCACAGGTTTTTTTCTATTTTCACGAAGCACTTGACCAATTACCTGATATTGCTTCCCGTTCATAACAAAATAACCAAACCGCTGTCCACTATATGCTAGTTGTAGTGTTTGTGTAATATCAAGTGCAGTTACACCAAGCTCTCTTGCTTTTGTTCTATTTATTTCAACTACTATTTCTGGTTTATTGAATTTAAGATTTACATCAACATTTGCAAAAGTAGGATCTTCTCTTGCTGCTTCAAGAAACTTCGGAACAACCTCTCTTAGTTTTTCAAAACTTGGTGCTTGAATTACATATTGAACAGGTAATCCAGCCCCTCTTGTTGAAATAGACTGACTTTCGATAACAAATGATCTTGCATCATTAAATTTTTTTGTAATACTAGTAAGTTGTTGTGCAATTTCTTGTTGAGACCTTTTACGTTGTGAGGCATCTTTAAGAGTGAGCCTAATAAAACCTGTATTGACTCCACTAGCTCCACCGCCTCCAGCAGTTACAGAAATAACAGCATCAGCTTCTTTAACAGAATCTTGAACTACCTTTGTTAAGTTTTTTAGATAATTATCCATCATCTCAAAAGAAGTTCCTTCTGGCATTGTAGCCTGAATTCTAATTTCGCCTCGGTCTTCTATAGGAGCAAGTTCTTGCTGAAGGTTTGTCCCAATTAGAAAAATTATTAATAATGAAATACCCATTATTAAAAAAGCAACCCATCTTTTGTTCATAAAATTATCGAGGGCATTTCTATATGAATTTTCTAACCATTTGAAAAATGGTTCTGTTTTATAATAAAACCAACTATGTTTTTCCTTGGCTTTCAAAAGTCTTGAGCTTAACATTGGAGTTAAAGTAAGGGCAACAAATGCAGATATTATTACAGAACCAGCTATAACAATACCAAATTCTACAAATAACCTTCCTGTGATACCTTGTAAAAAAATTATAGGAAGAAAAACCGCTGCCAAAGTAATTGTTGTTGATATAACAGCAAAGAAAATTTCAGATGAGCCTTTTGTAGCTGCTTCTATTGGACTTATTCCTTCTTCTACCTTCTTATAAATATTTTCAAGAACTACAATTGCATCATCTACCACTATTCCAATTGCTAACACTAAACCTAAAAGTGTGAGAACATTTATAGAAAAATTTGCAAGATACATTATAAAAAAAGCACCAATTAAAGATACAGGAATAGCAATAATAGGTATTAAAGTTGTTCGCCAATCTCTTAAAAAGAAAAAAATAATCAAAATAACTAGAGCAAAAGCTATTAATATTGTCTCTTTAACTTCAGCAATTGAATTGCGTATATACTTCGTTACGTCAAATCCAATGCCTAATTCTACATCGGGTGGTAAATCTTTTTTAATTTGTTCTATTCTTTTATAAAATTCGTCTACTATTTGAATATGATTTGCCCCTGGTTGTGGTATTAGAACCACTCCAACCATTGGAATTCCATCACGCCTTAAAATTGTACGGTCGTTTTCTGGATAGAGTTCAGCATAGCCCACATCATTTAGTCTTACAACTACTCCATTCGATTCTTTTATTATAAGGTTATTAAAATCATCAACGCTTGTCAATCGACTTAATGTTCTAACCGTTAACTCTGTATTTTTCCCTTCAATTCTTCCTGAAGGTAATTCAATGTTTTCTTTGTCAAGTGCATTTCTAATATCAAGAGGTGTTATACCATAAGCAGCCATTTTAGAAGGATCCATCCACAACCGCATTGAATATCTTTTCTCGCCCCAAATATTTACTTGACTTACCCCAGGTATTGTTTGTAATCTTTCCTTAAATATATTTTGTGCAATATCTGTTAACTGCAAAAGATTTTTTTTATCACTCTTAATATTCAAAAAAACAATTGGGATAGCATCTGCATCTGCCTTAGAAATTATAGGAGGATCAACGTCCTTTGGGAGTCTTGCGCGAGCTATCGAAACTCTATCTCTTACATCATTAGCAGCAGCTTCAAGATCTACATTAACATTAAACTCAACTGTTATTACACTGCTTCCATCTCTACTTACAGAAGTTAAAGAACGGATACCCGCTATTCCATTAATTTGTTCTTCTAGTGGTTCTGTAATTTGTGATTCTATTACCTCAGCATTTGCTCCAACATAGTTTGTTGTTACTGTAATTATTGGCGGATCTATACTCGGGTATTCTCTTACACCTAAAAAGGTGTAACCAATTATACCAAATAAAATAATTGTTAGCGACATTACTATGGCCAATACTGGCCTACGAATACTAATTGACGACAAACTCATATTGCTTATTAATTTTTCTTAAAAATTACCTAATTCACTTGTTCTAACCTAACAGGAATATTTGGTCTTAATTGAATTATTCCAGATGTAATTAAAGTATCGCCAAAGCTAACACCTTTTAAAATCTGAACTTCTTTTTCTGTTCTAATACCGGTTGTTACCAATTGAGGTATAACCCTTCCCCTACGATATAAAAAAACTTTTTCCCCTTCCACATCTGGAATAATAGCTTCAGATGGAACCAATATGGCATTTTTAAATTCTTCGAGGACAATTTCTACTTCCGCATAAGCTCCAGGGGTTAATTCTCCTTTCTCATTTGGAATTAATGCACGTGCTTGAACACTCCTCGTATTTTGATCTATCTTTGGTTCTACTGCATAAACTTTACCTGTATATATCTTTCCAGTAGAAGATATCTTAACATAAATTGTTCTACCTGGTTTTATTAATCCAAAATATTTCTGCGGGACAGAGAAATCTACTTTAATTGGATTAATATTTTGAAGTGTTGCTATTTTAGTTTGTGGGGAAACATAACTACCTACACTAACAGAACGTAACCCTACTATTCCATCAAAAGGAGCACGCACCTCTGTCTTTTGAATCTGAGCTTGAGTATATTCAATATCAGCAAGAACAGAATTTAATTCCTCAAGAGCTACATCATATTCCTGTTGACTTGTAAGATTTTTTTCGAGCAATTGTCTATATCTATATTCTTTATCTCTAGCAAGTGTTTCCCTCGATTTATTTTTCTTTAATGTTGCTTGAAGTTCAGCATCATTAATTTTAACTAAAAGTTCTCCCTTTTTTACATGTTTACCTTCCTCAAATAAAATCTGCGTAATTTTTCCCGAAATCTCTGTCCTAAGTTCAACCTCCTCATTACTCATTAATGTTCCATTTGAAAATATTTTGTTCTGAAGAAAACCTGGTTTTACTATTAATGCTTTTACTGTCAGTTCTTGAAATCTAGGATTGGAAGGCTTAGTTTCATTTTTCTTTTTGTTTATTATTACTTTCGGAAGAATTAATATAAATAATATAACTAAAAGAATAACCCAAAAACTTATTTTTTTCTTGTTCATAAAAATCCCGGTATCAATCAAGTCTCATGTAAACAACTTTTATTAGACAATAGTTCGTTATTTGCGGATTAATTTTTATAGTAAATTACATAAATAAAAAGAAAAAGGAGATTCTTGATAAAATTATTTACCAATTAAGATTACATAGAAAACATTTTTATCCTGAACGTCTGTTATTAGACTTCATAATCTTATGTATGCAATACGTAACAAGTGAAATTATTGCTCCCCATGCAATTATTAAAAATATATAACCCGTTGTTTTCATAAATACCGCTTAATTATTTTATAAATTCAAATTTACAAAAATCATAATAATTGTTTGAGAAAATCTTTTATTATACTTGAAACTTTTTTGCGTATTAAAAAATTGTTAGTAATGACGTTCTTAAACCTTTTATAATAATTTTATGTCAAAATCATAAACTAAAAAAATATTGGTGGTTTTCAATGATTAAGAAAATTTTATCAATAATAATTCTTTTTTTACTTAGCATTAATATTTTAGCACAAAACAGAAAATTTACTGGCGGTACTATAGAAGGTTATGTTTTTGACGAATCTTCGTCTACACCTATGGAATTCGCAAACATAGTTTTATATAGAACTACTGATAGCACTCAAATTACAGGTACAGTAACAAATTCAAAAGGTTATTTTATTTTAGAAAATATTAGAAACGGCAATTACTATCTTCGTATAAGCTTCATAGGCTACGAAAATAAATTTATCGATAAAATTCAAATAAAAGGAGCTTCAAAAATTGATTTAGGCAAAATTTATCTTAAGCCCAAAACAATACAAACAGGAGATGTAGTAGTAAGTGGCGAACGCGCACAAATTTCTTATCAGATAGATAAAAAAGTAATAAACGTTGCAGAAAGTTTTTCTTCTGTCTCCGGAACTGCAGTAGATGTTTTAGAAAATATTCCTTCTGTTACAGTAGACGTTGATGGAAATGTAAGTTTAAGAGGGAGTGGTAACTTCACTGTACTAATAGATGGTAAACCTTCAATACTTGAAGGTAATGAAGCGCTTCAGCAAATACCTGCAAGTGCAATAGAAAGCATTGAAATAATTACCAATCCTTCTGCAAAATACGATGCAGAAGGAACAGCAGGAATTATTAATATCATAATGAAAAAAAATAAAAATATTGGTATAAGCGGTATACTTAATCTAAATGGTGGATTAAGAAATAAATATGGCGGAGAAGCTATATCAAACCTCAAAAACGAGAATGTTCAATTAGAATTTGGTGCAAACTATGATAACAGAAATTTTTATATGAATACATTAGAAAGAAATTGGAATTATGATGGAATTAAAACAACTTATTACAACTCCAATGGAAGATTCGACAGAAAGATGAACTTTTTTGGACTAAGAGGAACTATAAGCTTCAACTTAGACAACAAAAATAATTTAAGCATAGGTGGAAGATTTGGTGGAAGAGATTTTGGTGGTAACTCAAATCTTAATTACAGTCAATGGACTTCATTAAATGACATAAAATCAAATTATATTAGCAAAACAGAAGATAATCGCTCGGGAGACTATTACGCATTATTTGCCAATTATAATCACAAGTTTGAAGATAAAGGACATGAAATTTCTGCTGAAGCATTTTTTAGTTCTCGAAAGTCAACAGATGAGTCAAATAATAAACTTTATCAACTTGAAGAAATAGTTAATGGTAAACGCACTTCTGAAGATGAAAACGATAAAGAACTAAGAACAAAACTTGATTACTCTCTGCCTTTAGGCCTAAATAAAAAATTTGAAGCAGGTTATCAAGGACAAATAGAAATTTCTACAGAAGATTATGGTTTATATGAGTTTAATAAAGTAACCAAAGAACTTGAATTCATCCCTCAGTTTAGTAATAAATCTGATTTTTATTCAAGTGAGTTAGCACTTTACTCACTTTTTTCAGACAAAATTTCTACATTAGGCTATCAAATAGGAATAAGAACAGAGTATACAGGCAGAGAAGTAAAAATTCCAGCTACAACACAAGAATTTAAGATTAACAGATGGGACTTTTTTCCTACCATCCATCTTTCATATGAATTTAGAGCAGGTCATCAATTAATGTCAAGTTACACAAGAAGAATAAATCGACCCCGTGGATGGGAGTTCGAACCTTTTATGACTTGGATGGACGCCTATAACGTTAGAGTTGGAAATCCTTCATTATTACCAGAATTGATAGATTCCTATGAATTAAGTTATCAAGCTCTATTAGGTAGCACAGTTTTTTCACTCGATGTCTATTATAGAATTACCAATAATAAAATTGAGCATGTAAGGTCAGTTTACTCAGAAAATGTAGCATTACAAACAGTTCAAAATATTGGGAAGGATTACTCCTTGGGAACAGAACTATTTTTTAATTTCGACCCAATTAAAAACTGGAATGTAAACTTAATGGGAAACTTGTATAATTATAAAATTGAAGGTGCATTAAATAATATTCCTTTCTCGCGCAAGAGTTTTAATTGGAATTTGAGATTTAACAACAATATAAAGTTATTTAGTACAACACAACTCCAAATTAATTTTATGTACAATAGTCCCACAGTATCATCGCAAGGAAGAAGAGAAGGATTTGTATCAACTAATATTGGTGTCCGCCAGGATTTAATTGGTAAAATATTAACAGCAACATTGCAAGTAAGAGATTTGTTTGGAGCATCTAAGTTTAAATCAGAAAGTTCCTCGTACGATTTCTATAATTACCGATCTGCAGAAAGAGAATGGCCAATGGTAATGTTAAACTTAAGATTTAATTTCAATAATTATAGAACAGAAAAAAGAACGCAAGAAAGAGAAAATAATAACGAAGATATGAATGGTGAGTTTGAAAACTAAGTTAATTATAGAACAATAACTTTTATCTATTTTTTCAAATATCTAGGACATAACCTTTAAATAACTAAAAATAACCAAAAAATAAAAATATAATTGATACTACATCATCCTTTTATATTTTTCTCTAGAAAACACAAATAATCTGCATACTATTCTCTCTTTTACTACCAACTCATAAATAAAATCTTTTTAAAGAACAACTATGTGAACCAAAATGATCTGAAAAATTGTTATATAAAAAAATAAAGAAAAGCGACTATGAAAAGAATCTTTTTAGTACTACTTATAACACCTGTTATATATTACTCTCAAACCAACACAGGTGAAATAAAAGGAACTGTTTTAGAAGCTAATAGTAAATTACCATTACCCTTTGCCAATGTTGTTTTAGTTGGAACTAATTTTGGGGCAGCAACAGATGAAAATGGCAATTTCATAATCCAAAATGTTCCGGTTGGAATTTACCAAATAAGAGCCTCGGTTATAGGCTATACACCTTCTATACAAAATGATATCATGGTTAAGCCAGGTAAAGTAACAATAGTAAATTTTGAGCTTGTCTCTATTACAATCGAAATTACCAATGAAGTTATTGTTAAAGCTGACTACTTTGATAAAAATTATATTGAGAACATAAGTATTAGAAAATTTTCACAAGAGGAGGTAAGAAGAAGTCCTGGAGGCTTTGAAGATGTTGTTCGCTCTTTAAGTATATTACCAGGAATTGCACAAGCAGATGCTGGTAGAAACGACCTTGTAGTAAGAGGTGGAGCACCTTCCGAGAACCTTTACGTTGTTGATGGTTACGAAATTCCAAATATAAATCACTTTGGTACTCAAGGGGCTACTGGCGGACCTATAAGTTTTATTAATTTAGATTTCGTTAACAACATTTCTTTCTCTACAGGTGGTTTTCCAGTAATCTATGGGGACAAAGTTTCATCTACTTTAACTATAAACTTAAGAGAAGGAGACAATCAAAAATTAGGTGGTAAAGGAACTTTATCTGCAACTTTATTTGGAGTAGATATAGAAGGACCCATTTTGCGTGGCAAATCTTCATTCATACTTTCAGCAAGAAGAAGTTATCTTGATTTCATTTTTAAATCAGCTGGTTTTTCGTTTGTGCCTGAGTATTATGATGTTCTTTCGAAATTCAACTATACAATAGACAACAAAAACTCTTTAAGTTTTCTTTTCATAAGTGCGTTCGACAATGTCAAATTCTTTAATGATACTAAAGAAAAACGAGACAAAAATTCTAGAATACTTGGAAGTGACCAAACACGATACATTGCGGGAATTAAGTATAAAAAAGTTTTCAGAGATGGCTTTATGGATTTAAAGCTATATAGAAACTTCGTCGATTTCGACTCTAGGCAAAATGATTCGTCACTCAACTCCATTTTCAAGAATATTTCGAGAGAAGAAGACAATAATCTACAATTAGATGTTGTACATAAATTCTACAAAAATTTAGAAATGAATTTTGGACTTTCTATTAAATTAATTGAATTTGATGCAAACATTTTCTTCCCAGCTTTTGTGACAAGCTTCAATGACACATTACCTACTCTTAATTTAAACAAAAACATGAATTTTCTTAAAGGTGGAACTTATATAAACTTTAATTATAGACCAATAGAAAAACTTGTAACAAACATTGGAACTAGATTCGACTATTTTGATGGAATAAATAAGAAATCATATCTTAGCCCAAGATTTTCTTTGTCCTATTTCCTCAATGACAATCTAACACTAAATTTTAGTACAGGAATTTACAAACAATTCCCTTCTCTTATATGGCTTGCTGGCCATAACCAAAATAAAAACCTAAAACCAATAAATGTAGAACATTACATTTTAGGATTTGATTATTTATTACGCGAAGATACCCAACTAAAAATAGAAAGCTTCATTAAAAACTATTCAAGCTACCCAACAAGCTTGATTAGACCATATTTAGTTCTTGCCAATACAGGTGCAGGCTTTTCTGGTAGTGATGATAATTTCAGTTCTTTCGGATTAGACCCATTAGTCAGTAAAGGTAAAGGTTTTGCAAGAGGAATTGAACTTTCTATTCAGAAGAAAATATCAAACATCCCTTTATATGGAATTTTTAGTTTCACTTATTCTAAATCTGATTTTACACCACTCGATGGAATTAGTAGAAGCAGCAATTATGACCAAAATATTATCATTAACCTTAGTGGTGGTTACAGATTCAACATGTATTGGGAAATAAGCACTAAATTTAGATTTGCAACTGGAAAACCATACACACCTTTTAATGACCTAGGTAAACAATCTATAAGTGAACTAAATTCTCGTAGATTAAAGTCCACACATTCTTTTGATATAAGATTAGACAGAAGATGGATTTTTAAAAACTGGGTATTAATAACTTATCTTGATATTCAAAACATTTATAACCAAAAAAACTTAAGTGGTATAAGATGGGATCCATATAGTAAAAAAGTTGACGAAACTTCTTCTATAGGAATTTTACCTTCGATAGGTATTTCTGCAGAATTTTGATAAAATCACTTTATTTAACAGTATGTTCTGACTTTCTAGCAACATTAACAAATTTTATTAACAACAAAGAAAAAGTTTCATAGCACTAAACATGAATAGAAATAAACTTTAACGTTGCAATACTGATTTAAAGACATAAAGATAAATACTAAAAATCATTTTTTAGTAATAGCAGAAAAAATATTAATAGTCGGCGAAGTTAATCTGTAATCCATTAAAAAATACAATTAATTGTTCCTTTAGTACTAGTAGCTTCTATCATAATGACAACTTCAATTAATTTCTTTCTACTCTTCTCCCCTTTTTTTATATTGTTCGAGTGAATTCATATTATAATCCAAAAAATTATACTTATCATTAAAAACAATAAGGTTAACTATTATGACAAAAAAATTTAATAATATTGTCCTGACCTTAATATTAACCATAACATTTCTAAATGCAGAGTTATCATTCAGTCAATCAAAGAAATGGGTAGGCACATGGGCTACTGCACCTCAACTTGTTGAACCGAATAATATGCCCCCAGCACCTGGTCTGTCTAACAACTCACTTCGTCAGATTGTAAGAGTTTCTATTGGAGGTGATACAATAAGAGTAAAACTATCTAATGAATTTAGTTCAAGTCCTACAACATTAAAATCAGTACAAATAGCTGTATCCAAAGGCGGTCACACAATAGACACTTTAACAAATAAAGAACTCAAGTTTAATGGAAAATCAGAAGTTGTTATGGCTCCTGGTACTTCGGTAATATCAGACCCAATATCATTTCCACTAAGACCAAGAATGGATGTTGCAATAACAATTTACTATGGTGATACTTCTCCTACAGTAACTGGTCATCCAGGCTCACGGACCACTTCCTACTTATTAAGTGGTAATAATCCTAAAATTAAAGACTTTACAGGCGCAATAACAACCGACCATTGGTATAACATAAATGCTATAGAAGTACTAGCTCCAGCAAACGCTGCAAGCATTGCAATTCTTGGTAATTCAATTACAGATGGAAGAGGTTCTACCACAAATATGCAAAATAGATGGACTGATATTTTTTCAGAAAAACTATTGAAAGATCCAAGAACACAAAATATTGGTGTATTAAACCTTGGTATTGGAGGCAATTGCGTTTTATCAGGTGGACTTGGTCCTACAGCAATAAGTCGATTTGATCGGGATATACTAGGTCAATCAGGAGTTAGATGGATTATAGTTTTCATAGGAGTTAATGATATTGGGAAAGTTAACTCAGCAGAATCTGCCATAACTACTGCCAATAACCTTATTGCAGCATATAAAGAAATGATTGCTAAAGCACACCGTAAAAATATTAGAATTTACGGAGCTACAATTACCCCTTTTAAAGGTAACCAATATTATAATGAACATAGTGAAGCTTGCAGAAATATTGTAAATCAATGGATTCGAACAAAAGGAAACTTTGATGCATACATAGATTTTGACAAAATAATGAGAGACCCCAATGATACACTAAAACTCATATCCTCATATCAAAATGATGGTTTACACCCTGACGCTGAAGGGTACAAAAAAATGGGAGAATCAATTGACATAAATTTATTCACTGGTGAAGATACTGTTTTTCAACAAGGAAAACTTGAATACCTTTGGTTCGAAGCCGAAAGGTTCGTTCAAAACGGAAGTAATTTTCAAATCAACTCTGACCCCTTTGCTTCAAATGGAAGTTATATCACTGTAAAATCTGGAATTCAATCATTAAACTTTCCTCCATCAAAAAGTGAGGATTATGTAACTATTCCATTTAAAACAAATTACGATACAGTTTATAATATCTTTGCAAGACTAAATTGCCCATCATACGACGATGATTCGTTCTGGATTACAGTAGATAATAACAATTTTTACAACTCTAATGGATTAAAAACTAATGGATGGGAATGGAAAAAGCTAAATAGCTATTTTCTAACAAAGGGAAATCATACACTAAAAGTTAGTTACAGAGAAGATGGTGCTTGCCTCGATAAAATGTGTATAACCAATGATCCTTTCCCTCCAACTGGAACTGGTGGCATTGATTCTTTAGCTACAAAATTTTACGAAAAAGAATTACCAACTAAATTTTCTTTAGAACAAAATTATCCCAACCCTTTCAATCCTTATACAACTATATTATTTACAATTCCTGTTAGTGCTTACGTAACTCTTAAAATATATGACCTACTTGGAAAAGAAATCTCTACTCTGCTTTCAAAAAAATTAACTGCTGGCACTTACACCTTGCAATGGAATGCAGAGGGTTTACCAAGTGGCATTTATTTCTATCAAATGAATGCTGATAATTTTTCCCAAACAAAGAAACTTGTTTTGTTAAGATAAATTAATTTTATAGACAAATTTCCTGAACAAAAGATTTAAAAAAACGACTATTCAAATCATTTAATTATATCTATAAAGAGTATTATAAAAATAAAATTAAGTAAATTATGTTAGAAATAACTTATAAATATAACATCACTCCAAACGTAGAACTAATTATTGATTTATATAAAAGCTCTGGCATAAGTAGGCCAATAGAGGATAAAGAAAGAATTCAAAAAATGTATGCAAATTCAAATTTGATAATTAGTGCATGGGATAAAGAAAAATTAGTAGGCATTGCTCGTTCTTTAACAGATTTTTGTTACTGCTGTTACTTATCTGATTTAGCAGTAAGGTATGAATACCAACGTATGGGAATTGGTAAAAAATTAATTGATTTAACAAAAGAAAAAATAGGTGAAAAAACTATGCTTCTACTTCTTTCAGCACCAAATGCTATGGAATATTACCCAAAATTAGGCTTTAAAAAAGCTGAAAATGCTTTTATTATTCCAAGAAAATTTTAATAGACAAAACAAAAAAATTCTAAAGTACCAAAGAACTTATTTAAGATTTCTAAATCTTATAGTAATGTATAGTAGTTTTTGACTATTTTTTTAACATTTAAAGAAATTTTCCCACATAAATATTCATTGTTAATACGTCTCATAGAAAACACTTGTACCATACTTTTAAAATTTAGTCTTTCTTTCCTTATCACGAACAATAACATCTAAAAATCTGTTCGAAAGGCAATTCTAATATTTCAAAAAAAAGTTACTTACTCAGAAGATGCTTTTAAAAAGATCAGAGGCTGCTTAAATTATAACAAAAGTTAAATTTAAGACAACCTCTTTACTAAAAATTACCAAATTGTAATTTAGTTTAAAGAATCTCAACAAGCTGAATGCTAAAATTCAAATCTTCACCTGCTAATTCATGATTTGCAT
>JAOACD010000010.1 GCA_026417975.1 Melioribacter sp.
AAATATGAAAAAGAATTTTATTATTATTTTCTTTTCATTGGCATTGATTATGAACGGACAATCAAATTCAAGAGTAGTAGAAAATTTTTGCAAGGATTGGAAATTTTATCTAGGAGATATACCTAATGGAAACGATCCTTCGTTGAAAGATGAAAGTTGGAGAACACTTAATTTACCCCACGATTGGAGCATTGAGGGAGAGTTTAGTAAAGACCATCCAGCAACCCCAGGTGGAGGCGCATTGCCAGGCGGTATAGGTTGGTATAGAAAATCATTTTTTGTACCTAAAAGTGACAAAGAAAAATTATTTTTTATTGACTTTGATGGTGTCTATAGAAATAGCGAAGTTTGGATTAATGGAAATTACCTTGGCAAACGTCCTTATGGTTATATTTCATTTAGGTATGAATTAACACCATATTTAAAGTTTGGAGATAAAAATGTTATAGCAGTTAAAGTAGACAATTCACTTCAGCCAAATTCTAGATGGTATTCAGGCTCGGGAATTTATAGAAATGTTTGGCTTGTAAGGACAAATAAAGTTTATGTAGATCATTGGGGTACTTTTATAACAACTCCAGTAGTTAAGCATGATTATGCTAAGGTATTAATTCAAATAAAAATAAGAAACAAGCTGGATAAAGATATAAGTGCTAAAATTAAAACAATCTTTTATGAAGATGAAAAGAATAAAAAGGCAGAAATTGTTTCGGAGGAAATACTCAAAGCAAATTCAATTAATGAATTAAATCAAACCGCTGTTATAAAAAATCCCAAACTATGGTCTATTGAAAATCCAAATCTTTATAAGGCAGTAACTATAATTGAAAATGAAGGAAAAGAATTTGACTACTATGAAACTATCTTTGGGATAAGAACTTTTGAGTTTCATCCTGAAAAAGGTTTTTTCTTGAATGGCAAACATGTTAAAATAAAAGGTGTATGCAATCATCATGATTTAGGTTGTTTGGGTGCAGCAGTAAATGAGAGAGCTATAGAAAGACAATTAGAAATTTTAAAGGAAATGGGTGTAAATGCAATTAGAACTTCACACAATCCCCCTGCACCTGAACTTTTAAATCTTTGTGATAGATTGGGGTTTTTGGTAATGGACGAAGCTTTTGATGTTTGGAAAATAAAAAAAACTGAATTTGATTATTCAATGGACTGGGATAAGTGGTATAAACGAGATCTTGAAGATATGATTTTGAGAGATAGAAATCATCCTTCAATAATTATATGGAGTATAGGAAACGAAGTTATGGAACAATGGGTTAGAGATGATAGCGTTGGAGTAGTTCTTACCAAAGAATTAACCAATATAGTCAAGAATCTTGATTCAACACGTCCTGTAACAGCTGCTTGTAATGGCCCAGAACCAGAAAATCCATTAATAAAAGCAAATGTTCTAGATTTAATTGGATTTAATTATCATCATCATTTGTTCGAAGAATTCCCTAAAACTTACCCAGGCAAAAAATTTATTGCAACAGAAACTACATCTGCATTAGCTACACGTGGACATTATGATATGCCTTCGGATAGTATTAGACGTTGGCCAAAAAGATGGGATTTACCTCTCGAAGGCGGTAATCCTGATAATACCTGTTCTTCATATGACAATTGCAGTGCTCCCTGGGGTTCTACTCACGAAGAAACATGGAAAATAATTAAAAAACATGATTTTCTATCTGGTATGTTTATATGGACAGGATTTGATTATCTTGGAGAACCAACACCATACTCATGGCCATCCAGAAGTTCATATTTTGGTATTGTTGATTTAGCTGGTTTCCCAAAAGATGTTTATTACATGTACCAGAGTGAATGGACTAATAAACCAGTTCTTCATTTATTTCCTCATTGGAATTGGAAAGAAGGTCAAATAATTGATATTTGGGCATATACTAATTGCGACGAAGTTGAATTATTCTTAAATGGAAATTCCTTAGGGACAAAAAGAAAAATTGGTGACGACTTACATTTAATGTGGAGAGTAAAATTTATTCCTGGTGTGCTTAAAGCTATCGGAAGAAAAAATGGAAAGGTAATATTGACGCGTGAAATTAAAACTGCAAATGAACCTTATAAAATTTTTCTTGAAGCAGACCGCAGAACCATTAAAGCTGACGGTAAAGATTTATCGTTTATAACAGTCAAAATTCTTGATAAAGATAATGTATTTGTACCTTATGCAAATAATTTAATTAATTTTGAAGTCGAAGGAGAAGGTAAAATTGTTGGGGTTGATAATGGATGCCAAACAAGTCATGAACCATTTAAAGCTAATTTTAGAAAGGCTTTTAATGGAATGTGTCTTGTAGTAATTCAGTCAACAGAAAAAGCAGGTATTATAAAATTAACTGCAAAATCAGATGGATTACTTTCATCCTCAATCGAGATAGAATCAAAATAAATTTTCATAGAAAATGCAATTGAAAATCTTACACAAAGTTCTCATTTTATTAACTTTATTACATTTGAGTATAAAATCACAAGAAAGCAATAATTGCTTTCTAAAATATTTTGAACAAAAGTATGCAGAAATTCCACCTTATGAATTATTTTCAAAACCAGAGGGGAATCCTTCTGTAACAATAACTGTAGATGTATCTGATACTCTTAGTAAAGTTTCAAAATATATATTTGGTAATGCACTTGCAGCTTGGATTGGAAATGAACCAATTAGTGATCCAATTTTTTTAAGGAATGTTAGATTCCTTTCTCCGACTTTGATACGTTATCCAGGTGGAAGTTGGGCTGATATTTTTTTCTGGAATGGGAAGGCAGAAAATATTCCTCCTTTGGTATGGGATGGAACTCAAAATAAATGGATTAATTTCACACCACAATATGGTAAGGGTAGTTGGCCAACAACAGTAGACAATTATTATAATTTTATAGACCAATTAGTAACCGATGGACTCATAACAATTAATTATGGCTATGCCCGCTATGGAACAAGTAATAATCCTGTTGCTCAAGCAGCCCATCTTGCTGCAGAATGGGTTAGATATGATGATGGACGAACAAAATTTTGGGAAATTGGTAATGAAAATGCTGGTCCTTGGGAAGCAGGATGGAAAATTGATACATCACTTAATAAAGATAATCAACCCGAAGTTATTACAGGCGAATTGTATGGAAGGCATTTTAAGATAATAGCAGATTCAATGCGTAAGGCTGCAGCCGAAAGAGGGAATGAAATTTATATTGGTGGTCAGATTCTTCATTATGAAGGAACAAATAGTTGGAATGTAGCTGATAGAAAATGGAACGAAGGATTTTTGAAAGAAGCCGGAGAGGTAGCAGACTTTTATGTCGTTCATAATTATTTTGGAACTTCCGCAAATGCAAAATCTCTTCTCGATATAGCCACAGTAGTGCCAAAGCAAATGATGGATTTTATACAACTTGATTTGAGAAGGAAAAATGCTCCTCTTAAACCTATTGCAATAACCGAATGGAATATGGATCAATCTGGGGGTGATTTGGCAAAAACATCAATAATAAACGGAATGCAAGCAGTAATTTTATTTTGCGAATTTATTAAACTAAATTATGCGATGACTTGCCGATGGCTCCTTGCAAATTGGGAAAATGATGGATTGTTTTATAGGGGAAGTAATACTCAAATTCCAAAATGGAATCCACGACCAGATTTTTACTACATCTACTTTTTACAAAAATTTATAGGAGATCATTCGGTTAAAACAACTGTTAACGGTAATAATGATTTACTTGCTTATGCTACTACTTTTAGCTCAGGTCACATAGCAATAATAGTGATTAATAAATCTAAAAGTAGTTTTATATCACAGGTCAAACCAAAAAATTTTGGTTTTGGAGAAAAATATTACATTTATACTTTAACTGGTGGAAACGATCATCCTGACTTTTCTCAGTATGTTTATATTAATGGATATGAACCATCTAAGGCAGCATGGGGACCAATTGATAATCTCGAGCAAATTCCTGCTAAGGCTTATAATTCCAATGGCATAATAAAATTTGATTGTCCAGCTCGCTCTGTTCAATTTATTTTAATTGAACCCGGTAATTACGTTTCTGTAAAAGATAATATTGAAAATAGTTTTAACAAAAGTTTTGAGTTATATCAAAATTTTCCTAATCCATTTAATCCAACAACAAAGATTGGTTTTAATATTTCAGAACAAAATTTTGTTTCGTTAAAAGTTTATGATTTACTTGGGAATGAAGTTACTACTTTAGTTAATGAGATTAAATCACCCGGAAAATATGTAGTCAATTTTAGTAGGGGAGATTTATCTAGTGGAACTTATTTTTATAAGTTGCAATGCGGAAACAACATAGCTGTGAAAAAAATGACTATTTTGAAATAGAAAATAGTTTCGATTTTTTGTGTGACTGAATTATTTAGATTTATAATCTACCAAAAAGGTTTGCGCACTTACGAAATTTTTATCTTCAGAATAACAAAAGCCCTAGCCCAACTTTTGTGGTTTAGAATTCTGTTCAAATATAAATCAAAAAATTTTTTTTATTTTATAAGTACCATTTTCTTTGTAACAAAATAGTTATCAGCACACATTTGGTAAAAATAAACTCCCTGTGGTAATTTGGAAGCATCGAAATTAATATAATGTGGGCCATCTTGTTTTGTTTCGTTAACTAATATGGCAACTTCGCTTCCTAATGCGTCGTAAACTTTTATAGTAACAAAAGTTGTTTTGGGAAGTTTATAGCTTATAGTAGTATTAGGATTAAATGGATTAGGGTAATTTTGATATAGTTGAAAGTCATATTTCAATTTTATTTCGTCAATATCTGTAGTACCAGTAATTGTAAAACTTCTTTCATTTGTCGATTTAGTTGTGTCTTTGCCATCAGTTGCATTAACATACCAAGTATACAATGTATTTGGCTTAAAAAATTTTGTTCCGTCAAAAGAATAACTGTTTTGTTTAATATTGGTAATTATTGTGTCATTGATATTGCTTTTAATATGAAGTGTATATTCCACATCATCTAAATCAGGGTCTGTAGTTTTTTGCCATTTAAATTCTATTTTGTAAGTATTTATTATTGCATTATCAACAGGCACTTGAATTCTAAAAGGTAGAGGGGGAAAGTTTATAGGAGAAGAAGTTTCATAAACATTTGTAAAAAAGTGGTTTGTTGTTAAGTTTTGACCACCACTCCAAATTTCGAATCCTGCTTCGATTGCATGAAGATACCATGTGGTATATAGATAACCACGAATTAGTGATTCATTAATAAAATCTCTTAAATCTAGTTGCACACTATTTAATGGAGTTACAGCTTTAAATGCAATGTAGTTCCAACTAGACCACGCAACAAAATAAAGATCCCATTTTATACCAGATATCTCTACAGTCGTAACTTTTGATCCTGCTGGAGCTGCTCCTCCATTATAGTCAAGCCATATCATCATTTCTGCACTGTAATCATATCCTGTTGGTAATTCTGCAAACCATATGTCCAATGCAGCATTCCAAGTTCCAGATGCATTTTTTGTGTCAATCTCCCATTTAATAGGTATTCTTTCTATGAATTTTATTTGTTTTGGTAAAGGATTATTTGTACTTGTACACCAGCCCCAATGGCATCCTTTGAAAATAGCTGGATAAGCAGCTACATTATTACCGTTATTGTGACCTGATAAAGTTACTTTGAAGTAAGAAGAATCTAAATCTAATTCTATACATTGTGGCGTGTTAGCCCCCCATACATTGTTCATTATATTGTATTCACCATTCATTACACTTGTAGACTTACCTTGGCACAATTCAATTATTTGCCCATTTAATACTTTCGTAATAAGTAAAAATGAAACAATTATGGCGTAAGTTCTTTTCATATGTCCCTCAATTGTGATTTATATTGACATTTTTTGTGGAGGTTTGTGATACAAGATAGATTTCATTTTAATTTATTTGTGAACATATACAAATTATAAAAACTTTTTTTACCTAAGAAAATAAAATTGCCTGCAGATTAATTTTATCTACAGGCAACTTGGGGAGTCAATGAAAGTAATAGTTATTACCATAAACTAAATTATTAGAAAGTAAATGCAATGATTATGCCTAAAAGAAATTTTTATTTTTATGTAAGTTTTAGCATTGTTTAGATTTAATTTTTATCAATCAGATAAAAATACTTTTTATTTAATGTGTAGTATTGATAAAACTTATTTTGTGACTACTTTCCTATTTGACTTAGCTAGTTAAGAAATAATAAATTCTCTCGCTAAAAAAAATTAAAGATACAAAAGAAAAATTATCAAATTGATTTAAAGGAACTGGTTAACTTTTATCAATTTAAATAATCCTTCCTCAACTTAAACGATTTATTAAAGCTTTATCACCTCGTTACTACATTGGTATAATCGTTGATTTTTTATAAAGAAGGATTTGATAATTAAGTAAGGATAAAAGTTGGTTGAAGTATCAAGTATAGGACTTATTTTGTTTTTTTGTTACCCTTTGTTGCTTGTAGCTACTGCTGTTTATTTTTCAATAACGAAAGAAATGAATGTTGAACGATATTATTATGCAGATAAAAATACCAATTGGTTAATACTTGGACTTTCTTTTGTTACATCAACTTTTTTAAGTCCGTATTTACTAGGGGTTACTTATAAAGGTTTCATTATAGTGGTACCCCTAATTTATGCAACTATTTCTGTCATAATAATTTATTTTTACAATAAGATTTTACTTCCCAACTTTATAAAAGAGGGTCTACTAACTATACCAGAATATTTTGAAAAAAAGTATAGTAGAGCTTGTAGGTATTTCATTTCAGTACTATATGTTTTAGAAAATTTTGGTATTAGGTTACTTTTAACAATAGCACTAGGTAATTTTTTAATTTCTTCGTTTACAAATCTTGATGCTTATTTTTCTTTATTATTCTTTTTACTTATTACATCTGTCTACTTAATAATAGGTGGTATAAAAGCGGAAGTTTATATAAGTGCCGCACAATTAATATTTATTATTGTTGTAATTATAGGAATAATGTATTGGTTTTTGTTTCATAATGTGTTTGATATTAAAGTTACATTGCATAAGCTTAGTTTGATTAAATACACTTTTAGTTCGGTTATAGATTTTGTAGAAGTAATTGTTGGATTGTCAATAGTTGGGTTTTGGTTTATTTGTGGAGATCAGATAAACTTTCAAAAGTCTTTATGCACAAAAAATTTGATACAAGCAAAGAAGTCTTATAAGGCATTATCAATTTATCAAATAGTTCCTTTATTAATTTTTACAATACCTGCGATAGTAATTTTTAATTACGATAAAAATGATTTTCAGTTAGAATCAATTAAGAAAATTTTGAGTTCAATTCAGATACCTGGTTTTCTTAAGCATGGGATTTTTATTTCAGTATTTTTTGCGCTTGTTTCAAATTTTTCAAATTATTTTTACAGCACAGTAAACATAATTACTAATGAGTTTTATCGTTTTATTAGACCAAAAGCTACAGACAGAGAACTTGTTCTTGCAGGAAGGATTACTCTAATATTCTTATTGTTTATTTCAATATTATTAATTTCACTAGCACAATCTTTTACTCCGGTCTTATTCATAAAATTATTTTATCTATTGTTATACCTCGCTGCTTTACTTTCTGCCTTGATGTTAAGTAGTCTTTTAATAAATATTCTGAGAGCAGAAAGTGCTTTAGTTACATTATCCTTAAGTATCATTCTTGTAATAGTTAAATTTATTTACAACTTACCTTTTGAAGCTAATTCTTTTAACAACAACTTAATAGAGTTTTATGCTCACTTGAATTTTCTTCAATATTCTATTCTCATCTTCGTTTTCGCATTTGGGGTTCATGTTTTTTTAAGTGGTGTAATTAATTTTTTAACAAAAGAAAAATATGAACAAAAAAAAATAACTAAGCTTGTAAAAGAAGACGTAAACAAAAAACTTTTTTTGGCGTTTCCTTTTTGCTTTGCAATTCTAGGATTGTTAAAAACACTATGAAATATTAATAAGAAAGAGAATAAACTCTGAAGATTTATAGGAGTAAAGTATGAAAGTAAAAAAATACAATGCATTGTTAGTTTTTTTATTAGTGATAATTATGTATAGTAATATTCTTGCAGGTACAACAGGAAAAATTGCTGGACGAGTAGTTGATAAGGATTCAAAAGAGCCACTGGTAGGAGTTAACATTATTGTAAAAGGAACAACATTAGGTGCAACAACTGATGTAGATGGCTATTATGTTATTTTGCAAGTACCCCCAGGCATTCACACTATTGTTGCAAGTATGGTTGGGTATGCAACTGTTACAGTTAATGATGTTGAGGTCAGAATAGACCAAACTTCTACTGTTAACATTGAAATGACAACCGAAGCAATAGAACTTAGGAGTGTAGTGATTACTGCTCAAAGAGAATTGGTGAAGAAAGATGTTTCGACAAGCGTGGCTGCTGTTAGGTCCGAAGAAATTACAGCTTTGCCAATTTCTACTATCGATAAAGTAGCAAGTTTACAAGCTGGTGTAGAAGAAGGTTTTGTAATTAGAGGGGGTAGTGCAACTCAATTATTATTTCAAGTAGATGGAGTAACTTTAAGAGATCCAAGGAATAATTCTCCAATAACAACATTAGCATTAAGTTCAATACAAGAAATTTCAATTGAAAGAGGTGGCTTTAATGCTGAATATGGTCAGGTGCGCTCAGGAATAGTAAATATTATTCAAAAGGAAGGAAGTACCACTAATTATTTTGGAGCTTTGAATGTAAAATATAGTCCTCCTACACCTAAACATTTTGGGATCTCAGTTTTTGATCCTAATTCAATGTGGAATAGACCTTATTTAGATCCCGAGGTTTGCTGGACAGGCACGGAGAACGGAGCGTGGGACATTTATACTCAAAGGCAATATCCTCGATTTGAAGGATGGAATGCTATCTCTCAAAAGTTGCTAAGTGATAATGATCCCAATAATGACCTTTCTCCAGCAGCAGCACAAAAAGTTTGGATGTGGGAAAGAAGAAGAAGACCAACTATAGAGCCAGATTATATTATTGATGCTAGCTTTGGTGGACCTGTCCCTTTAATTAGTAAAAGCTTGGGTAACTTGAGATTTTTTACCAGCTTTTGGTATAACCGTGAAATGCTTCTTATACCTTTGAGTCGCCCAGATTATCTAGAATATAATTACTCCATAAAGCTAAATTCTGATATAAGTAACAAGCTTAAGCTGATGGTAAATGCTAATAGTGGTAGGTCTTACAATGTTGTGATGAATAGAGATGATAGTCAATTTAATAATCCAGCTTGGGGTATTAACGGGGTTCAATTTTGGAGTCCAACTGCATTTATGAGAACACCTTTTACTATTGCAGAAATAACAAATGAACAAAGGCCAAGCCGAATATTTACAGATTCCTGGTACAGTCAAGCAGTACTAAATCATACTACATTTGCTGGTAAGCTTACAAGTTTTCTAAGTGAAAAATCATTACTAGAGGTTAGCTTTGAACATGTTTTGAGGTCTTATAAAACTGGACCAATTAGGCAAAGAGATACGACAAAAAAATATGAAATCGTCCCTGGATACTTTGTTGATGAAGCTCCTTTTGGATTTGATCCTCGCCCATTAACAGGGTTAACAGGAATGTTCTTTGGAGGACACTCTTCAACAATAAGAGATTCGAGTAAGTTAAGTTCAACATTGGTTAAAGTAAATTATACTAACCAAATTACACATATTCATTTAATTAAGGCAGGAGTAGAATTTTCATACTATGATCTCAATTTAAATTATGGTGCAGTTAATACTTACTTTAATGATTTGAATTATGTAAAAGAGCGTTGGAATCCTTATCGAATATCTGCATTTGTTCAAGATAAGATTGAAGCTTTTGGATTTGTTGCTAATGTTGGTGTTAGAATGGATTTGAGTAATCCCAATACTGAATGGTATGATGTAGATCCATTTGATAAGTCCTTTTTCTCTGCTAGTTATAATCCAAATAAAGAATATCCAAAAAAGAAAGCAAAAATTGATCTTGCCTTTAGTCCTAGATTGGGAATATCTCATCCTATTACAGAAGATTCAAAATTATATTTTAACTTCGGTCATTTTAAACAACTGCCTGCATACGAAGAAATTTTTAGACTTGGTAGAGCTTCTAACGGAACGTTGCTGAATTATGGAGACCCAAACTTAAAACAAGCAAAAACAATTTCTTACGAATTAGGTTACGACCATCTATTGTTTAATACGTTATTAATTCAAATATCGGCTTTTTATAATGATATCTCCAATCAATTGTCATATACTCAATATCTAAGTGATAGAAAAGGTATTGGTTATTTTGCAGCAAATAATAATAGTTACGAAGATATACGAGGACTAGAAATTACGCTTAAAAAAACAGGCGGTAGCTGGGTAAGAGGATTTTTAACATATACATACCAAGTAAACACTCGAGGGGCTTTTGGTAAGCAAGTAATTAATGAGGACCCAAGTCAACAAAAAATAATAGATGAAAATACTATTACTTTATATCAACAAAAACCAGTTCCACAACCAAGAGCAAATTTAAACCTTACATTCTTTACACCAGAAGATTATGGTCCAAGCATTGGGGGATTACATCTACTTGGCAATTGGACATTAAATATTTTAGGAGTGTGGAGAGCAGGTGAATATCTAACTTATAATCCAAATGGAGTAAGAGAGATAATTAATAATGTTCAAGTTACTGATTACTGGAATGTAGATTTGTTATTAAGTAAAACCTTCAATTTCAAACCACTTCAAATAACGTTTCTAATTGATGTAAGGAATTTATTTAACTTCAAGAGATTATCAGGTGCAGGATTTTATGATAATTTTGATCAACTCTTTTATCTACAATCGTTACATCTTCCACCAAGTCCTGCATATGATAATATACCTGGCAATGATAGAGTAGGTGATTATAGAAAAGAAGGGGTTCCTTATCAACCTATGGAGCAAGTTGTTAATGTCTACGAATTAGCAAATCCAGATCCAAAGGTAATTTATTATGATAAATCTACAAAGAAATATATGAACTATATCAATAATCAGTGGTCAGAAGTTGATAGCGCAAGATTACAGAAAGTTTTAGAAGATAAAGCATATATCGACATGCCAAATAATACTTCATTTAATTTTCTAAACCCAAGACAGGTGTTTTTTGGAATTAATGTTTCCTTTAATCTGTAAATGATAAGGAGCACTAAAATGAAGAAAATTTATTTAATGATTTTTTTGCTAATGATTGTAACATATAAAACAACTTATTCCCAAGTATATGGTACACAACAGCAGGAAGTTAAATGGTTATCTGTTGGGTCATTGCGAAGCTGGTTTTCAAGTGCAGGGGCAGAAATTGAATTTGGAAGAAGAGGCAGAAGTGGATTTGTTAATGTAGATCAGTTAGATGGTTTGATATGGCCTTCTGAATATACTAATAATAAAGGTGTAAGTGCTTCTAAAGCACTTTGGATTGGAACAACAAATTACACAGAAGAAACAGGTCCTCTTAAAGGGAAAACATTCCCTTATAAGGTAATTTGTATAGGCCCAAGAGAGGTATACTTAGGAAGTGATATCTATCAAGAACAATTAAAATTGATGGGCAAGTTTGATCATCCACAAGTTATTGTAGATAATGTTAATGCTTCTTTTAGAGATTATGATGACGAAGTAGACGAGATTGTTCCAAGTTTACCTGCTGATAGAGTATTAGTTAACGTTTTTCATACTAATATTGGTATAACGGTTAAAAGACGAGTCTTAGCTTTTTCACAACAATATCATGACAATTATTACATATATGAATATGTCTTTAAAAATACTGGATTAGTAATTGATAATTCAGAAAAAACTCCTAAGCTTATAAGTAAACCTAAAAAATTAACTGGAGTAGTTTTCTTTTGGGAATACAGATATGGCTTTGCTGGAGAGGCATATACAAGAGGATGGTTTCCCCAAGGTGCAAGTTGGGGAAGGAATACAATTAATGATGTGATGGGCACACCATATCATCCTGGACCTTTTAGAGCTTTGTGGGCTTACTATGGTCCGCATTCTACTGGTCCAGGAGGTGGGTTAGCAGAAGACATTGGAGAGCCTAGGCCAGATGGTGCTATAATGGCAGGGACTAATTTTGCTGGAGTGGTAGTATTACATGCTGATAAATCTGCTAAAGACAAATCAGATGATCCCAATCAGCCAGTTACTACTATTTTTACAGGTTCTGATAGTCCTGTTCAACCTGTTGATCAGTATAATGAAAATTTAATGACTAGAAAATATACTGAATTTATGATGGGAGGGCACCTGCGCCAAAGTCATGCCGAACAAATAGGTAAAGACCCTGTTACAGGGTTACCTACTGCTTTTGCAAATACTTGGGGAGATGATGCAGGAGGTTATTCAGCTACTCAAGGATTTGGACCATACGATTTAGAACCTGGAGATAGTATAAGAATTGTAGTAGCAGAAGCGGTAGCAGGAATAGATAGAACTAAAAACAGAGAAGTTGTAAATAAATGGTTTAATAAAATTCCACCATATATTTTACCAGATGGCTCTCAAACAAACGATAGAAACCTATACAAAAATTTGTGGGTTTTTAGCGGTAGAGATTCTCTATTCCAAACATTTAGAAGAGCAATTGATAATTTTAAGAGTAATTATAATATACCACAACCTCCGCCGCCACCAGAAAGATTTATCGTAAGATCAGCAGGTGGTGGTATATTATTAGAATGGTCAGATAATGCTAGGTCGTGGCCAAATTTCAACGGATATAGAATTTACAGAGCTGAAGGGCGAACTGATACTGTTTTTACTCTAGTATATGAAACTGATAAGAACAATACTACCACAACCTACCTCGATACAACTGCAAAACGAGGTTTCAACTATTACTACTATATTCAATCTAAAGATGATGGTTCTACAAACAATATTAAAAGAGGTGTGCCTTTAGTAAGCAGTAAATATTATACCATGACCAACCGTGAGGCATATCTTACACGTGCACCAGGAAATAATCTCTCAAATATTAGAATTGTTCCTAACCCTTACAATATAAGAGCGCGAGAACTTCAATTTGGAATTGATACTCCTGATAGAATTGCATTTTATGGATTACCCCCTGTTTGCAAAATTAGAATATTTACTGAATCTGGTGAATTGATAGAAACAATTGAACATAAAAACTACAGCGGTGACGAATTATGGCATTCTTTAACTTCTTCGAGACAAGTTGTCGTAAGTGGCTTGTATATTGTTCATATAGAAGTTACAGAAGATTACAAAGATAGTAGAGGTAATTTAGTTTTTAAAAAGGGAGATAGTGTAATTAAGAAGTTCATCGTAATAAGATGAAAAAATTTAGGAGATAATAAAGTGAAAACACTAATACTAACATTTATAATAGTCTTTATTTCAAATATATATGCACAACAAAAATTAGCTCAAACAGGATTTAATTTTCTAAGTGTTACTTGTGATGCAAGATCAAGTGCAATTGCAGAGGCTGTCACTTCGTTTCAGAATTACTCGGGGGCATTGTTTCATAATCCTGCTAGCATGGCTCAAATGGATAAATTTTTCAATGCTAACTTTAGTATTAATCAGTGGATTGCAGATATAAAACATATTACGACAAGTCTAATTCTATCTCCTTTTAACGGTGATATGGGAGTTATAGGCTTTAGTTTGCAATCAGTTGATTATGGTGAAGTAGAAGGAACTATGGTTGCAAATAATGAAAAGGGGTACATTGATACTAAAATAATGAAGCCTACAGCTTTAGCGATTGGTCTGGGGTATGCAAAGATGCTTAACGATAAATTTGGTGTAGGTGGACAAATTAAATATGTATATCAAAAGTTAGGTGAAAGTGTTATTCCTACTAAAGATGGTACAATAGAAAAAGAAAATAAAGCAAGTGCACTCGCATTTGATTTTGGAACAGTTTATAAAACCGGATTTAAGAGCATTACATTTGGTATGTCCGTCAGAAACTTTTCAAAAGAGATAAAATACGAAGAGGAAGGATTTCAACTCCCCTTGAATTTCATAATTGGTATTTCAGCAAATCTGTTTGACTTTATAAATGTTGGACTAAGTAATCAGAATTTTATGATTTCAGTTGATTATACTCATCCTAGGTCGAGACCGGAGCAATTAAAAATTGGGGCTGAGTATCAATTTATGAATATTCTCTTTCTGAGAGGAGGGTATATAATAGGAAATTACGAAGATAATGTGACATTTGGTATTGGAGTTTTTTATTCAGGGTTTAATATTGATTACTCATACACTCCTTATGGAATATTTAATAACGTTCAAAGGTTAACAGCGAGAATTTCTTTTTAAAAATTTTAAGGTGATTAAAATGAAAGTAAGATATTTTGTTCCACTAATATTTCTCTTAGCTATTTTTGCTTTAACAAAATGTACTAAGTATGAAGAACCACCATTAATTTATAATCCAGAAAGTCTCCAATTTGCACCATCTCCCAAAGTGAATTCTATTATTCCAAAAGATTCTGCACGTGCTGGAATTAGGGAGATAGTTATAAATGGTGAAAACTTTGGAGTTACTCCTGATAATAATACATTAGTATATGTAGGAGGGAAAGTTGCAGAAATTAAAAATTTATACCCAAATCAAATTGTTATACATAGACCTCAGCTTGAACAATCAAAATATAATAAACCTCTCGATATTGTTATTTCAGTACAAAAAGCTTTAGAACTTGCCAAAGTAAAAAATTATAAGATAAGTACACCTATAGTGCAATATGGTGACTTTAGTGCTTATACGTACAATCTATTCGCAATTGAAGTTGATAAACAAGAAAATCTATACATAGCAACAAGAAGGGCTTTACTAAAATACGATGGCAGAGATATAGTAAGAGTTGGTGGTCAATTATCAAGTGATTTTTCTAGAGTTACAGATTTAAAATTTGGACCAGGTGGACTACTATATGCGCTAGTAAGTAAAAATATATTATATAGATTAAATCCAATTACCGCAGCAGAGGAAAAATATCTTACTCTTCCAAAGGAATGTGATAGGTTAGACTTTGATCAAAATAACAATATTTATACTGCAAAAAAAGATGGTCTGTTTATCGTAAAACCTGATAAGTCGATCATCAATACAAATCTTTATCAAGGAACCATAGTTTCAGATATACGAGTTTTTAATGGCTACCTATATGTGGTTAGTGCAGATAATGTTTGGAGACACAAAATACTTGATAACAAAGGTAATTTAGGAAATCAAGAATTAGTATTAAATGTTAAAGAACAAGGAGTGGATTTTAGTCGAGCTGCTATAAGTTCTTTAACTTTTGATAAAGATGGGATGATGTTAATAGTTATTAAGAATCATCCTAATTATTCTCTATTTGTTCTTGAAAATGATGGAAAGTTAGCTCCATACTATAAAGCAAATATACTCCCAAAATTTATTGACCAGATTGTTTGGGGCAATCAGTATTATTTATACTTGAATAGAGGAATTACATTAACAAGAGATTCAGTTCGTGTTTATAGAATGGGGATGTCAAATACAACAGCGCCTTATTATGGAAGAGATAACTTATAATAATTAACTAAATAGGAGGTAATATGAAAAAATTCAATGTGCTATTAATAACATTTTTATTGTTAGTGATTTGTATGAAGATTGATGCTGGACCTAAAAGAATTATTAAGTTAAATTCTATTGTAAATGATGTTCTTATTATTCCGAAAACAGCAGTACCACCAGTAATAGATGGTGAGTTAGATAATATATGGTTACTAACAACAGCAATACCTTTGCAGAAATTTGAAGGTGGTAGTTCTGATACTGATAGGGTCTATGCAGATCATTCATCGTTCTTTAGAGTTTTGTGGGATGAAAATAAATTTTACTTATTTGTTCAAGTAATAGATGATGAACTTGACGCATCAAACCGAGGTGAACCGTGGATGAATGATTGTGTTGAATTATTCTTAGATGGAGATAATTCAAAAGGAACGACATATGATGGAGTCAACGATGTACAGTGGAGATGGGTATATGGAGATGATAAGTTACCTCAAGCTCAACGGGTAAGTAACGGCCCTGGTGATTTTGTATTCAAGAAAACTGAAGAAGGGTATAATCTTGAAGTGGCTATTCCTAAAAATCAAGTAGAACCATATATACCATTGAAAGATGATCAAGAAATTGGCTTTGAAATATCTAATGCTGATAGAGATCAGGGAAATAGAGACCATGTAATTCACTGGTGGACAACAGATGGAAATACTTGGCGTAATGCGTCTTTATTTGGTACTGCAAGTTTAAGTCCTAATGAAGTGGATGAAGTCTTAAAGATAAACTACACAGAATCTGCTCCAATTATTGATGGCGATTTTGATGATACTTGGAATAAGTCACTAGAATATAGTCTGACTAAACTAGAAGGAGCTCCGCTTAGTAATAAAATTTATACTACATGGTATGACCATTTAGCATCCTTCTGGTGTTTATGGAACGATAATAATTTTTACTTATTTGTAAAAGTAACAGATGAAGAATTGGACGCATCAAACCGAGGAGAACCATGGATGAATGATTGTGTTGAATTATTCTTAGATGGAGATAATTCAAAAGGAACAACATATGATGGAGTCAACGATGTACAGTGGAGATGGGTATATGGAGATGATAAGTTACCTCAAGCTCAACGGGTAAGTAATGGTCCGGGCACATATGTATTTAAGAAGACAAATGATGGTTATACTTTAGAAGTGGCTATTCCTAAGAACCAAGTTGAACCTTATATGCCTTTGAAAGAAGGCCAGGAGATAGGATTTGAAATATCTAATGCAGATAGGGACAAAGGGGATAGAAATGATGTAAGACATTGGTGGACAACAGATGGAAATACTTGGCGTAATGCTTCTTTGTTTGGTACTGCAGTACTAACAGGTAAAAAGACAAGTGTAAAATATGAACCAGTACTAGTTAGAGAATACAAGTTAGAACAAAATTATCCCAATCCTTTCAACCCATCGACAAAAATTACATATGCATTACCAAATGATGGTTATGTTAAACTTGCTGTATATGATATTCTAGGAAATGAAGTTGAAGTATTGATAAATCAATATCAAAAAGCAGGTATTTATACAGTTGATTTCAAAGCAAAAAATTTATCTAGTGGTATTTATTTTTATAAACTCTCAAGTAACAATGTAAATTTAACGCGTAAGATGATATTGATGAAATAATAACTCTATTAAAGAGCGTCTACTGATTGTAGACGCTCTAACATAAATAAAAATTTATTTTATATTATGTAGTATATTTATTTCCTTTGTCAATTCATTCTAAAATGAAGAAATCAGTTCTAAATGTTACCCATGAAAATAATTTGTCCCCCATAAAGCACAAATTGTTTTGGTTGATTACTTTATTATTCCCAATAATTCTTTTAATACTAACAGAAGTTATACTGCGATTTATTAATTATGGTGGTAATCTTGATTTGTTCATAGATGGACCAGAAGGTTATGAAAATTATTTAAGATGCAATCCTAATGTTGCTAGAAGATATTTTACTTTTCAATCAATAGTTCCTTCACCTCCAAAGCAATTAATGCTTAGAATAAAGCCTTCGAATGGTATAAGAATTTTTGTGATAGGAGAATCTTCCACAGCTGGATTTCCTTATGGTAATAATGTATCGTTTCCAATGTATTTACAAAGAATGTTAAAAAAGACGTTTCCTGATAAAGAAATTGAAGTGATAAATATTTCAATGTCGGCTATTAATTCTTATGCCCTATTAGATTTGGTCGATGAAATTGTTGAATATGAACCTGATGTACTTCTAATTTATACGGGTCACAATGAATATTATGGAGCTTTGGGAGTAGGTTCAACACAGTCTATTGGTAATTTAAGATGGTTTATTAGAGCTTATCTTTATTTAGAAAAGTTTAGAACATTTTTACTAATTAGAGACATTATTAGTTGGATAAAAATTAAGTTTCAAGAACTTTTTAACAAAAGTACTATAGAAAACCTACCTGGGACATTAATGGAAGAAGTTGTAGCAGAGCAAATTATTCCTTATAAAAGTTTATTGTATGAACAAGGAAAACAACAGTTCAAAGAAAACATTGAACGTATTATTAAGATAGCCAAGTCAAAAAACATCAAAGTTGTTATAAGCGAACTTGTAAGTAATTTAAAAGATCAAAAACCATTTATTTCTGTAGATAGTAAGTACGGTAGAGCAGATAGTTGTTTTCAAAAGGCACAATATTATGAAAGTGTAGGTAATTATATAAAAGCGAAAGAGTATTATATTAAATCAAAAGACCTTGATGCTCTAAGATTTAGAGCACCAGAAGAATTTAATGATATTATTCATTCACTGGGTAAAAAGTATAATATTGCTTTTGTTCCATTAGTAAAATATTTTGAAAAAGAATCACCCAATGAGTTAATAGGAAATAATCTAATGCTAGAACATCTTCACCCAAATAAAGATGGCTACTTTTTAATAGCAAAAGCTTTTTATAATACTTTAAAAGAAAATAAGATCATAAGTACACAGTGGAATATTATTAACATTGATGAAGAGAAAAAAAATGGATTTACGGAATTAGATAGTGTATATGCTGATTTGTCTGTTAAACGTCTTAAAAGCAGTTGGCCTTTTACTCCTAAAAATAGGCCTAATGATTTTTTTACAGAATTTAAGCCTACTAATATTTTAGAGAAGTTGTCGCTAAAAATATTGCAAGATCCTGAGTATAGCATAGAGACTGCTCATATGGATTTAGGGAAATATTATGAACAAAAAGGAGAGTTAGACAAAGCTTTATTAGAATATTATGCTTTGATTAATTCCATTCCACAAGAAGTAGAATTTCAGATTAATGCTGCAACAGTCTTAATTAAAATGAAAAAATATGATGAGGCATATGAGTTGCTAAAAAATTCGCTTACATATAAGAAAACTTCTTTTGCTTACAAGTGGCTTGGACAGATTGAGTTACTTAGAAATAATTATTCCCAAGCAATTTATTATTTAAGAAAAGCAGATATGCAAGATTCTCAAGTAGTCTTTAATTTAAGTCGTGCCTATTACTACAATAAACAGATAGTAGAAGGGGATAATTATTTCTATTTGCTTCAAAGCATTGCTCCAAAATCTCGGTATTATTTATACTTGTCAAGATTAAGAAATCTTGTTAAAAATAATATGGAAATACCTAAGATAGAAATCAATTAATTATTTAGAAAAATTTTATTCTTGCTTTTTATTTTATATAGTTTTTAGCTACAAGGGATTGTAGTAAATAAAAAATAATTTAATAGCAATTAATCTCTAAAGAGTAAGTTAATTTTCGTATAAAAGATTATGAAAAAATTTAACTGAAATAAATAAGCTGTTTTAAAACAATTTAAGAGGTAAAAATGAAATATGGATTTTTTGATGATAGTCAAAGAGAATATGTTATAACACGTCCAGATACTCCTTTGCCTTGGATTAACTATTTGGGAACAGAAGATTTTTTTGGAATAATTTCTAACACAGCAGGAGGTTATTGTTTTTATAAAGATGCAAGAAAGCTTAGACTTACAAGATATCGTTACAACAATATTCCAATGGATAGCAATGGTAGATACATTTACATTAGAGATGGAAATGATATTTGGAATCCGATGTGGAAACCAATGCGTGTTCAGTTAGATAGATACGAGTGCAGGCATGGATTAGCTTATACAAAAATAACAGGAGAAAAAAATAAACTTGAAGCTTCAATACTTTATTTTATTCCAATAGGATTTAGAAATGAAGTTTGGCATCTTCAATTGAAAAATAACTCTAATGTTGTAAAAAAAATTAGGCTTTGGAGTTTCATAGAATGGTGTTTGTGGGAAGCTTATGATGATATGACAAATTTTCAAAGAAATTATTCAACTGGACAAGTAGAAATTGAAAATGGAACAATTTTTCACATTACTGAGTATCGGGAAAGAAGAAACCATTATGGATATTTTGCTTGTAGTGAAAAAGTCTCTGGTTTTGATAGTAGCCGCGATGCTTTTGTTGGAGTACATAATGGACTAGAAGCACCAAAAGCAATTTTAGAAGGAAATTGCAAAAACAGCATTGCCTACGGTTGGCTTCCTATTGGAGTGCATCAAATTGACTTAGAAATTAACCCCGGTGAAACAAAATATGTTAATTTTATATTAGGTTATGCTGAAAATCCTGATGATAAAAAATACCTAGATAATGGAAGAATAAGAAAAGATGAATATGAAAACGTAAAATCAAAATTTCTAAATGTCGAAAATATTTTAAATGCCTTCGAAGAATTAAAAAATTATTGGAATAATTTACTATCAATTTATAAAGCAGATACCCCCGATGAAGTGGTTAATAGAATGGTTAACATTTGGAATCAGTATCAATGCATGGTTACTTTTAATATGTCACGCTCTGCTTCGTTATATGAATCTGGTATAGGAAGGGGGATGGGTTATCGTGATAGTAATCAAGATATACTTGGCTTTGTTCATATGATTCCATCTAGGGCACGACAGAGGATTCTTGATTTAGCGTCTACCCAGCTTTCAGATGGTACATGTTATCATCAATATCAACCACTAACAAAAAAGGGAAACACAGAGATTGGTGGAGGATTTAATGATGACCCTTTGTGGCTAATTTTGTCAACAGCAGCTTACATTAAAGAGACAGGGGATAAAAGTATATTATATGAAAAATGTGGCTTTGCTGATATTCCAGATTCAAAAGCAACTTTGTTAGACCATTTGTATCTCTCTCTTAATTATACATTGAATAACAGGGGTCCACATGGATTACCGTTAATAGGCCATGCGGACTGGAATGATTGTCTTAATCTTAATTGCTTTTCTACGACGCCAGGAGAGAGTTTTCAAACAGCTGGTCATATAGAAAACGATCGTGTTGCTGAGTCTGTTATGATAGCAGGGTTATTTTGTAAAGCCTGTGAAGAGATGGCTGGAATTTTAAAATATATTGATAAAAATGACGAAGCAAAAGAATATTTAAACCATGCAAATAATATGAGAAAAGTTATTTATGAACATGGCTGGGATGGTGAATGGTTTTTAAGGGCTTATGACGCATTTGGTAGAAAAGTAGGATCGAAAGAAAATGAGGAAGGAAAAATATTTATAGAAAGTCAAGGATGGTGTATTTTAGGTGGAGTTGGATTGGATAATGGTTATGCACTAAAAGCTTTAGATAGTATCAAAAATTATCTTGCTACTCCTAATGGAATAGTTTTGCAACAACCAGCTTATTCAAAATATTATGTTCATTTAGGAGAAATTAGTTCATATCCTCCAGGCTATAAAGAAAATGCTGGAATATTCACACATAATAATACTTGGATTCAAATTGCCGAAACAATTTTAGGAAGAGGGAATCAAGCATTTGAATATTATAAAAGTATTTGCCCTCCTACAAAAGAGGAACAAATTGAAACATATCGTTCTGAACCTTATGTTTATAGTCAAATGACTGCAGGAAAAGATGCACCAACTTATGGAGAAGGAAAAAATTCTTGGTTAACAGGAACTGCTGCATGGTCTTTTGTTACAATTTCACAATTTATTTTAGGTGTACGTCCAGATTTTGATGGATTGATAATTGATCCTTGTATTCCTGACTATTGGGAAAAATTTTCTATTACAAGGAAATTTAGAAATTCTATTTTCGAGATTTTTATTTCTAATCCAGCTAAAAAAAATAAGGGAATAATTTCAATTTGTATCGACGGAGAAAAAATCTCTGGAAATAAAATTCCTGTCATAAACGATGGAAAAACTCACAGAGT
>JAOACD010000013.1 GCA_026417975.1 Melioribacter sp.
ATCGTTCTTGGCACCAGATAATCCGGTTTTTCTTTCTCTAATATTGATAGTTGTAGTTTTGTCTGTTGCTTATGTGTTTTTTATGTATGTTTTTGTTCCTATGCAAAGAAAGCACATTGAAGAACAAGAAAAACTAAAACTACAACAAACTGAGTTAATGGCACTTTTTGCAGAGCTGGCACCGGACCCAATTTTCAGGTTTGATAATACAGGGAAAATTCTACTAGCAAATAATTCAGCTCATAAAATTAGTCCACATAGAATATTATTGGGAGAACATATTAATACTGTTCTCCCTTTTATGGAAAAATATAATATTGAAGATATAATAAAGAATGGAAAAACTTTTACTCAAACAACCGTTATTGTAGAAAACCATTATCAGTTTTTGATTGCAGGAATTCCAAGATTGAATGTATGTCAGGTTTATGGGCGTGATATAACAGAATTAGTAAAAGCAGAAAGAGAATTAAAAGCAGCTCTCGAAAAAGCTGATGAGTCGCGTAGATTAAAAGAATTCTTTCTTTCTCAAATATCCCATGAAATTAGAGCACCATTAAATATTATAATAGGCTATGCAGATTTATTTGTGCATGATAAAGGAATCGATGAAGAAAAAAAACAGGCATTCCTAGCTATGATAAACAATAGCAAAAGACTTTATAGAACCTTTGATTTATTAATAAATATGTCGCAAGTTCAAACACATCAGTATCAACCAAGATTTGAAAATGTTGACTTAAATACAATATTAAAAATCATAAAAAATGAGTTCGAAACTCATGCAGAAGAGAAAAAAATTAAACTAATAATTAATAGTAAAGTTGAAAATGCAATAATTACAGCTGACCATTACTCGGTTACTCAAGCATTAATTCAGCTTGTTGATAATGCAATAAAATTTACAGACTATGGAAAGGTAGAAGTTTTGTTAGATAAAAGAGGGAATAATTTAGTTATAGAAATAATCGATACTGGAATTGGAATATCAGAAGAATATTTAGAGAGATTATTTACACCATTTACACAAGCTAAAATGTCGTATACAAGGCTTTATGAGGGGACAGGACTTGGTTTGACTTTAGTTAAAAGTTTTGTTGAATTGAATAAAGCAGAATTGAAAGTAAGAAGTGAAGTGGGCAGAGGTTCTGTATTTTCAATAATTTGGAAAGGAGATTTAAAATGGAACCCCTAGAAAATGTAAAACCTAAAATTTTAGTTACTGATCGAGATTTTGACAATCAAAAGTTTCTTAAACTGTTTTTGAGTAAGTACTTTGAAGTAACGACCTGTGATTCTGCTGAATGTGTTTATAATTACCTTAACAAAGATAAGTTTGATTTAATAATATTAGAGATAGCTTTAAGAGGAAAAAAGAATGGTCTTGAATTAGCAAAAGAGTTAAAAAGTAATCCTGAATATTCAGCAATTCCAATTCTTTGTTATACTGGATATGCTTATCATCAGGATAGAATAAATGCTTTAGAAGCTGGCTGTGAAAGGTACTTAAGCAAGCCTACGGATATAAAAATAATCTTAAGCACACTGTTTAGTATGTTAAAGGAAAAAGGGAAATATTTCTTTGACGAAAGTATTATAGAAAATATTTGCTTTTCACAGTTACTTTAAAGAGACACGAATTTAAGATTAATTTCGTGTCCCCTCTTTATTATGTTCCAGCAGTATAATCATTGATATATTTAATTTGTTCTTTAGTTAGCTTGTCTATTTTATAGCCCATAGTTTTTAATTTTATTTTTGCTATTTCTTGATCCTGCTCATATGGGATTTCGTGCACTGTGGGTTCTAATTTTATTCCCTTCTTAAATAAATTGACTAATCTTAATTGAGACATGAACTGATTTGCAAACGACATATCCATAACTTCCGAGGGATGACCTTCTGCAGCAGCAAGATTAACCAATCTACCCTGTGCAAGAAGATAAATTCTTCTTCCGTCTTTCAACGTGTATTCTTCGTTGTTTGGTCTTATGGTTTTTTTTGATTTACTTAATGCTTCGAGGTGAGGGATGTTAATTTCGCAATCATAATGACCTGTATTGCAAACAATAGCCCCATCTTTCATTACTTTAAAGTGTCTTGAAACAATAACATCTTTTACTCCTGTTGCAGTAATAAAGATATCGCCAATTTTAGCTGCTTCATCCATAGGCATAACGCGGAAGCCGTCGAGAGCTGCTTTAAGAGCTGCAGTTGGTTTGACTTCTGTTACTATAACATTAGCACCCATTCCTGCTGCACGCATTGCAACGCCTCTCCCACAATGGCCATAGCCAGCTACAACAAAATTTTTACCTGCGAGTAGTATTGAAGTTGCTCTTAAAATTCCATCAATAGATGATTGGCCTGTTCCATAAACATTATCGAAATCCCATTTGGTTTCTGCATCGTTTACAGCAATAACGGGGTATAATAATTTTTTGGCAGCTGCCATTGCACGAAGTCTATGTACTCCAGTGGTAGTTTCCTCTGTTCCCCCAATAATATTTTTTGCAAGCTCTGGATATTTGTTATGAACAGTAAAAATTAGGTCGGCTCCGTCGTCAAGTGTTAGGTTTGGTTTTATTTTTAAGGTTTGTTCTATAGACCAGTAAAATTCTTTTACAGTTTGTCCGTGCCATGCATAAATTTCAATCCCATTTTTTGCAAGTGCAGCAGCAATATCATCTTGTGTAGAAAGTGGATTACATCCGCTCCAACTTACTTGTGCTCCTGCTGCTTTAAGAGTTTCTATTAGAACGGCAGTTTCTTTCGTAACATGTAAACAACCGGCAATCTTAAAGCCTTTAAGTGGTTTAGTTTTCGAGTACTTTTCTCTTAATTCCATTAAAACAGGCATTCGTGATTCTGCCCATTGAATTTTTTTTCTTCCTTCAGAAGCTAATTTTAATTCTCTTACTTTGTATTTTCCTTCTTTGAAATCCATAATTAATTAATCTCCTTTTAACGAATAATTTTTTTGAAGAAAGGGACGAGATCTAATTTTTCCCATGTAAAATCTTTGTCGTTTCTGCCAAAGTGGCCATAAGCAGATGTTTTATGGTAAATCGGTCTTCGTAATTTTAATCTCTCTATTATACCCCTTGGTGTTAAATCAATTTCCTTTTTAATAATTTTTGCAAGCTCAATATCTGGAATAATACCTGTTCCTTTTGTATTAATAAAAACAGAAACAGGCTGAGCAACTCCAATTGCATAAGCTAATTGAACAAGACATTCTTTTGCTAAACCGGCAGCAACTATGTTTTTAGCAATGTGACGTGCTGCATAGGTAGCACTTCTATCTACTTTAGAAGGGTCTTTTCCTGAAAAAGCTCCTCCACCATGAGGTGCCCATCCGCCGTATGTATCAACAATTATTTTCCTACCAGTTAAGCCACTATCTCCATGAGGTCCGCCTATTTCGAATCTTCCAGTTGGATTGACAAAGAATTTTGTTTTTTTATCTAAAAAATTTTCAGGAATTACTTTTTTAATTACGTTTTCTATAACATCTTCTTTAATTCTTTTTTGACTTACATTAGGTTCGTGTTGTGTTGAAACTACAATAGCTTCAACACGAATTGGATTGTTATTATCGTCGAATTCAATGGTAACTTGAGATTTAGCATCGGGACGGAGGTATGGCATTTCTTGTGGTGAGTGTTT
This sequence comes from Melioribacter sp., assembly GCA_026417975.1. Lineage (GTDB taxonomy): Bacteria > Bacteroidota > Ignavibacteria > Ignavibacteriales > Melioribacteraceae > Rosettibacter. Next base: position 3,670 of record JAOACD010000013.1, read on the forward strand.
TCTAATGTCTGCAAGGCGTTTGACTAACTTATGAGCAAAGATTATTGGCATTGGCATGTACTCGGGTGTTTGGTCGCATGCATAACCAAACATTAAGCCTTGATCTCCAGCACCACCTTTGTCGACTCCCATTGCGATATCTGGCGATTGTGCATGAATAGAATTAATTACTCCACATGAATCTGCATCAAATTTATATTCAGCTTTTGTATAACCAATGTTTCTTATAGTAGTGCGGACTATTTGCTCAATGTCAAGATAAGCTGTAGTAGAAATTTCACCACCAACAACTACTAAGCCCGTTGTTACAAAAGTTTCACATGCCACTCTTCCATCGGGATCTTGTTTTAATACTGCATCGAGTACAGCATCCGATATTGCATCACAAATTTTATCTGGATGTCCTTCTGATACAGATTCAGATGTAAATAAGTATGACATTTATACCTCGCTGATTATTAAAAAAATTCTATTTCAGATGAATCACCCGCATTTAATTTTTTGAAGTTACCTTTAATTACAGCGTTACTTCCTATTATTGAATTTTCGAGCATTGTTTTTTCAATTTTTGCTCCTGAACTTATAATTGAATTAATTATTATTGAATCCGTTATTATACAATCTTCGGCAATAGTTGTATATGGTCCTATTATAGAGTTTTTAACAATTGCACTTTCTGAAATAAAAACAGGATTGTTTATCAAAACGTTTTCATATTTTCTTTGTGTATTATTTTTTAATAGAAGAAATTTGTTGGTTGATAGAAGAGTTTCTGGTTTACCACAGTCATACCATCCATCAACAGTAAATGTTGTAATTAATTCTCCTTTTTCAATCATCAGCTGCAAAGCATCGGTTAATTGGTATTCGCCTTTTGTTTTAATGTCTTTATTAATTATTTCGTTTAAACATTCTTTCAGTAAATTTGTGTTGTAAATATAATATAAACCAACAAGAGCTAATTTAGAAATAAGATTTTGAGGCTTTTCAATTAATTTAATTATTCTATTGTTTTCGCAAACAGCAACACCAAATCTAGATGGATCGTCAACTTCTTTTACTCCAACAGCATTTATTTTTTGTGAAAGTACATTTTTTAAATTAACATCAAAAATTGTATCTCCAAGAATAATTAATAAATCATCATTATCAAAAGTTGGTATAGCTTTATAGATTGCATGGCCTAAACCAAGTAATTCTTCTTGTTCTACAAAATCTGCTTTCAGCTGCTTGTAATTTTTATTTATATAATCTATTATTTTTTCTCCCATATAACCAATAATAAAAGTAGCCTTGAAAATGTTTTCTGAAATGATTTTATCAATAATATGACCTATGATAGGTTTACCACCAACATTTAATAAAACTTTGGGGAGTGAGTAAGTATGTGGCTTTAATCTCGTGCCAAACCCTGCTGCTGGTATTACCGCTCTCAATAATACATCCTTAATTTTTATAATTACCAATTTAATTAATAAGGCATCGTTAATCAAACAGAAGCTTTTGAGAATAATTGCAACCAGTAAAAAAATTATCAGTCTTTCAAATATTCTTCTTATCACAAAAATCTTACTTAGTAATTCTTTTCTTTTTTGAATATAAATTTTACTACTTGACAAAAAAAATGTATTTAATTAAGTTGAACACGGTTTTATTATTATTAAACCGTTCTTATAAATTATGAATTGATTTATTTAATTCCACGCAATTATTTAATTCCACGCAATGAGGAAAGAGATACACTAAATTACTAATCAATACAAATAAAAATTTAGTTGGAGGGATCACATGAAGAAAAACAGCTACGTTTTCTTTCTACTGATTTTTTTAGTTACCTCCCATTTGATTTATTCCCAAGGTACAGGAAGTGTTAGTGGAAGAGTGATTGATAAGAGCACTAAAGAGCCCTTGATAGGGGCAAATGTTGTAGTATTAAATACAAGCTTAGGCGCAGCTACAGATTATGAAGGCAAATTTGTGATTCATCATATACCAGTTGGAAAGCATACTTTGCAGATATCGTACATAGGTTATGAAACACAAAGAATAGATGTAGATATTACAACGAA
>JAOACD010000015.1 GCA_026417975.1 Melioribacter sp.
AATTTAATCGAAAAATAATAGTAAGAAAGCGTATCGTATGTGAAGCGTATATGAATCGAATTAGAGATAAGTTTATAGTATTATTGAGATAAGTTTGTAATTGTGTATGAAAGATAAAAGAGGCTTTAGCCGCATTGAATATGAGACTAAAGTCAAAAGTTATTTCTGATTATAAATTTCAGTCAACTAAAGTTGACTGGAATGAAAAAAAGTAATTTTACTTGCAGTTCACTTCAGTGAACTGATTTGGATTTGGAGAAAAGATGAATAAGAATGGCTTTAGCCACATAGGGGATGAGGCTAAAGCCAATGATTTTTTAGATTATAAAAATCAGTCAGCTAAAGTTGACTGGAATAAAGAAAATTGAAACAAAGAAAATATTTTTTGAAAGAATTTTATCTTAATAGTAGCACTTGACTTTAGTCAAGTGAGAGAAAAAAGATAAAATTTAGAGGCTTTAGCCACATTTTGAATGAGACTAAAGTCAAAAAGTTCTTGGATTATTGTAAATCAGTCAGCTAAAGTTGACTGGAATGAAAGAGAATAATATTACTTGCAGTTCACTTCAGTGAACAGAGAAAAAAAGAGATAAGATAAATTGGCTTAAGCTACATTGAGAATAGGGATAAAGCAAAAAGATTTTTTGATTATTATAATCAGTCAACTAAAATTTATTGAGAAAGAAAAATTAAAATAAAACTTACAGTTTACCTCAGCAAACTCAACAATTTTCAGTTAAATTTTATTTTATATCTTTGCTTTCATTAAATTAAAAAATGAAGCAAAAGGTATTATAAATGAGCAACTCAAAAAAAGGACTTTTAAATAGATTTTTATTATTCATTGAAATAGTTGGAAACAAATTACCAAGTCCAACTACTTTATTTGCTCTTTTTGCAGTATTAGTGATTATAGTGTCATATTTTGTAAGTGGTCTAAATTTAGCTGTAGTTCATCCTGGTACTGGTCAGATAGTCAAACCAGTTAATTTGTTAACAGTAGAAGGATTACATCGGATAATATTAAATCTTGTAAATAATTTTACATCGTTTGCCCCGCTTGGTACAGTTTTAGTCTCTTTGCTTGGAATTGCAGTAGCCGAACATAGTGGATTAATTAGTGCTTTATTACGTTTGCTTGTAATTAAATCACCTAAGAAGCTTTTAACCTTTATTGTAGTTTTTGCAGGAGTAATATCGAACACTGCAAGTGAAATAGGTTATGTTTTACTTGTTCCTCTTTCTGCTACTATTTTTTTAACTGCTGGACGACATCCAATTGCTGGACTAGCAGCAGCCTTTGCTGGTGTTTCAGGTGGGTATAGCGCTAATATTCTTTTAGGTACAATTGACCCATTGCTAGCAGGACTTACTCAAGAGGCAGCTCATATAATTGATAAAAATTATGAAGTTAACGCAGCTTCAAATTATTATTTCATGGCAGTTTCTACTTTTTTGATTAGTATTATAGGGACATGGATTACTGAAAAAATTATTATACCAAGGTTGGGTAATTACACTGAAATAAATGAGAGTCAAGAATTTCAAGCACTCAATAAAAATGAAGTTCGAGGGCTAATTTATTCGTTAATTGCTAGTTTAATTTTTATCACAATATTATTGTTTGGCTTAATACCAGTAGATGGATTTTTAAGGGAAACTGAAACTGGCAGTATTCTTAAATCACCTTTTATAAAAGGAATTGTTTCGTTTATTTTTTTAGGGGGGATTGTTTTGGGGATTGCTTATGGAATTGGTGCTAAAACAATTAAATCTGAAAGCGATATTATCAAAGCTATGAATAAATCGATGGAGACATTAGGTTCGTATATTGTTTTAGTTTTCTTTGCTGCTCAGTTTGTTGCTTTTTTTAACTGGACAAACCTTGGTTTGATAATAGCAGTAGAAGGTGCAAACTTTCTTAAGAATTCTGAATTAGGTCATATTCCATTAATGATTCTTTTTATTTTTATATCGGCTTTTATTAACTTATTTATTGGAAGCGCATCGGCCAAGTGGGCAATAATGGCTCCTGTTTTTGTTCCAATGTTTATGTTACTTGGTTATTCACCTGAGCTAATTCAACTAGCTTACAGAATAGGAGATAGTGTAACTAATATAATATCTCCAATGATGTCTTATTTTGCACTAATTATAGCATTCATGAATAAATATGATAAAAATGCAGGAATTGGAACTCTTATTGCAACAATGCTTCCGTATACAATTGCTTTTTTAGTAGGTTGGACATTGTTATTTGTAGTGTGGTTTTTGTTAGAGTTACCAATAGGACCAGGAGCAAGAATTTATTTAGGGACTTAAGTATACAAAGTGATAATTATTTTAACAGTTGATATAGAACTTATTCTTTTTGTAATGAAAAAGAGAATGGGAAAATAAGAATGGCTTTAGCCACATAGGGAAATGGGGCTAAAGCCGATAATTTTTTAGATAATTAGAGTCAGTCAACTAAAGTTGACTGGAATGAGAGAAATAATTTAAACTTGCAGTTCACTTTAGTGAACTGGAGAAAAGAGAATAGAAAATAAGAATGGCTTTAGCCACATTGAGCTAATGAGACTAAAGTCAAAAAGTTCTTGGGTTATTGTAAGTCAGTCAACTAAAGTTGACTGGAATAAAGAAGAAATTTATTGAAAGAATTTTTTGTAGCACTATACTTTAGTCAAGTAAGTGAGTGAAAAAGTATAAAATTTAGAGGCTTTAGCCACATAGAACTAATGAGACTAAAGTCGAAAGTTCTTAGATATTGTAAATCAGTCAACTAGAGTTGACTGGAATAAGAGAAGAAATAATTTTACTTGCGGTTCACTTCAGTGAACTGGGAAAAGAGGATGAAAAAATAAGAATGGCTTTAGCCACATAGAGAATGAGGCTAAAGCCAAAAGTTCTTAGATTATTGTAAGTCAGTCAACAAAAGTTGACAAGGAATAAAAGATAATTCATGGGAGTTCACTTTAGTGAACTGAACTATGAAAGTAAAAATTTACTTATCCATAAAGAGGGGGCAAATATGAGCTGGGTAAGAGTATGGATACATCTTGTATTTTCCACAAAAAATAGAGAGCCATATCTAATAACTAAAGAACTAAGAGAGAAAGTCTTTCAACATATAATAAGCAATGCTAAAGAAAAACAAATCTGGATAGATACAGTCAGTGGTTATAAAGAACATATACATTGTTTAATTTCATTAAATAAAGAACAAACAATAAGCAAAGTGGCTCAATTGATTAAGGGGGAGTCTTCATATTGGATTAATAAGAATAAGTTGACTAAGACAAAATTTATTTGGCAAGATGATTATTGGGCGGTTAGTATTAGTGAAAGTCATGTTGATAAAGTCAGGCAGTATATTATGAATCAAGAAGAGCATCACAGAGCGAGAACTTTTGCTGAAGAAGTTGATGAGTTTATGAAAAAATATGGATGGAATTTAATTCAGAGTGAACAGATGTGACTGAAATTTAGTTAAAGTCAGAATTTTTGATAAGATTTTTTATAAATCAACTAAAGTTTGAGTAGAATATTAATAATTAAAAACTTCCTGTTCACTTTACTGAACAGAGTTGGGAAAAGATGAATAAGAGAGGCATAAGGAATGAGGCTAAAGCCAATAATTTTTTAGATAATTAGAGTCAGTCAGCTAAAGTTGACTGGAATGAAAAAAGTAATTTTACTTGCAGTTCACTTCAGTGAACTGGGAAAAGAGGATGAAAAGAAAAAAAGAGGCTTAAGCCACATTTAAGTAAAGACTAAAGTCAAGTATTTTTCTAATCAATTGACAATTAGAATGAGGCTAAAGCCGATGATTATTTTTGATTATAAATTTCAGTCAGCTAAAGCTAACTGGAATGAGAGAAATAATTTATACTTGCAGTTCACTTCAGTGAACTGAAAAAGAGAATGGAAAAATAAGAATGGCTTTAGCCACATAGAGAATGAGGCTAAAGCCAATGATTTCTTAGATAATTAGAGTCAGTAAACTAAAGCTGACTGGAATGAAAAAAAATAATTTTAATTTGCAGTTCACTTTAGTGAACTTAGAAAAATAAGAAATGAGGTTAAAGCCAGAAATTTCTAATAAGATTAATGAAATGAAAAATAGTGTTATATAAATAAAAAACCCTTTGCATTTACTTACAAAGGGTTTTATCTTTTGTAGCGGGGGTAGGACTTGAACCTACAACCTTCGGGTTATGAGCCCGACGAGCTACCAATTGCTCCACCCCGCGGTATACTTTCAAATTTGGCTTACAAATATATAAAAGCTTACATCTACTGTCAAATCTTAATTTTGACTTGATACTTACTCTATTCTTCATCATATTCGTGTAAAAATTTTTTTGCCTAATGCTTAAATCACTTCTTATTAAAGATTATGCTCTAATTGAAAATATTGAAGTCCAATTTGGCAGAGGGCTAAATATTATTACAGGTGAAACTGGAGCAGGAAAATCTATTATTATCGATGCAATGGGCTTATTACTTGGAGAAAGAGCTTCGGTTGAGGTAATACGTAAAGGAGCTGAAAAATCAATTGTAGAAGGTGTTTTCGATATATCTGATAATAAAAAAGTAGAAAGAATTTTAAGAGAACATGATATAGATGGCTCTACAGAACTAATTGTACGTAGAGAAATTTCTGTTAAAGGTACAAGTCGTTGTTTCTTAAACGATACCCCAGTTACTCTTAATGTTATTAAAGAAGTTGGAGATTTACTTGTCGATCTTCATGGGCAACACGAACACCAATCTTTATTGAAACCTGAAAATCATATTGAGATGATTGATGAGTTTTCAGACATTCAACAGTATTTAACTCAATTTAAAAATAATCTTTCATTACTTAAACAACTCGAAAAGGAAAAAAAAGAATTACTCGAACGTGAGAATCTTTTAAAAGAAAAAAAAGAACTCTATGAATTCCAAATTAAAGAAATAGATTCTGTATCACCGCAAATAAATGAAGAAGAAGAACTTGAAAATGAACTTAGAATTTTGGAGAATTCAGAAAAATTATTGTCGTTGTCCAATGAAGTATTTGAAGAACTCTATGAAAAAGAGAATTCAATTCATGATCAGTTAGCTTCTATTAAAAATAAAATAATAGAATTATCAAAAATTGATAATATATTTTTGGAAAAAATTAATGAATTCGATACAGCAATTGTTATATTAAACGAGATTTCCTCTTTTATGAGAGGTTATAAAAACAGGATAGACCTTGACCCAGAAAGACTAGAAAAAATTAGGGAGAGGTTGGGCTCATTAAATTTATTGAAAAAAAAATATGGAGGATCTTTAAAGGCAGTATTAGAACATCGAGAAAAAATAGGGAATGAAGTTCAATTAGCAGAAAACTTTTCAGATAGAATAAAAGAACTAGAAAGTGAAATTGATGATTTAAGAAGAGTTTGTGGTGATATTGCTAAAAATATTTCTTTAAAAAGGAAGAATGTTTCTAAGGTGATTAAAAAAGAAGTTGAAAATGCATTGAAAAATCTTGGGATAAACGAGCCAGTATTTGAAGTAAAAATTCAAAATGAATTTTCTGATAGCGAAAGTTATATTATAGTAGATGATAAAAAATATAAATTTAATGAAAGAGGCATTGATATTGTTGAATTTTATATTTCTACAAATGTTGGAGAGGATCCAAAACCATTGATTAAAGTGGCTTCTGGGGGCGAGGTATCTCGAATAATGCTTGCCTTAAAATCTGTACTTGCGAAGTCTGATAAATTACCAATTTTAATTTTTGATGAAATTGATACTGGCGTAAGTGGTCGAATAGCTCAAAAAGTTGGTAAAGCTCTTAAATCACTAGCAGAGTATCATCAAATAATAGCAATAACACATTTGCCTCAGATTGCTGGCTTATCAGATTTTCATTATGTGGTTGAAAAGAAAAAAGTGGGTGATAGAGTTGTAAGTTCTATAAGATTATTAAATGATGAAGAAAAAATTCGTGAAGTGGCAAAATTGATAAGTGGAGAGAAGATTACAGAGGCTGCACTTACTGGGGCAAAAGAACTAATCTCTCAGAAAAATTAATTAGTGTTTTAAAGCACAGAAATTTTTTTTTGTGAAAATTTTTCTTTTACGCTTTGTAACTATTAAGTATTTTCTTATCTAAACATTAATTTAAAGGAGGTATAAATGAAAAAGACTATAGTAACAATTTTAACATCTACTTTTTTATTAGCTAGTTCAATAAAAGCTCAAACACTTGAAGAAACATTATCTAATTTATCTTCTTCGGTAGGTAAAGCTTATGTTTCTCCAATTATATCTGCATTTGGGTCTAACTTAAATTCTGGATGGGTTTCAAAATTGCCTCCTTCAGATTTTCTTGGGTTGCATTTTGATATAAAAGTTATTGCAATGGGGTCCTTTTTTTCTAATGAGGTAAAAAGATTTAATGCATCTGGAGATTTTTATTTTTCTGAAAGTCAAGTTCAGCAAATACTTGCTAATTCAAATATTACACCTTCAAATGTAGGGCAGCAGAATTATAATGCCTTAAAAAATGAATTGATGAAAACAAAATTTAGTGTAAATTTTTCTGGCCCAACAATAGTAGGGAGTAAAAATGAATATGTAAAAGTAAAATTCCCAGGCAAAACTATCCAATCGGGAAATCAACAATATACTGTTAATCCCTATGAATTATCGCTTCAGGAAGTAAAAGGATTTTTAGATGAAGTTCCAGCTTTGCCAACCGGAGCTGTTCAATTGACTATTGGTACTGTTGCAGGTACTTATGCTTCGTTTCGTTATTTACCAAGTGTAGATATTCAAGATCTTGGGAAATTTAGATTTTGGGGAATTGGATTAATTCATAATGCTGGAGTTTGGTTTAAAAACCCTTTGCCACTTGATATTGCTGTTGGTTTCTTTACACAAGATCTTAAAGTAGGCGATATATTTGAAAGTTCTGCAACACAATATGGAGTTTATGCTGGTAAAACTTTTGGTTCAATTGTTTCTGTAAGTCCTTATGCTGGATTTACTTTTGAAAAATCTAAAACTACTGTTGAATACGATTATCAATCAAACGAAACTGTCAATGGTGTAAGAGTTCCTCCAACTAAAGTAAAATTCGAAGTTGAAGGAGAAAATAGTTCTGCTTTTACTTTAGGATTGAATATAAAGCTTGTAGCTATTAATATAAATGCAGATTATAAATTTGCTAAAACAAAAACAGCAAGTGTTGGATTATCCTTAGGATTTTAATTTGCAAGGTTTATGAAAGAAACATCAATTTACATACATGTTCCTTTTTGTGAACATAAGTGTATATATTGTGACTTTTATTCAATCATTACCAAAGATAAAATTGATGAATATATAGGTTCACTAAAAAAGGAAATATCTTTTTTTGCCGACCAATATCCAAATAGAAAAATAACATCAATTTATTTTGGTGGGGGTACTCCATCTTTATTGGATTCTAAGTTTATTTATGAAATTATTTCTTTTATTAAAAGTAAGTTTTATCTTCTTCCTCAATTAGAAATTACACTCGAGGCAAATCCTGGTACAATTGATAAAGCTAAGTTGAAAAGTCTATTGGATATTGGTGTTAATAGATTAAGTATAGGAGTACAATCTTTTAATGATGATGAATTAAAATTTTTAACAAGAATTCATGATTCTAAAACAGCAATAAAAACAGTATTAGATGCATATGAAAATGGATTTGAAAATATAAATATTGATTTAATTTTTAATTTACCAGGTCAAACTAAAGAATTATGGAAACATAACTTAATTACAGCAACTCGGCTCCCTATTAAACATATTTCTGCTTATAGTTTGATACTGGAACGCGGGACAATTCTCTACAAAATGGTTCTTGATGGTAAGGTTACATTGCAAGATGATGATTATGATGCAGACTTGTATGAAACTACAATTCAGTTTTTAAAAGACAATGGATTTATTCAATATGAGGTTTCAAACTTTGCAAAATTAGGTTTCGAATGTATTCATAATAGCACTTATTGGAGGTATAAGGATTATTTTGGATTTGGGCCCTCAGCTCATTCATTTATTGATGGTGAAAGATGGTGGAATTATTCAAGTTTATATTTTTACTCCCAATCTATTAATAAGAAAAATAATGCGATTATAGGAAGGGAAAAATTAACTCAAGAACAAAAACTAAATGAATATATTATGCTTTCACTAAGGAGCTGGGGCCTGAATATTGAAGAATTTGAAAAAATTTTTGGCAATAACTGGCTTAAAAAAAATGAAGAATTTATTAGCAAAATGGTGGATTATAACTTAATGACTATAAAAAATAATTATATAAAGTTAACAGAGAAAGGATATCCAATTTGCGACGAGATTATAAGTAAATTAATTTAAATTTGTAGCTTGAATTGAAAATCCTCAAATATTAAAAATATATTAATTATACTAACTATTATTTGCTAATTCGGATGATTATTTATAGATTTGTGTAGTTATTTTTCGCCCCTTGTGGGCGATTTTTGTTTGTGGAAAATGGAAAAAGCTAAAATTTTAGAGAAGATAGAAGAAATAGTTGCCTCAGAAGGTTTCCTTCTAATAGATCTTATAATGCGAGGAGATGATAAACTTCGAGTTATTGAGGTTTATATTGATGGTGAAAATGCTATAACTACAGATGATTGCATGAAAGTTAGTCGTGCAGTAGAAAATTTTCTGAATTCAGAAAATATTTTCAAAAATTATCGTCTTGATGTTTCTTCACCTGGTGTAGATAGACCTTTAAAATACTTAGTCCAATTTCACAAGCATATAAACAGAAAGTTTGAAGTTAGTTATAAAGAAGGAGATAAAACAATAAAAGTAACAGGGAAACTTATAAGAATTGATGGACAAGATTTATACTTTCAGGAACGAAATAATGAATTAAAAATAAATTTTGAAGACATAATAAAAGCAAAAGTATTAATAAGTTTTTGAGTATGGAGGTGAAATAAATGAATCTTGAAATAGTAGAATCTTTTGCACAAATGGTGCGAGAAAAGAATGTAGATAAAGATGTTCTCGCAGGAATTATAGAGGATATATTCGGTCTGCTTGTTAAGAAGAAGTATGGACCAGATGCAAAATATGATGTTGTTGTTAATATGGATAAAGGTGATATAGAAATATTTCTTGAGAGAACTATTGTTGAAAAAGTTACAAATCCAAGTACAGAAATAAGTATAGATGAGGTTAATGCACGAGGTAATGAGGAAGGTCTTGAAGTAGGAGAAGACTACGTTGAGAAAATAGAACTTTCACAATTTGGAAGAAGATTGATTAATCTTGCACGTCAAAGCTTGAATCAAAAGATTCGAGAGATTGAAAAAGATATAGTTTATAATGAATACAAAGAGATGATTGGTGAAATAGTTGTTGGAGATATTTATCAAGTTCGTAAAAATGATGTTCTTATTAATCATAATAAAAATGAATTAATACTTCCACGTTCAGAACAAATTCCAAAAGAAAAATATAAAAAAGGGGATACAATAAGAGCAGTTGTTAAAGAAGTTAAGAAGACACCAAATGGACCCGTTATTATTGTCTCCCGTGCAGATAATATGTTCTTGAAAAGACTATTCGAAATAGAAATTCCAGAAATATATGATGGTGTAATAGAAATAAAAGGAATAGCGCGCGAACCAGGTGAAAGAGCTAAGGTTGCTGTAGAATCTCAAGATGCAAGGATTGACGCAGTAGGTGCTTGCGTAGGTATGAAAGGTGTAAGAATTCATGCTATAGTTCGAGAATTAAATAACGAGAATATAGATGTTATAAATTATTCTGATGACCCAGTAGTTTTTATACAAAGATGTTTAGCACCTGCTAAGCTTAAACAAATTGAAATTGATGAAGAAGCAAAGAAATGTGTTGTGACTGCAGAAAGCGACCAAATTTCTATGCTTGTAGGTAGAGGAGGAATAAATATAAGATTAGCAATGAAATTGACAGGTTATGATATTGAAGTTATAAGGATACAAAAGCAACTTGATGAGTATGAAGAAGACATTGAATTGCCAGAATTACGCGAAGAACTTGGGAGCGATATTGTAGATATACTTATTCAGAACAGATTCGAAACTGCTGTTGAAGTTCTTAAAGCAGGTGTTGATAAACTCAAGGAAATTGAAGGAATAGGCGAAGAAAAAGCAAAAGAAATTATTCAAATACTTGAAAATCAATTTGAAGAAGAAGAATAAATAATTCTTTAAAATTTTTCCCAGATTCTCAAAAAGTATAGTTATTTTTAGTTAAATAAATTGGTCTAAAATTAAGAGTTAAATAAAATTATTACTCTTATTTTTTAATAAAAAAATTAACGAATAATTTAGGTATTCAAATGCCGGATACAGTTAAAGAAAAAAAGTTAAGACTTTACAAGTTTGCTGCAGAGTATAATCTTTCTACAGATACTTTAATAGAGTTTCTTCAGAAAAAGGGTTATGATGTAAAATCACTAATGGCTCTTTTAACTGAAGAGATGATAAATGATATACGTGTTCACTTTAAGAAGGATATAGAAAAAGCAGAAAAACATTATAAGAAAATCTCAGAATTTCAGAAAAAAAGAACAGAACACGAAATTGAACCGGCATTAGAAACTAAAGCACAACCTAAGGCAGTAGAAGAAAAACCTGCTGAAATACAAAAAGAAGAACAGAAGGTACAAATACAACCTCAGGTAGAAGAAAAATTAACAGAAGATAAACAAATAGAGACTCAACAAGAAGAACCAAAAGTTGTTGAAGAACAAAAAGTATCAGAATCTCCTAGAGAAGAAATTCCTCAACCAATAAAATCTATTAGTGAAGAAGAAACATTTAAAACCGAAACTGAGATTGAATTAGAGGCTAAAGAAAAAGGATTGAAGATTATTGGTAAAGTAGAGCTTGAAAAAGGGAAAGAGGAAGAAGCAAAAAAAACTGCAGAAGCACAAGAGACTGTGGCTGAAGAATCAGAAGAAACAAAGAAGAAAAAGAAAAAGAAGAAAAAAGTTTTAAAAGCAAAGAAAAAAGGTAAAACTGCAGAAGAGGGAGCAGACGAAACAGCTCTCAAAAAGAAAAGAAAAATTAGAAAGCTCGAAATAGATAAGCGGGAAGTTGAAGAAGCAATTAAAAGAACGATGTTAAGTTTGGATGAATCGGCTTTAGGTGAACGTGCGTTAATAAGAAAGAAAAAACGAAAAGAGAAATTGGAGCAGCAAGAAAAATTATTAGAACAAAAACAACTCGAGCAGAAAAAAATAAAAGTAACAGAGTTTATAGCAGTAAACGAGCTTGCTAATTTAATGGGTGTACCTGTTAGTGAGGTAATTAAAAAATGTATTAGCCTTGGCTTAATGGTATCAATTAATCAAAGACTTGATGTAGAAACAATTACATTAATAGCAGATGATTTTGGGTTTGAAGTAGAAATTGTAGATGAATATAAAGCAGAGATTGATACAGATATTGTAGATCCCGAAGATAAGTTAAAACCTCGTCCCCCTGTTGTTACAATTATGGGACATGTAGACCATGGTAAAACATCGTTGCTTGATTTTATAAGAAGGACAAACGTTGTTGCAGGCGAAGCCGGTGGAATTACTCAACATATTGGGGCATACAAAGTAGTTCTTGAAAATGGTAAGGAAATTACTTTTCTTGATACACCAGGACACGAAGCATTTACTGCAATGAGAGCAAGAGGGGCAAAGGTTACAGATATTGTAGTACTTGTAGTAGCTGCAGATGATGCTGTTATGCCTCAAACAGTAGAAGCAATAAATCATGCTCAGGCTGCTAATGTACCTATAATAGTAGCAATAAACAAAATTGACAAGCCAAATGCCAATGCAGAAAAAATAAGACAGCAATTAGCAGAAAAAAATATTCTTGTTGAAGATTGGGGCGGTAAATATCAATGTGTTGAAATTTCTGCAAAGACTGGAAAGAATGTTGACTTACTGCTTGAGAAAATTCTTCTTGAAGCTGAAATGCTTGAACTTAAAGCAAATCCAGATAGACCTGCTCGTGGTACTATTATTGAAGCTCAATTGGATAAAGGTAGAGGTGTTACAGCTACTGTTCTTGTTCAAAAAGGAACATTAAGAATTGGTGACCCATTTATTGCAGGTATTACTTATGGAAGAGTTAGAGCTATGTTCGATGAAAGAGGTAAGAAAGTTTCTGAAGCTTTACCTTCGACTCCTGTGTTAGTATTAGGATTTGAATCTACACCACAAGCTGGAGATACATTTATTGTAGTAGAATCAGAACGCGAAGCTCGAGAAATTAGTATAAAACGTCAACAAGTAAGAAGAGAACAAGAACACCGTCAAGTTAGATTACTTACACTTGACGAAGTTGCAAGCCAGATTGGCAAAGGAGGTATTAAAGAATTACCAATTATAGTAAAAGGTGATGTGGATGGCTCTGTAGAAGCCCTTTCAGATGCTTTAATGAAATTGTCCAATAATGAAGTTTCTGTTAAGGTTATTCATAAAGGAGTTGGAGCAATTTCAGAAGGAGACGTTCTTTTGGCTGCTGCTTCTAGAGCAATTATAATTGGTTTCCATGTAAGACCAAATCCAAATGCAAGAAAATTAGCAGAAACAGAAAAAGTAGAAATAAGATTATATAACATCATTTATGATGCAATAAATGCTGTAAAATCTGCACTAGAAGGAATGCTTTCTCCAATAGTTTCTGAAGAATTGATTGGAACAGCAGAAGTTAGACAAATATTTAAAGTACCAAAAGTTGGAACTGTTGCTGGCTGTTACGTTCAGGAAGGTAAAATTGTAAGGAATAATAAAATTCGCGTTATTAGAGATGGTATTGTAATTTTCGAAGGACAACTTGAATCGTTAAAAAGATTTAAAGATGATGTGCGCGAAGTTGAAAAAGGTTTTGAATGTGGTATGAGCATAGCTAATTTTAATGATTTGAAAGTTGGAGATATAATTGAATCTTATAAACTTGTTGAAACAAAGAAAAAGTTAGAATAAATGCCATCTTATAGAATTGATAAAGTTGCTAGTTTAATTAAAGAAGAACTAAGCTTAATTTTTTTGCATAAAATACAAGACCCAAAGCTTAGTATTATAACTGTTACTAATATTAAAGTAAGTCCCGATTTACGACATACAAAAGTATATCTTTCAGTTTATGATAAAGATAAAAGACAAGAAGTTCTTGATAAAGTTAATGAACTAAAAGGATGGATTAGAACTCAACTTGCTGGAAGAATTCAGATAAGATTTGTTCCAGAGCTTGACTTTTATATTGATGATACTCTCGATTATGTGGAAAAGATAGAAAATCTTATCAAAAAAATTCATGAGGATGATAACAAAAAAAATATCAAATGACTATGTCCCAAATTTTCAGGAAGGTGAAATTATATTGATTGATAAACCATTCAAGAAAACTTCTTTTGATATTATACATAAAATTAGAAAAGCAATAGATGTTAAAAAAGTTGGTCATACTGGAACACTTGATCCATTGGCTACAGGTTTGCTAATTGTATGTACAGGTAAAAAAACAAAAGAAATTTCCTCTTTAATGAATTTAGAGAAAACTTATACAGGTATAATTTCTATAGGTAAAACAACCCCTTCGTATGATATGGAAACCGAGTTTAATTCTCAAAAATCTTATGAATATGTGACTGAAAATTTAATTTATGAAACAAGAGATAATTTTTTAGGCAAGATAACACAAGTTCCACCCATGTATTCTGCAGTTAAGGTAAATGGGAAAGCTCTTTACAAATTAGCACGTAAAGGTATAGAGGTAGAAAGAAAACCAAGAGAAGTTTTTATATATAACTTTGATATTGAAAAAATTGATTTGCCTGATATTTATTTTAGAATTACTTGCTCTTCAGGAACTTATATTCGTGTTATTGCACATGACTTTGGTGAAAAGTTAAAATGTGGTGCATTCTTAAAGTCGCTACGCAGAGTTCAAATAGGTGATTTTAGTGTAGATGATGCATTTAGTATTGATGAATTTATTGGATATTTGAAAAATATTTCTTTTACGGTTAATTGAAAGATTCTTAAATGAAAATTTATTATGATTCAAAAGAATTTGTAAAAAGTAAGAAGTCGGTTGTTACAGTTGGAAGTTTTGATGGTTTGCATTTAGGTCATTTAAAAATTATAGAGAAACTTTTAGAAATAAGTGAAGAGATTAATGGAACAAGTGTACTTCTAACTTTTGAGCCACATCCTAGGAAAGTTATAACAAAAGGTTATGATTTGAAAATTTTAACTTCGCTTGATGAAAAAAAAATACTTTTGGAAAAGTTAGGTTTAGAAAATCTAATAGTGCAAAATTTTACTAAAGAATTTTCCCAAATGACATCTGATGAATTTATTGATAAAATTTTGGTCAACGATTTAGGAGCTGCTCATATTGTAATTGGACACGACCATAAATTTGGTAAGGATAGATTGGGTGATGAATATAAACTGAAAAAGCTCGGTACAAAATATAATTTTGAAGTTACTTCTGTTGATGCCGTTATTATTAATAATGAAGTAGTTAGTAGTACTAAAATTCGAAATGCTATACTTAATGGAAATATTCAAATAGCTAATCTTTATCTTGGAAGGAATTACTCGTTGAAAGGAATTGTTGTAGAAGGTAGTAAAAGAGGAAGAATTTTAGGTTTTCCTACTGCTAATATTAAACTTTATGATGATAACAAAGCACTTCCTGCAAATGGAGTTTATGCTGTAAAGTGTATTGTAAAAAATCAAAATTTTGATGGTATAATGAATATAGGTTATAGACCAACTTTTGAAGATAATCATCAATTAGTTTTGGAAGTAAATTTATTTGATTTTAGCGATAATATTTATGGTGAAAGCATCGAGGTAAGCTTTATTGAGAGAATAAGGGATGAGAGAAAGTTTAATTCAAAAGAAGATTTAATTTCTCAAATAAAAATAGATATTAATGCTGCAAAAGAGATTATAAGGAGATTGAATTAATTTTTAACTAATTAATCCTGGTTAATTCTGGGATTACATTGTAAAACAAAAATAAGGAGTTAAAAAAATGTCAATTTCAAAAGAAAAGAAACTTGAGTTAATTAAAAAATTCGGAGCACATGAAAAAGATAGTGGTAGACCAGAAGTTCAAATAGCAATTTTAACAGAACGAATAAATAATCTTACTGCACATTTTGAAACTCATAAAAAAGATCATGCCTCGAGAAGAGGATTGATGCAAATGGTTGGTAAAAGAAGAAGATTATTAGATTATTTAATGAAAAAAGATATTGAGAGATATCGTAACATAATTAAAGAGTTAAACATTAGAAAATAGAGGTTGGTAATATGGTATACACAAAAGAGGTACAGATAGGCAAGCATAAATTAATTTTTGAAACGGGGAAATATGCTAAGCAGGCAAACGGCGCTGTAATGATGCGTTATGGTGATACAATGGTGCTTGTTACAGCTGTTATGGGCGATGTTAGGGATGATATTGATTTTTTCCCTCTGAATGTAGAATATCGTGAAAAGTCGTTTGCTGCTGGAAAAATTCCTGGTGGATTTATTAAAAGAGAAGGGAAACCAAGTGATAAAGAAATATTAAGTGCTAGGCTAATAGATAGACCCATAAGACCACTATTCCCTGAAAATTTTTATAATGATACGCAAATTGTTGCTTTTGTCTATTCTTTTGATAATGAGAATGATGCAGATGTAATTGCTGCCTGTGGTGCTTCAGCAGCTTTAGTAATTTCCGATATTCCTTTCCTTGAACCTATAGGCGAAGTAAGAGTTGGTAGAATAAATGGAGAATTTATTATAAACCCAACTCTTCAGCAAATTGAAGAAAGCGATATTGAACTTGTGGTTGCTGGTACAGAAAGTTCTATTATGATGGTTGAAGGAGAAGCTAAGGAAGTAAGTGAAGAAGATATGATTAATGCATTAAAATTTGCTCATGAAGAAATTAAAAAGATAGTTCAAGTACAGAAAGAATTACGTGAATTATGTGGAAAGCCTAAAATTGAAGTACCTCCTAAAATTATTGATGAAAATCTTCGCAAAGATGTTTATGAATTGGCCTACGAAAAGTTTAAAACTATAGTTGCTTCAGTTCTTTCAAAAGAGGAACGTTCACAAAAAAATAAAGAGCTTGAAGAAGAAGTAATTAATGCTCTCAAAGAAAAATATCCAGAGCAAGATAAAGTTATTAAAGAAATTTTGCATGATATGGAAAAAGATTTGATGCGTAAGAGAATTCTAAATGAAGGACTTAGATTAGATGGAAGAAGACCAAATGAAATAAGACCAATTTCAATAGAACTTGGCTTGTTGCCTCGTCCTCATGGCTCTGCTTTGTTTACAAGAGGGGAAACTCAAAGTCTTATGACATTAACATTAGGAACTAAACAGGATGAACAAATTATAGATGGATTACAAGCAGAATTTAGAAAAAGATTTATTCTTCATTATAATTTCCCTCCTTTTAGTGTAGGTGAGGTTGGTAAATATACAGGAGTTGGAAGAAGGGAAGTTGGTCATGGTAATCTTGCAGAACGTTCTCTTAAAAATGTAATTCCACCAGAAGAAAAGTTCCCTTACATGATAAGATTAAATTCTGATATACTCGAGTCTAATGGCTCTTCCTCTATGGCAACGGTCTGTGCAGGCTCTTTAGCTTTAATGGATGGTGGTGTTCCTATCAAGACAGCTATTGCAGGTATAGCAATGGGACTTGTTAAGGAAGGGGATAAATATGCAATTCTTTCTGATATACTTGGTAATGAAGACCATTTAGGTGATATGGATTTTAAGGTTGCTGGTTCAGAAAAAGGAATTACTGGATTTCAGATGGATATTAAAATTCAAGGTATCTCATTCGAAATAATGGAAAAAGCACTTCAACAAGCAAAAGAAGGTAGATTGCAAATTCTTAAAATTATGAATCAGGCAATTTCTGCTCCTCGTCCACATATCTCTATTTATGCACCAACGTTGTTATCAACTAAAATACCTACAGATAAAATTGGTGCTGTAATAGGACCTGGAGGAAAAATTATTCAAAAAATTCAAAAAGATTATAATGTGGAAATTGTAATTGATGAAGATGGAACTGTTAATATATCTGGACAAGATGCAAAACTTGCAAGAGAAGCAAAAGAATACATTAAATGGCTAACGGCAGAACCAGAAGTAGGTAAAAATTATAATGGAAAAGTTGTTCGCATTGCTGATTTTGGTGCATTTGTAGAAATTTTGCCAGGTGTACAAGGGTTACTTCATATTTCACAAATTGACAATAAAAAAATTGATAAAGTTTCTGATGTCTTGAAAGAAGGTGATACAATTAAAGTTAAGTTACTAAGTATCGATGGAAATAAATTTACACTCTCAAGAAAAGCTTTGTTGAAAGAGGAAGAACAAAATAAATCTAATGAAGAACAAAAGGATAAATAGCTCATTAAATTTTTCTAATTACTTTGATTTACAAAAAGGAAAGATTTTGAAGTATAAATTTTAGAATAGGCCTTATGGTCATATTAGATGAAAATAGGGAATCTTGATATTGGTAATAAACTTTTTTTAGCACCAATGGCAGAAATTACAGATTCATCCTTTAGAAGAATCTGTAAAGAATTAGGTGCTGGCTTAACATTTACACAAATGGTAAGCGCTGCAGGTGTAATTAAAAACGATTTTGAAACTCTTCGAAATCTTTCCTTTCATAAATCAGAAAAACCTATTGGAATTCAAATTCTAGGTAAAGATCCTGATATTATTTCTGATGCTGTAAAAGAAATTTCTCAATTAAACCCTGACCTTATTGACCTTAATTGTGGTTGCCCAGTTGCTAAGGTGACTTCTTATTCAATGGGAGCAGCATTACTTGATGACCCAAAAACTTTAGGACAAATTGTTAATTCAATGGTAAAAGCATCCGGGGGAATTCCGATTTCAGTAAAAGTAAGATTAGGCAGAAATTTTAAAAAAATTAATGTTATCGAAGTTGCTAAATCTGTTGAAGAAAACGGTGCGGCATTAATATTTATACATGCAAGAACTCGTGAAGAAAAATATGATGCAGAACCACACTGGGAATGGATAAAGTATGTAAAAGAAAGTATTAAAATTCCTGTAGTTGGTAATGGTTCTTTATTTCATCCAGAAGATGTTGAAAGAATGTTGAAAGAAACTCAATGCGATTCTGCCATGATTGCAAGAGGTGCTCTTGGTAATCCATTTATATTTAGAAGATATAATATGCTTGTAGAAAATGGCTACGACCCAGGAGAACCTGAAATTGATGAAGTTAGAGATGTATTGTTAAAACAGGTAAGCTATCTGGAAGAAGAATATGGAGAAATTAGATGTATAGATAAAGTCAAAAAAAATATAATATGGTATTTTATGAAATATCCTGGTATAGACTTCTTAGTAGATAAAATCTTTTCTTTGCAAAATATATCTTCTTTAAAATCTCTTGTTACAGAACATACAGAGAAAATAAAAAATAACTACTATGAATTGAATCTGAATAACGACCTACATACTAAATTCAAAAGAAGAATTTTATTTTGGTTAGATAATGAAAAAGCTATTTAAGTAAGGAATTAAAAGAGTTTATAGATGAATAAAGAAATAATTATTAATTCTACTACCACTCAAAATAGAATAGCAATTACCGAAGATGGGAATCTTGTTGATTTTTTTGTTGAACATCCTGAAAAACAAAGAATGGTTGGAGATATTTATCTTGGAAGAGTTGCAAGAGTATTACCAGGTATAAGAGCTGCATTTATTGATATAGGAATGAAGCACGATGCATTCTTGCACTTTTCCGATATAGGGGAACGAACAGAAGCATTACAAGGAATTTTTGAAGAAGATGAAGATGAGGATGATGAAGTATCAAATCAACAAGAAAAACAACAAGCAGCTTCGGTAGACTTATTCGATAGTCCCGAGGAAGAATCGGAGCAGAAAACTGTAAGACATTTAGTAAAAGAACGTCAGCTTCCTAAGCTTAAAAAAGGACAAGAAATATTAGTCCAAATTCTTAAAGAACCTGTAAAAGATAAGGGGGTAAGAGTTACTTCTTCTGTTTCCATTCCTGGTAGGTTTTGTGTGCTTTTACCAATGGATAGTAAAATAGGGGTTTCAAAAAAAATTACAGACATACGCGAAAGAAGAAGATTAAGAAGAATTGCAAGAAGTATTATTCCTGAAGACTGTGGATTAATTATTAGAACTGCAGCTAAGGACCAAGACGAAGAGTCTTTGTCTAATGACTTGAAATATTTAGTAAAAATTTGGGAAAATATTCAGGAAGATGCAAAAAGACTTGAACCACCTGCAATCTTGTATAAAGATTTAAGTACTACTATAAGTGTAATAAGAGACTTGTTTACTCCCGATGTCTCAAAGGTTTTTGTTGATTCTAAAAAACTTTGGAAAGAAATTAGAAATTATGTACAGGTTGTTCAACCTTCTTTGTTAGATAGGATTGAATTATACAAAGGAGAAGAGCCAATATTTGAGGCATTTAAAATAGAAGAACAAATAAAAACTTTAATGGGGCGTAAAGTTCCACTTCCAAGTGGGGGACACATAGTAATTGAGCACACAGAAGCAATGACTGTAATTGATGTAAATAGTGGTAGATATGCTGCTAAAAAAGATCAAGAATTAAATTCATTAAAAACAGACTTAGAAGCTGCAAGAGAAATTGTACGTCAACTTAGACTTAGAGATATTGGAGGTTTAATTGTTGTTGATTTCATAGATTTGGAAGATGAGAGGAATAGAAAAAAAATTTATGACGAAATTAAAAAGGAATTCAAGAAAGATAGAGCAAAAACAGCTATACTTCCCATGACTGAATTTGGGCTTATGCAAATTACAAGAGAACGTGTTCGAGAAAATATTGTACAATCGATGACAGAAGTCTGTCCTTATTGTCAAGGTTCGGGATTACTAGTTAAAAAATCTAGTGTTATTCATGATATTGAAAAATGGTTACAAAGATATAGACTAGAAGGAAAAAATAAGTTTCTGAAATTAAAAGTGCATCCATCTGTTGGAGAAAAATTAAAAGAGGGTTTTATATCAACTCTAACGAAAATTCAATTCAAATATTTTGTTCGATTAAAATTGATTGAGGACGAAAAAATGGATCCTCAAACATTTCGCATTTATGTTTCAAGAACAAACGAAGATATAACAGAAAATTTTGCTTAGTAATTTTTTTATTAAAATTGTTTAGTCTCGTGCAATTTTAGTAATTTTTCAATTGAAATTATTTTAATTACCATAAGGAGGTGGTAAGTATGAAATTTTTTATAGATTCAGCAAATTTAGAACATATAAGAGAAGCTGCTTCTTACGGTTTACTCGATGGAGTTACTACAAATCCTTCACTTGTTGCAAAAGAAGGAAAAAACTTCAAAGAACTTTTGCAAGAAATTGTAAAAATTGTTGATGGACCAATTAGTGCGGAAGTAGTTTCTACTGACTATGAAGGTATTCTAAAAGAAGCACGTGAACTATCGAAAATCCATAAAAATATAGTAGTAAAAATTCCATTAATTAAAGAAGGTATAAAAGCTGTTAAGACCTTGACCTCTGAAGGAATTAAAACTAATGTAACCTTATGTTTTTCAGCATCTCAGGCAATTTTGGCTGCAAAAGCTGGAGCAACTTATGTAAGCCCATTTGTTGGAAGACTTGATGATATAAGTCACGAAGGTATGTCTTTAATTGCTCAAATAGTCCAGATATACAAAAACTATAATTTCAAGACCGAAATAATTGTTGCTAGCATTAGACATCCACTTCATGTTGTAGAAGCTGCAATGATGGGAGCTCATATAGCAACTATGCCTTTTGATGTTATTGAAAAATTATTTAAACATCCATTGACAGATATTGGTCTGGAAAAATTTCTTGCTGATTGGAAAAAATTGAATCAATAATAGATGAAAAGAACAAAATTTTATTCTGTTCATAAAAAGCTTGGTGCTAAACTAATTGAATTTGCTGGATTTGAAATGCCAATTCAGTATTCATCTATAATAGCAGAACATAAAGCAGTTAGAAATAGTGTTGCCGTTTTTGATGTTTCCCATATGGGGGAAATTTTTATAAGAGGTAAAAATGCTTTTGATTTTGTACAATATGTTACAATAAATGATGCTTCTACTTTAACAATAGGACGTGTACAATATTCTGCTATGTGTTATCCTCATGGCGGTATTGTTGACGATTTGCTTGTATATAAGCTTGATGACCAAGAATATATGTTTGTAGTAAATGCTGTAAACAAGGAAAAAGATTTTTCTTGGCTTAAGCAGAATAATAATTTTAATGTTGAAATTGTTGATGAAAGTGATGAGTACTCCCTTTTAGCTATCCAAGGCCCTAAATCAAAAGAAGTTATTCAAAAAATATGTGATAGAGAACTAGACCTTGAATATTATCATTTTTTTAATGCAAAAATTGCAGGAATAGACATGATTGTTTCGAGAACAGGTTATACTGGAGAGTTAGGTTATGAAATTTATTTTAAAGGTGATGAACACGTAGCTGAATATGTTTGGAATCAATTATTCGAAGCTGGCAAGAACGAAAATATTGTACCTGCAGGGCTTGGAGCAAGGGACTCTTTAAGATTGGAAATGGGTTATTGTTTGTATGGAAATGATATAGATGAAACTACTAATCCACTTGAAGCTAATCTTGGTTGGATTACAAAATTGAAAAAAGAAAATTTCATTGGAAAGGAAACTCTTCTAAAAATTAAAGAGGAAGGATTAAAAAGAAAACTTGTACCAATAATTTCATACGAAAAGGCTTTCCCTCGCCACGGTTATGATATAGTGGTTGATGGACAAAAGGTTGGTTATATAACTAGTGGTACTGTGAGCCCGATACTTGAAAATCCAATTGCTCTTGGTTATGTTTCTATAGAATATGCAAGCGAAGGCACCAAAATAAATTTTTTAGTAAGAGATAAACAAATACCAGCAGTTGTAACTAAATTACCATTTATTAAGAATTGATATGAAAATAAATGTTTTATTTTCCAATATTTTTTTAGACGAGCTTTATTTTACAGGTAAAACTGCTGTTGTAATTGATGTATTGAGAGCATCAACAGTAATTACTACAGCACTCTATAATGGAGCTCGCGAAGTTATTCCTGTAAGTACACTTGATTTTGCAATGAAGATTTCGAGTGATGCATTTAAAAGTCAAACGTTACTTTGCGGTGAAAGAAACACTAAAATGATCGAAGGTTTTAATCTTGGCAATTCACCACAAGAATACAAACCAGAGATTGTTGCAGGCAAATCAATTATTTTGTACACTACTAATGGAAGTAAATCTATTGTAAAAGCAAAATTTTGTGAAAATTTATTTGTTGCAAGCTTCCTGAATCTACCAGCTATTGCAAGACATCTTGCAAATCTTAATGTTGATTTCGAAATTATATGTAGTGGTACTAATGGACTTTTTAATCTAGAAGATGCAGTATGCGCAGGAATGCTAATAGATGAAATTAAATCTATTCGTTCTGATGTAGAATTATCTGATTCTGCTTTTGCAAGTTTTATCTTAAGTAAACAAGTAGGCAAAAACCTGTATGATTTTTTGTGTAATACAGAACATGGCAAATTATTAATAGAAAATGGATTTGTTGATGATATATTGGAATGTTCTAAGTATGGAATTACAGAAGTAATACCTTACTTTGTGTCAGGAGCTATAAGAAGACTTTGAAAATAGTCTCATTTAAATTAGAATGTCGAAGAAAAAAAATAATAAGTTATTAAACGATTCTGAAAAAGAATTCTTTGTTATATCTCCCAAAAAGAAGAAAAAAATCCTGGGTATTTTTTTAATATTACTTTCTATTTTTACCTTTTTAAGTATTTTATCTTATTCACGCTACGACGATGCTTCGTTTTCATACCGAATTACTGACCTATTTAATATATTCTTTGCAAATCCTGAATTAAAAGAGAAGGCTGCAAATACTCACAATTGGCTTGGTATTTTTGGTGCTTATGTATCTAATTTTTTTATTCATTCAACAATCGGTTACTTTTCTTTAATATTTCCTCTAATTTTGTTTATCTGGGGATATTCAACTATTAAAGGAGAAGATTTTAAGTTAGCAATTTATTTCACAAATTTTTTTCTTATAGTAGGAATTTTACTCTCTACCTTTTTTGGGGTTCTTAGAAATGCAAGAGAATTTAAAATCTTTGTTGATTTATATGAATTATCTGGAAATGTTGGTGACTACTTTGGAATAGCATTAAGTAATTTATTGGGAGGACTAGGGAGCTTATTATTTTTATTTGCAGGAATGTTAATTACACTAATTATTTCGTTTGACGTTAAATTTACTTTTATTACTAATTTATTTTCAAAACACCTTGAAGAAGAAACTGAAAAAGAATTTTCTGAAGAAGAAGAAAAGCAAGATAGTTTAATTACAATAAGAAATGCTAAACAAGGAAAAAAACTTAATTTAGATGAATTTGATAAAGAGAAAGAAGAACTTACAAAAAAGAAACCCGAAACTAAAATTCGTATAATTAAAAAAGAAGAGGTAACAACAATAGAAGATTTTGAAGAAGAAGAACGAGAGAGAAAATTAGATAAACAAAAAATAGAAAAACATAAAGACGAAACAGATATACAGTTAGTTGATAAAGAAAAAGAAGCTCAGTTACCAGATCAGTGGGAAGAAAAGATAGATTATAAACCACCGAGTTTAGATTTATTAATTGCACCAGATGATGAAGATATAAAAATTCATGAAAGTGAATTAAAAAGAAATGCAGAACTGTTAAAAGAAAAATTAGCACTGTTTGATATTGATATTGAAGATATTACTGTTACACCTGGACCTGTAGTCACGCTTTATGAAATAGTACCTGCACCGGGTGTAAAGATTAGTAGGATTGTAAGTTTAGAACATGATATTGCTTTAGCGTTAGCAGCACGTGGTATTAGAATTATAGCTCCTATTCCGGGTAAAAGTGCAATTGGAGTTGAAATTCCAAATGCCGAGGCTTCTTTAGTGCGTGCAAGGTCGGTTTTAAGTAAATTAAAAGATACAAAAGCAGAATTACCACTTGCCCTTGGAAAAACAATATCAGGAGAAGTTTACATTACAGATTTAGCAAAAATGCCTCATTTATTAATTGCTGGTTCTACTGGTTCGGGAAAGAGTGTCGGAATTAATATGATTCTTCATAGTTTAATTTATTCTAAACATCCTTCAGATG
The DNA here is from genome assembly GCA_026417975.1 of Melioribacter sp. Taxonomy (GTDB): domain Bacteria; phylum Bacteroidota; class Ignavibacteria; order Ignavibacteriales; family Melioribacteraceae; genus Rosettibacter. The sequence goes on from JAOACD010000015.1 coordinate 24,337, forward strand.
TAAAGTTTGTAATATTCGACCCCAAAAAAATAGAGTTATCTTTTTATAAAAAGCTAAGTAGACATTTTCTTGCTGTATCGCCAGATTTGGATGAGGAAATAATTACAACTCCCTCTAATGCTTTGCTTGCACTAAAAGCCGTAGAATATGAAATGGAAAAAAGATATGATAAACTTGCAAAGGCAGGAGTAAGAAATATTGTCGATTATAATAAAAAAGTTCTTAATCCAAAAACTCGCCCTCCAGATACAGAAGAAATTAAACATCATAAACTTCCTTATATAGTTGTTGTAATAGATGAATTAGCAGATTTAATGATGACATCGGGTAAAGAAGTTGAGGAACCAATAGCAAGACTTGCACAATTAGCTAGAGCTGTAGGAATACACTTAATACTTGCAACTCAACGTCCATCTGTTAATGTTATAACAGGCGTAATTAAAGCAAACTTTAGTGCAAGAATTGCATATCAAGTAGCAACAAAGATTGATTCTCGTACTATTCTTGATATGAATGGAGCAGAACAACTTCTTGGACGCGGTGATATGCTTTTTTTGCCTGCTGGTATGCCTAAACCTATACGAATTCAAAATGCATATATAACAACTGAAGAAATTGAAAGAGTGACAAATTTTATTTATCAGCAAAAAGGTTATTCAAAGAGATATTTTCTTCCATCATTATATGAAAAGAGAAAAGCAGAGATGAGTAATTTTCTTTCTGACTTGGATCCAATGTTTGAAGAAGCAGCGCGTCTTGTCGTAAGACATCAACAAGGTTCAGTATCATTACTACAAAGAAAATTAAAGTTGGGTTATTCAAGAGCTGCAAGAATTGTAGACCAACTTGAACAAGCGGGAATAGTTGGCCCAGCTGAAGGAAGTAAACCCCGCGAAGTTATTGTTGAAAATGAAGAACAACTGGAAACTATTTTAAGGTCACTATGAGAACATTAATTCTTTTCTTGATTTCATATCAAATATTATTAGCTCAAAGTGGTACAGAAATTCTTAAGAAAATACAAAATAAGTTTAATTCAATTAATGATTTTACTGCTAATTTTGTTCAAACAAATTGCAATTCAACATCAAAAACATTAAATGGGAAAATATTATATAAGAAAAAGAATAAATTTATAGTGGAATTAAAAAATCAAACTGTGATTTCTAATGGAGAGATTGTGTGGAATTATAACCATAAACAAAAACAAGTTATAATAAGTTATTTTTCTGACGAACCTTCAACTTATTCTATTGAAAAATTTATCTATAATTATCCAGAGTTGTGTAATATCAAATTATATAAAAATATAGATAATGATGAAGCTGTTGAGTTAATACCAAAAGAAGGTATGCTCGATATAAAATCATTAAAAATATGGAAAGACAAAGATTATTTAATTCGTAAGTTAGAAATTGTGGACTTAGATAACCAATGTTTTGTAATCGAATTTAACAATTATCAGTTAAATCAAAATATCCCTGATTCAAAATTTACATTTAATCCTCCAAAAGGAATTCGAATTATTGACCTTCGTTAAACTACATAATGGTATTATTAAAAAAATTACTGGGTATTTTCTACCCGTTATATTAACTATTATTTTCTTAATATTAGCTTTTCGTGGTATTAATTTAAAAGAATCTCTGTTACTTATTTCTAAAACTTCAATTACATGGCTAATTATTTATATAGTAATATTTTATATTTCTCATTTTATTAGAGCATTAAGATGGAAAGTAATTACAAATTCTGTAAAGAAAGACACATCTTTATTGAATCATTTCGGTGCAGTGATGATTGGTTACGGTGTCAATTGTGTTATTCCTCGGTTTGGTGAAATATATAGAGGATTATTCTTAGGTAAATGGGAAAAAATTTCACGTACAACTATGATTGGTACAGTTGTAGTAGAAAGAGTAATTGATATTATTTCTTTTGGATTAGCTTCATTTATAAGTGTTATTTTATACTCTGGGGATTTAATCAAAAAAATTCCATGGCTTAAACCTACCTTAATTGTTGGATTTATTGTTATTTCCATAATAATATTGTTAATTGTTATTCTTATAAAATTTGAAAAAGGTTTGTCTAATTCTTTAATAAAAATACTTTCTAAAGTAAATCCAGTTTTGTCTAAGAAATTTTCCGAAACTATTACTACACTTGTTGAAGGATTTTCAACAATAAAAGGAGTAAAAAATATTTTTTATATAATTTTTTTAACTGCTTTGATGTTTATTATTTATGCGTATAACACATATGTGGGATTTTTAATGTTGAATATGGATGAAGCTAATTTTGTTGATTTTAAAATGGCATGGGTTTTCATGGCTATTAGTGCATATGGCACTTTAATTCCAACTCCTGGAGGTACCGGTTCTTACCATATTATTTCAATATTTATTCTTTCTAAGCTGTATAATTTTAATTCTGAAATAAGTGGAGCATATGCACTACTTACTCATTTTATTCAGTATGTTATTTTTGTTTTGTCGACCCCAATCTTAATATTTATTATTAATAGGAAAAGAGTGCTTAAAGGAGAAACAAGAGAAAATTTTGTATCGGTATTTAATTCTAATTATGGTGATAAATGAAAAAAATTTTTTTCTTATTCATAATTACTCATACTCTTTTGGAAGCACAATTCGAAATTCAAGCATCTATGGGTTTAGATTTTAAATCAACACCTTCATATCGTGATTATATTAATTCTAATTTTTCTAACTATGGGAAAAAACTATCTACATTTTCGAGTGCTGTAAATTTTAGTGGGGAGGTTGGATATTCTTTATCTAATAAATTGCAAATTGGGATTGAAATTAGTTATTTAATTGATTCTTACAATGCAAATATTGGATTGGGAGGAATTTACGAAATTTCTTATACGTTTTTAAGGCCTAGTATAATTACATATTATATAATAAGTGGTAGTGGCTATAAGTTTAAAGTAGGAGGTGGCATTGGACCACGCTTTGTAGATTTAACCGAAGAAAATATTATTAAAAGAAATTATAGTTCAAAAGGTTATGGGCTACTGTTAAAGTTGGAAGGCAATACATTTTTGGGAGATAATCTTTATGCATTAATAGGTTTTGATTTACGACTTGATTTAACTAATGATTTGAAGAACACATCAACGAAAGACAAAATTATTAATTATTATAACGGTGAAGCACTTAATATGACTTCTCTTTCTGCAGGAATAAAACTTGGAATTACTTACATTTTTTAAAGGAGAATCATGAATTTCATAGAAGCAATTTTTTTAGGAATAATCCAAGGATTAACAGAGTATTTACCAATTAGCAGCACTGGCCATCTTACATTAGCAGGCAAACTAATGAATCTTATTTCTACTGATAAGCCTGAACGCTGGACTGCTTTTATTGCTGTTATTCAGTTAGGAACTTTGATTGCTGTATTGGTCTATTTTAGGGATGATATTATCTCAATAATAAAAAGCTTTTTTTATGATAATTTGATTGCTAAAAAGAATCTTAAAGAACAATCGTTAAATTCAAAATTAGGTTGGTATTTGGTATTATCAACTTTACCCATTGCAACAATAGGTTTAATATTTAAAGACGTAATTGAAGGGGTTATGACAAAAAATCTCTATGTAATTTCTTCAAGCTTAATATTATTAGCATTAATACTTGCTTTAGCAGAAAAACTTGGTAAGTTTAATCGTAGCTTAACGGATATTAAGTGGTACGATGCATTAATAATAGGATTTGCTCAAACTTTAGCACTAATACCTGGTTCTTCTCGTTCTGGCACTACTATCGCGGCAGGATTATTTTTAGGCTTGAACAGAGAAACAGCTGCAAGATTTTCGTTTTTAATGAGTATACCAGCAATATTTGCAAGTGGTATGTTAGAATTTTATGAATCTTTGAAATATATTGATATTAATTCTTCAATAAATTTAATTCTCGCTACAATTTCATCAGCAGTCTTTGGATATTTATCAATCGAATTTTTGCTGAGATACTTAAAAAGAAAATCTACTTTTATATTTATCATTTATCGTATTATTATAGGTATAGTAATATTGTTATTAATTAATTTTAACATTATTCAACCATAGGTGATGAAATGATAAAAAAATGCATTATTCTTTTGACATTAATAATTATAACTTTTTCCTGTAAAGGGAATGATAAAAAAGAAGCTGCAAAAAATTCGAAAGAAATTAATTTAGAAGAATTGATTACCTTAAAAAATAATGAAAAACTTTTTGCTATAATGGAAACAAGCATGGGAACAATTGAACTTGAGTTATTTCCAAAAGAAGCTCCTAAAACAGTTAAGAATTTTGTAGGGCTTTCTATTAACGGTTTTTATAATGGAGTAATATTTCATAGAGTTATTAAGGACTTTATGATACAGGGAGGAGATCCTACAGGAACTGGAAGAGGTGGTGCAAGTATTTATGGGGGACCATTTGAAGATGAGTTTTCTCCTTCATTAAGGCACGACTCGCCAGGCGTGCTTTCAATGGCTAATGCTGGACCAAATACAAATCAAAGTCAATTTTTTATTACAGTTGTACCAACTCCATGGTTAGATTTAAAACACACTATTTTTGGAAAGGTTACTAAAGGAATGGAGATTGTTTATGCTATAAATTCGGTACCAACTGATCAAAGTGACAGGCCTATTCAAGATGTAATAATTAAAAAAGTAATCATTGAGAAGCGATAGTTTTAAAATTATGAAACAATCTGAATTTTTTACTTCAAGATTGGGTTTAGTTTTGTCTGTGCTTGGGATTGCAGTAGGGACAGGAAATATTTGGAGGTTTTCTAGAGTTGTTGCCCAAAATGGAGGAGGTTCTTTTTTAATTCCCTGGGTTATTTTTTTGATTGTTTGGTCTATACCTTTAATAATAGCAGAGTTTGCAATTGGGAAATTTTTAAGGAAAGCTCCCTTAGGTGCTATTTCAATAATGACAGGTAAAAGATTTGCTTGGATGGGGGCTTTTATTACTTTTGTTTCAATTGCAATAATGTTTTATTATTCAGTTATTACTGGATGGTGTTTGAAATATCTAATAGCTTCATTAACAGGCGAATTGTTCAAAATAGAAAACAATATTTTATACTGGGAGAATTTTTCTTCTAGTTTTCAGCCTTTAATTTTTCATCTTATCGCAATATTAATAAGTGCTTATGTAGTTTACAATGGAATAATAAATGGAATTGAAAAAGTAAGTAAGATATTGGTTTCTTCTCTGGTTGTTTTTTTATTTATTTTGTTTATAAGAGCAATAACATTGCCTAATGCAATTGTAGGACTAAAATACTTTTTTACTCCTAAAATTGAATATTTAACAGATATTAAAGTTTGGCTAAGTGCATTAACACAAAATGCTTGGGATACTGGTGCAGGTTGGGGCTTAATTCTTACATATGCTACTTATATGAAAAAACACGAAGATGTAACATTAAATGCATCTCTAATTGGTTTTGGCAATAACTCTATTTCTTTACTTGCTGGTATGATAATATTTTCTACAGTTTTTGCATTAAGTTCAGATGATGCTATAAAATTAATTACACAATCGGGACCGGCTAATACTGGTTTAACTTTTATAGTTTTACCAACATTATTTTCAAGGATGTTTGAATCGTTTTTATTAAATGTAATTTTTGCTTCTCTTTTTTTCCTATCGTTATTTTTTGCCGCACTTACATCTTTATTATCAATGGTAGAGTTAGCTGTTAAAACACTAATTGATTTTGGAATTAAAAGGCCAAAAGCAACTGTTTATATTGCAATAATAGGATTTGTTATGGGGATTCCATCAGCTCTCAATTTAGATTTTCTGATTAATCAAGATTGGGTATGGGGAATTGGTCTTATTTTGAGTGGTGCATTTATCTCTTTTGCAGTAAACAAATTCAATGTAGAACTTTTTAGAAAACAACTAATAAATGAGCAGTCAAGTAGTTTTAAAGTTGGTAAATGGTATAATTTTATTATGAAATATTTTGTACCTTTTTTAGCAATCTTTTTATTAATATGGTGGTTAATTTCATCAACAACTTGGGATAAAAATTGGTGGAATCCTTTCCATAGAGAAAATATTGGAACGTGCATATTTCAATGGGGAACAATAATCTTAATTTTTTCTATTTTTAGCAAAAAATTATCATTTATTGGTAAATGAATTTTTATACAATTTTGACATCAATAATTATTATATCAATTGTTTGGGGTGGGTTAATTTTTTTTGTAATAAAGGCAATGACATTAAAAAATAATCTGGAAGATGATGGTAAAAAAACAAATACCAACAATAAATAATTTATTTGATACTCTTTCAAATGGGAAATTTTTGCCTGTATATTTTATATGTGGAGAAGATAGTTACAATATAGATTTTGCAGTTGAACAAATTATCAAAAAAGCGAAGCCTGTTATCCAATCTGATTTTGACATTGAAATAATAGATGCTGACAAAGGCCAAGATTTTAACCAAATTATTGATATTGCTTATGCTTATCCTTTTGGAGGTAGTAAAAAATTAATTATTGTTAAAAACTTTGAAAAGATTAATGATAAAAAATTATTAGTTAATTACTTAAATTCTCCAGCAGATTTTACTATTCTTGTTCTTATTAGCAAAAATAAGATAAACGATTTTTCAAAAGAGCCATATGCAACCTTAATTGAAAAAAACTTTTTGTACGAAGCGAAAAAAGAAACAGGTGAAGAACTAATTAATTGGCTAAATTTTAGAGCAAAAGAGTATAAACTAAATATCTCGAAAGAAAATCTTTATAATATAATAGAAATAGTAGGCGAAGATAAAAGTTTACTAGAAAGTCAACTAAAAAAAATTTCTGATTATACTTTGGGTAAGAAAGAAATTACTATTGAGGAGATAAAAAATATTTTATCTACTACAAAACAATATTCTGTTTTTGATTTAATTGATTCACTTGGTAAAGGGGATAAAATAAAATCCATAGAAATAGGAATTAATTTATTAGATGGAGGGGAAGAAATAGTTGTAATATTGAACATGATAGCAAAATTTATACTAACAGTTTCACAGATATTGGAATTGACAAAAATGAATATTAGTGATAATGAAGGAGCTCGTAAATTGCAAGTAAGTTGGTATTATTATACTAATTGTAAGAAAGCTAAATATTTTTTTTCTGATGAAAGGCTTTTAAACGCTTCAAGAGCATTACTTGAAGCCGATACCGCTGTTAAAACTACTACTGAAGATCCTAAAAATATTTTAATTATGCTTATAACACGAATTTTAACATAAAATTAAACATATTGAAAAATTTTTTGTTAATCACTAAAATTAGAAGCCTAATTTTGAAACAATCTTAATTTTGGATAGGTATAATTGTCACATAATCAAAATTTAACTGAATTATCGGACGAAGAACTAATAAAAAGGTTTCAAGAAACAGATGACCTTGAAGCTTATGAAATATTAGTTCGTCGTTATAAAGACCCTTTGATGAATTATGTTTATAGATTTGTTGGGGATCGTGATGTTTGTACTGATATTGTACAGGATACAATGATAAAATTTTATCTTAATAAGGACTCGTATAAAGAGTTTGCTAAGTTTTCTACATGGATTTATACTATAGCAGGTAACTTAGCTAAAAACGAATTAAAAAGAAGGAAAAGAAGAAATATTCTTTCCCTTTCCCCAACTGAAGATGAAAAACAAATTCAAGTTGAAGATAAATCAATTGTAGCTCCAGACAGAGCTGCAGATAGTAATATCAAGAACGATATGATTCAAAAAGCTCTTATGAAAATAAAACCAGTTTACAGAGAAATGGTAATTCTTAGAGATATACAAGGACTTTCTTACGAGGAGATTGCTGAGATAAAAAAAGTATCTTTAGGAACAGTAAAATCTAGAATTAACAGAGGTCGAACACAATTACAAAAGTTATTAAAAAATATATATAAAGAGTAGGCCTATGAGAATGTACAGTTACAGTGATGACGAAGAAAAATTTTCTAAACTTTTGGCAGACTTAAAAGAACTACCCAAAATAAAAGCCGAAGAAAATTTTGAATACAATCTTATGATTCGTATTCAAAATAGAAACTTCGGCAATCTATTGGAGGACTCAAAACCGCAATATAACATAATAAAATTTGCAGTACCAACAACTCTCATTGCATTTTTGATCTTATTCATAATTTTTGTTCAAAGAAACAATGAAGACATAGAAAATCCTCTAATGTCAGACCCTCCAAAAATCTTAGAAAATAGAATTGCTGATAATTACGGTGCTAATTTATCAAGTACCGATCAATTACCACCTAAGCCAATACAAGAAAAGAGCAAAAAAGGCTCACTAAAAAATGAATTTAAAGGAGTAAATGAAATTTCAAGCAATTCAGAGCTTAAATATCCTTTGAACAGAAATCGCTCAGTGTCTTTAGATGATTATATTTCAGGTGGTATACCCAGAAACAATAATTTAGAAAGAGGAAGTATTGTAAAAGGTGGTCAGGAAGATTTTGATTTTGAAGGATTTTTGATCCCACAGCCACTAGATTATAATTCACTTCAAAAATATAAAAGAATGATAGATTCAATTAAGAGAGTAGAAGTAAAGAGAGATTCTCTAAGAAGGTTCAGGTAATTTATTATACTAATTTGTTTTTTTAGACATTCATAGTTAATTTTGTAGATAAAAATTTTAAGGAAAGCGTAAAAATGAAAAAAGGTCTTCATCCTGCTTATGGAAGATGTGAAGTAACATGTGTGTGTGGCAATACTTTTGTTACACGCTCAACTGTAAGTAGCATTAAACTTGAAATATGTTCTCAATGCCATCCATTCTTTACTGGTAAACAAAAAATTGTTGATACAACCGGTAGAGTAGAGAAATTTAAGAAAAAATATGGATTGAAAGAAGTATAATTTTTAATTAAAATTTTTTGTATGGGCTGTAAATTTACAGCCCTTTATTATTTTAAACCTGCCAAATAAAAATCATCTTGCTTATGAGTCAACTATCTTCTATGGAATTACTAGGAAGTAATTTGTATCAAGGAGTAAGAGGACACGCAGTTAAGATTCTTAATAGAGTTGATAGAACTGATGCATACCTCGATAAGCTCTTAGAAATAGAGCTTAAAAATTCTACTTTAACTGGTGTGGATAAATCCCTTTTGTTTGAAATTGTTCATGGTGTTATGAGATGGATGGGTAGACTAGATTGGATTTTAAATGGATTTTATAAAGGGCAATTCTCAAAGTGCATACCAAATGTAAAAAATGCTTTAAGAGTTGCACTTTATCAAATATTATTTTTAGATAAAATTCCTGACTATGCAGCAGTAAACGAGGCAGTTGAATTTGTAAAGAAATTACAAGGTCAGAAATATGCTGATCTTGCAAATGCAGTTTTAAGAAATATTATTAGAAATAAAGAATCAATTAGATATCCAAATCCTGATGAAGATATAATTAGCTTTTTAAGTGCATACTATTCTCATCCTGCATGGATGGTTAAAAGGTGGGTTGCTAGATTTGGCAAAGAAGAAACTGAAAGGTTATTAATAGCTAATAATAGTAAACCAGTTCTTGCTTTAAGAGTAAACAATTTGGTTACTAATAAGGAAGAATTAAAATCTCTTTTAGACTCTGTTGAATTAAAATATACTGATAGTAAAATATTGCCTGAATTTATTAGACTTAATAATTTAACAAACATTACAGACTGGGAATATTTCCAAAAAGGATATTTTTCTGTGCAGGATGAAAGTACTGGATTACCGGTAAAGTTATTAGAAGTTTTTCCTGGAATGAGAGTTTTAGATATGTGTGCTGCACCAGGTGGTAAAACTGCTTTTATAGCGGATGAAATGAATAATCAAGGCGAAATAATTGCACTAGATAGATTTGAAAGCAGACTTAAAATACTTGAAAAAAATTTAATTAGATTAAAAGTTACAAATGTTAAAACAGTTCCAATTGATGCTTTAGAGTACAATGATGAAATTGGATTCGATAGAATATTGTTAGATGCCCCTTGTTCTGGACTTGGAACTTTAACAAAAAAACCTGACATAAAGTGGAAAAAAGATTTGGGAGATATTAGAAAAATTACTAATATTCAATACAATTTATTAAAAAAGGCGGCTACTTTAGTTAAAAAAGATGGAATAATTGTTTATAGTACATGTACGATGGAACCTGAAGAAAATATAGATATCATTAAAAAATTTCTTTCAGAACATGAAAATTTTGAGTTAATAGATGCATCTGAATCTTTTCCAAAAGAATTAGTTGATGAAAATGGTTGTATTCAAACATTACCCCATATTCATGGTGTAGATGGTTCCTTTGCTGCAAAACTAATACGAAGAAATTAATATAGAGAATTATTTAAATGGCTTCTGAAGCCTTAAAAAAATTTGCAGATGAACTTAAATTTACCCGTGAACAAAAAGGTATAACACTTCAACAAATTTCTGCTCAAACTAAAATTGATATAAAATTTCTTCAACAAATTGAAGAAGGTTATTTTGAGTTCTTACCGGAAATATATGTTCGAGCTTTTATTAAAGAATATGCCCAGTCAATTAACCTCGATCCTGACGAAGTTATTTCTAATTATAATTTGGCTAAAGGAGAAATAAAGGAGACCGATGAAAAGAGACCGTTTCAAAGAAAGAAAGATGCAAATTTGTTTTATGATTCGACTGTGCCAAGTAAAATGGAATTTACTAAAGCAGGCTATGAAGAATATGGCTCAACTACCTTAGTTGATACTAAGAAAAACAGTAATTTTAAAAATTTATTATCAAGAAAAACTATATTGATTGCGAGTTTGCTTATTCTTATTCTAATTTTTTCTTATTTGATCTTTATTAAGAGTGATACGGAAAGTGTTATAGAAGAAGTTCCTTATAAGGATATACAAACAGAAAGGTACAAAGTTGATACTGCAAAAAGTCAAAATAATTTTTTTGAAAATTCAGATAGTCTTATATTATCGATATTACCATTAAATAATGTATGGCTAAAAGTTTTAAGTGATAATAAAGAAATTTTAGAAAAAACTGTTCAATCAAATCAGCAACTGAATATTAAAGCATTAAAAGAGTTTTATATAGTAGTAGGAGATGCTGGTAGTATAAAAATGAGCTTAAATAATAAACCAATAACACAACTTGGTAATGCAGGAGAAATAAGAAGATACATTATTTCAAGAGATACAATAAAATCATACTTAATACCAATTCAGAAAAAAAATGAAGAAGGACCCTCAAAAGAGAATTGAAGAGTTAAGAAAATTAATTAATGAGCACGATTATAATTACTATGTGCTAGCTCAACCCACAATAAGTGATTATGAATATGATCTGCTTGTAAACGAACTAATTCAATTAGAAAAAGAAAATCCACATCTAATTACCCCAGACTCACCTACGCAAAGAGTGGGTTCTGATCTTACAAATACATTTAATCCTGTACAGCATAAAATACCAATGTTGAGTTTGTCAAATACTTATAGTGAAGAAGAGATGTTTGAATTTGATAGAAGAGTAAAGGATGGGTTGCCTAAGGGAGAAAAAATAGAATACGTATGTGAATTGAAAATAGATGGAGTATCAGTTAGTCTAATATATAAAAATGGCTTATTAGTTACTGCTGCTACAAGAGGAGATGGATTCACAGGAGAGGAAATTACAAACAATGTAAAAACAATCAAATCTGTTCCACTAGTTTTGCGTAAAATAACTTCTAGCAAAAATTTAAGGTTGGAAGATATAGAAGTGCGTGGCGAAATTTATATGGAGATAGAAGCATTTAAAAAAATTAATGAAGAAAGACAGTTAAGTGGAGAAAAAACATTTGCTAATCCACGTAATTTAACTGCAGGAACTATAAAATTGTTAGACCCTCAACTAGTTGCTAAAAGACCATTAAAGATTTTTCTCTATTACTTGTATTCTGAAACTGATGAATTGAATACTCACTATGAAAATTTACAATTACTTACTGAGCTTGGGTTTCCTGTTAATCAAAATTATAGATTATGTAAAAACATTGATGAAGTAATGGATTTTTGCAAAGAATGGGAGCAAAAAAGAGAGACTTTACCTTATGAAATAGATGGAGTAGTTGTAAAAGTAAATTCATTAAAGCAACAAAGAATTTTAGGAAACATTGCTAAGTCACCAAGATGGGCCGTTGCATTTAAATTTAAGGCAAGACAAGCAAAGACTTTATTAAAAAAAATAGTTTGGCAAGTAGGAAGAACAGGCACATTAACTCCTGTGGCCGAACTTGAGCCAGTATTTCTTGCAGGGTCTACTATTAGTCGTGCCACACTTCATAATATTGATGAAATAAAGAGAAAAGATATTAGAGAGGGAGATATTGTTATAATTGAAAAAGGAGGTGATGTAATACCAAAAGTAGTTGAGGTAGATTTTTCTCAAAGACCCAAAGATTCGCAAGAAGTCAAGTTGCCTACAAAATGTCCAGTATGTGGTTCAAAATTGTTTAAACCTGAAGATGAAGTGGCAATTTATTGTGAAAATAATTTATGTCCTGCTCAAATAAAAGGAAGAATAGAACATTTTGCATCTCGTACAGCTATGGATATTGCTGGTCTTGGTGAAGCTTTAGTTAATTTATTTGTTGATATGGGTTATCTTAAAGATTATGCTGATATTTATGATCTTAAGAATTATAGAGACGAATTAATTAAAATCGAAAGATTAGGCGAGAAAAGTGTAGACAATTTGTTGAATTCTATTGAAAAAAGTAAGGAAAGACCATTTGAGAAAGTTTTGTTTGCTCTTGGTATAAGATATGTAGGTGCTGGAGTAGCTAAAAAACTAGCAGATCATTTTAAATCTATTGATGCTTTGATGAATGCTTCTAAAGAAGAGATTGAATCAGTTTATGAGATAGGTCCAAGTATTAGCGATAGCATCAAAAGATTTTTCAGTGATAATAATAATATAAAACTAATTGAAAGACTTAAGAAAGCTGGACTTAAATTCAAAGTTGATGAAATAAAGATTAAATCGGATAAACTAAAAGGGAAATCATTTGTGCTGACGGGTACTTTATCATCTATGTCGAGAGAAGAAGCTAAGGAAAAGATTATTTCTCTTGGCGGTCATGTTCTTTCTGCTGTTAGCAAAAATACAAATTTTGTTGTAGTTGGAGAAAACCCAGGTTCTAAGCTCGAAAAAGCTCAAAAATTAGGTATACCTTTACTTACGGAAGAGGAATTTTTAAAGTTGATTGAGTAACATATGTTTGAAAATATTAAACGAAGGCTTGCTCATTATCTTTTGTCTAAAAAATATTTAAGTAAAAATGGGAAACATTTGCAATTCAACAAAATTATTTCAAATTCAAGAAGTTTTTTAATTATTTTACCCGAAGAAATTAATGAATTAAATAGTTCTTTGGATTTGGTAAAATACTTGTTAATTCATAAAAAGAGTATTACTATCTTTATGAATGAAAAAAATTATAATTCTTTTCCAGCAAAGGATAAATTTAATTTTATAACTTATGGGATAAATGATATTACAAAATTGAATCTTCCGTCAAAAAATTTAGTTAATAAACTAAGAGGGAAAAATTATGACATTGTGATAGATTTAAACAGAAAAGAAAATACATTTTTTAGTGCTGTGGCCAATATTGTAGGTTCAAATGTGAGAATTAGTTTTAAAAAAGATTTTTCTGAAAGTTACTATAATTTGTTGTTCAAAAATAATAGTCCAGAAGCTGAACTTGCTTTTAGGAACTTTTTAGAAGTAGTAAGAATGTTTTGATTAAGTCCTTTTGATTGTTAAAATGAATTAGTAGATTGTAGTTATAAATAATAAATGTAGCTAGAATATGAGTAACAATATTAATTATGAACTTAAGAAAATAGGTAATACAGCAATATTCAAGTTAAACGAGAAACGTTTTGATTCTTCTATTGCTGGATTTGTCAAAGGAGAATTTACTATTCTTCTACATTCTGAAGAAATAAAAAAAATGATTATTGATCTTTCAGAAGTTGACTATTGTGATAGTTCAGGTTTAAGTGCAATATTGTTAGCTTATAGGATTCTTCAAGCTAATGATGGTTTAATTCGTATTGCTAATCCTACAAAAAATGTAAGGACTCTAATAGAAATTTCTCAACTTGATAGGGTCTTGAAAATATGTAATTCTGTTGACGAAGCTTTAAAAGACTTAGATGATGTTTCCAATTTATCAACTTAAACTGTATAGCTTCCGCATAATTCTCAATCTTTTTATACCATATAATTTTTTTTATTGCTTTTTGGTATGAAGAATAAAACCAAGGAAATTTTTAGGAAAATTAAGCTGGTGCTTTTTGACCTTGATGGGACACTAGTAGACGATAAAAGTAACCTTCGAGAAGATACTATTTTTTTAATAAAGACATTAAAAGAAAAAGGGGTTAAATTTTCAATAGCATCAGGTAGAATATTCTATTCATTTCAAAATTATGTTTACGATTTAGAAATCGATGTTCCAGTTATTGCACTTGATGGAGCTTATATTATTAATCCTGTAAATGAAGAATTAATTAGTTCATCCTTCTTAAATCATAAACATGTCAAACGTGCATTGAAGTTAGCAGAAAAATACTTTTTGAATGTCGCACTTTGTGGCAAAGAAGCAATTTATTGTACAAAAGAGAATGAAACAGTAAAATATTTTATTAATAAATACGGTGCTGATTATAAATTAGTAAGTTCATATGAGCCTTATTTTTTTGCTACTTATGAGATTATTTTAAGCTCCGCTTCAGGTGAACAACTTCAAAAAGCTTTGAAAAAGATGGTTTTTCCATATACCTTTGGAGTATATACTTCATTTTATAAATCCAGTAGTAGTGAACAAAATTACATAGCAGAAATAAGAAAAATGGGTGTAGATAAAGGTAAAGCATTTTGCAAACTTTGCAAGTATTTAGGAATAAAAGTAAATAATACAGCAGTTGTAGGTGATTGGTATAATGACATTTCACTTTTTCATACAAATGCATATAAAGTAGCAATGACAAATGCAGTACCTGAAATTAAAGCATTAGCAGACATGATTACTCAAAAAGATAATAATGAATTTGGTATTAATGAATTCTTACAAAAATTATTAGAAGCAAAAGAATAAATGAATAAAATTTTTGGATATAATTTAAGAGAAAATCCTAAAGTAAAATTATTCATAATTCTTTTTACTATATTTTTGATTGTTTTAATGTTTCCTAAAGGGGAATCCATTGAATCTGAAGTTAATGTTGGCTCTGTTTGGATAAAAGATGATTTGATTGCTTCAAAAACCTTTGAAGTTCTTAAAGACCCTGTAGTCTATGAAAAAGAAAAACAAGAAGCAGCTGCTAAAGTCCTACCTATTTTTGTTAGAAATAACAATTTATCAATGTCAATTATTGATTCTTTAAGAAAGTATAATAAGATTATTTTTGAGGCTACTCTTGAGAGTAAAGAAAAATCAAAGATTTTTTTAAGTGAAAATTCTTTGAAAGTTTTTTTGCTTTTAAAAAAATCGCCAGAGGTATTTAGTGGTCTAAAAATAAAATCATTAAATAAAATTACACAACAACTAAATATATTAATTGAAAGGATTTACCAAAAAGGTCTCTTAAATTATAACTATAATGAGATAAATAAAGATAGTATTACAATTCGAGAGGGACGGTATGAAAAGAGTGTTCCTAAATATTTCTTTTTTGATCGTAAATCTGTTAATGAATTTATAAAAACTTTTTTAGAAAGTAATGTGGGTTTTAATAACGAAGTTAATGATGCATTATTTGAATATATAGCTCATTTCATAGAACCTAATATAATTTACAACTATGAACTCACTCAGTTAGCGATAGAAAATGCTAAAGAAAAAATACCACGTAATATTGGGATTGTTAATGAGAACGAAAGAATAGTAGCAAAACACGAACGAATAACTCCTGAAATTAAATTAAAGATTGATTCATATAGGATTGCGAAAGGTGAAGAGATAAGTTTGGCAGGAAAAATAGCACAAGATTTTGGTAAATTTATTCATATTCTAATTATTGCATTACCATTTATTCTTTATATATATCTTTTTAGAAAGAAAATATATAATGATAACATCAAAATTCTTTTAATAGCAATAATTATCTTGTTTATAAGTTTTTTAACATTTCTTATTTCTAAAATTAATATTTCTGTCGAAATTGAGCTTCTTGTTTTAGTACCAGTTGTCTCGATGTTGTTGACAATAATATTTGACTCGAGAATAGGTTTTTATGGAACGGTAACAGCATCATTGATAGTTGCAGGTTTAAGAGGGAATGATTACGTTTTTGCTGTTATGAACATTGTAGCAGGAGGTTTAGCAGCATATACAGTTAGAGATATAAAAAACAGGACACAAATATTTCGTTCATTTTTTTTCATATTAATTGGTTATATATTTAGTATTGTTGCATTTGGATTAGAGCGATATGATTCTTTCAATAAAATGCTCACATCTTTTGCTTTTGCAGCTTCTAATGCATTGATTAGCCCAGTTTTTACTTATGGATTAATTATTTTTATAGAAAGAATTTTTAAGATTACCACAGATTTAACTTTATTGGAATTAACAGATTTTAACCACCCTCTATTAAAAGATTTAGCAAAAATGGCACCTGGCACATTTAATCACTCCATGATGATGGGTACAATGGTAGAAGCCGCGGCAGAAGCAATAGGCGCGAATCCAATATTAGCAAGGGTTGGGGCATATTATCATGATATAGGAAAAATACTTAATCCAACAAGTTTTATTGAGAATCAGGTTAATGAAGAAAATATACATGAAAAAATTAAACCAGAAGAAAGTATGAAGTTAATTCTTCAGCATGTTCAAAAAGGGATTGAACTTGCTAAACAATATGAATTACCACAAGAGATTATTGATTTTATTCCAATGCATCATGGTACAATGGTTATGACTTTCTTTTATGAAAAAGCCAAAGAAATATACGGAGAAGAAAATGTTGATATTGAAGAATATCGTTATCCAGGTCCAAAGCCAAATACTAAGGAAACAGCTCTTGTAATGTTAGCAGATGCATGTGAATCTACAGTTCGTTCACTGATAAATTCTGATCCTCAAAAAATTGAAAATGTAATTAATAATCTAATTAATGCTAGGATTAATGATGGACAATTAGATGAAGCTCCGGTTAATTTTAGAGATATTAAAAAAATAAAAGAAGTGTTTCAAAGTATTTTAATGGGTCAGCTTCATAAGCGAATTCGTTATCCAAATCAGGATCAACTTGAACTAAGCAAAGATGACGAAAAAGAGTAGATGAAAGAATTTTTGAAAGAATATTTAACAGTTCTTCGTTTTGAGAAAAACCTTTCTGATAATACAATCATATCTTATGAGAATGATATTAAAAAATTGTTTTCATTTCTTGAAACAAAAAATGTAAAAGATTTGAATGAGGTTACTTCAAAAATTATTGCCGAGTATTTTGATGAACAAAGAAAATACGGTATTGATAATTCAACAGTAATGAGATATATCTCTTCAATAAAGGGTTTTTGGAAATATTTGGAAGATTCAAATTATATTCAAAAAAATCCAACAGAAAAATTACCGTCTGTAAAAAAAATAAGAAAATTGCCATCCGTTTTGTCTTACGAAGAAATAGAAAAAATATTAAACTCTGTTAATACAGAGAATTACCTGGGCCTGAGGGATAGAGCTATACTTGAATTATGTTATTCGTCTGGTTTAAGAGTTACTGAGTTAATCAATTTAAAGATTCCTGATTTGCTCTTTGAAGATGAAGTAATTCGTGTATTAGGAAAAGGCTCTAAGATGAGGATTGTACCTGTAGGAGAGAGTGCCATTTTTTGGGTTACTGAGTATTTAACAAAATCACGCCCTCTACTTGAAAAGAAAACAAAAAGTGAAAACTATGTTTTCTTAAATAAACGTGGGAGTAGGCTTTCTAGAATGTGGGTTTGGAAAATATTTAATCATTATGCAAAAGAAGCTGATATAAAAAAAGAAATTCATCCACATACATTTAGGCATTCGTTTGCAACTCATTTACTTGAAAGAGGTGCAGATTTGCGTGCAGTTCAGGAAATGTTGGGCCATTCAGATATTTCAACAACACAAATTTATACGCATGTAGATAGAGAATATATTAAACAAGTTCATAGAGATCATCATCCCCGTGGGTGAAAATTGAAAACAAGATTAAAAAATATTTTAATTGTATCTACTTTATTTATAACTTATTGTAACAAGACTAATCTTATTGATGAAAGCTCTCTTAACTATTCAATAGGACTATATAAAGTAAATTCAATTGATGAAGCTTATAACTATAAAGCAAAATTAAGTGATGAAATTTCTGATAGCGTACTAATTAAAAATACTGTTGATGGTTATTTGATACTTTATGGAAATTATAACTCTTCTTTTAGTGCGGGGAAAAAGGCTTTTGAGTTATTTAATAAAAAACTATTAAGAAGTAATTATAAGATTATAAAAAATGATAAGGTAGTAGAAGATCAATTTGCAAATGTACTTTTTGTAGGAAATTATTTAGGTAGACCTTCTTTGTATAGTTTTAATTTACTAACTAAAAATATTAAGCCTCTCTGGAGTAGATGGGGAAGAAAAGTTTTATCTGTAAATCGTTCCATCGATAGGAGTAACACATTTATTGTTACTGCACTAAGTTACAAGATTAATGAGTCTTTTCCTCTAATTAAAGATGTAAGACTATATCATTATAACGCCGATGAAGATAATATTGAAGAGATATTTTTTTTAGGTGATGGAATTCAAATATATTCTTATTGGGAAACACAAGACTCTTTTAAAGTAAACTTTACATTCTCAGATACACTTAAACCTCAAATACTAATTCAAAGAATTCTTTCCTTTGATAAATATGGGAAAATTATAAGCCAAACTTCTCGTTCTTATGATCTTATTAAAGATGGCTTCCCAAAACCTCCTCAAAAAAAACCATCAGTGGTTTCACCAAAAGGAAGATTTCAAATAAGAAATATTCAAGAAAATGATAAAGGTTATATATATATTCGAGATGTTATTAAAAATGCAGAATTATTATTAACGGATTACAAGGGAGTTTTTAATAGCGCAATTTGGACTGAAGATGAAAAGTATGTATTTATAATAACTACGCTTAATAATAATTACGAATTGTGTATCATTAATTCTGAAAATATGAAAGTAGAAAAAAAATTTTTTAATCTTCCCAATAGAGATTTGTTAGTTCATGGAAACTTCATATTTTTTAATGAACAAATTGATGGGAATAAAAATATAATAATTTATGATTATACAAAGAATGCAATATATCATCGAATTCAATTAATTGGTGATTGTGGTATAAATAGTTTGGTTAATTAAATGAAAACTTACATAAGAATTATAAGTTATATAAAGCCATTCTGGAAATACTTAGTTGCTTCAATTATCTTTACTATTTTTTCGGCTTTATTAGATGGAGCCTCTATTTATCTTTCTATCCCATTATTGGATACTTTATTTCAACAGAAAGGTCTTAGTTCTGGGAACTCATTTGGTAATATTTCACAATTGCAACATAAAACTGATAATTGGTTATCAGAATTTTTGAATGAGTTAACAGCAGGTGTAAAAGCTTTTATATTTACTGGTTCTACTACAGAAATTTTGCTTAAAATATGTTTTTTAATTGTTATAGCATTTTTAGGTAAAAACCTTTTTGGTTATTTGCAAGCATACTTTTTAGCATATGTGGAACAGGGAATGATTCGTAATTTAAGAAATGATGCCTATCAACATTTACACAAATTACCAATGAGTTACTTTAAGAATGAAAAAACTGGGAACTTAATTTCAAGAATTATGAATGATGTTAATGCAGTTAATTCAAGTGTATCAGCAATTTTTTTGAATTTGATTAGAGAGCCATTGAAAATTATAGTATTTCTTGCAATAGCAATTTCTATAAGTTGGAAACTCACACTTTTTTCTCTTATTGTACTTCCTTTCTCATTAGTAGTTATAAGCTATATTGGATTAATCTTAAGAAAACAGAGTGGACTATTACAAGCAAAAATGGCAGACTTAACTAATAGACTTCATGAAACAATAACAGGTGTTAAAATAGTCAAAGCTTTTGGAATGGAAGACTACGAGAACAAAAAATTCTTTGCAGAAACTAATAGCTTTTTTAAACTTTCATTAAAAATTACACGCTTAAGAAATATTGCAAGTCCTACTACTGAGTTTTTAAGTGTAATTGTTGGAGTAGTAATTATATATTTCGGTTCGCAATTAGTGTTAATTGAAAGGTCTATAACTGCTAGCCAGTTTATAGGATTTTTATTTGCTATTTTTCAATTAATGCCTCCAGTAAAAGAATTAAGTAGTGTAAACAATAGGATACAAGAATCTAGTGCAGCTGCCGAAAGAATTTTTGAAATTATTGATATAGAACCTAATATTAAAAATGACGTTAATCCTATTTCTATTAGTGATTTTAATGAAGCTATAGTGTTTGAGAATGTCTCTTTCAAATATGATGATTCAGAAGATTATGTATTAAAGGATATAAATTTTAAAGTTGAAAAAGGAAAAATAATCGCTCTTGTAGGTAGCAGCGGTGCTGGTAAAACAACATTAGTTGATTTGATACCGAGATTTTATGATCCAACAGAAGGCAGGATATTAATTGATGGGATTGATATTAAAAAAATTAGGATAGAAGATTTAAGAAAGTTAATGGGTATTGTAACTCAAGAAACAGTATTGTTTAATGAATCTATAAAAAATAATATAGCTTATGGACTAACTGATTGTTCAGACGAAAAAATTATAGAAGCAGCTAAAGCAGCAAACGCTCATAATTTTATTATGGAATTACCTCAAAAGTATGATACAATAATAGGAGAAAAGGGAACAAAGCTTTCTGGTGGTCAACGCCAAAGAATAGCAATTGCTCGTGCATTGCTTAAAAATCCTCCAATTATGATTTTGGATGAAGCAACATCATCTCTTGATAACGAGTCTGAACTATTAGTTCAAGAAGCTATTGAAAGATTAATGAAAGATAGAACGGTTTTTGTAATAGCACACAGATTAAGTACAATTAGAAATGCTGATAGGATTCTTGTAATAGAAAAAGGAAGGATTGTTCAGGACGGAAAACATGAAGAGCTATTATTTGAAGAATATGGAATATATAAAAAGCTTTACGATCTTCAATTTAGAGAAAATGAATGATATTTCATTTAGTAAAAACAATTTTGGTCTAAAGTGAACTTATCTGCTATAGTAATTGCTAAGGATGAAGAAAAAAATATTCGGTATTGTCTCGATAGCTTACAAAGTGTGGTAGATGATATTGTTGTGCTTATTGATTCAAGAACAAAGGATAAAACTCAACAAATAGTTTCTGAATATACGGGTATAAATTACGAAATAGTTGAATGGCAAGGTTATGGCTTAACAAAAAATTATGCTTTATCTAAAACAAAGTATGATTGGGTATTATGGGTAGATGCAGATGAAAGGTTATCCAAAGAATTAGCAGAAGAATTGAATGACTTTAAGAAAACTAATCCTTTATATAATTCTTATTTTATAGCCCGCCGTTCGTATTTTCTTGGTAAATGGATTAAGCATTGTGGATGGTATCCTGATTATGTATTAAGATTGTTTAATAAGAATTATGCTAAATTTAACGAAAAACTTGTTCACGAAAATTTAATAGTAGAAGGCAAATCTGGCTATTTAAAAAATGATATAATTCATAATACAGATCCAACAATTCACCATTACTTTGAGAAGTTTAATTTGTATACATCTCTTGCAGCCGAAGAACTCTATACTAAAAATGTAAATGTAAGTTTACTGGATATTTTATTAAGGCCAATTTTTGTTTTTATTAAGATGTATTTTTTGAAGTTAGGTTTTTTAGATGGATTACATGGGTTTGTTTTGTCATCTTTTTCTGCTTTTTATGTTTTTACAAAATATTGTAAACTAAAAGAACTGTATAATAATTTTAAGAGATAAAATGATACTTGGAATAATCCCCAATATAACAAAAACTGATATTGTGAAAGCAGTTGATATTATTGCAAAAGATTTATTTGATGCAGACTTAGAATTTTATATTTGTAATTCTTTACTAAAAATGTCAAACAATTTTACTGATAATCTAAAAAAATGTGATTATCTCGATCTTTATGAGTTGATTAAAAAATCTGATATTATAATTTCAATAGGTGGTGATGGGACAATGCTTAATACTGCATACTTGGTAAGAAATTCTAAAATTCCTATAATCGGAGTTAATTTGGGTAAGCTTGGTTTTCTTGCGGAACTTGATGTGAAGAGTTTTAGAGAGTTTATACCAGAAATTAAGTCAAAGAATTTTATAATAGAAGAAAGAATAGCTTTATCGGCATTCATTAATAGTAATGAATTATACGCGATTAATGATATTGTAATCGATAAAGGTGCTTGGTCAAAAATGATTGAGCTTACAATTAAAATAGATGAAGATTATGTTTCAACCTTTGCTGCTGATGGAATAATTATAGCAACACCAACAGGCTCAACAGGGTATTCTCTTTCTGCTGGTGGTCCAATTATCACTCCAAAATCAGATGTTATAACATTAAGTCCAATTGCCCCACATACATTAACTATGAGACCTTTGGTGATTTCCAGTGAACAAAAGATTACTATTATTGCTCATTCTTTGTTAGGCAAGATTAATGTAAGCTGCGATGGACAACGTTCTGAAATTTATGATTCACCTTTGGAAGTTGCTATTGCAAAAAGTGATAATAATGTAAGATTAATACATTCGAAAAATACAAATTATTTTGAAATATTAAGGAGCAAATTGTTCTGGGGGTTGGATGTCAGGAAAGTCAATAATTAATAAACTTATATCAAAAGTAGTAATAGTTTTGATGTTAACTTTAAACAATATCTTTTCGCAAGGAAAATGTACAATTGCCTTAGATGAAAAATCAGGTGATCAGATATTAATTGGAATTATTAGTGAGAATATACTATCTGATACTTCTTATTCACCTTTTGGTAGATGGTATGTTCAAGAATATGAAGATTATAAAGTTGATTCATTATTAGTTGATTCTATAAAAACAAAGATTAATTCTGAAATTAAAATAGTTGCTATATTTGGTACATGGTGCAGTGATAGTAAAAGAGAAGTCCCTCGGTTTATGAAAATACTAAATAAAGTTAATTTTGATAAAAAAAACCTAAAAATGATATGTGTAGATAGGAATAAGAAGGCGGGAGAGGTTAATATAGATAATTATGAAATTAAGCTTGTCCCAACATTTATATTTTATCACAATCAAATTGAGATAGGAAGAATAGTTGAAATGCCTAACATTTCTTTAGAAAAAGATTTTCTAAGAATCATATCAAATATAGATAATTAAGAAAGTAAATTAACAAGAACTTAATTAGTACTTGTTTCTAATTCGGGAATTTTTACAGTTGTAATATTTTTATAGTTTTTAGGTTTCTTTATACTCCCATCTTTTTTATTTGATATTTCAATAGGGATACGATTTTCTTCTTTTAGTTCTGTGTTTTCGGTTTTAGCTTCGTGATATACGTAAATCTCGTTTTTATAATTTCTCATAATAATTTTATCTTCGTCGCGGTGTAATATATACTGTGGGAGTACAGGAATTTTTCCGCCACCACCAGGAGCATCTATAACGAAGTGAGGAATAGCCAATCCACTTATATTGCCTCTTAGTTTATACATTATTTCTAATCCTTTTTCGAGTGATGTTCTGAAGTGATTAGCGCCTCTTGTTTCATCTGCCATGAATAAATAATAAGGTCTTACTCTAATTTTTAGAAGTTTTAAAAATAGCTCTTTTAAAACCTCAGCGTCGTCGTTAACTCCCTTCATTAATACTGCTTGATTATTTACAGGGATTCCTGCGTCCACAAGCATTTCGCATGCACGTGTGCTTTCTGGTGTAATTTCCCATGGATGATTGAAATGAGTGTTAACATAGATGGGATGATACTTTTTTAACATTTCTACAAGTTTTGGTGTTATGCGATGTGGCAAGACGCAAGGCATTCGTGTTCCTAGTCTTATAATTTCTATGTGTGGGATTTGTCTTAATCTCTTTAAAATTTTTTCTAACATTGCATCTGTTAACATTAAAGGATCTCCACCAGACATAATAACATCTCTTACTTCTGTATGCTCTTCTAAATATTTAAATGCACTTTCAAGTTGTTTCATAGAAATTTTATCTGAATTGCCAACTTTTCTTTTTCTAGTACAAAACCTACAATACATACCACACTGACTTGTAGTTAAAAATAAAACTCGGTCTGGATAACGATGAGTTATATTTGGAACAGGACTCATGGCATCTTCTTGTAACGGATCTTCATAACCTGAAATATCCTCTAATTCTTTAACATCGGGTACGCATTGTAGCCAGATGGGATCTCCTGGGTATCTTATTAAACTTAGGTAATAAGGATTAATTCTTGCTTGGAAGAATCCATCCAATTCTTCTGCTACTTTTCTGTCTAACTTGAATTTTTCAACAAGTTGATCTACAGTATGTATGCTATCTCTTATCATTTGTTGCCAGAGTTCCATAGTTTTGCCCTTTGTTTTATTTTAAGTATTTACCAAATATTATTAAATGGTCATTTATTCTATAAAAATCTTTTATTTCTGCTACAATTGAATACTTATTTCTCATATAAAAATTTCTTGTTGCAAAGTAGTTTTCTTTTGAAGATGTTTCTGCTAATATCCATCTTCCTTGTCTTTCTTTTACAAACCCTTCAGCATGATTTAATAAATTTTTCCCAACCCCTTTGTTTTGATGTTTTGGATCTACTACTATCCAATATAAATCATATACACCATCAGTTAATGCACGTTTACCTATACAATAATAGCCTTCAATGTAATTACCATTTTCATATACAAATATATTGTAGTATTCCTGTTCAGGTTTTGAAAGAGCTTCGTCTATTAGCTCAATTGCAACTTTCTTTTCTTCATCATTAAAATTTTCTATGCAATTAATGATTTCAATTAACTTTTCTCTATCTTTATATTGCAACTTGCGTATCATAGCTTTGCCTTTGCAATGCAAAGTCAATTAATTTAAAAAGAACATCTTCATAATTTATTCCTGAGGCAGCAGCAGACCTTATAAATCCTGCATCAGGTGATATATCAGGATTGGGATTTACCTCAATTACGTAAGGGACATTATTTTTGCTTAATCTTATATCAATCCTTGCGTAATCTCTGCATTCCAAAGCTTCGTAAGCCTTTAGAGCCAATTTTTCTATTTTCTTTTTTAAAGGCTCTTCAATTGTAGCAGGGCATTTTGGAACTGTGTGTTTGTAATACACACTCTCTGGCGACCACTTTGCTTCGTAAGTAATTATTTTTGGTAAATTTTCCGGTAATCCATCAAAACAGATTTCTGATATCGGAAGTACTCTATTCCCTAAGATTGCAACATTTAATTCTCTTCCATCAATGTATTCTTCTATTATAACTTCTTGATTATAAAGGGAGTATAGATATTTAAGTCGTTCATAAAGTGAGTCAACATTATGAATTACTGAATATTCTGAAATACCAATGCTTGCGTCCTCTCTTGCTAATTTTGTTATAACAGGGAAGTTGAGTTTGAGTTCTTTTTGTTTTGGAAATTCGTTCACTTTAGCTAAATAAAAAGCAGGGGTTTTAATTCCATAAGATTTAAGTATTTGTTTAGTATAGGCTTTGTTTAAGCATGTAGCTAAGCAAGTTGAAGTATTTCCAGTATAAGGTATATTTAATAATTCATAAATACCTGCTATATAGCTTTCGAAATTTGAATTGCCCTCTACAGATTCTACAAAATTAACAATAACATCGGGGGAATAAAGTGATATTTTATTAATTAATGTTTCTATATTACTATTAACAGCAAGTGTATCGACATTTAAATATTTTTTCCTTAGTATTTCTTTGATGTTATAAATTTGATTCAAAAATCCTCTTTCAGAAAGGTCAATAGCATGGTCACTACTAGATATTTCTTTGCCTAAATAATTTTCGTAATAATTTGAAGGTTCATTGTAACAAATCAATATTTTCCGATCTACGTTCATACAAGATTGTATCTTTTTGCTGCAATATATAATACTTTGTTAATCATATCTTCATAAGAAAGTCCAGCAGCACGTGCTGCCTTAGGATAACATGAGTTATCGTCAGGATTTGGAAGAATTCCTGGTAAAGGATTTATTTCCAGTATATTTGGTTCTCCATTTTCATCAAGTCTTATATCTATACGGCTCCAATCTTTACATCTTAGAACCTTATAAGTTTTTAGTGCAATAGTTTTTATTTTATTTTCAAGTTCCTTTTCTATATGTGCTGGACAAGTAAAAATATCCAATGGATTATCGCGTGTGTCAACAATCCATTTAGCTTCAAATGAATAAATAGGTAACAAACCCTCTGGCAATTCATCGAAATTTATCTCAACAATTGGAAGAACTTCAGTTTCGTTACCATTTCCCATTAAAGCAACAGTAAATTCACGTCCAGGTAAATATTCTTCTAAGAGAAATGGTTGATTATAAATTTCTAAGTAATATTCTAGTCTTTCTTTCAGCTCTTTTAAGTTATTTATAAATGAATTATTAAATATTCCTTTGCTGGAGCCCTCACCAACAGGCTTAATAATAATTGGAAATTTGAGATTAAAGTTTTCTAAATCCCTTATTGATTCTGCGTATATAAATTTAGCAGTAGGGATATTGTGATAAGAAAGTATTTCTTTTGTTCTTGCTTTATCAAGGCAAGTAGCAAGTGTTAAAGGATCAGAACCAGTATATGGTATATTTAGCATATCGAGCATAGCAGGAATTTGTGCTTCTCTGCTAATTCCATTAAATCCTTCGGCTATGTTAAAAACAATTTCTGGTCTATACTTTCTAAATTTTTCAAAAGCATCTTCATTAGCTTCAATTAGTATAACGTCATGAAAAATTTCTAAAGCGTCTTTAACTGCATTAATTGTTTCGATTGTATCCCATTCAGCATACTTGTCTTCTATAATTTCATTTGTGTTTCCTTGAAGTGATAGAGATTTGCCTTCGAAAGAATTAACTTCTTCCGGTTTTAAATTAAATGTTAATGCTACTTTTAATTTTCTATTTAGTAAAAAAGAACTGATACAAAATCCTTCCAATTGTTTGTTACCAATATATTGATTTAAAATTTTTTTTCAAGAAATTTTAAAAATTTTTGATTTAGAAAATATTTTTATTGTTATGCTATTTGAGATAAGTGAAGATGATTAGAATAGTTTTCTTTTAAAATTTTTTTTATGATAAAATTTTTTTCTAAAGATAATTTAGGATCTGTTTTAATAACATTAAATGCCATCTCTTTAGCTTCATAAAGAATATCTACATCTTCTGTTATGTCTGAGTACTTTAAATCAGGTAATCCACTTTGTTTTGTTCCAAATATATCTCCAGGTCCTCTTAGTTTCAGGTCTATTTCGGCCAATTCAAAACCGTTATTATGTATTAACATTGAATTTAATCTTATTATTGTTTTGTTTTTTTCTATTTGTGCTGGTGAAAGGTATTCGAAATTAAAATTCAATTGAGTAGTCTTAGAAACAAATTCTTCTTTAGTTATTAATATACAATAAGCCTGTTTGCTTCCTCTTCCAACTCTGCCTCTTAATTGGTGTAGTTGAGCTAAGCCGAATCTTTCAGCGTCGTTTATTACAATTATATTAGCGTCAGGGATGTCTATACCTACTTCAATTACAGTAGTTGATACTAATACATCATATTTTTTTTCTGCAAAATCGAGCATTACTTTTTCTTTTTCTTGCCATTTCATTCTTCCATGAATTAAACCTATTCTTAAATCATATAAGTAATTTTCTTTTAATTCTTTGTAATAAGATTCTGCAGCTTTTAGTTCGCTTTTCTCTGATTCTTCTATTATTGGATAAACTAAAAATGTTTGATATCCTTCTTTAGTTTTTTCTTTAATAAATTTATAAACTTCGGGAAGTTTTTTTTCGCTCCTTAAGACTGTTTTTACAGGTTTTTTGTTGGCTGGCATTTCATCAATTATAGAAACTTCTAAATCACCATATAATGTTAAAGATAAAGTACGTGGGATTGGAGTTGCAGTCATAACTAATACATCAGGATTTAATCCTTTTTTTATTAATTCTGACCTTTGTAAGACTCCAAATCTATGTTGTTCATCAATGACAATAAGTGCAACTTTATTAAATTCAACATTTTCCTCAATTAAAGCATGAGTACCAATTATAATTTGTGCAGTTCCATTTTTGATGTCATTTAGTATTCTTTCTCTATCAGATTTTTTTTGTCCCCCAATAAGTAAACATACATTTATGTTCATATTTTTTAGAAGTTTTGATATATTTTTATAGTGTTGGTCGGCTAATATTTCTGTTGGTGCCATTAAAATTGCTTGGTATCCATTTGTAACTGCTATTAACATAGAAATTAAAGCTACAATTGTTTTGCCGCTTCCAACATCTCCTTGAAGGAGCCTATTCATAGGCTTATTGCTTTCTAAGTCTAGTCTTATTTCGTGGAGTACTTTTAACTGTGCTTTTGTTAATTGAAAAGGTAGGGAGTTTAAAAATTTCTTTATTGGTTCAGGTTTTACTTTGATTGTAAAGGATTTTCTTCTGTTTTCAATTAAGTTTTTTCTTAAAGCAACAAGGCATTCAAAATAAAACAATTCCTCAAATTTGATTCTTTTTTTGGCAGCATTTAGTGCATCATTGCTATTTGGGAAATGTATATTTTTAATAGCTTCATTGATTGGTAAAATATTTTTTTCTTTTAGTATGTATTCCGGTAAAGTTTCATTAAGTTCGTCAGCAAAAATTTCTACTGCTTGGTAAATAATTTTTCTTAGGCTAAAGTCTCCCAGATTTTTTTCTCTTAGTTCTTTAGGTACTCGATAAAATGGGATTATCTTTCCTGTATTAAGAAAATCTGATGATTCCTTTTCTGATAATCTGTCAAAATCTGGATGAACAAATTGAAGGTGTCCATATTTAGTTAGTACTGGTTTTGCTGATACTGCAAAATAATCTCCTTCATTAAATGTGTCATAAAAATATTTAATACTTTGAAACCAGATACATTCAAATGTACCAGTAGAATCTTTCATTCTTATCTTAAAAATACTTTTTCTGCTATATTTTATTAATTCTTTACTAATTACTTTACCAATTATTGTTACTTCACCTTGGTATCCTTGTCTTACAAACTGAAGTACTTTTATAGAGTTTAGGATTGTTGATCTATCTAGATATTTTGTTGGGAAATAGAATAGTAAATCTTTAATAGTTCTTATACCAATTTTTGAAAAGGCTTCAGCTCTTTTGGGGCCAACGGATTTAAGGTATTGAATAGACTTTGTAAGATTACCTGACATGTTTTAATTTTTTTTCAAATATAATAAATGAAGGAAGAAATAAATAATAAGAAAATTTATTCGTCTTCTGCTTTCATGTCGCGAGTCATTAATTCGTATGTAACTTTAATTGGGTCTAAGTCTTCATATAAAATTCTGTAAACTGCGGTACAGATTGGAGTTTCGATATTGTGCTTTTGAGATAACTGATAAACAGAGCGGCTTGTTTCTACACCTTCTGCAACCATATGCATGGATTTTAAAATATCTTTTAATTTTTTCCCCATACCAATTTGTTCGCCGACATATCTATTTCTGCTGTGTTTACTCATACAGGTTACAATTAAATCGCCCATACCAGAAAGGCCTGAAAAAGTTTCAGGTCTAGCCCCTAAAGCAATCCCAAGTCTTGAAATTTCTGCAATACCTCTTGTCATTATTGCAGCCTTAGTATTATCACCAAACTTAGCACCATCAACAATACCTGCTCCTATTGCAATAACATTTTTAAGAGCTCCGCCATATTCTACACCTAATATATCAGTAGAGGAATATACTCTAAAATATGAAGTAATAAATGCAGCTTGAATTTCTTTTGCTGTAGTAACATCTGAAGATGCTGCTACAACAGCGGTTGGAATTTTTCTACTTACTTCTTCTGCATGACTAGGGCCTGATAACACTCCAATTTGGGATGGAGAAATTTTTTTTATTTCATCTTGAATTATTTGTGAAACAGTTTTTAATGTATCCTTTTCAATTCCTTTAGCAACACTTACGAAAGTAGTATTCTTGAAATTAAAGTCTTTCATTTGGGTCAGTACACTTCGTATGTATTGAGATGGGATAGCAAGTACAATGAAATGCTTATTTTCGCAACTTTCTTCGAGGGAATGTGTAATTTTTATTTCTTCTGGGATTTTTATCCCAGGTAAATAAATTTTGTTTTCTCTACTTTTATTTAGAACTTTTGCGTAGTGGCTTTTATATTCCCATAGTGTAACTTCGTGGCCGTTATGATATAAAAGTATAGCTAATGTTGTACCCCATCCACCAGCACCTAGTACTGATATGCGCATTACTTCTTTTTATTTTTTGAAAATGAAATTTGGTTTTCGTTGCCTTTTAATAGACGATCAATGTTTTTTCGATGTGTAAAAATAACTAGTAATGATAATGCTATTATGAAGGGGAGAATTGTGTTGTAACCTGGAATGTGTACTCCAAATACATTTTCTCTTACTATTAAAATTATTGGTACAGATATAGCTGCT
The DNA here is from genome assembly GCA_026417975.1 of Melioribacter sp. Taxonomy (GTDB): domain Bacteria; phylum Bacteroidota; class Ignavibacteria; order Ignavibacteriales; family Melioribacteraceae; genus Rosettibacter. The sequence continues at coordinate 55,190 of JAOACD010000015.1, forward strand.
GTAAGCGAGCCTAATGAAATGTATCGAGATAAATATACTACAATTAAGAATATTCCTATTGCTAGAAGCATGTCCACAGTAATTATTGTTATTAAGAAGCCAAGAGCAGTTGCTATACCTTTCCCACCCTTAAAGCCAGCAAATACTGTCCATATATGGCCAATAACAGCTGCTACTCCACAAATGATTTGAATAAGTGTAAAGTCGTCAAATGGTGTAACATTATTAAATGGGATATTATCAAGATACATTCTTGCAACAACTACTACTGCGATAGCACCTTTTAATGCATCTAGTATAATTGTTAATAGACCCCATTTCCATCCAATTACTCTAAATACATTTGTCCCACCAGCATTACCACTTCCGTAGTTTCTTATATCGATTCCTTTGACAAGTTTTCCTATAATAATACTGGTTGGTATTGAACCAACGAGATATGATAAAATGACTACAAAAATTAAGTTTAACATACTATTTTCTAAAATTTACATATGTAAGTTAGATAAAAACTACTTTATAAACAATTAGTTATAATTTATTGTTCAATGAGCAGAAACAATTTTTTCAAAAAGTTTTAAATCATCTTCTGTAGTAATTTTGAAATTTAGAGATGAACCTTCAACAATTACTATGTTATATCCAACATTTTTTACCAACATTGACTCATCGGTTCCAATAAAATTCTTTTCTTCAGCATATTTCATGGCTTCAAGAAAAATTTTATAAGTAAAAATTTGTGGAGTTTGTACATAATAAATTTCATTTCTATCAATATAATCGGCAATAAATTTATCACCTTTAATAAGAGTATCTTTTGCTTTTATTGCAGTAATTGCACAACCGTATTCTTTTGCTGTTTGAATTGATTTTTCAAGTACTTCAAAAGGTAGCAAAGGTCTAACAGCATCATGTACTAGAATAAAATCGTTATTGTTAGCGCTTATTGATTTAATTGCATTAAAGACAGAGAATTGTCTTTCAGGTCCTCCTTTAACAATTTTAGTTAATTTTGTAATGAAATACTTTTCTTTAATTTGGTAAAGTAGCTCAAAATATTCTTCTTGAGTTGGAACGATTATTTCATCAATAAAATTAGATTTTTGGAAAACTTCTAAAGTATAAGCAATAATTTCTTTATTATTAACTTTAATAAATTGTTTAGGTATTTTGGAATTAATTCTTACGCCTTTGCCGCCAGCAGGAATAATTGCATATGTTTTCATTTCATTGTAATATATTTTTAGGAATAGCCCCAAATTAGAGAATAATGATTTGGGGCATTTGTTATAAAATCAACATTGCATCGCCGTAACTTAAAAAGCGATATCCTTCTTTTAGAGCTTTTTTATATGCTTTCATTGTAAAGTCGTAACCTGCAAATGCAGCAACTAACATTAGAAGTGTTGATTCGGGAGCATGGAAATTTGTAATAAGCTTTTTTGTAATTTTAAAGTCGTAAGGAGGAAATATAAATTTATCTGTCCAACCAGCGTTAGGTTTAGAAAATCCTTCTGCTGTCACACTACTTTCGAGAGCACGACATGTACTAGTCCCTACAACAAAAACATTTTTCTTTTCCTGTAGAGCTCTATTAATTTCTTTAGCTGTTTCTTCTGGAATTTCATAGTATTCAGAATCCATTCTATGTTTTGTTAAATCTTCAACTTCAACAGGTCTAAATGTACCAAGGCCTATATGAAGAATAACATGGACGAATTTTATTCCTTTTTTTTCAATTTTTTTTACTAATTGTTCAGTAAAATGTAAACCAGCAGTTGGAGCGGCAACAGAACCATCAACTTCAGCGAAAATGGTTTGATAGTTTTCTCTATCTTCTTCAGTAGGTTCTCTTTTTATGTATGGGGGAAGTGGTGTAGTCCCAATTTTTTCAATAGCTTTATAGATATCACCTGCATCTTCGTTGAAACGAACTGTTCTACCGCGCGAGGTTGTATTGTCTATTACTTCGCACCACAAATTTTCGTTAAAATAAATTCTATTGCCAATTCTAACTTTTCTTGCAGGATCAACAATTACATCCCATATTTTTTCTTCTTTGTTTAACTCTCTTAATACAAATACTTCTATTTTAGCATTTGTTCTTTCTTTTTTACCAATAAGCCTTGCTTGCATAACTTTTGTTTTGTTTACAACTACAACATCGCCCTTTTCCATATAATCAATTATATCAGAAAAAATTCTATTCTCTATTTCTCCAGTTGCTCTATTTAAGACCATTAATTTGGCTTTATCGCGTGGAGAAACAGGAAATTTGGCAATTGCTGTTTTAGGTAAATTATATTTGAAATCAGATAGCTTCATTTCTAACTCCTCTTTACTCCTGAATCGAAAATTTATATAAAAAGAAGCAGCGTAGATGTATATCTACGCTGCACAAGATTAAATTATTTCTTTTTTGATTTTGCAGCTTTATTGGCTGACTTTTTAGCAGCTAATTTTGCTTCGTTTTTTTCTTTTACAACTGCTTGAGCAGCTGCTAATCTAGCTATAGGTACTCTAAATGGTGAACAACTTACATAATCTAATCCGATGCGATGGCAGAATTCAACAGATTTAGCTTCGCCTCCATGTTCACCGCAAATACCTATTTTAAGGTCAGGACGAGTTGCTCTACCGCCTTCGACTGCTATTTTCATTAACATTCCTATTCCTTCTTGATCAATTGATTGGAATGGGTCTTCTGGTAATATTTTCTTTTCAAGATAATCAGGTAAGAAAGCACCAATATCGTCGCGGGAGAAACCAAAGCCCATTTGAGTTAGGTCGTTTGTACCAAAAGAGAAGAATTGTGCATATTCAGCAATTTTGTTAGCAGTAAGAGCAGCTCTTGGAATTTCGATCATAGTACCGGTTAGGTGAGGAATTTTTTTCAAGCCAAATTTTTCACATACTTCTGCGTGTACTTTATTAATAATATCATATTGATGTTTAAGTTCTTTAACATCGCAAACTACTGGGATCATAATTTCTGGGAATGGTTTTTTACCTTCTTTAATTAATTCAGCAGCAGCTTCGAATATTGCTCTTACTTGCATTTCAGTAATTTCAGGATAGGTTATTCCTAGTCGAACACCTCGATGTCCCATCATTGGGTTATTTTCATGTAATGAATCGGCTCGTGCATTTAATTCTTCGAGTGTTATGCCTAAACTTTCGGCTAATTTAGCTCTTTCATCTTGACGGTTAGGGACAAATTCGTGCAGAGGTGGATCGAGTGTTCGAATTGTAACTCCAAATCCATCCATTGCTTCCAATGTTCCTTTAATATCATTTTTAACATATGGGAATAATTCATCAAGAGCTTTTCTTCTTTCTTCTTCTGTTTTTGAAATAATCATCTTACGAAGTATGAATAATGGTTGTTCTGAATCTTTTCCATAAAACATATGTTCTGTTCTAAATAATCCAATACCTTCAGCACCAAAAGCTCTTGCCTTTGCGGCATCTTCAGGGGTATCGGCATTTGTTCTTACTTTTAGTTTTCTTATTTGGTCGCATAATTTCATGAATGCCTGGAAATCTGGATTTTCTTCTGCAGCTTTTACCATTGGAAGTTCACCTAAATAAACAACGCCTTTAGAACCATTAAGAGTTAACCAATCTCCTTCTTTAACAGTTACACTATCAACGGTGAAATATTTTTCTTGGTAATTAATTTTTATAGAACCAGCACCTACTACACAGCATTTGCCCCATCCGCGAGCAACTAAAGCAGCATGTGAAGTCATACCACCACGAGCTGTTAAAATTGCTTGTGCAACGCGCATTCCTTCAATATCTTCTGGATTAGTTTCTTCTCTAACTAGGATTACTTTTTTACCTTGCTTAGCCCATTCAACAGCATCTGCTGCAGAGAATACAACCTGACCACTTGCACCTCCTGGACCAGCAGGTAATCCTTTGGCGATTGGGGTAGCATTTAATTCTGCCTTTGGATCAATAATTGGGTGGAGCAATTCATCAAGTTGAGATGGGTTTACTCTTAAAACAGCTTCTTCTTTTGTGATTAATTTTTCTTTATACATATCTAATGCAATTTTTACTGCAGCTGGTCCATTTCTTTTACCAACGCGGCATTGTAGCATGTATAGCTTACCTTCTTGAATTGTAAACTCAATATCAAGCATGTCTCTATAGTGCTTTTCTAAAATCTTCTGAATTCTATTTAGCTCTTTATAAGTTTCAGGCATTGCTTTTTCTAAAGATGGAAGGTGAGCATTGTGTTCTGACTTCCCAATTTCGTTTATTGGATTAGGAGTTCTGATGCCAGCAACAACATCTTCTCCTTGTGCATTTGGCAACCATTCTCCATAGAAATATTTTTCTCCAGTTGCAGGGTTACGTGTAAATGCTACACCTGTTGCAGAAGTATCGCCCATATTACCAAAGACCATTGATTGAACGTTGACTGCAGTTCCCCAGTCATCAGGAATTCCTTCAAATCTTCTATAAGCTACTGCACGTTTTCCCATCCAGCTTTGGAAAACAGCTCCAATAGCACCCCATAATTGTTCCATTGGATCTTCGGGGAAAGGCTTGCCCAATACTTCAAGTACTTTTGCTTTGTAGATTTCAACTAATTCTTTTAAGTCATCAGCTGTTAATTCTGTATCACTTTTGTATCCTTTAGCTTCTTTCATTTTGTGAAGTTCTGCTTCAAGCTGTTGACGAATTCCTTTTCCTTCTTCAGGTTCAATACCAGCAGCTTTTTCCATTACTACATCAGAATACATTTGAATAAGGCGACGATGGGAGTCGTATACGAATCTTGGATTATTTGTTTTTTTAATTAATCCTTCTCTTGTTTCATTGTTTAAACCAACATTTAATATTGTTTCCATCATTCCAGGCATCGAAGCACGAGCACCTGATCGAACGGATACTAGTAAAGGATTGTTTTTGTCACCAAATTTAGCTCCCATTTCTTTTTCGACTTTTGCAAGTGCTTCTTTAACTTGTTTTTCCAGTTCTTTTGGATATTTCTTATTGTGCTTGTAATAATAAGTGCAGACTTCGGTTGTAATAGTGAAACCAGCAGGAACAGGTAAACCAATGTTTACCATTTCTGCAAGGTTTGCACCTTTACCACCTAAAAGTTCTTTCATATCTGCTGTACCTTCGGCTTTTTTGCCGCCGAAATAATAAACATACTTAGGCGTTTTTGATTTTGCCATTGCATTACCTCCAATTAATTTAAGTTAAAGATACATTTGGTATTTGTGTCTTTTTTAATTTGCTTAAAATAAATTCTTCGAACAATTCTTGTTCTTCGAGTTTTAGTTCTATCTTTAAATAGTAGATGTCAATATCGTCAAGTTCTTTTGAGTATTTAATTAATTTTACAGCATCTTTTTGAGTAGTTAAAACAGAATAAGCATTAGTTTCATAAAATTTTTTTCTTATAGTTTGAATTTCTTTTAATGTATAATTTTTATGATCAGGGAAAAGAATTTTATTTGTTATGTCAATATGATTATTTTCTAAAACATTTAAAAATGAATATGGTTTTGCTATACCACAAACTACTAAGCTTTTTTGTCCCCTAAATTCTTCTAAAGAATATTCTTTATGAGTTTTTACATCGAATATTCCGCTTGCCAGGTAATACCCGTTGAAAATTGTTTTGTTAGTAAAATATTTTTTGAGTGCTTCTGGAATATCGATTTTTTCAGAAAATTTTCTGTTAATTATAATAGCATCTGCTCTTGATATTGATTCAAATGGCTCTCTCATCAAACCTAGTGGTAATAGTTTTTGTTCTATTTGGCCTGTTTTAGTTAAAAATCTTTGGTCAAAAATTAGAATATCAATATCACGATATAACCATCGATGCTGAAATGCATCATCTAAAATTATTACATCAATTAAAGAATCTTTTATTAATCTTTTTGCACCTTCAACTCTTCTTTCTGATACAGCAGTTGGTAAATTTGTTTCGCTTGAAATTAAATACATTTCATCACCACATTCGTCAACTGTTTTTTTTATATTTTTTCCGTCTGATACAAACAAATAACCTCTAGTATTTCTTCTATAACCTCTACTTAAAATTCCTGTTTTTATGTTAAATTTTTTCATAAGCTTAGCTAAGTATACAACAGTTGGAGTTTTACCAGAACCGCCAACTGTTAAATTACCAACGGAAATAACAAATGCATTTACTTTCGTAATTTTGAAAATTTTTTTATCAAAACAATAGTTTCTTAGTCTAATTATAAATGCATATAAAATCGTTAATGGTGATAATATAATTCTAATTAACTTAAGCAAAGCTGTTTTACATCCTTTTGTAATTTGTTCAATTTATTTTCACAGTATAAAATCATTTTAGAAGTTTCGTTATAGTCTAAATCTTTGTTAATATAAATTGGTTCTGAGTATAATACTTCTATTCTGCTGAATGGTAATGGTATTTCAAACTTGTCCCAACTATTTAATATAATTTTTCTTTTATTATAGATACCGAGTAATAGTAATGGGACGCCAGTTTTTTTAGCAGCCACGACTGCACCAGCTTTCATTTTATAAATCGGTCCAGTTGGGCCATCGGGAGTTAATGCCAATGAATATTTCTTGTTCAATAAATCTATCATATCTTCTAATGCCTCACTTCCACCAATATGGCTCGATCCTCTAATTACTTTGTAACCCCATTTTTTTAGAGCATTAGCTAATAAATCGCCATCTTTACTTTTACTAACTAAAGCTGCACAATTTAAATCTTTATGTAAATACCACCCGGTTATCATTAGTCCATGCCAGAAGACTACTATAAAATTGCTTTTTTTTTGAATTAAATTTTGTAACATTTTTTGATTGTGGATAGTTATTTTACAAGTTTTTAATAGAATACTTACAGCTGTTTTTGCAAAATAAGTTCCTAGCGCTCTTAAAATTTTTTTTTGAAAGTTACTAAGCTTCATTTAGTACCGAATAAATTGCTTTAGCTGCTTTTTCAATAGCTCCAGTTTCACCCAATTTTGATTTTATTAAAGAAAGTTTTTGCTTAATTTCATTATATTTTTTCTTATCTGATAAAATTTTATAACTTGTTGAATAAATATTACTGCAATTCATATCAGATTGAATTAATTCCTCAACAACTTTTTCTTCGAGTAAGATATTGACCATAGAAATATTTTCAACTTGAACAAGGAGTCGTCCTAACAAATATGTTAGATAGTTTGTTGCATATACTACAATAAATGGTAGTTGAAAAATTCCAGCTTCAAGTGTAGAAGTACCAGACTTAATTATGCCAAAGTACGAATATTTAAATAAATCGTAAGTGTGGCCTTTAATTATTTTATAATTTTTATAATCACTTAATTTATAGAAAATGTTTTCATTAATATTATCAGCACAAGCAACTACTATTTGAAGATTGAACTCTTCAGCAAGTTTTTGAGAAGCTTTTAATGTTTCTGGAAATATTTTTTTAATCTCATGTTTTCTACTTCCCGGCAATAAAAGTAGAATTTCTTTTTCTTTATTTAAGTTGAACTTTTCAAATAATTCCTCTCTAGAAAGAAAATTGTAGTTTTTGATATGTTCGATGAGAGGATGTCCTGTATAAACTACATCAATATCATGTTCTTTATATATCTTTTCTTCAAATGGGAAAACAACAATCATTTTATCGACAAATTTTTTAATTTTTTTTATTCTATTTTTTCCCCAAGCCCAAATTTGTGGGGAAATATAGTAAATAATTTTCTTGTTAAGTTTTTTTAACTTTTTTGCCAATCGAAGATTAAAGCCGGGATAATCTACTAATATGATTGTATTTATTTTTTCTGAGTTTACTGTATCAATTATTCTTTTTTGAACATATTTAATAAAGGGCAAATGTTTAATAATTTCAATGAAACCCAAAAAGGCCATTTCTTTTATATGAAAGATAGCATTAAATCCTACAGCAATCATTTTATCTCCACCTATTCCGCAAAATTCCAATGATGAATCAAGGTCTTTTAGTTTTTTAATTAATGCTGCTGCATGTAAATCGCCAGATGCTTCACCAGTGATGATCATTAGTTTATTTTTCAATTTGTAACCAAGTAAAGTATTATTAGTAAAAATATTGTTATAGAAATTGCCTGAAGAGTTCTTTTTTCTGATTTTAATCCAGCTTTAAAATTAAAAGGAGGTTGTTCAATATTGTTGTTTTTATACTTTGTAAAAGTTGGGATCCATCGTGGTACAGAGTTAAAGTAGTCTTCATAATATTTCCCAAATTTATTTCTTAAAAAAGCTTCTTCTTCTTTAATAATTGTTTGATATTGCCATATGAAAAAGATAATTGCTATGATTAATAAATATGGATATAAAGCCATCGACATTACACCAATGCCTGTGTAAATTAAAATATTGCCAAAGTATAAAGGGTTACGGACATGAGCAAAAGGCCCAGAAATTACAAGATAAGTTCCACCAACATTTCCAGTTGTTCTTGTTTCACTTCCAGCGTATGATACACCCCATAGTCTAAAAAATTCACCTATTAATACAATTATAAAACCTGTAATCATACTAATTATAGTAGCTTTCTGAAAGATTAACATTAATATTAAAAATGGTATAGGTGTATAACTTCTGTATTTAAATATTTTTTTTGCTATGTATGACACTTTTTTATCCTTGAATGAAAATTTCTCTTCTTTTCAGTAAAGCTTGATATCTTTTTTTCAGTTTCTTTTTGTTTTTTAGTTCTTCTAACTTTATTATTATATCATTAAAATTAGAGTAAGGGAAATATGTTATTCTGTTGATTTCACAATATTTTAATAATGATTTTTTAGCAAAAATAAAGTCACAGTATTGTGCAGGGCATATGTCCGAATAACCATCGCCTATGTAAATACTAAATTCTTCTTCACCGCTAAAATTTAAAACATGGTTTCTTTTACAGTTAGCACATCTATTACATTCTTCGTCCGTATATGGGAAAAGAGGGATTAAATTACCATTTTCATCAAAAGTAAGTTTGTTTGAGTAAACTTCTAGTTCTGATAAATTTTCTTTTGTAAGAATTTTCTTTATATAATAATCCAAGCCATCACTTAGCACTCTTAATTCGTAATTATTTACTTTGCAATATTCTACAAATTTTTTAAAACTTTCATCAATCTCGGTTTTAAAAATAAATTCGTCAAATTCTTCTATATTCAAATTTTGTATAGTTTTACAAAGCAAAAGCCAAGACTGACGAGCATTTATTTTTTCGTTAATCCAGTCGTTAACTATTTCTTTTGCTTTTTGTTCATCTCCGAATTTTAGAAACATCAACTCGCCAATGTCTTCTTTTGTAATTGTGCCATCGAAATCGACGAATATTTTAAATTGTTTTTCCATAGGTTTAATCTTGATACTCTGGTATTTCTTCAAATTTAACCCCAACCAATTTAGAAACGCCTTCTTCTTGCATTGTAACGCCATACATAGTTTCTGCTGCTTCCATTGTTCTTTTGTTATGTGTAACAATAATAAATTGTGTATCCTTACTAAATTCTTTAAGTAATTTTGTGAATCTATCTATGTTAGCATCGTCAAGTGGGGCATCAACTTCATCAAGTATGCAAAAAGGACTTGGCTTAACAAGATAAATTGCAAATAATAATGCTGTTGCAGTAAGTGTTTTTTCGCCACCAGAAAGCAATTCTATTGATGTAGGACGTTTTCCTTTTGGTTTAGCAACTATTTCAATTTTTGCTTCAAGAGGGTCTGCATTTTCTTCTAAGATTAAATCTGCTTCGTCTTCTGGATTGAAAAGTGTTTGAAAAATTTTTATGAAGTTTTTTCTTATTTGTTCAAAAGTGTCAAGGAACAATTTTTGAGCAGTTTCGTTGATTTCATTAATTGTTTTAATTAAATCTTTTTCTGACTCAATTAAATCATCTCGCTGTTGATGTAGAAAATCTAATCTTTTTTTCTCTTCTTCATATTCAGAATATGCAAGTAAATTTACAGGTCCAAGATTTTTTAATTTTTCTTTTAAAGCGTGTACTTCTTTTGAAGTTTCTTCGTAGTTAAATGTTTCAAGGTCATCAAATTCTTTCAGTTCTAAATCTATATTGTAATTTTCGTTTATATGTTGTTTAATATTTTCTATTTTATAATTGTACTCATTAACTTTAATTTCAAGAGAATGGATCTTGTCGGAAACTTCTTGTCGTTTATTCCTAAGTTCTCTAAGTTGATTCTCAAATTTTGAAGCCTCTGATTTTATGGCAGCAAGTTGTTCTTCAATTTTTGATTCTTCAAGTTCAAGCAATGATTTTATCTCGGAGATTTTATTTAATTCTGTATTTAGGTTTGATAAAGAATTTTTTAAGTTCTCAGTTTCTTGCTGATTAATAATCAAATCGTTTTTTCTTTTTTCTATTCCGTTAGATGTATTTATGATTTCATTTTCATAGTGATTTATTGTATCAGAAATATTTTTTATACTACCTTTTAGTCTTTCGATTTCTAATTTTTTCTCGTTAAGTAGATTTAATGATGATGAATATACTTCTTCAATTTCTTTAAGATTTTTTTCAAACTCATCTACTTTCTTATCGATTTCTTCTCTCTTTTTATAAAGTGAATTGAGTAATTCTGTGGTTCCATTTAATTGGTTATCAAGTAAATTAGACTTCTCAGCCAACTCTTGAATTTCTTTTCTTGAGTTTTCTATTTCTTCGTCGGCTTTTTTCTTTTCATACTCAAGTTGCGAAATTTGTTTTTCAATATTTGCAATATCGTTTGCTATAAGCTTTTCTTTATCGCTTAGGTTTTTTAAGTCAATGTTGTTTATTTCTTCTTCAATTTGATTAATTTCAGATTTTAGTTTTTCAAGTGTTAATTCAATTGTAGGATATTCGTTCTTTAGATTTTCAAGAAGTTGTTTTCTTCCAAATATTGTTTCTTCTTGTTTAGGAAGAGAACCAGCTTCAATAATTCCATTATTTTGAATAAAATCTCCTTCTAGTGTGACAAAACTAAAGTCAGGGTATTTTTTAAATAAGCTTAAGGCATTTTCAAAATTATTAACTAGTGCTACTTTAAAAAGTAATTGTTTGAAGTATAATTTCCACTGTTCAGTTGTTTCTACATAATTTACTGCCCATCCTATAAAAGATGGTTCTTTTTCTATTTTTCTAATTTTTTTTCTTAGCTTATATTGATTTATTTTATCAATTAATGATGTTTTTTTGTATGTGCTGTTTGATACTATAAAAGATGCTTTGCCAAGTTCGTTTTCTTTAAGAAACTTTATTGCCTCTTTCAACTCGTCAAGGTTTTCTATAATGAGATTGTTTAATGCAAATTTTAGTGCAGCCTCTAGCGCAAAACGATATTTTTCTTGAGTATTACCTACATCAGCAAATATGCTTTTTTCTTTAGTTGTCCATTTTTTGTTTTCTAATAAAGCTTTAGAGCCACTAGATAAACCTTCTAGGTTGGCAATAAGTGTTTCCAAAAAATTTATTTTTTCTTTGATGCTTATAAGTACTGTTTTTTGTTCTATTTCTTTCTCTTTTAATTTATTTAATTCTTTTTCTAATCTACTTTTTTCATTTTCTCTTACAACGAATTCAGTACTTATTTCACTTAATTTCTTTTCTGCTTCTATTTTTTCGTTTGATAGCTCTTCTATATAACCAACAGTTTTCGCTATTCTAGTTGTTATATTCAGAATTTTTTGATTTAGTTTTTCAATTCTTTCATTATAATCTGAAATTTCTTTTTTCAATGTAGCTAAAAGATTTTCTTTAGCTGAAATTTCTTTAATAAGTGAGTATCTTTCTTCATTAATAGCTTTTAACTGTATTCTTTTTTCTTCTAGCAAATTTCTTTTTTCTGATACAAGTTTTTCATCTTTATTAGTTTCTAAGCTCTTATCATTTAGAAGATTGTTTAGTTTATCGAGTTCTTTTTCAGCTTCCTCTTTTAAACTTGTAACTTTTTTAATATTCTCTTGGAATTCTTCAATTTCTTTCTCTATTCTGTTGTAATTGTTAAATAGTGAATTTAGCTTTTCTTCTGTGACAGAAAATTGTTTTTGTAATTGATAAAGTTTATTTGAATTGTCTGCTATTTCAAGCCTTTTTTTCTGTAGCTCAGCTTCAATAGAATTAATATTATTGCGGTAAGTAATAAGTTCGTCTTCAATTGTTCTTATTTGTTTGTCAATCTCTTCTTTTTGTAAGCTAAGTTCCGCAATTTCTTTTAAGAATATTTCTTTTTCTTTATTGTAGAGAGAATATTCTCTTTCAGCAAGATTAATCTCTTTATCTTTTAGAATAGATTGGATTTGAGTATATTGGTCTGCACGTTTAGCTTGTCGTTCAAGTGATCTTACATTTTTTTCAACCTCGGATACAATATCATTTACGCGAGTTAGGTCAGCCTTAATATCATCAAGTTTTTTTAAAGAGAGCCTTCTTCTTAGTTTATATTTATTGACACCAGCTGCTTCTTCGAACAATCTTCTCCTTTCATCAGCTTTATTACTTAAAATTGTTTCTACCATTTTTAGTTCGATTACAGAATAAGCATTGGCGCCAATACCAGTGTCCATGAATAAATTTGTTATGTCTTTTAATCGACAAATATTTTTGTTAAGAAGATATTCACTTTCTCCGGAACGGAAAATTCTTCTTGTTATAGTAACTTCAGAATACTCTGTAGGTAATATTCCTTTATCGTTAACAAGAGTAAGAGAAACCTCTGCCATCCCCATGGGTTTTTTTTCTCTAGTTCCATTGAATATAACATTTTCCATTTTGTCGCTTCTAAGAGTAGTAGATTTTTGTTCTCCTAAAACCCAGCGGATGGCATCTACGATATTTGTTTTGCCACACCCATTTGGACCGACAATACCAGTGATTCCTCTGTTGAAGTTTATTACAGTTTTATTTGCAAATGACTTAAAGCCAAATATTTCTAATTTTGATAGAAACAATTTTTCCTCTACCGTAACATTAAGTTATATTGTTTTATAGAATTGCTTATATAATAAATTGTCGAATTAGTAAAATGATAGTAAAGAATGACAATGCCTGCAAAAATTAAAATAAGAGAAATACCATAAAAATATACTTTCAAACGGTTCACTTCAAATAAAATATAAGTTCCTTTTAAAATTCTTAGATATATCCAAATAAGGGTTATAATAATTGTTATGATAATATAGATATTAAAGTTTTCTATCATTAGAATTCTGTATAAGATTAGCTCGGCTGGTAACAATAATGTTAAAGGTAACAAAGCCCATATAACATTAAAAAATATATTTGTAATTCTTACTTTAGTTTGAATGGATGTCGAAAAGAGTTTAATAATTATACTTATAATGAAGATTTTTATTAAGAAAAATAAATACATAAAAATAAAACAGTATTCAGGATTCCATGCCAAGAAGCTAACTAAATTTATTAACCACTCTTCTCCAAATGAAAGCAAAATTTTTTCTAAAAGTAGATTGGTTCTTAAATAAAATAAGATAATTGTAAAGAGTAAAGATATTGAGCCAATTTCAATCAACAATAAAATTATAGATGGAATTCCAGATAGTATTCGATTATCTCTTAAATCAGAAAAGAAATTATAAGTTCTAAACAAAGCTCTTGTACAATCTTCCTTAAATTTTTTGCTTGAATTAATTAGCACAGCTAGAATTAATGATAATCCTAATGCTATGAAAATAAAAAAAAGTTTACTTTCAGTTTTACTTGCACCAATAGGAATTGTAACATTTTGTTTTTTATTTAAAAAGGCATCAATTACTTTATACGATAGGGTGTTTAAATTCTGTCCACTTTTAATTAATCCAAGTTTGTAAATAATATCTCCGCCATACAACGATTTATAGTTTCCTTTATAATTAAAAAGAGTGTTAATAAAAAATCCATTCAATTTGCTATTTGAAATTAAGCTTAAGAATTTTTCATAATACTTTGCTTGTGCTTCGGTAGAGTTTTTTACAAGATAACCTGATGAGCTCCCGAAGTAATCTGGATAATTTACTTCTGAAATAAAGTACTTATTCCTTTCTAAATTATTTAATGCACTTAAGCTATCAATTGGATGTGAATATAATTCTAAACCTATTAGATTCAGATTATAAAAATCAGGTGACGGAAGCCCAACAAAAGAAGCATATGTGATTATATCCTCATTAATATTTTTTAATAATCCATCAATAAATTTTTTTGTTGAGTAAGAATTAGGTAGTAATGAACTTCCCAAACCAAAGATTGTTGAATTAGAGAACTTTTTATATTGAGTTACAAAATCTTTGAATCTGTTTTGTGTTCTTATTTGAAACTCGTCTTGACTTAAAATTTCTTCTGGCACTGAATTTAGAGGTAATTCAATAAAAGCAAATAAGCCTAACTTTTGGCATAAATACAATGCATAAGGATGTGGAAATGCTTTAGCGAATCTTACTGAATTGAAGCCAGTTTTTTTAATTAAAGATAGATCATTGTAAATTTTTTGATATGTTGATGTTGATAACTCTGACTCATTTAAATAGTAGGTAGTGCCTGCAAATGAAAATGGTTGATCATTTAGTAGTAGATTATTTTTTGTATTTAAATTGTAAATGCATACTTCTCTTGTTATTTCATCAATTAGTTGATTTCCATTATATAAACTTATTTTTACTTTATAAAAGTTGGGCAACTCAGGTGACCATAAAACTGGATTTTCTATGATAAAATTATACTTTCTTGTTAATTCTATTTTATCATTAATTGAGAAGACAAAATTTTGAGTTTGAGTACCAATATTTGGTATTAAGCTAAATTCTAATTTAATATCACTAGCTTCTTGAGATAATAATTGTAGATTTTTAATTCTAACATCTGCAGTAGCATAGACTTTTTTTTGATTTTCAGAGTATACAAAGTGAAAATTAAGGTCTTCAATAAATGTCTTTGGCAAAAATTCTATAAATAGGTCTCTTATTATTCCAGCTGAATATTTGGGAAATAAGAATCCGCATTTAAGTGGAATTGTAGTTTCAGAATCGAGATTAGAAATAACTTTAAGTGTAATTAAATTATTGGCTTCGGGCTTAAGAATGTCTTCAGGCAAATCAACTTCAAATGGTACTTCAGCCCCAATTTTTTTAAATATTGTATAATTATTAATTGATATTTCTACAGAGTTATTTATCCCTAAGAAATAAAGTTTTAATATGTGGTTTTGGATATCATTTTTTGAAAAGTAAATTTTTTTTTGAAAAATTAAGGAACTTGCTCCTTCGAAAGTGCAGGGAATAGAGGTTTTTATTTTTTTTTCTGGGTTTTCATTAGTAAAGACTTTCCAGTCATTATTTAAAACATATACTTTTCTAATAGAAGAACTTTGAACGAAATGATAATTATTTTCAAAATCAGAAAAAAGAGATTTAATCCTAATTTCAGAAATTAAATTTGTATGAAAGGTAAAAATTATAAAAAGAAGTAAAATTTTGGGTTTAATACTCATTTTTCAGAAAAAAATGTAATAAAATAAACCTTCAAATATATAAAAAAAGGGAGGGCATATCAATTTGCAAAAAAGCATAGAGTCCGCTTTTTTTATTGAGCGGACTCTATAATTTTAATGAAAGAATCCGCAATTAAGCATGCACCACCAACAAGCGCACCATCAATATTTGGTTTGGACATTAAGTCCTTTGAATTTTCTGGCTTTACACTACCTCCATATTGGATAATTAAATTCTCTGCAAATTTTTGAGAGTATATTTTTGAAATTAAGTCTCTTATAAATAGATGTACTTCTTCAGCTTGTTCTGGAGTAGCATTTTTGCCTGTACCAATAGCCCATACAGGTTCGTAAGCAATAATTAAATCTGATAATTCTGTCTCTGAGATTCCTTGAAGACCTTCTCTTATTTGGGTTTCTACCACTTCAAATGTTTTACCTAATTCTCTTTCTTCTAAAGTTTCCCCAATGCAAAAGATCGGTTTTAGTCCATTATCTACAGCAGATTTTATTTTTTTATTAATTAGTTGATTAGTTTCACCAAAAATTGTTCTTCTTTCAGAATGCCCTAGTATAACATACTCGCATCCAACACTTTTTAACATAAGAGGGGAAATTTCTCCTGTAAAAGCGCCGCTTTTTTCAAAGTACATATTTTGTGCACCAAGTTTAATAGGGGTGTTTTTAATTAATTCACTTGCTATTGATAGGGAAGTAAAAGGAGGACAAATTACTACCTTTACATTCAATTCTTTTTGAGCTAAACCATTTTTAATATCGTTGATTAGAGTAATAGAAGAATTAATATCATTATTCATTTTCCAGTTACCGGCAACTATTTTAGTGCGCATTTTATCTCTCTATTTTATTAGTGGAAAATTCTTCTTTATACGGCTTCAACTCTGCGTATACCAGGAACTTCTCGGATTAATACTCTTTCTACTCCGGCTCTTAGAGTCATTTGGGACATAGGGCAGTCTATACAAGCACCAGTTAATTTAACTTCAACTATACCTTCTGGAGTAACTTTCACAAGTTCAACGTCTCCACCATCAGCTTTTAGATAGGGTCTGATAGTTTCTAAGGCTTTTTCCACTTTTTCTTTTAATGTATCGCTCATTTTTACCTCTTTTAGTTTCCTAAATCAATCTCGATTTTAGGAATATTTTCTACAAGGTTGTTTATACTTATTTGTGCAGCCAAATTTTTACTTATTTCAAAAATCTTTTTTGATTCTTCGGATTCAGGTTCTTCAACCACAATGGGTTTGCCACTATCTCCTCCTTCGCGTATGTTTGGATTTATAGGTATTTGTCCTAATAAAGGTACAGATAATTCTTTAGATAATTTTTCACCTCCACCATTTCCAAATATATCATATCTTTTTCCAGTATCTGGTGCTATAAAATAACTCATATTTTCAATAACACCAAATATTGGGACATTTACTCTTTGAAACATCCTCATTGCTTTTTTAACGTCAATTAAAGCAACATCTTGAGGTGTAGTAACTACGACAGCACCAGTTAAAGGAATTGTTTGTACTAATGTTAGTTGTATGTCGCCAGTACCAGGGGGCAAATCAAAGATTAAGTAATCTAATTCACCCCAATTTACGTCTGACATAAATTGTTTAATAGCACTACTTGCCATTGGCCCACGCCATATTACAGGAGCATCTTCATCAAGAAAGAAACCAATTGATATAACTTTTATACCATAAGTTTCAAGGGGCATCATTTTACCTGTTAAAGTATCTTGAAAAATTTTTGGTTTTGTCTTTATACCCAGCATTAAAGGTACGCTTGGCCCATATATATCTGCATCAATAAGACCAACTTTAGCTCCTAATTTAGAGAGCGCAACAGCAATATTAACAGCAACGGTACTTTTACCAACGCCCCCTTTTCCACTTGCAATAGCAACTGTATTTTTAACTTCTGGTAGAATTGATTTCATTGCAGTATTACTTTTTGACAAAACTGAAGAACTAATATTTATTGTTATGTCTTTTAGATTTGGATATGCTTTTTTAATTTCATTTATACAATCTTGTTTGATTTTATCCTTTAGTGGACAAGCAGGGGTTGTTAATTGGATGTCTACAGTAACAGAGTTATCATTAAATTTTATATCTTTTACCATGTTAAGACTTACTATGTCGCGTTTTAGGTCAGGATCTATTACATTTTTCAAAGCTTCTTTAATGTTTTCTGTGGTTAAATTCATAATTACTCCAAATATTAAAACAAAAATAATAATTTCTATTGTTACTACCTATAAAACGAGAAAAATTTCAAGTCGGTTCATAAATTTTTTCTCAAAATTCAAATAATAACGTAAAATTAGATAGAGGAAATTTAAAATGACTTAAAAATAATATTAAACATGCTTGATAATATTATTAAGTATACTTAACTTTAAATAAAATTTAGAGAAAGTTATGTCTTCTATTTCAAAAGAAAATTATTTGAAATTAATTTATACTCATAATATTAAGGGTGGGACTGGTGCTTCTACATCTCAAATAGCAAAAAGACTTTCGATTTCTAATTCAGCTATAAGTGATATGGCAAAAAAATTAGCTAAAGAAGGTTTAATCTGTTATACAAAATATAGAGGGATGAAATTAACAAAAGAAGGGGAAAGGGTTGCTTTGGGAATAATTAGAAAACACCGTTTGTGGGAATTGTTTTTACTTGAAGTTTTAAAAGTACCATGGAGTGAAATACATGACGAAGCAGAAAAATTAGAACATTATACATCAGACTTTTTGATTGACAGGATAGAAGAATATCTAGGTTTTCCTGAATTTGATCCACATGGACATCCTATACCTCGCAAAGATGGAACATTTCCTAAAGTGCCTAAGCTTATTCCAATGAATAATTGCGAAGAAGGAAAAATGTATGAAATTTTTCAAGTTGATGATACTAATCAACAATTGATAAGATATTTATCTAAACTTGGATTAATATTAAATACACCTTTTGAAGTTACTGATGTAGTTTCATTTGATAAATCATTAATTATTAAATATGGAGGTAAAACGGCAACAATTAGTGAGCAAACAGCTAAAAATATTATGGTGAAGTTTATTAGAAAGTTGAGGTAAGCATGAGTACCATAATAATTATTTTATCTCTTTTAATTGTCTTTATTTTTTTTCTTTATAAAAACAAAGCTTTTTATTTGATGAAAAAAAACGTTAAAGAGAAAGAAAAAATAGAGGATTCACTTAAATACCTATATGATTGTGAATATAATCAGAGACCATGTACAATAAAAAGCTTAAGTAAAAAATTATCAATTAGCTTTATCGAAACTACACAACTTATAAATAAGCTTGTAGAGCTAGGGTTGGTTACTGAAAAAAGCGATGAATTATTTTTAACAGCCGAAGGAAGACAAAATGCACTTCAAATTATTCGAATACATCGCTTACTTGAAAAATACTTTGCAGAAAATACAAGCATTGTTGAATCAAGATGGCATAAGTTAGCTGAAATAAAGGAACATCAATTAAATGTTGAAGAGGCTAATCAAATAGCATCTAATCTTGGTAATCCATTGATAGATCCTCATGGGGATCCAATTCCAAGTGTAGATGGAACTATATTATTAGAAAATACAATTAAACTTACAGAATTAAATGAAGGTTTAACAGCCGAAATAATTCATATTGAAGATGAGCCAGAAGAAATATTTTCTTTAATTAATTCATTAAAACTTTATCCAGGTATGCAATTAAAAGTCAAAAGTATAGATAAAGAAAATGTTTTAATTGAAATAGAGGGAAGAATAATTTCTTTGAAAAAAGATGTTGCTGATAATATAAATGTTAAGGAAATTAAAAATGAGATTTTAATTAAAAATTTTAATAGAACTCTTTCATCGCTCAAAGCTGGGGAAAGTGCTATTGTTGTTGGATTATCTAAAGCATTAAGAGGACAACAGAGAAGAAGATTGCTTGATTTAGGAATTGTACCTGGTACGAAAATTAAAGCAGTTCTTGAAAGTATAGGTAAAGACCCAGTTGCATATGAAGTTAGAGGAACTTTGATAGCCCTTCGCAAAAATCAATCTGATTATATTTTTATTCAATAATATGGATTGAGGATACTATGCAAGAAAAAATTATTGAAAAGTGTGCTAATTGCCCTGCACATAATCTTAATCATCTTATTAGACTAGGCATTGATATGACAGACTATGATTATGTTATAGCATTAGCAGGGAATCCAAATACAGGCAAAAGTACTGTATTTAATAACTTAACTGGTTTGAAACAACATACCGGAAATTGGCCAGGCAAAACTGTAAGTAGAGCAGAAGGTGGTTTTATTTACGCAAACAAAAGATTTAAAGTTGTTGATTTGCCGGGAACATATTCTTTGCTTTCAACAAGTACAGATGAGGAAATAGCTAGAGATTTCATATTATTTGGACAGCCTGATGTAACTGTTATTGTTGTAGATTCTACAAGGTTAGAAAGAAACCTTAATCTCGTGCTACAAGTTCTTGAGATAACCGATAGGGCTGTTTTATGTCTTAATTTAATAGATGAAGCAGAGAGGCATCAAATTCAAATTGATGATAAATTATTATCGAAAAAATTGGGTATCCCAGTTATTCCTGCAGCAGCGAGAGAGAAAAAAGGAATGAAAGAATTGCTCCAGAGTATTTTTGAAGTGGCAACAGGGCAATATATATGTAAACCATATAGAATTAGTAATGATTTTAAAGAACTTACATTTGCTGTAGATGAATTAGAAGCACAGATAAAAAAATGTTTTCCAAATTTGAATAATGCTAGATGGATAGCATTTAGATTGCTTGAAGGCGACCAAAAAATAATAGATGCTGTACGAAGCGGAGAAATTGGAAAAATAAAATTACAAGAAGAAATTCTAGAATAATTTGTTAAAGGGAAGCAGATGGAAAAGGAACTAAAACAGAGAGAATTACTATTAGAAGTAGCTAATAAGTTGAGGTGGAAAATTGGAGAAAATGTTCATGATTTAATTCTTGAATCTATATACAAGCATGCAGAAGAGATAGCAAGTGCTGTTACTAAGAGAAAAGTAGGTGTGCAAAAATTTGATTTTGATAGTTTCATAGATAGAATTGTTACAAACAAATGGACAGGTTTTCCTATTATGTTTTTACTTTTGGCTATTGTTTTTTGGTTAACGATTGTAGGGGCAAACTATCCTTCAAGTGCTTTGTCTTTTTTACTTGTTGATACAATACACCCATTATTAAGAAAAGTTGCAGAATACTTTTATTTCCCATGGTGGTTGAAAGGTATTTTAATTGATGGGGCATATTTATCAATGGCTTGGGTTATAAGTGTTATGCTTCCTCCAATGGCTATTTTTTTTCCACTATTTACATTCTTAGAAGATTTTGGATATTTGCCACGCGTTGCATTTAACATGGATGCAATTTATAAAAAGGTAGGGGCTCATGGCAAACAAGCATTAACTATGAGTATGGGTTTTGGATGTAACGCGGCAGGTGTTATTGCTGCAAGGATAATCGATAGTCCACGAGAAAGATTAATAGCTATTATTACAAACAATTTTTCTTTGTGCAATGGTAGATGGCCTACACAAATTTTGATTTCAACTATTTTTATAGGAAGTTTAGTGCCTTCGTATCTTGCAGGTTTGATTTCTGCTGGTGTTGTTGTAGGTGTAGCTATATTAGGCGTTTTATTTAGCCTAATTGTTTCATGGTTTTTATCAAGAACATTATTAAAAGGTGAGCCCTCAGCATTTAGTCTTGAATTACCTCCTTATAGGCCACCTAAAATTTTACAAATACTTTATACTTCTTTAATTGATAGGACTTTATTAGTTTTATGGCGAGCAGTTGTTTTTGCATTTCCAGCTGGTGCAGTAATATGGCTTGTGGCAAATGTCAATATAAATAATTTAAGTATAGCCGAGCATTTTATAAGATGGATTAATCCTTCAGCGGTATTCATTGGATTAAATGGAGTTATAATTCTTGCCTATATTATTGCAATACCTGCAAATGAAATAGTTATACCAACTATTTTAATGCTTACAGTTTTAACAACAAAACTAACTGGATTTGGTGCTGGTGCTGGGGTAATGTTTGAACTTGAAAATATTTCTGATATTGAATATTTGTTGAAAGCTGGAGGATGGACTACATTAACAGGCATAAACTTAATGCTTTTTAGTTTACTTCATAATCCTTGTTCAACTACTATATTTACGATATATAAAGAAACAAAAAGTTTTAAATGGACAGCTATTGCAACTTTTCTACCAATAGTGTTAGGTATTTTAGTTTGTTTCTTAGTTACAAGATTATGGTACATTTTATTTTGAAAAAATTAAGACTAAACTTAATTAACAACAGTTTTGTAATATTACTTTTTATTCAACTCTTTAACCATAGTCTTTTTAGAGCTGTTGATAGCATATTGCATTAGATAGTTTTGGTGATCTATTAAGGGCTCGTTATAGACAGGATGATTAAAAACGTATTTACCTGTTGGTAATAATACTCTTGCTTTTACATTGTCTTTTAAACATGTTTCAAGCAGATGTTCTTTTAGGAATGCTTTGTGTTCAGGATCTTTTATCGGAAAAGTTATTTCAACACGTCTATCAAGATTTCTTTGCATTAAGTCTGCACTACTTAAGTAGATTTCTTCTTCACCATTATTATAGAAGTAATAAATTCTGCTGTGCTCTAAAAATCTACCTACAATACTAATAACTCTAATATTTTCACTTAAGCCAGGAACTAGAGGTACTAAGCAACAGATACCTCTAACTATTAAATCAATTTTTACTCCTTGTCTCGAAGCTTCATATAACGAAGCAATCAAGTAGGGATCTACTAATGAATTTAATTTGAAAATAAGATGTCCTTTTCCATATTGTTTTACATTTTTAATTTCTCTTTCGATTAGTTCAAGGAATTTTTGTCTTTTGTTTATTGGCGCTACAGATAACTTTCGATATTCTTTTTTTTCTGAGTAACCTGTCAAGTAATTAAAAATTTCTGATACATCAGCACATATTTCTTCATCGGTTGTGAATAACCCAATGTCTGTGTATATTTTTGCTGTTTCAATATTGTAGTTACCTGTACTCAGATGTACATAGCGCTTTACCCCATCAATTTCTTTTCTGACTACTAAGGTCATTTTAGCATGAGTTTTTAGTCCTACTAACCCATAAACTACATGGACCCCTGCTTTTTCAAGCTCTCTTGCCCAATAAATATTATTTTCTTCATCAAATCTTGCTTTTAGTTCAACTAAAACAGCTACTTGCTTTTTTCTTTCTGCAGCTTCAATCAAATATTTTACAATAGGTGAATCTTGACCAATACGATAGAGAGTTTGTTTAATTGCAAGAACGTCTGGGTCTAGAGATGCTTGTTTGATAAAATCAACAACGGGGGCAAATGATTCGTACGGATGATAAATTAATATATCTTTCTTATTTATTAGAGAAAAAATATTTTCCTCTTCAAAAATAGGAGGTGTAACAGGATAAAAAGGCTTTTCTTTCAAATGAGGGTAAGGTAGATTATGAAGTAACATTACATCGCTTAAGCCTAAATTACCATCAATTATATGTAAATCGCTGTGAGTTATTTCTAAGTTTTCAATAAGAGTATCAATCATGTAATCTGGCATTAGTTTTTCAACTTCTAATCTTACAACCGAACCAAATTTACGTTGCCTAATATTTTCTTCAATTAATTGCAATAGATCGTCAGCTTCATCTTCCTGAATTTCAAGATCTGTATCTCTAGTTATTCTGAATTGATATGCTTCAATTACTTCAAGACCTGGGAATAATAAATCTAAGTTAGATTTAATTAGATCTTCAATCCATACAAATTTGACTGCTCCATTTGTATTGCAATTTTTTGGTTTTACTATATTATCGATCTGAAGTAAACGAGGTAAAATATTTGGAACTTTAACCCTTGCAAAATGTTTTTCTCCGTTATTTTTTTTTATTAAGATTGCAAAACTAAGGCTTAAGTTAGAAATGTAAGGAAAAGGTCTACCTGGGTCAAATGCTAATGGGGTTAATACTGGATAGATTTCTTTTAAAAAATATTTATTTAGTCCATCTAATTCTTCTTTTGATAGTTCATTCAAGTTGCATATATAAATTTTATTTTTTCTTAATTCAGGTATTATGTAATTGTTCCAATACTCATAAATCTGGTTGTTCATTGGTTTTACTGTATTTTCAATTTGTTCAAGTACTTCATAGGGTGTAAGTCCATCTATCGAACTTTCAAAGATGTTTGCGCGTAATTGTTCTTTAAGTCCGGAGACACGAATCATATAAAATTCATCAAGGTTAGAAAAATAGATAGAGACAAATTTAACTTTTTCTAATAGTGGTAATTTTGGGTTAAGTGCTTCTTCTAATACTCTTCTATTAAATTCAAGCCAACTTAGATCTCTATTAAAAAAATACTGTGGCTTGAAATATTTTTGAAGATTATCTTTAATATTTTTCATATTGTAATCAAATTTTGCTCAAAAATAATATTTTTGTTGATTTATTTGTTACTTATTGTTGTTTTTTTGCTGATGTATAATTTTCTAAATCGTAATTGATATTTTTATCGGGCATAGGTAGTCTTTTAATATTGACTTTTGCTTTAGCAAAAAATTCTTCTGCTAAAGTATCGTGATATTCCGAGAAAATAACTATTTCTTTAATACCAGCAGCAATTAATGCTTTAGCACAATTTGTACAGGGCATGTTTGTAATATAGGCAGTTGCACCTAATGTACTAACTCCATGCAATGCGCATTGAAGCAATGCATTCATTTCAGCATGTATTGTCCTCACACAATGGTTATCAATAATCATGCATCCTACATCTTCACAATGAACGTCACCAGGGATAGAACCATTATATCCAGTTGATAAAATCTGCTTATCTTTGACAATTACACAACCACAATGCATACGTGGACAAGTAGCTCTTTCTGAAACGAGCATAGCTAATTTTAAAAAGTATTCATCCCATGAAGGTCTCTTTTTATTAGAGTTATTCATTAAAGTCTCCAAAACAGTGAGAAGATAAATAATTTTTAAAAATAACATCTCTAAAGATAAAAAAAAACTGGTATGGCTGAGGGCGACACCATACCAGTTCGATATGCTACTATTAGGAGGGTTTTAGACACTCAGGAACGAGGGCAATTCCTTCGTGTCAAGGGATATTTCTTACTACAAATATATATAAACAAAGAATAAAAACAAAGTAAAAATTTTTCTCTTTAAAATAATTTAAATGATTTATTATTCTTTAATATGATAAGTTTAAAAAACTTTTTGATTTATTAAAGCTGTTTTATTTTTTCAATAATATTCTAAACGTAGTTACTTTATTTGGAATTGATTCTTTTAAGTATATCTTGCCGTTGTGGTAATTTTCGATTATTCTTTTAGATAAGCTTAAGCCTAATCCCCATCCTCTTTTTTTAGTGGAATAACCGGGCTTAAAAATCTCCTTTTTTTTGTTTTGTTCTATTCCTTTGCCAGTATCTGTTATTTCAATAGCTATAAATTTTTTTGTAGAACTTATAATAAAATCAATTTTGCCTTCTTTTGTCTCTATTGCATCTAATGAATTCTTTATTAAGTTTTCTATTACCCATTCAAATAATTCTGAATTAATTTTTGCTTTTACATCTTTTTCACCTGAAATGGAAATTGACACGTTTTTCCCAATTTGTGGGATTCTTCTTTCAAAATAATGAACTACTTTTTGTATTATTTCATAAGGAGATTCTTCTTTTAGCTCTGGCTGGGAACCTATTTTAGAAAAGCGTTTCGTTATTTTATTTAACCTATTTAAATCATTTTGAATTTCTTCTGATATATCTAAAACTTTATCTGGATTGTTATAATTCATTCTTAATATTTCATTCCATCCAAGCAAGCTTGAAATAGGGGTTCCTAACTGATGTGCAGTTTCCTTTGACATACCAACCCATATGCTACTTTGTTCGTTTTTTCGGATGTAATTGAAACTTGTATATGCAATAAGTAAAAAGAATATTGCAAATATAATTTGTAAATATGGGTAATATTTTAATTTTTCAATTATTTCAGAATCACCATAGTATAAATATTGTATAATTTTACCATCTGGAGTTTTAACAGCAATGGGGGTATGTTGTTTAGATAATTCGTCAAGCTTTTTATTTAGAATGCTAAGAATTTGTTTTTTTGATAATCCCTTTTTTAACTTAATATTTTTATAGCCAATACCATCTTCTGTAGAAACTATTTGATGGTTTTGATCAGTCAAAATTAGTGGAAAGTCAATTCTTTGAATTATATTTTGGAAAATGAATGTAAGATCAGTTTCAACAGTTGTAGTGCTACCAGTTATGTATTCAAGGCTTTTAGCGTAAAGTTCGACTATTTCTTTTTCACGTTTTTGTAGTTTGTTTACAATGTTTTGAGTATAAAACCAGGTACCCAAAGCTATTATTGAGCCAATACACAATAGTATAAGTTTGAGTTTCAGATTTAGTGAACTTTTAAAAATTTTCATTTTGAACTTAAAGCCTGCTTAAAGTTCAATAGTTTGCTGACGACTTGGGCCAACCGAGATAATACTAATTTCAAAGCCGCTTTGCTGTGATATAAATGTAAGATAGTCTTTTGCTTCTGCAGGCAAATCATCGTAATATTTTACATTAGATATATCTTTTTTCCAACCTGGTAGAGTTTCGTATATAGGTTTTACTTTTGTAAGCTGGTTGACGTCTGTAGGAAAGTTTTTTAATTTTTTCCCATTTAATTCATAACCTATACAAACTTTAATTTCGTCTAAATAGCTAAGCACATCTAATTTTGTTATTGCAGCACGTTCAATACCATTTATCATTCTTGAATAATTTAGTAAAAAGGCATCGAACCATCCGCATCTTCGTGGGCGACCAGTTGTAGCTCCATATTCTGCACCTGCTTCTCTTAATTTATCTCCTTCTTCTCCTATTAGTTCTGTAGGAAATGGTCCTAAA
Source organism: Melioribacter sp. (assembly GCA_026417975.1). Lineage (GTDB taxonomy): Bacteria > Bacteroidota > Ignavibacteria > Ignavibacteriales > Melioribacteraceae > Rosettibacter. The sequence goes on from JAOACD010000015.1 coordinate 81,762, forward strand.
CCTACTCTTGTAGTGTATGCTTTTACAATGCCTATAACAGACATTATTTTTGTTGGTGGAATACCAGTTCCTGTACAAGCTCCACCAGATGTAGGATTTGAAGACGTTACATATGGATAAGTGCCAAAGTCTACATCTAATAAAGTACCTTGAGCTCCTTCAAGTAAAATGGATTTACCTTCTGCAATTGCATTATTAAGAAATGTAGGTACATCAGTAATATATTGATCAATTTTTTTATCGAATTCTAGATACTCTCTTATAATTTCATTTACATCAAGCTCTTCATGATTATAAACTTTCTTAAGAAGATTGTTTTTTTCTTCAATGTTAAATTTTATTTTTTCTTCAAGAACATTTTTATCTAATAAGTCAACAATTTTAATTCCTCTCCTAGCATATTTATCAATATAACAGGGTCCAATTCCTCTTCCAGTAGTTCCAATCTTTGCTGAACTGCTTTCACTAATAGAATCGAGCAATTTATGATACGGCATAATTAAGTGTGCATTGTGACTTATAAACAATCTACCTTTAATGTTTATTCCATTGCTCTCTAAAAGTTCTATTTCGTCTAATAATGCTTTAGGATCAACTACTACGCCGTTTCCAATAACACAAATTACATTTTCTCTAAGTATACCAGAAGGGATTAGATGGAGTACATATTGTTTTTCTCCAATTTGAACTGTGTGTCCTGCATTTGCACCACCCTGATACCTAACAACAATGTCATATTTTTCAGAAAGTATATCGACTATTTTACCTTTTCCTTCGTCACCCCATTGACTACCGACTAAAATGGTAACACTCATTTTTTAACTCCGGTAAATATTAGGAAGGGAAAACTCCGGATAGAATCCGGAGTTACTTTAATTTTTGCTATAACTATTTACAGCTTCTTCAACAGAATTATAATGTTCAAAAATTGTTATTAATTTTGTTATAACTAGAAGACTTTCTATTTTTTCAGTTGCGTTTGCTAACTTAAGATTACCTCCACCATTCTTCATTGTAGTGTAACCACTTATTAACATTCCTAACCCGGAGCTATTCATAAATTTACATTCTGATAAATCAACAACAATGTTTTTCTTCCCTTCATCTAAAAGCTTGTGAAGTAAATCGCTGAATTTTTGAGCATCAGGTCCGCCCATAACATTGCCTTTTAGCTCAATAACTACAGCGTTATACTTTTCATAGTGTTTTATAGTCATAAAAACTCCATAGATTATTAATTAACCATTTTCAATATAAATAATTATTGAATATTATAAAAAACTTTAGTGTTAAGTTTTTATACTTTGTAGATATAATCGCTAATAAATATTTATATTAATAAGTAACTTTATTGACATCTAATGTAAAAATAAAATAATTTTAATTCCTAAAATAGAGCTTTTGAATTTTTTATAAAAAAGGAACCAAAGTATTTTGTCTACGTCTAAAATAATGGATGGTATTGAAAGTAAAACTATTGCCAATGTAGATAGTTTGGATATTCAAGATGAGGATTTTGATTTGATTAAGAAGTTTATTGATGGGGATGAGTCTACATTTAAGACATTAATTATTAAACATAGAGAAAAAGTGAGAAATCTTGTATTTATCACATTAGGAGATACTGAAAATATTGATGATATTTCTCAGGATGTTTTTATAAGTGTATACCATAAGCTAAGGGACTTTAGGTTTGAATCTAAATTTACAACATGGCTTTATAGAATTACTATTAATAAATGTAGGGATTATTTAAGAAAGAAAAAAATTCGAAGTGTTTTTGTTCCACTCAGTGACTCCGATAAAGATTATCCTGATAAACCTTTTTCTGAGGATATAGATTTATCGCAAATAGTTCGTAATGCAATTAGTAAATTACCAGAAAAATTAAAAATTCCATTAATACTTAGAGATATTGATGGATTAAGCTATAAAGAAATTGCAGAACAGCTAGGTACTGAAGTAGGCACTATAAAATCAAGAATATTTAGGGCACGCGAAGCACTCAAAATAATTTTGGAGCCTTATCAAAAAGAATTAAAATACTAAAAGCCCATATATGAATAATAAAATTAATATTGAAAAATATTATCCTATTGTACCGATTATTTTACTAACTATTTTTTTGATGATTATTTCCCATTATAATAAAGAAAACGTAAATAAATTAATTCAGAATAGTAAGAATGATATTATAACTTATGTGGAAAACTTAGTCCCTTTGATTTCTTCCACACAATTAGATAATGAGGATATTATTAATTTTGCTTTTTACGAAATAATACCTATAGATAAGCAAACTAATAAAATCTTAATTATTAATAATGAGCCTAGTAATATTCAAATACATGAGCTTGAAAATTTACCTTTTAACAAAGAAACTAAAAATTATAAAAGATTAATAAACTATTTTGAGTTAAACAATAAAGAGAAAGTGTTACTTGATTCAATTCTTAATTTTTATAAAAAAGAACTTTCACTTTCAATCCTTAGCAATAATAATAGCACAATTGCTATTAACCCAAAACTTCTTGAGCTTCAGAAGGTTATTCAAGTTGACTTGATTTATTATTTAATGAATGTGAATGGGGAGAGAGTTTTCAAGTTTTTTGGTGATAAAAAGCAATTGCTCAGCGGAATTAATTTATCAGAGTTCATTTCTAATTTTAAAAGTGTCCCCTTTAATGAATACATTTTTATTTCCTCTGATACAGTATTCAGAAAGACTTTTACAATAGATACGACTAAGTTTAATAAAAAAATAAAAACAGCAAGGCAAGAAATGCAGGAAAAATTAGATAAAATTGATATTAAAATTTCTTTTGAGAAATTTAAGAATAATGATTCAAAGTACAATTTTAGAATAGATTCTAATTTTATATAACTTGATGTATCTTTGCCGTTAGAAGAACTTATACCAGAAATGACAGATGATTTTGTAATTAAGTTTGGTAATTTAGATTCTTTATTTAACGATAAGGATGTAAAGCCTGAATTTAATGATTATAAAAAGAAAAAATTTTTTGATAAAAAAATACAATTAGGTTTTCAGAATCCATTGAAATTATAAAAAAAATTAGTGTTGATAGAGAAACAAAAGGACTGGAAGAATTTACAAAGAAAAAAGACTCAATTTCTAGTGAGTATGAGAAAAATATATCTGATTCAATTATGAAGAAAGTTAGAAATAAAAATTCATTCATTAAATAAAAGTTGATTTCAACTATGAAGTTTAGTGATATAAAGTTGGCACACAAACTCGAAAATTCAATACTAATTTCTATACTACTAATTGTATATAACTTGGTTTTTCCAGTTCGGTCTACATTAGTACTTTTTTTAATAAATGAATTTTTGGTTTTTGGAGTTTTATATTTTTTATTCAATTACATGAATATTTTTGTGGAGTCTAAAAAGGAATTCCCTTTATCTCTTATCTTAAAAGTTGGGGTCTTGTCGGCTGTTATGTTTTTTATCAGTTCGTTTATGAATTCTTTTTTGAGAAATAACCAGCAAGAAAATTTTCAGACAAATATATTTAACTCATTAATATCAATTTTAATGAATTATGTGTTTATAGTAGTTGTTATATACATTCTTTCGACTTTTAGAATTCTCTTTTTTTTACGTCAGACAAAAGATCGGTCCACCTACTTTAATACAATGATTATTTTTTTTTGTTTAACTTTTTTTTCTGATTTCTCTCGTATTAATTTATCGTTGGATTATGCTCACGATGCTTTTTATGTAGTTTCTATTGTTTTGATTTGTTTAAATTCTTTGAAAGTTTCTTGGATAGCTTTTCTTACTAAACGACAAAAAACTTATTTACTTTTTATTTCTATTGTTCTTTCCGTACTATTTATGGTGAACTATTCGTTAATTAGCGAGAGTAATTCTTTAAGAACTTCATTAAATTCGTTTTCATCCGGATTTTATTCTGTTTATAGTTTAGTAATGATTTATGGTATAATTTATTTTGGAATTATATTTTTTACTACCTTATTTCACTTGCCCACAGCAGAAGCCTTCGATAGAAAATCCGAAGAAGTTTCATCACTTATTGATTTAACAAACCTTATTACTCAAGTTTTTGATTTTAAGGAATTAGCAGATTCAGTCACTTCTATAACTACTAAAGTTTGTAATTCATATGCAGCATGGCTAGTTACGAAAAAAGGGAATGACTATGAATTGAATTCTGTTAAAAATATAGCATATGTAGATGCAGATAAAATTGTAAAAAATGTTATCCAAAATGAAAAGTTGTTAGATAACGTTTATATACTTAATTATGATGAGTTAAAGAAAGATTTTAATATTAATAGCATTGACTTTAGGTCTATTGCTATTGCTCCACTTAAGGTTCATGGAGAAGTTAAAGGCTTTTTATTTGCAGCAAGAAAACATGATGTAAATTTTGATGAAGAAGAGAAACGCTCAATTCAAGCTTTTGCTTATTATGCAGCAGTAGCTCTTGAAAATGCAAAATTAATTGCCGAATCTATAGAAAAAGAAAGACTTGAAAAAGAACTTGATGTCGCGAGAGATATTCAAAGGAGAATACTCCCAAATAAAATTCCTTCTTCTCAACAATTAGAAATATCTGCATTATTTATACCTGCTTTTGAAGTTGGAGGGGATTACTATGATTTTTTTGAATTAGATGAGAACAAACTGGGTTTTGTAGTAGCTGATGTTTCTGGTAAAGGGATTACAGCAGCCTTTATTATGGCAGAGATTAAGGGAATATTTGAATCGCTATCTAAAATATTCTTGAAGCCTTCTGAATTATTGACAAATGTAAATAACGTACTAAAAAATAGTTTAGACAAAAAAAGTTTTGTAACAGCAGTATATGGTGTCATTGATAAACAAAATGGTATTCTAAACTTTGTAAGAGCTGGTCATCCACCAGTAATTTACTGTTCACAGAATAAAGTTGTACGTCTATTACCATCAGGACTTGGATTAGGATTAGACTATTCGCTTAATTATTTCCAGACATTAAAAGAAGAGCAAATACAGTTAAAAAAGGGTGACATTATTGTAGTTTATTCTGATGGAATTCCAGAGGCAAAAAATGCTAATTACGAAGACTTTGGTTATGAACGTTTTGAAAAAATTATACAAAGAAATTGCAATAAAACGCTTGACGAAATTTCAAATGAAATTATCAAGGAATTAACAATATTTTCAAAAGACAATACTCAACATGACGATATTACTTTGGTTTTATTTAGATGGAAATAAAATTAATATTGTGTCTATAAAATACTGTTAGTGATAACAAAAATTTAAATGAGGTAATTAATGACAGATTTTAATGTAAATCTTAGGCAAGTTAAAAATGTAAGCATAATTGATCTTAGAGGTTACTTAGATGCCCATACCGCACCCGAATTGGAAAATATTTTTAATAAACTTCTTGAACAAAAGAAATTTCGGGTCGTAGTTAATTTCAATGATCTTAATTATATAAGTAGCGCTGGTCTTGGAGTTTTTATGGCATATATTGAAATAATGCGTCAGAATAATGGAGATATCAAGTTTACTAACTTGAAAGAAAATGTTTATAATATTTTTGATTTACTTGGATTCCCTTTATTATATGAGTTTTACAAGGATGAACAGGAAGCAATTAATAAATTTATTACACAGGAAAACTCTTGAACGAAATAAATAAAAAATTTGAAAAACATCTTACTGTTAAAAGTACTACAGAAAATCTCATAAAAGTGAGAGAATTTGCAAGAACAGCAGCAGAGGAATGCTTATTCCACGAAGAAGATGTTGAAAAAATAGTTCTTGCAGTCGACGAGGCATGCACAAATATTATTAAACATGCATATAACTATTCTCCCGAGGGAATTATAGATATTTCTATTTTTGTTGATAACAATAAATTCGTTATATCTATTGTTGATAATGGAGAAAGTTTTAATCCAAACATTGTTCCTGAACCTGATATACGTGAATTTTATAAACAGAAAAAAGTAGGTGGTTTGGGTATGTATTTAATGAAGAAGTTAATGGATGAAGTAAAATATTCAACTGTTAGTGATAATAAAAATCAAGTTATGCTAATTAAGTATTTATATCGTTAAAAATGCAGAATCTTGATAATTATGCGGCCTTAAGAAATCTTGCTGCTTTGGTAGATTTTAGTAACCTTATTAATTCTACTTTAGATATTAATTTCGCTCTCAATAATATCCTTCTTACTTGTCTTGGAAAATTTCATACTTCTAAAGGATTAATTGCATTATTAGACGAAAATATGTTTTTCCAAGTCAAAGCATACAAGGGGGTACAGAAAGAAGTTATTGATAATTTCCCAAAAGTTAGTTTAGAAGACTTTTCTACAAATGAAAGATTAAAAGAATTTATTGAAAAAAACAATTTTGAAGTATTAGAAATAATAAAGTCTACTGGAGGAATAAAAGGAATATTGTTACTTGGTAAAAGATTGATTAATAAATCATATGAAGAAAATGATATAAGTTTCTTAAAAACGATTTTGAACATAGGAGCAACAGCAATTGAAAATTCATTAATTGTTGAAAAATTGAAGAAAACAAACCGCGAACTTGATTCAAAGATTAATCAACTTAAATCTCTTTTTGAGTTAAGTAAAGAGTTTAGTGGAATAATTCAGCCTGATGCAATAGGTAAATTATTAGCATTTACGTTAATGGGACAACTATTTACTTCGAAATATGCAATTATAGTTTGTGATAAAAATAATTTTTATTTCTTAGAAAATAGTTTTGATGAGGCTCTTTTAAATTTGGCACTGAAAGAATGTAATGTTAATAATTTTGTTAAACCAATTTCTGTTGAGGAAATTGCACTTACTTATAAGAGTCTTTTTGATGTAGGAGTAGAATTAATAATTCCTATGCAAATTAAAACAGAAACAAAAGGCTTAATATTATTAGGTAAGAGGAATAACAATTTATCTTATTCTAATACTGATATTGAGTTCATTTACTCACTAGGTAGTATGGCAATAATATCGATTGAGAATGCAAAATTATTTAAGGAGATGCTTGAAAAACAGAGAATGGAAAAAGATTTGGAAACTGCTCGTAACATTCAAAATAATTTGCTCCCTAAATTTATTCCAGAATTATCAAACTTAAGTTTGGCTGCCTATAATAATTCAGCTAAAATAGTAGGGGGCGATTATTATGATTTAATAAAACTTGATAATGATAATCTTCTAATAGCCATAGCAGATGTTTCGGGTAAAGGTGTTCCTGCAGCATTATTGATGGCAAATCTACAAGCCTTCTTAAAATCTATATGTAAGCAAATGCTACCGTTGAACGAGGCAACTAATATTATTAACGACTTAGTAGTAGAAAATACAACAATGGGAAGTTTTATAACTTTTTTTTGGTGTATTTTTAATGATTCAACTAAAGAATTAACTTATGTTAATGCTGGTCATAATCCTCCTATGCTAATAAGAAATAATGTTATTTATAAGTTAAAAAAGGGGGGGATGGTATTAGGATTTTTACCAACGTCGGTTCCTTATATTTCAGAAACAATCAAACTTCAAAAAGGTGATGTTATTATTTTATATACGGATGGTATAACAGAAGCAATGAATAAAAATTTTGAGGAGTATACTGATGAACGTTTTGAACAATTAGTTCTTAATAATTCTTTATATGAGCCAAATACTATATTAGAGCAAATAAGAAAGAGTGTAGAAGAATTTATTAATGGGGCCGAGCAAAGCGACGATATAACATGTATAGTTATGAAAGTTAAGTAAAATAAAAAACCCCACCATTTTAGGCAGGGCAAATTTTAAATAATATTTTAGCTAACTTTCAAAACCTTTTAGCCGCGGAATGACTTTTATAAAATCCAAGTTTTTAGAATTCTATTTTTTTATTTGTTCTATTTGCTACCTCAAGAACGAATGCACTTGCAATAAATATTGAGGAATAAGTACCTGTAATCATTCCAATAAGTAGAGCAAATGCAAAGCCACGTAATACTTCTCCACCAAATATTAAGAGTACTATAATAGCTAAAATTGTTGTGAAAACTGTTATTAAAGTTCTGCTCATTGTCTTATTAATAGCATTATTCATATTTTCTTCTAGCGGTAAGGATTTGTGTAATTTCATATGTTCTCTAACTCTATCAAATACAATCACAGTGTCATTAATAGAATAACCTACAAGAGTTAAAAAAGCAGCAACAACGCTAATACTAATTTCTAGGTTTAGTCCTGGAATTAGTCCATAGAATATAGCAAACAATCCAAGAGTAATTAAAATATCATGAAATAAGGCAATTACAGCACCTACAGCGAAAACAAACTTAAACCTAAATCCAAGGTAAATTAAAATGACACTAAGTGAAAGCATTACAGCAATGATTGCATCGGTTTTTAGTTCTTTACCTACTTTAGGACCCACTTTATCTTCTTTTAGTACATTAAAAGGATTATCGGGAAATCTTTCAGCAAGATTTTCTTTAATCCAGTCGGAGATACCAAGTCTTACTATAACTGCAGTATTGGTTGCTTCTTCAGATAATTTAGATGTTTGGAAACCAGCTTCAAACAGCTTATTGTTTATTATTTCTGCCGCAGAAGGTTCTGGGAAATTATAAGTTATAGAATTGTAAGTAGAATCAATAACTTGTTTACTAATACCAGGCAAAGTATTTCCAATTATTGATTCAATTTTTGCTTTTACTTTTGGAATTACATTAGCAGGTATTTCTTGAAGCTCGGTTCTCAATAATACACCTGTAGAGCCACCAAAAGTTTTTACTTCGACATTGCCAAGTCCTATTTTATTAACTTCGTTTCTAATTTTTGCAATATCTATAGGTTTTTCAAATTGTATTGCTACTTCAGTGCCACCTTTAAAGTCGATTCCGAATTGTAAACCTCTAATAAGAATATTTAATAGTCCAATTAACAATACAATGGAAGAAACAACATAGAATGTTGTTCTTTTACTCATAAAATTTACATTGAGATTCTCGAAGAGTCGCATTTATTTAATTTCTCCTTTGTTAGCCTACATTAATTTTATAACCTTTAGAAATCATATAGTCGAATATCATTCTTACTAGTATTAGAGCTGAAAATAAGCTAGCTATAATTCCTATCATAAGTGTTAAAGCAAAACCTTGAACCGGACCACTTCCAAATTGGTAAAGAATAATTCCTGTAAAGAATGTAGTTATATTGGAGTCGAAAATAGCTGCGAAAGAGTTTTTAAAGCCTGCATCTACTGCAGCACGGTCTGTTTTACCAGTTTTAAGTTCTTCTCTAATTCTTTCATAAATAATAACATTAGCATCAACAGCCATTCCCATAGTAAGAACTATACCTGCAATGCCTGGTAATGTTAATGTAGCTTGAAAGCCTGCAAGAACACCTAATATTAATAGGACAGTAATAACAAGCCCAAAATCTGCAATTGTACCTGCTTTTCTATAGTAAAATGCCATGAACAGTGCAACAAGTAAATAACCGAACAAAACAGAATTAGACCCTTGCTTAATTGAGTCTTGTCCTAAAGAAGGACCTACACTTCTTTGTTCAATAATATCAACGGGTGCGGGTAATGCACCAGCTTTTAAGACTATTTCAAGTAGCTTAGCTTCTTCTAAATTTGGTATCCCAGTTATTTGTGAATTCCCAGATGGAATTTTATTTTGGATTACGGGAGCAGAGTAGACAACACCATCAAGAACAATTGCACATCTTTTTCCAATATTCGAGCCTGTTATTCTAGCCCATTCTCTAGAGCCTTCGGCATTCATTTGCATTGTAACAATTGGGGCGGAAGTTGTTGGGTCAATGTTAGATTTTGCATCAACAATAACACCACCTGTTAATTCAGGATTTTTATTAAGCATATACAAACGATAATAGTTTTGCCCGTCAGAGCCTCTTTCTGGTTTTGCATCATAAAGAAATTCAACATTATCTGGAATGACTTTTTTTACTTCTGGTCTTTCAAGGTAAGCATTAAGCTTAACTCTATCTGATTCTTTTACAAAGGCATCAGCAACTCTACCTTGGGGATCGATTAGTCTTGCAATAGCAAAAAATGGATGCTCTTTAGCAAATTGTTCTTCTGTAAGATTTTCTTGTTTAGTAGTATCTTTTTTGGCTGTTTTAGTTGTATCACTAAAAGATGTATCACCTTTTAATGAAGCTGCTAGAACTTCATCAATTCTTTTCATTATAGGGATAGCAAACTCTGGGTCTTTTACTAACTTAAATTCAAGTAAAGCTCTTCCCTGGAGAAGTCTTTTTGCTTCTTCTTCTCGAGCTATACCAGGTAATTCAATTACAATTCTTCTTGAGCCTTGTTTTTGTATATTTGGTTCAGAAACACCATATTGGTCAACTCTATTACGAATGATTTCAATAGCACGAGTAACAGCGTCTGCTTCTTGCTCTAAAAGTCTTGAAATAATTTTATCGTCATCCTCCCTTATTGAACCAAAATATCTACTTAAGCGTATCCCTTTTTCTTTCATTTTACGAGCAAGGATAGCAACCACATTTTCGTTTGAAGTTCTGGATTCAATTTCTGCTTGCTTAAGTATTTCGTTGAACTGCTCGTCTGGGTCTTTAGCTAATTTTTCGAGTAGCTTTGCAGTATTAACTTCCATTACTAAGTACATTCCACCTTGCAAGTCAAGGCCAAGTTTTATTCTTTTTTCGCGTGCCGAGCGATAATCAGGATTAGTTGATAAAATGCTATCTCTTTTATTGTTGATGAATTCTTTGATTTGAATTACTGGTAAATTAGGATTGCTCTTTTTAATACTGTCTTCTAATTTTTCTAATTGTTTTGTTACAGTTTTAGTGTTTAAGTAATCTTTGTAGGTGGGTATTAAAAGATAGATAGAAAGAGCAATTGCGCCTAATACTAGGAAGAGTCTAAATCTTATTTCTTTCATTACATATCTTACAGATTAGTTAATGAATTAGTTAGTTGTTAAAAGGCAATAAAAAGCCGGTCTTAAGAAGACCGGCTTTTTCAAAAATTATTCTCTTACAACCCAGGTTTTAACTGTTGCAATAACACTGGGGTGAAGTTTTATAGAAACACTATAAATTCCTAAAGATTTAATTGGTTCAGTAATTTCTATTTTTCTCTTATCAACATCAAATCCTTTTTCTTTAAGTGCATCAGCAATCATCTGGTTAGTTACAGTACCAAAAATCTTTTCTTCTTCTCCAACTTTAACTGGAATTGTTATGGATACTTTTTCGAGTTCAGAAGCTAAAGCTTGAGCAGCTTCAAGTTCTTTAGCTTCTCTTTTTATAATTAACTTTTTTTCTTCTTCAAAAGCTCGGATATTTCCTTTGGTTGCTTGATAAGCAATTTGACGAGGAATTAAGTAATTAAGAGCATAACCGTCTTTTACATTAACAATATCCCCAACTTTGCCAAGTTGCTCGAAATTTTTTCTTAAGATAACTTTCATAAGCACTCCTTCTACTTAATTGCTTCTGCAACATAGGGTAAAATAGCTAAATGGCGGGCTCTTTTAATAGCCCTAACTAATTGCCTATGTTGCTTTGCACTTAAACCAGTAATACGGCGGGGAATTATCTTCCCCTGGTCCGTAATAAATTTCTGGAGTTGTTTTGCGTCTTTATAGTCTATATAACCTTCAATTACTCTTTTAATTTTTTTTGTCTTCATATAATTCTCATTTATTATGAGTTATCTTTCATCAAATCAGATTCTTCATCTGTCAGAAATTTATCGAAAGAATTATCTTCGTAATCAGAGTCATCACTTTCAGAGACAACGTCGTTATTATTATTAGTAGATTCGCCGTTGCCCTGAGTTTTATTGAATTTGTTTAAAAATTGAATTCTTTTTGCTTTAATTTCAACAATTGTTCTGTTTTTCCCGTCTTCTGTTTTGAAAGTTCTACTTTGTAGTTCGCCATCAATAAGAACAGCACTACCTTTTTTAAGGCGATCTCGGCAACTATCTGCAAGTTTGTTCCATGCTACTACTCCTACATAGCAAACATCTTCTTGCCATTGATTGTTGCTATCTTTGTATCTCCTGTTTGCAGCAATATGGAAATTTACAACAGGAGTATTGTTAGAAGTTTGTCTGAAGACAGGATCTTTTGTTAAGTTTCCTGCTACTATTACACTGTTTAGTTCTGGCATCTTTAATTCAGCCATCGTAACCTCCATCTTAACTTAGTTTGTTATTCTGTACTTTCATTATTATTGTTTGTATTTGAATTTTCTACTGAAGATTGCTCTTCAGATTTAGAAGATTCTTTTTGTTTTTTTAGTGCTTCTAGAGCAAACTTGTCTAAAACTACAGTTAAGTAGCGTATTATATTTTCGTCTAATCTAAAATTTCTTTCTAAAACACTTATAAGGTTTGTTGGGGCATTATAGCGGAAAATAACATAATAACCACTCTTAGCTTTTTGAATAGGGTAAGCTAAACGTTTGCGTCCCCATTTGTCGATGTCAAATATTTCGCCTCCGTGTGTTGTTATAAATTCTTGTAATTTTGAGATTATATTTTCTATTTGTTCATCTTCAAGTGCTGCATTAATAATTACAACACTTTCATAGCTTTTGATACGCATTTATCACCTCCCTTTGGACTTATGGCTCCTTCATCCTATAATTGAAGGAACAGGGTTAAAAAATTATTTTAATTAGGTCTCAAAAATAAAATTATTTTATAAGTAGTGCAATAATTTTTGTTATTCTTATTTTTATTACTTAAAATATAAATAAATTTTAAGTATGTAGAAAATTTATTTTTTTTCGAGCAAATTATTTTTACTAAAGTAATCTGTCATTAGTTTATAACCGCCTTGTATAAATTTTTCAATTAATTCAATTGAGAAGTTTGTTTTCTCTTTTAGTATGTTCATTTCATCTTCAGAGAACTTGCTTAGAACATAATCCGCCATTTCTCCTTTATTAAATTTATTTCCTATGCCAAATCTTAAGCGTGGGAATGAATTGCTCCCTAAATTATTAATAATTGATCTAAGCCCATTATGACCTCCATCGCTACCAGATTTTCTTAGCCTAATAGTTCCAAATGGCAAGTTGATATCATCAAAAACTACAAGCATATTTTCTAAATTAATTTTATAATACGACAAAAATTCCTGAACTGCAATTCCACTTAAATTCATATATGTTGTAGGTTTTAACAAAAAAAATGTGGAAGACTCTAATGACCCTTCCACATATTGATAATTTTTTTTTGATTTAAATTGAAGGTTATGCTTTAATGCAAATTCATTTAGAAGAATGAATCCAACATTGTGCCTTGTATATTCGTATTTTTTCCCTGGATTACCCAAGCCTACTACAAGATACAAGACTTACTTATTCCTCTTCTTCAACTTTTCCTTTTGAAATTACTTCAGGTTCTTTTTGAACTTCTTCACCTTCTGCAGGAGCAGCTGTAACTTCAGCACCTCGTTGATGAATTATAGAAGCAATAATGACATCATCATTATGAAGTATTTTAATGTTTTCTAATTTTAAATCTTTCACATGAATTGATTCACCAATTTTTAAGTTGCTAATATCAACAACAATATGTTCTGGTATATTGGTTGGCATACACTCTACTTTGAGCTTATGCATTTGGTGTTGTAATAATCCACCTTCTCTTATTCCAATAGCTGTACCTTGTAGAACTACTGGAACTTCGATTTCAATCTTTTCATCAAGTGAAATTCCCATAAAATCGCAGTGAATTATTCTATCGGTTACTGGGTCAAACTGAACATCTTTTAGTACTGATTTTTTGGGCTCTGAGTCGTCAATGATTAAATTAACTATATGAGTTTCGGAAGTATAAACTAAAGGTCTTAATGATAGCTCTGGTAAATAAATTGGAATAGGTTCACTACCTTTTGCGTAATAAATACCAGGTACATTCCCTTGTTTTCTTAATTTATTAACCACGCTTTTGGTTGATATGGTTCTTCTTTTGGCATTAATATTTAGTTCTGACATTTTAATTAACTCCTATTATACTTGACTAAATTTTATCTTTATCTATATCAAATAATGAACTTATAGATTGATTCTTGTTCGACCTAATGATAGCTTCTGCAAGTAATGATGATGCAGATTTAATAACAATTTTTTTTGACGGTCGTTTTAATGGTATACTATCGGTTACATATAATTTTGTTATTTGTGAATTATCAATTTTTTCTATAGCATCTCCTGAAAAGAGTGGATGAGTTATAGCTCCATAAATTTCTTTTGCACCATTTTCTTTTAGTTTTTCTACTGCTTTGACAATTGTACCACCTGTATCAATCAAATCATCAACAATTAAAACATTTTTACCTTCTACGTCTCCAATAAGATTCATTTCTTCGACTTCATTATGTTTTGACCTTCTTTTATCAATAACTACCAATCCTGCATTTAATCTATTGGCATAGGAACGTGCCAATTTAATTCCCCCAACATCTGGAGAAGCTACAACAAGATTTTTAATTTTACCTTTGAATAAAGGTGTAAAAATTGGTGATGCATATAAGTGATCAAAAGGAATATCAAAGAACCCTTGAATTTGAGCAGCATGTAAATCCATTGTAATTACTCTATCTGCCCCAGCTACTGTAATTAAATTAGCTACGAGTTTAGCTGTAATAGATACACGAGGTTGATCTTTTCTATCCTGTCTTGCATATCCAAAATATGGAAGAACAGCAGTAACTCGTTTTGCTGATGCTCTTTTTGCAGCATCAAGCATTATTAGTAATTCCATTAAATTTTCAGCTGGAGGATGTGTAGGTTGAACTATATAAACATCCTGTCCGCGTACATTGTCAATGAACTTAGTCCAAATTTCGCCGTCATTAAATCTTTTTATGTATACTTTTCCTTCTGGGAGTTTTAAATATTTACAAATTTTTTTTGTTAATTCAGGATTAGCACTTCCAGAAAAAATTAATGGCTGTGTGTCCAATTTTGTTAATAATTAATTAAAAAATTGCTGCCAAATATAATTAAATCAAAAAGGTTAGTCAAACTTGTTGTTTTTTTACTTTTAATACTTAATATCTCATTTTACTCGCTTTGTAAATAGAAATACTATTACAACTGTTAATACGAATAACGCTGCTATATAAATCCAAATAGGTGTTTCTTTCAATCTAAATGGTCTATATGTAGCTGTAATGTATTTTCCTGTACCAATTTCATCTAGTGTATATTTCCATGTCAATTTATTCCTAGAGATTTCGGTTGCATTGTGTTCAAGAATTTGTCCAGGTAAGTAATAAATAAAAGTCAAAGAAAAATTTTTGCTTTCAAATCCAAAACCAGTTGCTATTGGTTTTATAAATTGCGAAAATATTTTAGTGTTTTTCTCTCCATCCTTAATTGACAATTTTGAATTTCGAAAGAATGGGGTAGAGTTCAATGAATCAAGGCTATTAAATTCTAACTCTACTTTTGCATGAATTGTACTATCTTCGTAATCTCTGTAAACTTCAACGTTTGTTATTGTGCTGTACTGGGATAAAAATTCTTTATAAACAGAATCTTTGTTAAATAGTCCGAGTTGTTCAACTATTATAGAATCTCTTGGATTTGTCCATTTCATCCAGTAATGAATAAACATGTTGCCGCTACCGTCCTTTTTGATGGTAGTAACTTGCATATAGTTGAGGCATCCACTCAACAATATTGTGATAATTAATAAAATTTTTGTTTTCATAAACAGGGAAAATTTTCTTATTTCAATATGCAAAAAAAGATTAAAATAACATTAGTGTTTTTAATTTTTACTATCACTATTTTTGTAAATTACATTTTTTGATTCTTGTGTTTAAGAATAAAAGGGAGGTAAAAATGCCAACTTATGATTATAAGTGTTTAAGCTGTGGTTATATTTTTGAAGAATATCAAAGTATAACAGATAGTCCTTTAACCGAGTGTCCTAAGTGCAAAGGACAGCTAAAAAGACTGATTGGTTCTGGAGCCGGACCAATTTTTAAGGGTTCTGGATTTTATCATACTGATTATAAATTAAAATCCAACAATTCTACTAATAATAATTCTTCGAAGAAGGGGGAAAATACTGATAAGAAGTAATATTTGTTTTTATATGAACACTGATAACATCAGTTTCTGCTTATATTAATAGAACTTAATTAGGCTGAGTTATCAGTGTTCTTTTTTAGAAGTCCATTCCAATAGAAATGTAGTATCTTGGTTTTGAAAATTTATCTAAGTCCCATTTCCAAGCTACATCAATTTTCCATAAGAAAAGCATATAAATTCTAAAGCCAAAGCCAGTACCTATTAATAAGTCATTAGTAACAATGGTATTGTTTTGGTTTCTTCCAAAAAGTTTTAATTTTTGGGTATCGTTCCATGCAGAGCCTGCATCAAGAAATGCTACACCAAGAATGTTCTGAAAGAAAAGTGGCAAAGGTCCTGTAAGAAGATATCTAATTAAAGGCATTCTTAATTCTAAGTTAAGCAGTGAATATTTAGTTCCTATTTTTTCAGCATAGTCGTAACCACGTAGTGGCATAGCAGGGGATAGGAATGCAAAATCAGAAGCATTTTCTATAGGAACATCTTGAGTTGCAAAATTACGATTAATCCAGTTTTCAGTTCCTCCTATAAAAAATCTTTGAGGATTAGCCCCTCCAGAATAACCGCCAGAAATTCTAAAAGCAAGTGAATTGTCAAATAAGAATCTAAGGTATGTTCTGTAATCTGCGTTGAGAGAATAAAAACTTTGTTTTTTTCTAAAAATTCCAGGGTCGCCAAAAATAGTCAAAGCATATCTAGTTCCTTCAATTGGTGAAGTGTAACCATCAAGTGTATTATCATGAACAAAGCTGAATGCAGGGACAAAATAGGTTGCTTTGTCAATGGGTTCGTAAATATTATCAAGATTTTCAGCTGTAACACTCATTAAGCTTAGTGAGCCATCTACTCTGTAAAATCTGTTAAAAGGATAGCTAGCAGAAGTAATCAAACCAAAATTTCTGAAGCGATACAAGTCGTATCCAAAGAAGGAAGTTCGATATAAAAATCTTGCGGTATGAAAAGCTTCGATTCCAAAATCCAATCTACGTTCTAAATTATAATAAGCTAGGCCATAATCACTGTTTTTTATATCTATTTGCAAACTAGTAATTCCTATTAGTCTATGATTCCCTAAAACATCACTAAAAGCAAGAATTGTAGTGCCCTGAAGTCCATAAAGTGTACTATAGCCAGCGTTAGCATAAATTAAGTCGGGAGAAAAATTTACTTTATAACGATTTACTAAGAAGTTTCCTTTTTCATCTAATTTTTCGCTAAAGAGTTCTCTTCTTTTTATTATTCTTGCACTATCACTTTCTTGGCTATTTATTGAACCAAAAATGTATCGACTATAATCTGTTTTAACTGAGTCGCTTTTTGGTTCAGATTTAGCTATGTATTGTCCTACAAAAATTTTTCTTTCTTTAGTTTGTGTGGAGTCTTTTTTTTCTTCAGTTGATATATTTAGTATTTCTTCTTTGGCAGTATCTTTTTTCGAAGCGAATAGGGGCAGCTCTTCATTTCTTGTTTGAAGTATAGTCATATATTTTGTCGGTTGGAGTGAATCTGAAATGGCTTTTATTTCGAATGGATTGTTTATTAAAAAGATGTTATAGCCAAGTTTATATAAAGAAGTAAATACTAATTTTTTCCCATCGTAAGAAATTGAAGGCTGACTTATTTCACTTAGAGAATTTGTAATTGGGTAAGCTTTATTTTTAATTAGTGGATTATTTTCATTATCTGGCACTATTGACTTTTTATAGATATTATTAATCCCGTTTTTATCCGATATAAATAATATTTCTTTTCCATCAGGTGAAACCACTGGATATCTTTCGTTGCTTAAATTCCAATCTGTTAGTCGTTGAATTTCTTTTGTTTCAAAGTCAATAATATACAAATCTAATTGTTTGTAATTATGCTTACTCATCATAAAGTCATTAGTTAAAGAAGAAGGAGTTAAATAATTTTCTCTATCTGAGGCAAAAATTATTTTTTTAGAGTCTGGGCTCCATACAGGGTCAGTATCGCTAAAGATATCGTTAGTTAAATTAGTTACTTGATTAGTTTTGAAGTTATAAACATAAATATCTGATTGAGTTGAATTATGTGCATTAAATACTAAATAATTTCCATCGTGTGACCAATTAACCGATTCTATACCATCGAATTTAAATGGGAGTTCGTAGCTTTCTTCGCTATTAGTGTTAATTATGGTAATAACATCGTAACCTTCTCTTTTAGATGAAAGGGCGATTCTAATATTGTCTGGTGCCCAAGTTATTGAAGGATGTAGAACGGTAAGCTCTTCGAAGTCTGTTGTCTTTCCACTTTCGACAACTTTTTTGATTACTTTTCCAGAAATAGCATCCATAATATAAACATCTAAATAAATATCCCTATCTGAAATAAAGGCGATTTTATCTCCTTGTGGTGATATGGCAGGACTTGTATTATAGAAGCCATAGTTTTTTTTGTTGTCAGTAAGTCTTTTAGCAAATTCGTCTGGGTCTTGGTATTTGGCAATATCTGGCCAATATTCTTTTTTAAGACTTTTTTTCCATCTTTCATTTAGTTCTTCAATATCGATTCCAATAGAAGATTTTAATGCAGATTCAAGCGAGCCTAATCCTTGTATCTTGTTAATTATTTCGCCTAGTTTTTGTCTTCCATAAGTGTCGGCAATATATTTAAATACTGATTGTCCACCTCTATAACCAAGATAGCCTGTTAGTTGATTGATATCAGGTAGAGATTCACTAATAATTGCATTACGTATGAACATATCGGTGTAAGTTTCCCAACCTTGTGAAAAATATTCTGCGCTTCCTTCCATGAACCAATGCGGGAGCTGTAGAGTAATTCCTTTTGATATTACATTTTGAATTGAACCTCCAAAATACATGTCTTGCATTACAGCATGAACAAGTTCGTGATGAATTACGTGACGGAATTTTTCATATGAGCCTTCAAAAGGGAAGACAACTCTATTTTTAAATGGTTCTGTAAATCCTCCTACACCTTGACCTAAATATTCATCTGTAATATTTGTTTCCTGAAAGTCGTTATGAGAGTTATAGACCACAAGTGTAATTCTATTGTTAATTTCGTAATTAAAATCTTGCTGTAGTTTAGCGAGTGCTTCTTCTGCAACAGCTGCTGTAAATTCAGCAATTTTTTCTCCACCTTTTGAAAAATATATATCAAAATGTTTTGTTTGTATGTAGAACCATTCGTATTTTTTATACTGAACTCTGTTCTGACCGAATTGTCCAAACAGAAAACAGGTGTAAACAAAATAAATAATTAAACAAATTCTTTTTGTCATTTTTACCTCGTTAAATTAATTTAACTAGTCAGAACGAAATCGAGTTCTCTTTTTTCTTCATCTACTCGAATTAATTTTACACTAATTTTATCGCCTAAGCGAATTCTTCTGCCAGTTTTCCTACCAGTAATTGAATAATTCTTTTCATCGTAGATATAATAATCGTCTTCCATATCACGGTAGCGTATCAAACCTTCTGCAAGAGTTTGACTTAGCTCAACAAATATTCCAAAGTTTGTTATTCCAGAAACAACTGCGTGAAACTCTTGTCCAACTTTATTTTTAAGATATTCAATTTGTTTAATTTTTACTGAAGTTCTTTCTGCTTCAACAGCATTTCTTTCTCTTTCAGATGCATGTTCGCAAATTTCTTCTAATTCTTCAATGTTATATTTTTTCTCTGAGTTATTTTGTATGAAATTGTAAATTAAGTTATGGACAATTAGATCTGGGAAACGTCTAATAGGAGATGTAAAATGAGTATAATATTTAAATCCTAGTCCATAATGTCCAATGTTTTTTGTTGAATAAATAGCTTTTGCCATTGAACGAATTGCGATTTCGTTTATTACTGCTTCTTCTTCTGTTCCTTTTACACTATCAAGTAATTTTTGAAATTCTTTGGATTTATTCGCACTGTTAATATCAAAGGAGTAACCCAAGGAATTAACAAATCTAGCAAATTCTTTTATTTTTTCTGTTTCTGGCTTGTCGTGAACACGGTAAACAAAAGGATATATTTCTTTCCCTTTTTTTGGTTGAACATGTGTGGCAATTATTTGGTTTGCCATTAGCATTAATTCTTCTATTAAATTATGGCTTTCTCCAACTTTTTTAATGTTTATTTCCAAAGGTTTTCCATTTTTATCTAATTTAAAGACAACTTCTGGCGAAAAAAAGTTTATGCTTCCTTTTTTAATTCTTTTTTGTCTTAAAATTTTTGCAATATTATTAAGTAGAGAAATTTCCTCGTAAAATTCTCCTTTGCCATCATCAATTATTTTTTGAACTTCTTCGTAAGTAAATCTTCTTTTGCTGTTAATAACAGATTTACAAATTTTATAGTTAACAATTCTTCCCAATGGAGTTAACTCAACAATAACTGAGAAAGTTAATCTATCTTTTCCTGGGACAAGTGAACAGACGATATTCGATAATTTTTCCGGTAACATAGGAATAACTTTTCCAACTAAATAAACACTTGTCCCTCTTTTAAGAGCCTCTTTATATATATGAGAATTTTCTTTTACGTAATGACTAACATCTGCAATGTGAAGACCAAAGAGTAAATTGACATTATCTAATTTTTCAACAGATACCGCATCATCAAAATCTTTTGCATCTTCAGGGTCGATAGTGAAAACTATTTTATCTCTTAAGTCAAGCCTCTTTTTAATTTCACTTTCAGGGATTTCTTCAGAAATTTTTTCAGCCTCTTTTAAAACAGATTTTGGGAATTTATATGATAAACCAAATTCGTGTGCTATTGATGCTATTTCAGCGTCATAAGAACCAGCCTTGCCTAGTGTTTCAATTATTTTACCTTCAGGATTTAAACTGGGCGATTTCCATTCTATATCACTAATAATTACTTTGTCCCCCGGCTTTGCATTTGCAAGATTTTTTTGAGAGACATAGATATTGCGATGAATTTTTTTATCGTCTGGAACTACAAAGTAGAAAGAATTACTTTTTTGAAGTGTACCTGTAATTTCTTTTCTACTTCTTTCAACTATATTTACAATTGTTCCTTCTAAGTTTTTACCTTTTCTTTTTTCAAGTAGCTTGACTTCAACAATATCTCCATCAAATGCGGTGTTTAAGTTTCTACCAGCAATAAAAACATCTTTAAGATTTTTATTATTTAGAACAACAAATCCAAAATTACCTTCGGATAATACCTGAAGAACCCCTATTAATTTGTCGCTAGCATTTTGACTAATTCGGTATCGTTTACCCGATTTCTCAAGAAAACCTTCTTCCGTAAGTTGATGTAGGTAATACTTAAGTTCTGCATATTCATATTCATTGAATATGCCTAAACTTTCTGCTATTTCTTTTGCTTTTAATCTAAGAGCAGGATTGTTTTTAAAGAAAGCTTTAATTTTTTTCTTCATTAGAAAATAAACCTATATTTAAGTGCTAATTCATTTATTTTTTCGTCGAAACTATATTTTTGAACAACAGGGTCTTTTCTTTCTACTCTAATTAAAAAATTAGGGTTAAATGGATACTCAATTTTTATATTTGCTTTATTTATATTCTGAAATATTTCAGTTGTTCCACCAATGCTATATCGAAGATTTTGAATTCTACCAGAAAAGCTAAATTTTGTATATTCTCCAATTCTACTTATTTGAATGTTATTAACTAAATCACCAACAGCTGAGTTCACAAAGCTTGTAAGCATTGACCCTAAGAAAGAAGTTGCTGTACTTTGAACGTCGGTTATAAGACTTGCGGTTTCTGCTCTATCTTGGGCAGTTAAGTCGTCTTTAAATTTTCCAAGTAGTATAAAGGAGAATGCATCAGAGTAATCATATCGAGTATCTTTAATGTTATTCTGTATGTTTTTGCTGCCTACATAAACGCCAATACTTTCTGGATTATTTGCTAAATTTTTCCCTAAATCTGAAAGAGGACCATTAATTTTTATTTTTATTGCAACTTCTTGTGGTGTAGGGTTATTTTCTCGTGGATTTATATAATCACTTGTGTAGGTTGCAATAATATCTAGGTAAGGATTGGTAATACTACTTTCAAATCTAATAATGCCTTCTGCATCAAATGTTTTAAAAAATTCTAACTTAGAGCCTTTAATCAATTGGAAATATCCTTGAGCTCTTGTTATTCCTTCTATGTGTTCATACTTAAGCTCACCTGTTGTTTCAACAAATAATTTTTGATTTGCAGCTTGTGATAATATAAAAGTCATCCTTGCAGTATTATCTACCTTTATTCCTATTTCATAATCGAACTTAGTTTCTTTTTCAAAATTTTCTTTTTGCTTCTGAAGATTTCTTTCGGCTGCTAATATTTTGTTAAATCTTAGTATTTCTTTATCTATTTTGGTCGAGTCAGTAACATATGTTATTTGAAAGTTTGTGTTAGTTGTTTGATAATTTTCGCTATTAACAACGTAAGTTAAATCAACCTGTTTTAAGAGAATATTTCCTTTGAAATATAATCTGTTCTCTTTCCAAGTAATTTGCCATTCTGGATTTGTTTCAATGAAAAGGTCGCCATAAATTAATGGATTACTAGCTCGAGAAAGTTCACTTAATATTGCTAGAGAGCCATTCATATTTATTGTGATATCCTGAATTGAAAAACCATCGTAAAGTATTTCACCTTTACCAAATATCTTTCCAATGTATTTTGTTCCTCCATTGTTTGCTATAAATAAGCTATCAACGGATATAATATTTTTATCTAATTTTAGTTTTATTGCACAAGAATATGTAAGGTTGTTGTAAGTTAGTTTAAAGTTAGCATTTTTTAGATTTACAAAACCTGTATATATTGGTTTTTCTAACGGGCCTGTAATAGAGATATCAGCTTTTAATATACCTTGCTGGTCAATTATATTTGGGAGTAAATTGCCAAGGGAATTTATATTAAAATCATTAGTTCTTACTTTTAAATCAATCTCTTCATTTTTAATTGTTCTGTTTTCAACAGATTCAAAACTTAAATCTATTGGTATAGTCCCGTTTACTGTAAGCATTGCATTGCTATAAGTAGAATCTAGGAATTTAAATTCTGTTAAAACTTTTTTGTTTTCATAATAAAGCTTTCCTTCTAAGTTACCTAGTTTTCTTTTAGCATAAGAAATTTGATTCATATTAATATTTGCTGAGATGATTGGATTTTTGAATTCGCCATTAATATTTACATCAATTATACAATCTGTTTTTAGGAAAGGGTTTATTGAACCCAACAGATAATTACTTAATATTTCACCAGAAAGATTATTTGCATTTAGTTTTAACTTTTGTTTCCCATTGGCTTCTATTAATCCACTTATAGTAATTGAAGAAGTATCGTGTAGAAGGGCAAAGTTTTCAATTTTGAAGTAATTGGGATTAAATAAAATTTTTAAAGTATCGTTGTTACTCCATTTAATATTCTTATAATCAATAACTAAGTTGTTTAAAAGTAATTTTTGTTCGGCTGGTTCAATTAAAACAATTCCTTCGGCAGATGATTTAATTATGTTTTCAATTTCTGCAGAAGCGCTAAAAAATAATTTACTTTGATTAAATACAATATCAGCTTCAATGTTTTTTATATTCCCACTATTATAAAATCTTTTTCCTGTTATCGAAGCAGAACCGAATAGTTTGTTGAAGGATATAAAATTATTATTACGAGTAAAATTTATATTAGTTTCAAAATTAGATATATATATAGTTCCGCTTTTTTGCGTTAGCACAAGATAATCTAGATTTAATGAAGCATTAATTGTGAAAATAGAAGAAATATTTTTAATAGTACCTTTTCCTGAACCAGACATATCTAATTTTTCATTATGTAAAATAGAAGCTAATAAACTAAAATCTTTAAGCTTAAAATCAAACTTGAATTCTAAGTTCTTTTTAGCAATTTCTGGTAGAGAAATTTCTAATGTATCTGACTTTGATTCTTTTGAAATGATATTTAAAGGGTTTAACTGATTAATTTTATCTGAAATGATTTTAGAAATAGTTTTTGATTCGTAACTCAATAGTTCAATAGCTTGACTTAGAGAGAAATCACCTTCTATATTAAAATCAATAAAGTCTGAGACAATATTAATTATTCTATGTTTGTTATATTTTTTTAGTATTAAGTCTATGTTTGAATATTTTATATTGGTATTTCTAAGCTTTGATGAATCAATTCCAAATGAAAATGTCCCAACAATTTTGTCTGGGTCTATGTGTTGACCTTCTGCACTAAAGTAGAAATTTAAATTGCTTTTATCTTTATCGTTTTTTGTAAACTCAGAAAGGTCAAGGTGCTTTAAACTACCTACAATGCTATAAAGAGGAAGGGTATCATTTTCAAAAATTATATCTCCTACAAAAACTGCTTCGGTTGATTTGGAATAGCCTTCGATATCAATATGAACATTTTTATCAGCTCCATTTGCAGAAACAGAAAATTTATCTATTGGGATTTCATTAACTAAGGAGTTTTCAGATGTAAACTTAAATTCACTCTTAAATTCTGATGGTCTAAATCCAGTTCCAACTAAATACCCTTCTGAATTAAGTCTTGTTTTAAACCCTATTAGAGGCTCTAAGTTAAGATTGCCAGTTTTAAATTTGATTGAATAAGAAGCAGGCTTCGATTTTAAATTAAGCGTGCAATCAAAAGATAATTTGCCATCATCGATATTTCCATTAAATTTTGTTTTAAAGTTAGCCGGTTCACCCTTGAATTCTACGTTGACTGAAGAAACAGATAATTTAGCAAATTTGGGTAGTTTCAGTTCCGGTAATAGGGAAATAACATCCTTATAGTTTATATCTGTATTAATAATTTTTGCATCTATAAAAAGTTTTTCTGGTTTGTTGAGGTTTAGTAGTCTTCCAGTGATTTCGAAATGTGAATTTTTGTAATCCAAAGAAAGCTTTTGGATTTTAAAATCTCCAAATTTTCCTTTAGCATTTAATTTTAAAGAAGGATTTCCTTTTAAGAACTCAGTACCTTTAATAAACGAAGATAAATCTGAAAAGCTAAAAGATTTGACATACAGGTCAAGTGATACAGGGCAATTTTTAAATCTATCAAGTTGTATGTTATTAAAGAGATTAAGACTATCGAGTTTGATGTTTAGACTAATATTACTGCTATCTGTTTTAAAATTAAAATTAGAAATACTAACGAAATTATCTGTTATTGCAAAGTTTCCTGAAATGTTGTTAACCTTGAAACTTGTTAAGTTTGGTCTAAAAGAAAGTTCATTTAGAAGTAGTAAGTAATCCGAATTAGATATATCTACGAATGCTTGTGCTGAAAGATTCAAATTATAAATTTGTAAATCATCAAAGTTAATTGTGGGGTAAGATTTTTTTGATTTAACATTATTAAAAGATTGTTTTACAAAATTGATGTTATTAAACTTTATGTTATTAACTTGGATAAAAAATGGGAATTTAGATTTAATAGTATCTTTTGGTTTAGGTTTTAGTAGTTTTTCAAAATTCCAACTTCCGTCTTTAATTTGAAAAAAGTTAATATTTGCGTTTTCTATGAGAATTTTTCTTATGTAAATTCTTTTAAGAAAGAGCTGAAGTGGACTTGTTTTTATTTCAATTTTATTAGCTGAAAAGAGAGTATCGTTATCGATGGTAATTGAAGTGTTACGTAAAAAGAGGGAAGTTAATATTGTTCCGTCAATCTTTTTGATATCTAATTTACCGTTAATTTCATTGTTTACTAGTTCAATAATTTTTTTACGAAAGATTTCTCGAAAAGTTCTTGTTTGAGAAAACCCAATAAATACAACAATCAGAAAAATTATAATTAAAAAAAATGCAATGAATGTATTAATAATTTTTCTGAATAAAGAGCGTTTTGCTTTTGATTTTGTTAATTCTTCTGCCATTTGTTATTTGAACTTTTCGAGTATAGTATTAATTATGTTTGTTGTTGATTGAAAATTAACAAATTCAATTGTTTCTACTTTTCCGCCAGAAGCTTCTACAATATCAGAACCTACAATTTTTTCTTTTGGCCAATCAGCTCCTTTAACAAGCACATCGGGAATAAGTTTTTTTATTATTTCATAAGGAGTTTCTTCTTCGAATATTGTGACAAAATCAACAGCTTTTAGATTTGAAATTATAAAAGCTCTTTCGTTTTGAGGAACTATTGGTCTTTTGTCCCCTTTAATTTTTTTTACTGAAGCGTCTGAATTTATAGCAACTATTAAAACATCACCTAGTGCTTTTGCTTTGTTAAGGTAATCAACATGCCCTGCGTGAAGAATATCAAAACACCCATTAGTGAATACAACTATTTTATTTTGATTTTTAAGTTGATTTCTAATTTGAATTAGTTCTTCAATTGGTTTAATTCTTTCCATTATTTAATTTCTTCTATTACTTCATTAAATAGTTTATCGATAGAGATAGGGACAATACCAACTTCTTCACAAACAAGTCCCCCTGCAAAATTAGCTAGGTAAGCAGCATCATAAATATTGGCTCCAGCTGCAAGTGCAATTGTAATTGTTGAAATAACCGTATCACCAGCACCAGAAACGTCTGCTACTTTTCTTGCTTTAGTAGGAATTTTTCTTTCTACTTTTCCATTTTCAAATAATGCAACTCCTTGTTCTCCTAGAGTTAATAAAACGTATTTAGCTTTCAATTTTTCCATTAAGATATTTCCAGCCTTTGTAATATCTTCTTCACTTTTTATTTTAATACCAAGAACATCTTCGGTTTCTTTTCTATTTGGTTTAAAAACAGTTACATTTTTATATGTAAAAAAGTTATTGAATTTTGGGTCAACTGTAATAATTTTTTTTGCTTCGTTTGCAATGGAAATAATTTCTTCAATTAATTTGCTTGTAAGTACTCCTTTGTTATAATCTTCAAGTATAATGGCATCGATATTTTTAAGGTTTCTTTTAAGTATGTCTATAATCTTTTTTTCAATTTTAGAATTGATTGGGTTAGTAGATTCTTTATCAATTCTTACAACATGTTGATTATGAGCAATTACCCTTGTTTTAGTAGTTGTAGGTCTGCTTTTATCAATTATTATGTAAGAATCATCTATATTTGCTTTTTTCATTAATGAAAGCAATATTTTCCCGTCGTTGTCATTTCCAATAACTCCAATAGGTAAAGGGATTCCACCAAGAGTTAAAATATTATGAGCTACATTCATTGCACCACCAAATCGAGCAAATTCATTTTCAACTGCTACAACAGGAACAGGAGCTTCTGGAGAAATTCTACTAACTTCTCCCCAATAATAACAATCGAGCATCATATCGCCAATAACTGCAATTTTTTTATTATAAAATTTTTTCTTTAGTGCATTTAATTTTTTGAGAGTAGTGTTCAACATTTTTTTATCTCCATTGTGCAAGTTTATTAAAAAAATTTATTTTTATTAGTCCATTTTCTGTTCCAAGCCACACGTAAGAACCATCAAAAAAGATTTTATTGACAGTTTTAGGGATACGTTCGTCATTTATGGGAATTACTTTGTTATTTAATCTATTAATTAAAACCATTCCTCTTCCATACATTTCTTTTGTTTCTTTGCCAAATTGATATAGTGAAGCCCATATGTAGTTGCCTGTTCTTTCTAAATCATAAATTCCGTTTCCTGGTAATCCTTTTGAGTTATCAAATCTTACCCAGTCATTTCGGCGGTTATATTTATATAAACCACCAATATTGAACTCTGGACGCTCCTTGGTAATAAATTCATCTAGTCCAATCCAGATAAAATTTCTTTCTAATAAAATTGATGATACTGATACTTGTTCTCCCTCGCCATTAAAATAGTTATATCTGTTGTCAAAAAATGTTATTGCTCCAGGTTCATTTAAATCTTTCGACTTATCGTATTTATGTAATCCTGCTTCTGTTCCAAACCATACAATACTATCTCCATCGATTTGAATAGTCTTAATTGTATTTGTTTTTTCATTATTGTTGATAGTTAAGTTATAGTCGATGAATCTTTTACTTTTTAAATCGTATTTTGTTAAATATTGAAATCTCCCTATCCAAACTACTTTTTCATATTTGTCGTAGGCAATTGAACGAATCCAGTTTGCAAGCTGACCTCCTAAAGCAAATTTTCTTTTTGTCCAGCTATTTCTTTTTTTGTCATAAATAAATAGACCGTCTATCGAACCTACCCATACAAAGTCTTCGTTTGCAGTAATGCAGTAAAAAAAATCATGTTGTAAATTCCCTTTTGATGTAGAAAATTGTTCCCATTTGTCTTGTGATGGAATATATTTAAAAACCCCTGAACCATTTGTAGCGATCCATATATTTTTCCCGTCATTACAAATGTCTGTAACTGAAGTACCTTTTAAATAATATTCGAATTCATCGATTTGTGAAAAAACAAATGAATTAGCAATAAAAAACAAGAGAAGTAATTTTTTCATATTTAAAATCTGAAATAATTATGAATTACAAATAGAAAAATAACATTAAGATTCTTTTGATGGAAATGAAAATAGGTAATTATATTAGAATGCTAAATTAAAATTTGCGTGTTCAAATTTTATATCCAATGATTTTTTAAAACCTTCTATTAAGCAGTAAGAAAGCTCTAAATAGTCAACTTGTTTTCCAATTATTGTTTCTATTTCAATTGTTTTTTCTGTTATTTCTTTTTTAAGTAATAATTTATTTTGCTCATCCAAATTTATGTAATCGATTAATTTTTGGTGGAATTTACCGCAAAGTATCGAACCATGTTGTAAAATTGAAGAATTTAGTTTTCTCTGAGCACTACCGATAAGTTTTTTTCCATGAAATTTTACTTCGTTTTTTGCTGTACTTGCAAAGCATAAAATACCACTTGGTTTATTAAGAATATTTTGAAACTGTGGCTGCAAATTTTCTAACTCGAGATTTGCAAGTAAAGGGTGGTAAATTTTTAGACCTTCAATTAATGCGATGGAAATTTTTTGGTAAACTTCTTTAGCACTTTGAATTTTAGAATAGGGGATAATTACCGAATAAGTAATTTCTTCAGCATGGAGTATAGCTCTGCCTCCAGTAGGTCTTTTAACTACGTCAATTCCATCATGTTTAGCTTTTTGGAGATTAATATCTTCGAACTTTTGATGAGCGCCAATAGAAATACAATATGGTTCCCATTTATAGAGTCTAAGGTAAGCAGTATTATTAGAACATATTTGAGCTAATCTAAGGTCTAAATCCATGTTAAACTTGCCTGAAGAAGCTCCAGTATCGATAAAGAACCATTTCATCTTCTTACAACACCGCGTTCAGATGTTTCAATAAATTCAATAACATTTTTAACGAGAGGATGCTCGGAGAATTTTTCCTTTAATATTATTAAAGCTTGAGAGTGATTTAATCCCGAATTATAAAAAATTCTATAAGCTTCTTTAAGAGTATTTATATCTTCGTTTGAAAAATTTCTTCTACGTAATCCGACAATATTTAATCCCATAAATCTTGCAGGATAGCCACTAACTAAAGCATAAGGTGGAATGTCTGTTCCTACCATTCCACCTCCACCAACCATTGCATGTTGACCTATTTTACAGAATTGATGAATTGCTCCTTGTCCACCAATTACAACAACATCTTCTATATGAACGTGTCCTGCAACTTGTGTAGCATTTGAAATTATAACTTTGTTACCAATGTAACAATCGTGCGCAATATGAACGTAAGCCATAAGTAGGCATCCACTACCTATTACAGTTTTTCCAGTAGCTGCTGTTCCTTTATGGAGAGTAGCAAATTCTCTAATTACTGTGTCATCGCCTATATACAAAAAAGTTTCTTCTCCAGCATACTTTAAATCTTGCGGCAAATTAGAAATTGAAGCACCCTGAAATATTTTTACTCTTTTACCTATTCTGGCCCCATTATAGATACCAACATGAGGACCAATTTTGCAATCATCTCCAATTTCTACATCGTCTTGGATGATTGCGTAAGGACCTATTTCAATATTATTGCCTAATTTAGCTTTTGGACTTACAATTGCGGTTGGATGTATATTATTCATAACAATAAAAATTAGTTTTGAGATTTGTTTTCTTTATCTACAATAGCACCCATAAATTCAGCTTCTGCTACTAAATTACCATCGACATATGCAGTACCTTTAATTGAAAAATATTTTTTCTTTTTAGAAATTATTTCTGCCTCGAGAATTAATTGGTCGCCAGGCACAACAGGTTTTCTAAATTTAGCATTATTTATACTCATAAAATACACTAGATGATTAGATGGGTCTATGAATGAATTTAGAACAAGAATCCCACCTACTTGAGCCATTGCTTCAATTATTAGAACCCCAGGCATAATTGGTTGCCCTGGAAAGTGACCGGGAAAAAATGGTTCATTTATTGTAACACATTTAACGCCAACGACCTTTTTATCGAGTTCAAGATCGATTATTTTATCTACAAGTAGGAAAGGGTAGCGGTGTGGTAGAATTCTTTGAATTGCATTTGCATCGAAAACTACACCTTCTTTTTTTACAAGCTGGTATTTTTTTACTAATTTTTTCTGTTGATATAGAGAACGAATTTTCTTAGCAAATTCTACATTTGCTTTATGACCTGGGCGAGCTGCAAGTATTTGTGCTTTTATAGGAACACCAATTAATGCTAAATCGCCCATCATGTCAAGCAGTTTATGACGAACTGGTTCGTTTTTAAAGCGTAATTTATTATTACTTAAAAATCCTTCGTGAGTTACAGAAATATCTTCATCTAAGTTTAATTTTTCTTTTAATCTTTTTAATCCTGCTTCGTCTATTTCTTTATCAACAATTACGACAGCATTATTTATATTACCACCTTTAATCAAGCCTTGGTCTGCAAGCATTTCAACTTCGCTTAAGAAGCAAAAAGTTCTTGCAGGGGCAAATTCTGTAATGAATTCTTTTTCTAAATTAAATAAGCCAGTATGTTGACTTCCTAAAGCTGGGTTTTGATAATCAACCATTATCGTAATTCTGTAATCATTAAGTGGTAAAGCAACTATGTCAATATTTTTTTCTTCGTCGTGATATGATACTGTTTGGTCTATAACAAGATAGTCTTTTGGGCTATTTTGAGTGACAAAACCAGCTTCAAGTAGTTTTTCGACGAATGGCATTGCACTGCCATCTCCAACTGGGGGTTCAATACCATCTATTTCGATGATGATATTGTCTATTTGAAGGCCAACAATTGCAGCTAATACATGCTCAACTGTATGGACTTTGGCATCTCCAATGCCAAGTGTTGTACCTCTTGATAAATCAACAACATAATCTACGTTAGCAGGAATCTCGGGGCTTCCGCCTAAATCTACTCTAATGAATTTGATTCCGTAATTTTCGGGAGCAGGTTTAAAAGTTATGGTACAAGGTGTACCTGTATGTAATCCAATGCCAGATAAAGAAACTGGCTTTGCAATTGTTCTTTGTAATTCTAACATTAATTACCCTTCTTTTCTGTTAGTTCAAAAATTTTGTTTTCCAAAAATGCAATTTTTTCTTCTAATTTTTTAATTCTTTCTAAGTATGTAGGTAAATTTCTGATATGAGCTTCTAGTCTTAATTGGGTTGACATTTCTTCGGCAGGGCTTCCTCTGTATTTGCCAGCTTTTTTTATAGATTTTGATACGCCTGCTTGAGCTCCAATTATTGTCCCATCAGCAATTTCTATATGACCAACAAAACCAGATTGGCCGGCAATCATACAATGCTTGCCTATTTTTGTACTGCCAGAAATTCCAGCCTGTGCTGCAATAGCTGTATGCTCGCCAATTATAACATTATGGGCAACCTGAACAAGATTGTCTATTTTAACTCCTCTTTTTATTAAAGTTGAGCCAAATGCTGCTCTATCTATAGATACGTTTGAGCCAATTTCAACATCATCTTCAATTACAACATTACCTATTTGTGGAATTTTTTCATATTCATTTTTTTCATTTAAAACATACCCAAAGCCGTCGGAACCAATACATGTATTTGAATGAATTATAACATTATTCCCTATAACACAATTTTCTCTTATGGTTACATTGGGGTATATTAAAGTATTAGTTCCAATTTTAACATTCTCCATAATTACAGTATTGTGATATATATAGGTATTTTTTCCTATTTCACAGTTTTCGGAAATTACAACGTTTTTTCCAATTGCAACATTTTCACCAATTTTTGCAGTTGGATGAATAAAAGCAGAAGAATCTATCCCTTTTAATTTTAATTCTGGTTTAAGAAAAGTTGTAATGATTTTTTGAAAAGCAACTTGTGGGTTTTGGACTTCAATGTAGCTTAAATCTGTTCTAGTTTTTTTAAAGTTTGGGCTTATAATAACAGCGGAGGCTTTAGTTGTTGCAAGATATTTTTCGTAAGCAGGTAAATACAGAAACGTAAGGTCACCTTCTTTTGCTTCTTCGATTTTTGCTATGTTTGTAATTTCAAGCTCTGGATTGCCAATAACGATACCGCCGACAAAGTCGGCGGCATCTTTTAATTTTATTTTCATAAATTGCTCATTTTAGTTTTTCTAAGACTAAGTTTGTTACATCATATTCTTCTTTAGCATAGAGAAATAATATATCACCACTTCTATCAAATATAAAATCGTAGTTATTTTCTTTTGCAACATCTTTAATTGCATTAAAGATTCTGTTTAGAATAGGTTTATTAAGTTCTTCTTGTTTTTGAAAAAGCTCGCCACGTACACCGAATTTTTCTTGACGGAACTTTGAAATTTGCTCTTCTAATTGAACAAGTTCTTTTTCAATTTGAACTCTTCTTTGATCGCTTAAAATTAGTTTACGTTTTTCATAATCGTCGTATTTAGCTTTCCATTCTTTTTCCATTTTACTTAATTCTTCTTGCCATTCTTTAATAATTGCATCTAATTTTTTTTGAGCATCTTGATATTCAGGTAATTGTTTCATAATTGCGTCACTATCAACATAACCAATCTTTAGTTGGGCAAAAGAAATAGATGTAAATAAAAATAAAACCAAGCCAATTTTTTTCATGATTTAATTCCGTTTTTATTTGCCTCTTTTTAGACGGTCAAGAACTTTAAAAGTAATATCAAATGCTGGGTCTGCATAAAGAACTACTACTTCTCCTGCTTTGTCGAGAACATAATGCATACCTTCTTCTTTGGCAACATCTTCAATTGCTTTGAAAATTTTCTTTTTAACTGGAGCCATTAGTTGTTCTTGTTTTACAAAATATTCTCCATTAGGTTGACTAAATTTTTGTTCTCTATATTGCTGTAATTTTTGTTCTTTCTCAATTATTTTTTGTTGAGCTTCTCGTTGTTTTTCTTGGGTCATTGTTTGAGCTTGTTTTTGGTATTCTGCATAAGCATTTTGGAGTTCTGTGGCCATGCTATCGGCTTCTTTTCTCCATTTAGATACAAGTGCTTCTAAATCGCTTTTAGCTTTTATAGCTTCTGGAAATTGTGCTAAAATTATTTCTGAATCAACATAACCAATTTTTTGTTGTTGTGTTGATTGTTGTGTTTGTGCATATAAAGTTGCAGCAATTAAAACAAAAAATAGTATTCTTTTCACTTTTACCTCGTTTTTATTTATGTTAAAAACCTTTGCCAAATTGAAAATGGAATAACCATTGTGGATTTTTGCCATCTACACTTTTACGGTCAAATCCATACCCATAGTCAAATCCAAGTAATCCTATAGGATTGATTAGGACTCTTGCACCTACTCCAACGGACCTTTTCAAATCAAAAAAATTTGCTTCTTTGATATCAAAATATACATTACCTGCTTCTGCAAATGCAAGTACATAAATTGGGATTGGTTCTAATGCTAATGCAGCTCGTAATTCAAATGTATATTTTACCATTACGCGACTACCGATTACATTTCCGCTTACATCGACAATACCAAGGCTTCTATCTTCGTAACCACGCAATGGGACAGTAGCTATAATCATTCCATTACCGCCCATGTAGTAAAAATCAAATGGGTCAATGTTTTTTAAGTCTCCAAGGTTATGAATGTAACCATGATTTGTATTTGCATAAAGGACAATTCTATTTGTATTGAATAATGATTTATACCACTCAGTTGTAAGATCGAATTTATAATAATCTACATTACCTGGCAAAAAAGGTCCGCCAGAAAATTCTGCATTAAATGCTAATTTAGAACCGCGCGAAGGAAATATTGGATTATCGATATCTGTTCTTGAAATAGCAGTTCCTAGTGTATATTGCCTTGTTTTACCTATGTTATAGAAGCCACCACCATCAATAATATCATTGTATTGAAATCTAAAGGAACCTTGGACATAGAAGAAATCGTCAGGCCAGGTTAATCTTCTTCCAAGTCTAAATGAAATTCCAGATTTTCTCATGTCGTAAACGTAACGCTGTCGTGTATCAAACAAGTCAAAACCTACAGAAGTTGGAGTATCCATAAGCCACGGTTCTGTAAATCCGAGTGAAAAGGTTCTATAATAATTTCCTACACCAAATTGCCAATTAAAGTTTAGGATTTGTCCACCTCCCATCTGAAATGGTTCTGTAATTGAGAAATTTGTTAATGTAAATCCAATGGCTCCACTAAAACCAAAAGCACCGCTATAACCAACCGAGGCATTTAAATAATCACTCGATTTTTCTTCTACTTTATAAATTAAATTTACTGTACTATCATTAACAGGCCTGTAATCGATACCAGATTTATAAAGGCTTTCTGTATTAAAGTATTGTAGATTAGCAAGTTGCTGAAGACTTCTTAAAATTAAACCTCTACTAAAATAGTAGCCAGGTACAGTATAAAGTTCTCTTCTTATAACTTTATCTTTTGTTTTTGTATTTCCTTGAATATCTACTTTTCCTATTTTGAATCTATTTCCTTCATTTACTCGAATAATAATATCAATTGAATCATCTGCAACTTTTACTTCTTTTGTATCTAAAGAAAAAGCTAGGTAGCCATTATCTTGATAGAGTGAAGATACATCAGATTGTTTTTCGTTATAGTGTAAATTTTGATTAAACCTTTCATAATCATAAATATCACCTTTTTTGAAATTTAACCTGTTAGTAAGTTCTTCATCTGAATAAACTGAATTACCTTCCCAAACAATATTTCTAATTTTATATTGTTTTCCTTCATAAACATCAATTATTAAATCAACGTATTTTTTGTCTTGAGAATAGATTAAAGTATCTTTCAATATTACGAAATCTCTAAAGCCATTTTTTCTGTAGAACTTTTCTAAAAGTTCTTTATCTTTTTCGAATTTATCCTTTTTGAAATTTGCTGATGACCAAAATTTCCACCATTTTTTTTCCTTTGTATCATCAAAAACACCTTTTAATTTGCCATCATCAAAAGCACTGTTACCATTAAAAACAATACTTCTTATTTTAACTTCATTACCTTCATTTATTTTGAGCATTACAAGAACTCTTTCTTTTATTCTTGCAACTGAATTAAATGCTACAGCTTTTTTTAGTTCATATTTTGTTTTGTACTCTTCTGAAAAATCTTTTTCGTTTACCCATGTTACAGTTACTTCATTTTTATTTGTATCAGCTTTTGAAAAGATGAAATAAGTGGGAATTATACTTGCATTTAAAAAACCTTCTTCGATGTAAAGGTCTTTTATTTTTTGAACTATTCTAGCTACTTCTTGGGGCTTTAATGTTTGACCACGAACTATTGTAATTTTTTTATTGATATCATCAGTACTAACTTCATCATTCCCTTTGATTACGAATTGTTCGAGCCGCGGATATTCTTTTACTTTTATTTTTAGAAAAATTCCATCATCAATTTTTTTCTCAATTAGAATCTGTATGTCTTGAAATATTCCAAGATTCCATAATCTTTGGATAGCATTATTAGTTTGATCGCTTGGGATTGATATTTCATCGCCGGTTTTTAATCCAGTATTTGCAATTATAGTACTTGCATCTGCTGTTTTATTACCCTCAACCGATATCCCGAGAATTTTATAAGTAGCTTTTTGATACTGAGAATAAAAATTTTGATTTAAAAATAGTACAAGTGTTATTATTATTAACAAGAATTCTTTAAGATTATGTTTATGCATTTTTTACTTCTTAAAATTTTTTGACAATTGTTCACTAACTAAACCAAATCTTCTTTCTCTTTTTTGATAATCTTTTATTGCTTCAAGCAAATGCTTGCAGTTGAAATCGGGCCATAAGGTATCTGTAACGTAAATTTCTGAGTAAGCAATTTGCCATAAAAGAAAATTACTAATTCTAAATTCACCACCACTTCGTATTAATAAATCTGGGTTTGGAAGTTCGGCAGTAGTTAAGTTTTTTGAAATCAATTCTTCATTGATATCGCTCAAAGAAATTTTACCTGCAGCAACTTGTGCACTTATATTTTTTACGGCTTCTACAAGTTCCCATCTACCTCCATAACTAATGGCTAAGTTTAAAATCATTTTTGAGTTTTTAGAAGTTTTTTCAATAGCATTATCTAATTCTTTTTGAACAATTTCCGGCAGTGAATTTTTATCACCTATTGTTGTTAATTTTATATTGTTTTTATTTAATTCATCAGTTTCTTTTTTAAGACTTTTAACAATTAATCTCATTAATGTAGATACTTCTTCTTTGGGTCTTTTCCAATTTTCTGTTGAAAAAGTATAAAGTGTTAATACCTCTACTCCTAATCCAACACAAGCTTCTACAATTTCTCTAACAATTTCAACACCTTTTTGATGTCCCGCAACTCGAGGTAAATTTCTTTTCTTAGCCCATCTTCCATTGCCATCCATAATAATTGCAATGTGCTTGGGAATATTTCCTTTAGCTTTAACTTCCTCAATGGCCTTTCGATCTTTTTCTGTTAGTCTTACTTTCAATGTAAAGTTGTTTTATTCATTTTTAGGCTTGAAAAAATACTTTGCCATGCAGTAAATGTCAAGGAAGTAATGAAATTAGAGATTTGACACTTTTGTGAATAGTAATATTTTTTCCAAAGAGTTTTTAATTCCATCCAATTTATAACAAAATTGAAAAATCTCGAGTGTAAAATTATATTTGGGGTAAGAAAATTTTAGCTCGTTTGTAGTTATTGTAGCTTCTTTAAAGCATATCAACTAAGATCATCAACGAGCTGCTTATAATAGTTCCACAAATTAAAGGTAACTTAAAATGGATTTTTTAGAAAAACTTTTTAATATAAAAAATAAAGTTGTAGTTATTACAGGAGGTTCGGGAGTTTTAGGTGGTCAAATGGCAGAAGGATTTTTAAATGCAGGGGCAAAAGTTATATTGATAGGAAGGAACGAAGAAAAGTTAAATAAAAAAGTTAAAGAGCTAAATCGTACTAAAGAAGAACTAATAGCAATTAAGTGCGATGTGCTTTTAGAAGAAGATATCATTAGAGCTAAAGAAGAAATAATTAGTAAATTTGACAGAATTGATGTGTTAGTTAACGCAGCAGGTGGTAATATGCCAGGAGCTACAGTTAATTTGAATGAAACAGTCTTTGATTTGAAGTTTGAAGAATTTAAAAAAGTTGTTGATTTGAATTTCTACGGTACAGTTTTACCAACATTTATTTTTGGTAAAACAATGGCAGAAAATAAAGCTGGTTCTATTATAAATATTTCTTCAATGGCAGCACAGAGAGCAATTACAAGAGTTGTTGGATACTCAGCAGCAAAATCTGCAATAGAAAATTTTACTAGGTGGATGGCAGTTGAATTAGCAACAAAGTATGGTGATAAAATTAGAGTAAATGCAATTGCCCCTGGATTTTTTATTACAGAGCAGAATAAGAGTTTGTTATTAAACAATGATGGCTCAATTACAGAAAGAGGGAAATCAATTATTAATATGACCCCTTTTAAAAGATTTGGGTACCCCGAAGAAGTTGTTGGAGCTGTTTTATGGCTTGCTTCAGATGCATCTAAGTTTGTTACTGGTACAGTTATACCTATTGATGGAGGATTTAGTATTTTTAGTGGAGTTTAAATTTCTATAAGAAAAAAAAGGAATTATATATATGGCTTTCGAAGAAACATGGAGATGGTTTGGTCCTAACGACCCAATCACTTTGAAGGAAGTAAAACAAACTGGAGCTACTGGCGTAGTAACAGCATTGCATCAAATACCAGTAGGAGAAATTTGGACAGTTGATGAAATAAGTAAAAGAAAAATGTTAATAGAATCGGAAGGCCTGAAATGGTCTGTTGTAGAAAGTCTACCTGTGCATGAAGATATAAAGAAGAGAAAAGGTAATTACAAGAAATATATTGATAATTATAAAATTTCATTGCAGAATTTAGGAAAGTGTGGCATAGATACAGTATGCTATAATTTTATGCCAGTTCTTGATTGGTCAAGAACAGATTTAGAAACAATTTATGAAGATGGTTCAATAACAAGTAAGTTTGAAATAAAAGCTTTTGCAGCATTTGATTTGTTTATATTAAAAAGAAAAAATGCTGAAAAAGATTACACAGAAACTCAAATTAAAGAAGCAAAGGATTATTTTGAAAAATTAAATGATTTCGAAAAAGAAAAATTAACAAATACAATTTTATTTGCTCTTCCAGGTTCATGGGAAAAGTATTCTTTAGAACAATTTAAAGTGCTTCTTAACGACTATGCAGATATCACTGATAATGAACTTAGAAATAACCTTATTGAATTTCTTAAAGAAATAATTCCTGTTGCAGAAGAATCAAATATTTTTATGGTAATTCATCCAGATGACCCACCAAGGTCCTTACTTGGGCTTCCAAGAATTGTTAGCACTAAAAATGATGTCGAAAAAATTCTAAATGCTGTTGATTCTTTTTCCAATGGACTTACTTTATGTACTGGCTCTTTTGGAGCTGGATTGAATAATAACGTAATTGATATAGCAAATACTTTTGCAAGTAGGATAAATTTTTTACATCTTAGAAATGTGAGAAAAAATCCTAATGGCGATTTTATGGAATCAGACCACCTTTATGGCGATGTAGATTTATATCAAGTCATGAAAATACTTTTACTTGAACAAAAAAGAAGAATAGAAGCAGGAAGAAAAGATATAAGAATGCCAATGCGTCCAGATCATGGTAGATTAATGATTCCAGATCAACATAAAAAAGGTATTTATCCAGGTTACTCTTTATTTGGAAGGATGAGGGCGTTGGCTGAGTTAAGAGGATTAGAATTAGGTATTATCAATTCACTAGAATTAAAAACTTAATTTAATAGATTTATGAAAACCAACATTATAAAATTATTTATTCATTTTTTAATATTTTTTGTTATTTACCACTCAAATCTTTTTTCTCAAGAAAACTATATACCTTCGCAAGAAAATATTAAAAACCGTCAATGGTTTCAGGATGCAAAGTTTGGCTTATTTATTCATTGGGGAGTTTATAGCGTACTGGGCGATGGTGAATGGGTAATGCAAAATAAAAAAATTGATAAAAAAACTTATGAAAGATTAGCAGAGTTTTTCAATCCTATTAGTTTCGATCCTACAGAGTGGGTTTCCTTGGCAAAAGATGCTGGTATGAGATATATTACTATTACTACCAGACATCACGATGGCTTTTCTATGTTTAATACAAAGGCAAGTAAATGGAATATTGTTGAAAGAACACCTTACAAAAAAGATATAATAAAAATGCTTGCAGATGAATGTCATAAACAAGGAATTAAAATATTTTTTTATTACTCGTTGGTAGATTGGTATCATGATGATTATTTCCCGAGAGGAATGACTGGTCAATACTCTGGAAGAAAAGATAGTGGCGATTGGAATAATTATATCAATTTCATGAAAACACAAATTACTGAATTACTTACGAATTATGGTCAAATAGGAGGAATTTGGTTTGATGGTTTATGGGATAAGAAAAATGCTGATTGGAAACTTAATGAGATTTATAAATTGATTCATCAACTTCAGCCCGGTTGTTTAATAGGGAATAACCACCATGTGGCTCCTCTTGAAGGCGAAGACTTTCAGATGTTTGAAAAAGATTTGCCTGGGAAAAATACTTCTGGATTTAACAGTGAATCCAAAATTGGTGACTTGCCTTTGGAAACATGCGAGACAATAAACAACTCGTGGGGATTTAATCTTCTTGATAAAAACTATAAATCTTCAAAGGAACTAATTCAGTATTTAGTAAAAGCTGCAGGTAATAATGCAAATTTTTTGTTGAATGTAGGTCCAATGCCAGATGGTAAAATTCAATCAGAGTTTGTAGACAGATTAAAAGAAATAGGGAATTGGTTAAAGAAATATGGTGAAACAATATATGGAACAAGAGGAGGTCCAATTTCAGAAAAAAGTTGGGGAGTTACTACTCAAAAAGAAAATAAAGTTTTTGTTCATTTACTAAATTATGAAAATAATAATTTATTACTTCCAGATTTTGGTAAGAAAATAAAGTCAGTTAAGTTATTTGATGGGACAAAACTTATTTACAAGCAAGATTCTTTTGGAATAGGCATAAAGATTCCCCCAGAAAAAGTAGACCCGGTTGATACAATAATTATTTTAGAGTATTAAAGATAATTAACTTTTTAAAATCGTATTTAAAAATTTATTTGCTGTACTGTTGTTTTAATTTCAAATTGTATTTTAGACTTTCAAGTTTAGTGATGTAAGATTAAACAAATTAAGTAGCCGGAGTTAAAAATTTTAACTCCGGCTTAGGAAATAAAATTATTTAATTAAAATCATTTTCTTTGTTATAGATTGATTTTCAGTTTCCAACTTGTAAAAATATATTCCACTTGGCAAGCCGTGGGAATTAAATGAAGTTATATATATTCCAGGATTTCTGATGCCATCAACAATAGTTGCTATTTTATTCCCCATCAAATCGTAAATTGTAAGTTTAACATGTGTTTTTTTGTCGATGGAATATGAAATTTTAGTAGTTGGATTAAAAGGATTAGGATAATTTTGCATAAGTTCAAATTTGTAAGATAAAAATGGATGTTCATTAACAACATTAGTTATAGGTGACGAGACATCTTTCCATGTAGTTCCAAGTCTTATTTCATCTACTGCCATCGTCATACCAACACCTTCTCCACCAAAGTGGACTACAATTCTATTGAAACCTTTTGGTAGCTTCCAGTTACCACGAGCATCTGCCATATTTGTGTCGGGTTCACCGCCGTTTGGGTCAGGGCTAACCCAAAGATGGACTCTAGCGGTAGAATCGCCAGACATTTTAATTCTTGCTACAAGCCATTGAGGACCATCTTTAGTCATATATGGTGAATGACCTTCATCGTTGTAAGTTGCAATTCCAATCCAATCGTTTCCCCATTCATGTCCTACACCAGCAAGTTCTTTTGTACTATCATAGACGCTTACCAGTGCCCAACCATTATCTGTGAATCTTTCAAGTTGGTATGCGCAACTCAACCAATAAATTGCATTAGCTTTTTGAGGCCATCTTTGTGCAAGGTATCTACCATATCTTTGATAGCCCCAGGCAGTTTTATTTGCACCCTTAATGTGATGACCTGTATTATAAATAGGAAAATTAATTTTATCGTTATAAGAAAAGCCTGTATCGGATACAATAAATACATTGTAATGCTTTGCCCAAGAAGAATCGAATAAAATCCATGGGCCTCCCCAGCCGTCTTTTGCTTCCCCTTTATTATCGAGATAGGTGCCTAAAGGATAATTAAATGATTCTCGAACAGCACTTTGTGAGTATACCTGAGTTATTCCAAATAAAAATATAATTAGTATAGAGTTTAATAACTTCATAATTTTTTCCTCCTATTAAATTAAAAAAGAGAAAGAGTGCAAACATTACCGCAAACCTTTGCATATTGTTTTAAAAAAATTTTTTAATTATGAATAACAATTTTTCTATCAATTTATGTACCCTAATTTTTTTTCATAAGTATGGTGAATGTTTTAAGTAGAGTTTACTAAGTTTATATAATATTGATATATTTTAGATCAATAGTTTATATCAAAATTATAATAATTTTTTAGTTAATATTTTATTTCTTATGAAAAATAACTGGTATATTTTTAACGTTAAAGAGTTTAACTTATTTAGGAAGATTAAGAACTATTTGAGAAAGAAATAATAAACAGCTCAAGTTAAACTTATAAGTTGATAAAATTTTATATGTTCAAACGTTTGATTTTAGTTTAATAATAAGATATTTTTGTGAATTGAAAAACCATTAAACCGTTTTAATTGACCAATTTTTTTGTTGGAGCTTTTGATGAAAAGAATTACAATAGTTGATGTAGCTAAAAAGGCAGGTGTATCAAAAGGAACTGTTTCAGCTGTAATTAATGGGAAAAACACAGTAAAGCCTGAAACGCGTGAACATATTTTGAAAGTGATGAAGGAGATGAATTTTAGGCCTAAAGGAGTAGCTAGGAATTTAAAAAATGGTCATCAAGATAAGAGTATTGGGATTATAATTAAAGATATCAATTACCCATTTTACACAGCCATAGCTACAGGTGTTAAAGAATATGCAAGTAGTAAAGGTTATTCTGTGATTATTACTAGCTCAGAAAATAATCATGAAAGTGAAAAAAAATTTTCACATTTGTTTTCCACTAAGGATATAAAGGGTGCAATTATAGCACCTATTGTTGAAGGGACTGCAGAAATAGAGCATCTATTTAACTTAAAGATGTTGAATTTTCCTTTTGTATTGCTTGAAGATGTTAAAGGTATACAAGCCAATGTTGTTGCTATTGATAATCTGAAAGCCATTAAACGAGCTGTTAAGTACTTAATGGATTGTGGGCATACTAAAATTGTACATTTTGCTGGTCCTCCTCATTCCTCTCACACTCAAGAAAGAATTGAAGGTTTTCGGCATGCATTTAGTGAAAGTACTCTTGTCTTTCATCCAGATATGATAGTACAAATTGGCAGCGACTATGAAGAGAGCTACAAGAAAACTATAGA
Source organism: Melioribacter sp. (assembly GCA_026417975.1). Taxonomy (GTDB): domain Bacteria; phylum Bacteroidota; class Ignavibacteria; order Ignavibacteriales; family Melioribacteraceae; genus Rosettibacter. Next base: position 124,829 of record JAOACD010000015.1, read on the forward strand.
GTATTTTAAAAAACTAAATAAAGAAGATTACCCAACGGCTATAGTATGCTTTAATGACCTCCAAGCTCTTTCTGTAATGTTAGCATTAAAAGAACTAAATATTCGAGTCCCAGATGATATATCAATTATTGGTAATGATGATATTTTTTATGCTAAAATTTATCCAGTTCCACTTACAACAATAAGAGCACCTCAAAGAGAAATTGGTAAAAAAGCTGCAGAAATTTTAATAAAAAATATTGAGTCTTCTACATTGCTTCCTGTTGAAAAAGTAGTATTAGAAACTGAACTTGTTATTAGAGAATCTACTAAGGTATTAGTAAGAAATTAAGCTCTTTTGAAACTTAAAAAGCGTTATCTTTTTAATTTATCCTTCAAATGTTCCTCTCTAAAATAATTTCATATTGACATTTAGAAAAAATGTTTCTTATATTTAATCGGTTCAATTAATGTTGAACTGATAAAACATAATTGAAAATTTTATGGACTCAAAAATTCAAATACCTACCTATACAATTAGTATTCTGAGACAATCAGTCCTTCTACAAAATTGGAAATTTGAGAAAATGATTATAATAAAGTTTATTATACACATTTCTTCGATAAAAAATTCTTAAAAAATAAACTTGAGGTAAAAAGTGCAAGCTGTTGAAGAAAAACTTTCGTTAAAAGAAAAAATTGGATATAGTTTGGGAGATACTGCATCGAATTTGTACTTCCAAACTTTCATGCTCTTTTTAATGTACTTTTATACTGATGTGTTTGGGTTGCCAGCCGCTGCTGTTGGAACTATGTTTTTAGTAACAAGGATTTGGGATACTATAAATGATCCTATAATGGGTACTATAGCAGATAGGACAAATACTAAATGGGGAAAGTTTCGTCCATATTTAATTTGGGCTGCAATTCCATTTGGAATTTTTGGTGTTCTTACATTTACTACCCCAAACTTTGATACAACTGGCAAATTAATTTATGCATATATTACTTATAATTTATTGATGATGTCTTATACTGCCGTCAATGTTCCTTACTCAGCTTTAATGGGAGTTATTACACCTAACTCACTAGAAAGAACAGAAATTTCATCCTTTCGATTTGTTGCTGCTTTTATTGGTGGTTTGATAGTTCAAGCCTCTGTAATGTCATTAGTAAAATATTTTGGTAAAGGAAATGATGCAGTAGGATGGCAATGGGCAATGGGTACTCTATCATTGCTTGCTATTATATTGTTTTTCATAACATTTATTACTACTAAAGAGAGAGTTTACCCTCCAAAAGAACAAAAAAGTAATTTTAAACAAGATTTAAAGGACCTAATTCACAATAAACCATGGCTTTTAATAGCCGGAGCTACGGTATTTCAGCTTGTTTATGTTGTGGTCCGAAATTCTTCTATAATGTACTATTTCAAATACTATATTAAAGATCAGCCATTTAGTTTGTTTGGTATAAATAACGTTTCATTTGATGTTTTGGCATCTTCTTTTATGTTATCAGGTACAATAGTGACAATAATTGGTGCTGTTTTAACTAAGTGGTTTGCAAAAAAGTTTGACAAGAAGAATACATATTCTGCAGCTTTAATTATTAGTTCTCTATTTTGTGCACTTTTTTACATTCTTAAACCTCAAGATGTTGTTGTTGCTTTTTTACTAAACTTTGTAGTTTCGTTTGCACTTGGTCCAGTTTCTGTTTTACAATGGGCAATGTACACAGACACAGCCGATTACTCTGAATGGAAAAATGGTAGAAGAGCTACAGGATTAGTTATGGCAGCATCTTTATTCTCCTTAAAATTAGGTCTTACTCTTGGGGGAGCAATTGTTGGTTGGTTGTTAGCATATTATGGTTTTGTTGCTAATCAAGAACAAGCTCTTGAAACAATAAAAGGAATTAAAATGCTTATGAGTATTTATCCTGCTTTGGCTGGGTTAATCGGTGGTGCTTTAATGATTATGTATCCTCTTAACAATAAAATGATGCAGAAAATAGAATCAGAATTAGCTTTAAGAAGGTCAAATAATTAATAAATAGGAGGGTGAATTGTTACGTAAAATTACAATAATAATTTTCCTTGGAATTTATAGCATTGTATTTAGTCAACCGATAGCAATAAATCCAAATGGTAATTTTGAGGGAGCAGTTTTAGGTCCAGCAACTGGGACAGAGATTCCAGGTTGGACGCTATTAGCAGAAGGAACAGGTAAAGCATACTTTGAAGTGGTTGGAGATACAGTTTATGATGGGACAAAAGCATTGATGGTTATTATAGATGCACTTGGCGCTAATTCTTGGGATATTCAAGTAGTAAACGAACCATTTACAGTTAAACCAAATACAAAGTACACTTATACTATTTGGGCAAAAGCAGATAAGGCGGGTCCTATTGTTAATTTTACAGTTGGAGAACCAGTTACATATCGTGAATGGGGTAGAGCGCATCAAGTAGTAATGTCAACAAGTTGGAGAAAAATACAATTTGACTTTACTACCCCTGCTGGTGTTACTCAGGGGAGAGCACCTATTCATTTAAGTGAAAGCAGAAATGCTAGTTTTATACCTACTACTTATTACTTTGACAATCTCACTATCACTGAAGTTACCGTTGATGTTCAACAAGAGAATAAATTTACTACTTACGAACTTTCTCAAAACTATCCTAATCCTTTTAATCCAGAGACAACTATTGAATTTACTTTGCCTGTCTCTAGTAAAATTCGTTTGAGCTTGTATGATCTTTTAGGAAGAGAAGTAAAAATACTAGCCTCTGGAGATTATAATGTGGGCAGACATCAAGTAAAGGTTAATGCATCTGATTTAGCATCTGGAATTTACTTTTATAAGTTGCAAGCAAACAATTTTTCTGCTATTAAGAAATTAGTTGTAATGAAATAAAGTGCTCTTACAGTTAAGAGGGGAATTTGGTTTTTAAATTAATGGTGCCTCCATTTTCCAAGTTCCCCTTTTTTATTGAAAAGAAAAAATTATATTAAAAATTACAAAGAGGTAGTATGAAACTCGTTGTTACTCTCTTTATAGCATTAATTGCATATAGTTGTGCTTCTGCCTCTGATGTTGCTATAAAGAATAGTGCATTTCTAACCAACAAATACCCTAATCTTTTTGTTGAATTACTTAATAAAAGTGAAAATGAAGTAAAAGCTAAAATTGATTCTGCATTCAGACAATTATTTTATGGAGACGAAAAGACTCAGAGAATCTATTATCCTGTAGGAAATGATATGGCTTACATAGAGGATATACTTCATAATGATGTAAGGACAGAAGGAATGTCGTATGGAATGATGATAGCTGTTCAGTTAGATAAAAAAGAAGAGTTCGATAGATTATGGAAATGGGCTAAAACTTATATGCAACATAAATCTGGACAAAGAAAAAATTACTTTGCATGGCATTGTAGAACAAATGGTGAGATAATAGATTCTAACTCTGCTTCTGATGGAGAGGAATGGATTGTAACTGCTTTGTTTTTCGCTTCTGCTAGGTGGGGAGATGGTGAAGGAATTTTCAATTATAGATTAGAGGCACAGAAAATTTTAGATGCAATGCTTTCGAAGGCTGATTCATCAGATGATAGAAGAGTTGTAACTAATATGTTTAATAAAAGAATAAAACAAGTAGTTTTTGTCCCTGCAGGCGAAGCTGATGATTTTACAGATCCATCGTATCATGTACCTCATTTCTATGAAATCTGGGCAATGTTCGCGGATAAGAATAATGAATTTTGGTGTGATGTAGCAAAAGTAAGTAGAGAATTTCTTAAAAAAGCAACACATCCTGTAACTGGACTTGCTCCAGATTATGCAAAGTTTGACGGGACTCCATATAATCCTTGGGGCGGGGGAAATCATAATTTCCAGTATGATGCATGGCGGGTTGCTATGAATGTGGCAGTAGATTATATATGGTTTAAACGAGATAAATGGGCAATAGAACAATCAAATCGTTTGTTGAAATTCTTCTATTCTCAAGGTATAAAAAAGTATCCAGATTTATACACTCTTGATGGAAAACCTTTATCTAACAATAGAAGCATAGGATTAATTTCTATGAATGCAGTAGCTGCACTTGCTTCAACTAATGAATTTAGAAAAGAGTTTGTGGAAGAACTTTGGAACTTACCTGTGCCAAGTGGTCAGGGGCGATATTATGATGGGGTACTTTATTTATTGGCATTATTGCAAGTTAGTGGGAATTTCAAAATTTATGTACCTAACGAATTAAAGTCGAAAGTTTGTAAATAAATAGGAAATTATATGAATACTTTCAAAGTAAAATTACTATTATTTTCTCTTTTTTTATTGATAATAAATGTTAATGCTCAAGATGATTATGTTTCAATAAAAAAAATTAAAGATGCTTTCCCGCTCTATACAAATGGTCAAGTTCCACCAATTGTTTATAGTAGTAATGAATTCACTGGTGTAATTAAAATCTTGGAATATTTTCAAAATGATATTAAAAATGTAACCGGTGTTAAACCAGAATTATTTCAAGATAAAATTCCAAATAGGGATGAATTTATACTAGTAGGTTCCATCGAGAAAAATCAATATATAAAAAAATTGATTGCTGAGAAAATTATTAAAGAAGAAGAGCTGAAAGGAAAATGGGAAAAATTTATAATTCAGACAATTGACGGTAAGATATTTAATGCAAAAAGAATTTTATTAATTGTAGGCAGCGATAAAAGAGGTACAATTTATGGCCTTTTTGATTTATCAGAAAAAATTGGTGTGTCTCCATGGTATTGGTGGGCAGATGTTCCAGTAAAGAAAAAATCTCAGATTTTTATAAAGCCAGGAATTTTTACAAACGGTGAACCAAAAATACAATATAGAGGAATTTTTATTAACGACGAAGCTCCTGCACTAACAGGTTGGGCATACGAAAAGTTTGGCGGTTTTAATTCAAAATTTTATGAAAAAGTTTTTGAGTTAATTCTTAGACTTAAAGGAAATTTTCTATGGCCTGCAATGTGGGGTAAATCTTTTTTTGTTGATGATACATTAAATCCAAAATTAGCAGATGAATATGGTATAGTAATTAGTACATCACACCACGAACCAATGATGCGTGCTCATGTTGAGTGGTCTAAATTTGGAAAAGGACCTTGGAATTATGAAAAAAATGATAGTGTACTGAGAGAGTTTTGGAGAGAAGGAATTCGAAGGAATAAGAATTATGAAAGTATTGTTACAATTGGAATGCGGGGCGATGGTGATGAACCTATGTCTGAAGAATCTAACATTGCATTACTCGAAAGAATTGTAAGAGACCAAAGAAAAATACTTGAAGAAGTTACAGGAAAAAAGGCTGAAGAAATTCCTCAAGTATGGGCATTGTATAAAGAAGTTCAAGATTATTATGAAAAGGGAATGAAAGTACCAGATGATGTTACTTTACTTTTATGTGACGATAATTGGGGGAATATTCGCAAGTTACCTGACTTAAATGAAAAGCCTCGTAAAGGTGGTTATGGAATTTATTATCACTATGATTATGTTGGTGGTCCAAGAAATTATAAATGGCTCAATACAAATCAAATTGAAAGAGTTTGGGAACAGATGCGCTTGGCTTACGAATATGGTGCTCGAAAAATTTGGGTGGTAAATGTTGGTGATATTAAACCTATGGAATTTCCAATTAGCTTCTTCTTAGATTATGCGTGGAACCCAGAGGCTATACCTCTCGAAAAATTATCATCTTACTCTAAAGAATGGGCAAAAAAACAATTTGGAGAAAAATTTTCAGTAGAGATTGGTGAAATATTAGATAAATACACTAAATATAACTCAAGGAAAAAACCAGAATTGCTTTCACCAGATACCTATAGTCTTTTTAATTACAGAGAATTTGAAACAATAGTAAATGATTATAATTTACTCTATAGAAAAGCATTAGGAATTTATAAAAAACTTTCATCTGAATATAAAGATGCTTATTATCAACTTGTTTTGCACCCAGTCGAAGCTTGTAGTAATCTAAACGAACTTTATTTTGTAGTAGCAAAGAATAGGTTTTATGCTAAGCAAGGGCGCTCTTTGACAAATAAACTTGCCGAATATGCAGAGCAGTTATTTGTAAGGGATTCATTGATTACTGAAAAATATCACAAACTGGGAAATGGTAAATGGAATCATATGATGTCTCAGACACATATTGGTTATACATCATGGCAACAACCAGATAAAAATTATATGCCAGAAGTTAAAAGAATAGATTTGCAAAAAAGTTCTGATATGGGAGTAGCTGTCGAAGGCTCTTTTGAATGGTTCCCTGCTACAAATACTGCATTGAAATTACCAGAATTTGATATTTTTAATAAACAGAATTATTATATCGAAATTTTTAATAGAGGGATTTTACCTTTTAAGTATTCTGTAGAAACTAAAGATTCATTTGTTGAGATAAAAGAACCGAAAGGAGAAATTCAAACAGAAAAAAGAATTTTGATTTCTATTGATTGGAATAAAGCCCCAAAAGGGAAGACAAATTCTCAAATTTATGTTGAGGGGACAGGCAAAAAAGTGACAATAGATGTTTTTATAAATAATCCCTTGGAAACTGTTGCATCAAATGATGAACACTGTTTTATTGAAAGTAATGGTTATATTTCAATTGAAGCAGAACATTACTCGAAAGCAATAAATGCGAGCAATGTTAGTTGGGTTATTATACCAAATTTAGGCCGAACATTATCTGCTGTTACTGTGTTTCCTGGGATTTATTCTTTTCAACAATTCAGTAAAGATAACCCACGCTTAGAATATAACGTATATCTTTTCTCAACAGGCGAGGTTAAAGTTAATCTATTTTTCTCACCAACAATGAATTTTACTCATAGCAAAGATGGCATTCGCTATGCAGTTTCTTTTGATGATGATGAACCTCAAGTTTTTAATATGACTTCTAATCCAAATCCTCCTGACTTAAATAGAGACCCAATTTGGAATAAATGGGTTGCCGATAACATCAATGTACAAACTTCTATTCATAAAATTAAAAATCCTGGAAAACACGTATTGAAAATCTGGATGATTAATCCAGGCATTGTATTACAAAAAATAGTAATAGATGCAGGGGGCCTCAAACAAAGTTATCTAGGGCCACCTGAAAGTTTTAATTATAAATTAATGAGTAAAAAGTAATTTGTTATTTCAAGCTTAAATTTTGCTTAGAAAAGAAGCTTTAAGAAATTTTCTTACTACAAAGAATAATCATGAAAAAGCTAATATTATTCTTGTTGTTTATTAGTCTAATATTTGGAAAGGAAAAAAGTAAGTTTTTTAATCCAATATTAGCAGGGTTTTATCCAGATCCGAGTATATGTAGGGTAGGAGATGATTACTATTTAGTAAATTCTACTTTTGCTTATTTCCCAGGTATTCCTGTATTTAAGAGTAAAGATTTAGTTAATTGGAAATTAATTGGTCATGTGCTAGATAGGCCAGAACAAGCAAATTTAAATGGACTTGGTGTATCAAGAGGTGTTTTTGCCCCCTCTATAAGATATCACAAAGGAATTTTTTATGTCACATCCACACTTGTTGATGCAGGTGGTAATTTTGTAGTGACTGCAAAAAATCCAGAAGGACCTTGGTCAAATCCAGTTTGGATTCCTGAAATTAATGGTATTGACCCTTCGTTATTTTTTGATGATGATGGTAAGACATATATAGTTTATAATAGTGTTGCGCCTGATAATAAACCATTATATGATGGTCACAGAACAATTAGAATGTATGAATTTGACATTGAAAAACTAAAAGTTATTGGGGAAGAAAAAATTCTTGTAAATGGAGGAACAGATATTTCAAAAAAAACAATATGGATTGAAGGTCCACACATTTTCAAAAAAGATGGTTATTATTACTTGATTGCGGCCGAAGGTGGAACTGCAGAAAATCATTCAGAGGTTGTATTTAGGAGTATTAAGGTAGATGGTCCCTATTTACCATATGATAAAAATCCAATATTGACTCAGCGTCACTTAAATCCTGAAAGAGAATTTCCAATAACATGTACTGGGCATGCAGATTTTGTAGAAACTCCTAATGGTGATTGGTGGGCAGTATTTTTAGGATGCCGCCCATATAAACCTTATAAAGAAAATTATTACAATACAGGAAGAGAAACATTTTTAGCACCTGTCAAATGGATTGATGGTTGGCCTATAATTAATCCTGAATTTGAAGAAGTTCAGTATTCATATTCTTACCCTGTAAAGCCAAACAAAAAATTTGCAGTGAGGAAGTATAGTGGTAATTTCAAATTTATAGATGAATTTAATTCAACTAATTTAGGTAAAGATTGGATTTTCTTAAGAACTCCTCTTGAAAAGTGGTATGAAATTAAAAATGGTAAACTAAGAATTAAAGTAAGACCTGAATCCTGTTCAGATAAGTTAAATCCAAGTTTTATTGGTCATCGTCAACAACATCAGAATTGCTCTGCAATGATAAAAATGCAATTTGAACCAAAAACTGAAAATGAAAAAGCTGGTATTGTAATTTTTCAAAACGAGAATCATTATTATTTCTTATGTAAATCAATAAAGAATAAAATACCAGTTGTTGAACTTTATAAATCAACAAATGAAGGAAATTTGGAATTATTAGAAGAAAAATTTCTTGATAAAGTAAACATTAATAAAGAGCTTATATTAAAAATAGAAGCAAAAGGAAAAGATTATTCTTTTTACTACGGCTTTAATAGAAATAAATTGACACTTTTAAAGGATAAAGTTGATGGGACATTTTTAAGCACTAAGATTGCAGGTGGATTTGTAGGAGCAGTTTTTGGACTATATGCTACTTCACTTGGTAAAGAAAGCAATTCTTTTGCTAATTATAGTTGGTTTGAATATAAAGGTAATGACGAAGTTTATAATTTAATTAAATGAATAAATAAAAAAATTGAGGAGTAAAATGAAAAATAAGTTACTTATTTATACTACTTGTTTATTGTGTACAATTTTTTTTGGTAACATAAATTACAAAATTTTTGCGCAACCTTTAGCATTTGGTAAGGAGAAATTTTTAGGTAATGTTTTTGGAGGTTCTGGTGTTCCAATGAAATTTGATGATTATTGGAATCAGATTACTCCAGAAAATGCTACTAAGTGGGCTTCAGTTGAACCAGTTCGAGACCAATATAACTGGACACGTGCAGATGAAATATACAATTATGCAAAGCAAAGAGGTTATCCTTTTAAGTTTCATACATTAATTTGGGGTCAACAATATCCAAACTGGATAACAAGCTTAAGCCAAGAAGAACAACTTGAAGAAATCGAAGAATGGTTTCGCTTAGTTGGGGAACGATATCCCGATATGGAAATGATTGATGTAGTTAATGAACCACTCCCAAATCATGCACCACCTCCATTTAGAAATGCTTTAGGCGGTTCTGGTACTACAGGTTGGGATTGGGTAATAAAATCTTTTGAGCTTGCAAGAAAATATATGCCAAAAGCCAAATTAATACTTAATGATTACAGCATTATAAATGATAATTATAACACAACTCAGTTCTTAAATATTATTAATCTTTTGAAAGAAAGAAATTTAATTGATGCAATTGGAGTTCAAGGTCATCGCTTTGAACTTGAAAATGCATCTAATACTACTTTAAAAAATAATCTTGATAGATTAGCTGCAACTGGGCTCCCAATTTATATTTCAGAGTTTGATTTAGGAAATCTTGGAGATTCAGGAACGCCTGATGACAATAAACAACTTGAGCTTTATCAAAGAATTTTCCCATTATTGTGGGAGCATCCTGCTATTAAAGGAATAACATTATGGGGTTATATTGAAGGACAAATTTGGCAAAGAACATGTTATTTATTAAGGTTGGATGGTAGGGAAAGACCTGCGCTTAGATGGTTACGTCAATACCTAACTTCTAAAAATACATATAGAACTCTCAGTAGTGGTAATTGGAATGATTATCTGAATTGGCAAGTATATGATGGTAGCTCATGGATTACTGCAACTAAATCACCTGATTTAAATGACGATTTAGTAGTTATTAGGAATGGTCATACAATAACTCTTACTGCTAAAGATTCTATTGATCAGTTTTCAGTATTATATGGTGGAAAACTTATTATTGCAAAAGGTGTAGAGTTAAAAATAAAGGATGGAGTTAGTACAGATTTAACTGTTAATGGTACTATCGAAAATTATGGGACTCTTAAAAAAGAACAATCTGCCACTATTAGTTTTCAAGAAGGCAGTATATATTACCATAAACAGGATGGGGGTGAAATACCTATTGCTTTTTGGTCTTCTGGGTCCACTATACAATTTGATAGTATAAAAACAATAATACCTAAAAATACAAATCAGAATTTTTATCACTTTATATGGAATTGTACAAACCAATCTGTGCCAATCAATTTGGGATGGGACGGAAATACAATTGGAGGTAATGTATCTGTTTTAAGCACTGGAAATAATAAACTTTATTTGTGCAAAGAAGGTAATAATAATTTGGAAATAACAATTTTAGGAGATTTAAATCTTAGTGGAGGCGAATTATCTGCACAATCTTCAGCTTTAAGTTCTAATGTTAAGATTAACTTAAATGGAAATCTAAACATTACAGGTGGAAAATTTTTATTAAATCCCGAATCTAGTAGTAATATCCCATTGCAACAAAATTATAAAACAATATGGAAATTAAATAAAGGTAATCTTACTATAAGAAATGCGACTGTGGGAGATTATAGTTTGGGGAAAATAGAGTTTGCTAATAAGGGAGGAGTTCAATCAATTAACTTGCAGAATGTTGAATATTTACGAGGAGGATTAACAATAGAGGTCGATAGTAATGTAACATTAGACTTAGGTCTTAATGAGTTGAAAGGGGAAGGCAAATTCTTTTTGAATAAAGGTGCATTACTTCAAACTGCTCACCAATCTGGTATTGATGGTTCTATAAAAGTAAGCGGACAAAAAATTTTAAGTTCTGATGCTGGATTTATTTTTAATGGCACAAGTGCACAAGTAACAGGAATTTCAATTCCGGATTCTGTAAGTTCTATTACAATTGCTAATAACTCTTCGTTGACTTTGTCTAAAAATATTTTCGTTAAGAATTTACTAGAAATAAAAAGTGGCTTATTACAACTTGCTGGAAATAAATTAACTTATGGCACTGAATCAACGCTAAAATACAGCGGAACTACTTCTCAAACAACCAGAGATGAAGAGTTTCCATCAATAGGAGGTCCTAAAAATCTTATTGTAGCTAATTCCACAGCGGGTGTTGATTTACATGCTTCAAGAAAATTAGAAGGAAAGTTGGAACTTCAAGGAAAATTAAGATTGGGAAACAATAATTTAGAAGTAGCAGAAGCTATTAGTAGTAGTACATCAAGATATGTTATAGCTGATGGAGATGGTGCTCTTAAAATCTCTGTTGGTAATTCAGAAGTTTTATTTCCGGTCGGTACTACTACAGCCTATGCACCTGTGTGGATAGAAAACAAAGGGACTAAAGATTTAATAAGTGTTCAGGTAAAAGATGATAAAGGTCCAGCTCCAGCTGGTGGAAGAGTTTTGACTAAATGGATAATAAATGAAGCTGTCCCGGGTGGTGGAAATTATACATTGAAATTTGGATGGGTGATTACACTTGAAGATGCAACATTTAGACAGGATAGAAATTCAAATGCTTATATATTTAATCTTGCAGATACTACCGAGGCAGGTTCAGGTGCTTATGAAAAAGCTTTATCAAGACAACCTTACACTATAAAGAGAGGCGGTATTGAAAAGCTTGGAACATTTGCAGTTGGTAAATTTAGCACAATTGTAAGTGTGAAAGAGAAAGAAATTATTCAAAATGAATTTTACTTAAGTCAAAACTATCCTAATCCATTTAATCCTTCAACTAAAATAAAATATATTTTAGGAAAGCCAACGAATGTTAAACTAGTAATTTATAACATACTTGGACAAGAGATTAAAACGCTAATAAATTCGTATCAACAATCAGGCGAATATGAAGTAACATGGGAAGCAAAAGATAATTTTGATAGAGATGTTGAATCTGGTGTTTATTTCTATCGATTAATAACAGACAATCAAATTCTCCAAAATAAAATGATCTTAATTCGTTAAAGAGGTAATTATGGAAGAGTTGTTAAACAAGATTACCTATTGCATTGAAAGAGGAAAAGTAAATTTAAGTGCACCTTATCCTCCAGATTTAAGAGGACAAGAGGGTGCTGATGAATTGACATTGAAGGCTTTAGATTTAGGATTGCAACCCAATGATATTCTTAATGCCTGTAACGAAGGTATGAAAAGAATAGGAGATAAATTTAGTCGTAATGAAGTTTTTGTTCCAGAACTTTTAATGGCAGCAAAAGCAATGCAGGCTGTAATGAATCACTTAAAACCATATTTTCAAAAAGGAATAGTTGAAAAGAAAGGGAAATTTATTATAGGAACTGTAGCAGGTGACTTACATGATATTGGTAAGAATCTTGTAAGTATGGTAGTAGAAGGAAATGGTTATGATGTTATAGATTTAGGTGTTGATGTTAAAACAGCTAAATTTCTAGAGGTAATAAAACAAAATCCAAATTCTGTTGTAGGTTTAAGTGCATTGCTTACAACTACTATGCAAAATATGGCTAAAACAGTTTCAGAAATCAAAAGTAATTTCCCTAATGTCAAGGTTATTGTTGGAGGTGCACCCTTAACTGAAGAAGCAGCAGAGAAAATGGGAGCAGACGCATATGGACCAAATCCTCAAAGTGCTGTGGATTTTTTAGAAAGCTTAAGAGTTAATTAATAACGTTATGATGTAGTGTTAAATCGTTCTTATTTTATATTTGGAAGTTGAAATTTATTTTGAAATTAGTATGAAATCTTTAATTGAAGTATTAAAGGAAGGGAAAATTTTAGTCTCAGATGGAGCATGGGGCACGTTTCTTCAAAGTAAAGGATTACAACCCGGTGAGTGCCCTGAACTTTGGAATATTACACACAAAGATGATGTACTAGATATTGCTAAAAATTATATTGATGCCGGAGCCGATATAATTTTGACTAATAGCTTTGGCGGTAACCCTATTAAGCTAAAACACTATGGTCTTGAAGAAAAAGCTTTTGAGTTAAACTATGCTGCAGCTTCTATTTCAAGAGAAGCTGCGGGGAATAATCATTATGTGCTTGGTTCGATAGGACCAACAGGAGTTTTATTAATGATGGGAGAAATTACAGAAGATGAACTTTATGAAAATTTTGCTATTCAATCCAATGCTCTAAAGGAAGGCGGTGTTGATGCAATTTTGATTGAAACAATGTCGGATATTGACGAGGCACGAGTTGCAATTAAAGCAGCAAAAGAAACTACCGGCTTGAGTGTTATTTGTACATTTACATTTGAAAAAACTTTATTAGGCCAATACAAAACGATGATGGGAATTACTCCAACAGAGATGGCTTTAGCAATCAGAGATGCTGGAGCAGATATAATAGGAACAAATTGTGGTAATGGTTTTGAGCAAATGATTGAAATAGTTCGTGAAATGCGAACAGTTGATAAAGGAACTCCAATTTTGGTACATGCTAACGCTGGGAAACCAGTTTATAAAGATGGAATAACAATATTTCCAGAAACTCCTGAGTATATGGCATCAAAAGTTCAACTTTTAATTGATAGCGGAGCAAATATTATTGGAGGTTGTTGTGGAACTACACCTTCTCATATATCTGCTCTTGCCAATATAGTTAGGAATATTAAATGATTGAAGAAAATGAAATAGATTATAACACTTTTATTTTAAATATTCCTTCTGAATATGTCTCAATAAATAAAAATAATATTACACAAATTCTTGGCTATAATACTTTACCTGAACATATTGAAGAAATTTTTAATGAAGTAAATACAGAAATTAGAAAGAAAATAAATATCAATGCAGGTTATAAAATTTTTGATGACTTTGACTCTTCCTTTAAAGAGGGTATATCTATTTCAAATATATTTTTTTACACAAATAAAATTGTAAAATCACAGTTAGATAATATAGATAAAATATCTGCCTTTGTTGTAACAATAGGTTCTGAAATTGAAAAATGGATTAAACAATTAAATGAAAGAGGGGAGTTGCTTCAAAGTTATATTGTAGATATAATAGCCTCTGAAGCTGTGGAAAATGTAGCAGATGTATTACATGATTTTTTGAGACAGAAAATGAATCAATTAGGATTGAACATAACTAATCGTTACAGCCCTGGTTATTGTAATTGGAATGTATCTGAACAACATAAGTTATTTTCAATATTACCAAAAAATTTTTGTGGAATAAGATTAACAGAATCTGCTTTAATGATACCAATAAAATCAATAAGTGGAATCATTGGTATTGGTAAAAATGCAAAATGGAGAGAGTATATGTGTAATAGATGTGATGTTAAAGATTGTACCTATAGAACAAAGGTAATGTTGAGAAGGAAAAAAATTAATACAGCTTAGATTATTAAGTATATGATATTTCTTTAATTATAGATGGAGAAATAAAATGACAGACCAACAATGGGAAAAATTAAAAAAGGTAATTAATGGAGAAGTTTTTGAACCTCTTCCAATGGCATTTATAATCGATAGTCCCTGGTTACCAAACTGGTATGGTATTAAAATAATTGAATATTTTACGAGTGAAGAACTCTGGTTTAAAGCAAATTTAAAAGCCATTAATAATTTCCCTGATATTATTTTTTTACCTGGTTTCTGGTCAGAATTTGGTATGTGTACCGAACCCTCTGCCTTTGGAGTAAGGTGTACTTTCCCTCCAGATGAATTCCCATTTGCACATAAGATAATTAAGTCTGTGGATGATATTGATTCATTAGAACAACCAAACCCTTCAACAGATGGATTATTGCCTTTTATGTTAAATCGACTGAAGATTATGCAACCAAGAATTGAAGAAGCAGGTCACAAAATTAGATTTGCAGTAGCACGTGGTCCACTTAATATAGCAAGTTATTTAATGGGGTCTACCGAATTTTTAACTACTATGATGATGCAGCCAGAGAAAGTCCACCTTCTTTTGAGAAAAATTACTGATTACTTGAAAAATTGGCTTCATCTTCAAATGGAAACTTTCCCATCTATAGATGGCATTTTTTTGTTAGATGATATTATTGGATTTATGGGGGAAAATGAGTTTAAAGAATTTGCTTTACCTTACTTTAAAGAACTCTTTAATGAAAATGTATCTGTTAAATTTTTACACAACGATGCCCCATGTAAAATTTCTGCTCCATATTTGCCAGAAATGGGAGTTAATCTTTTTAATATGGGTTTTGATATAACACTAAATGAATTAAAAGAGCTTACTCAAAATAAAGTAACACTTGTAGGCAATATTCCGCCGAGAGATGTTCTTGCCTCGGGAACTCCTGAAGATATTAAAAAAGCTGTAAAAGAATTAATTGGTTCTCTTAAGGATAATTCAAGGATTATTTTATCTTGTGGTGGGGGAATGCCTCCAGGTGTAACAACTGATAATATTTTATCTTTTATAGATGCAGTAAAAGAATCATCTAATAATCAGTAAAATTCTGCATACAGTTTATGGAAATTATTTTTCTTTCATTAAAAATAGGTTTAAAAAAGTAAATGAGTAGATTTTTAATTTTTATCAATTTCATAATTTTGGTTTATTGTAATTTTTCTCAAACAATAAATTCAAAAGGAATTGTAGTAGAAAAAATTGCCGATGGATTTCAGTTTGTAGAAGGTCCTGTTTGGAAAGATGGTTCATTATTATTTAGTGATATACCTGCTAACACTGTTTATAAATGGTCCCCCGATTCAGGAATAAAGGTCTTTTTACGACCATCAGGAAACTCAAATGGCTTAGCTTTAGATAAAAATGGTAATTTATTACTTGCACAGCATGGATTGCGTCAAATAGCAAGACTGGAAAAAAGTGGAGAATTAACGCCACTAGCAACTCATTATGATGGTAAAAGATTAAATAGTCCAAATGATATAGCTGTTAAATCTGATGGCTCAATTTTTTTTACTGATCCTCCTTATGGAATTAATACTACCCAAGAAGAACTTCGTTTTTATGGAATTTATAGAATTACTCCAGAAGGTAAACTTCAGCTACTCGATAAAACATTATACCGTCCAAATGGAATCGCCTTTTCTCCTGATGAAAAAAAGCTGTACGTAAGCGATTCAGAAGCAAGAATAATTTATGTTTGGGATGTTATCTCTGATTCAATAATTTCTAATAAAAGAAGATTTGCTTACATGCCTCCAAGAGGTTATGCTGATGGTATGAAAGTAGACCAATTTGGTTTTCTATTCGCAGCTGGACCAATTGGTATCTGGATATTTAATTCTGAAGGAAATATTATAGACACAATACCTATACCAGGTCAAACAACAAATTGTTGCTTTGGAGAGGATGGAAGAACTTTATTTGTGACTGCTAGTGGAGCGGTTTATAGAGTAAAAAATATTTATACAAGCATTAATAAGGAAAACATAAATAAAATTAAAAACTTTCACCTTGACTATAATTACCCTAATCCGTTTAATTTAGAAACAAACATTAGCTATTCCATTTCAGAGCCTTCTAATGTTAAATTGATTTTATATAATCAAATTGGAGAACAAATAGAAACACTTTTGAATGAGTTTCAAAATGCTAGTTATTATAATATTAAATTAAGTGCCAAAAATTTAACAAGCGGGATTTATTATTATCAAATAATTGTGGATAATAAATTTAAGGATACAAAGAAAATGATTCTATTGAAATAAGTTTAACATTTATTACTTATAAATCTAATTAACTCATTTTATATTAAAAAAGAGTGAATCCAATGCAAAATTCAAAAAATTTTACAAGAAGAGATTTTATTAAAACTATTGGCATTGCATCAACTGGGTTGATGTTAACTCCATATGTCTCATCAAAAAAATTATTTGCCAATACTTTTTTTACACCTTATGAATTTAAAACAAAGGTTGCATTAACAAAAGCAGACAATTATGAGCGTGACTTCATAAAACAAAAAGTTCAATATTTATTTGAACAGTTAGGAGGAATTAATGATTTATTTCATAATGGGAAAAGAGTTGCTATAAAAATAAATTTAACCGGGGGTTCAGGTTCTGCTTATAATGCTAAATTGAAAGGTAGAGATATTAGAGAAGCAATGTGGACACATCCAGAAGTAATGCGTTCTGTGATTGAATTGATTATTGATAGTGGTGTTAATCCAAAAGATGTTTTTATTGTAGAAGCTTTGTGGGATGATGCTTCTTATATTAATTTTGGTTATAAAAGTATTCAAGAAAATCTTGGAGTTAATTTTATAGATCTTAATAAACCCGCCCCTTATATTGACTTTGTAGAGAAACCTGTTGGTAATAATAAATTTTTCTACGATTCGTTCAAACTAAATAAAATTCTTGATGAAATAGATTTATTTGTATCAATTCCAAAATTAAAGCATCATTTTGAAGCTGGTTATACAGGGGCAATTAAGAATCATGTGGGTATTGTTCCAAAGCAATTATATGAACTTCCCAATGATAGATCGAGAAGGGGTGCATTACATCAAGAGGGAGGTCCTTCAAATACTCATCTCCCAAAATCGATTAGCGATTTATTTATTGCAAGACCAATTCACTTATCTGTTATTGATGGAATAAAAAATGCAATAGGCGGAGAAGGAGTTTGGAATCCTACATTTCAACCTGCACAGTATAACATTTTAATTGCAGGGAAAGATGCTGTTGCAACAGATAGTGTAGGAGCATATTTGATGGGTAGAGATCCTTCTAAACCTAAATTACAATTGCCAGCAGGAGGTGAATGTGATAATCATCTCTACATGTTAAGTCAAAGAGGATTTGGAACGAATAATCTTAATGAAATTGAAATTGTAGGAGATGGAAAAGATTTAATTACATCTGTTTCGGAAAAAGTTAATGTACAATTGCCTAACGAATATCAATTATTACAAAATTTCCCAAATCCTTTTAATCCTTCAACAAGGATTGGTTTTTATCTCCCTAAGGATGAATTTGTAATTTTGAAAGTTTATGATGTAGTTGGCAGAGAAATTAAAACTGTTATTAATAAGCAAGTAAATTCAGGATATCATGAATTCGTATTCGATGCAAATGGTTTGGCCTCTGGTATTTATATTTATAGAATTATTACACAAAATTTTACAGATGCAAAGAAAATGATATTAGAAAAATAGAAAATACTCATTGAAAATATTTTTGGTTGTAAATATGAAAGAGAAACTTTTTCTTCAAATGTTACAAACTGCTAATCAAGCAAAAAAGAGGTTAGTTGCACCATTAGTGGGATTCCCAGGTTTAAAGCTAATTAATTCAACTATTAAAATAGCTCAACAAAATTATTACGAGCATTTTAGATTAGTGAAAGCTATATCAGAAACTTTCAATCCAGATGTAGTTTTCCCTTTAATGGACTTGTCTGTAGAGGCAAATGCTTTGGGTAAGTATACGGTTTTCCCAGTTGATGAGTCTCCAACTGTAATAGCTGAAAATTTTATAGAAAGTGATTTAAGAAAAATAAAAGAAATTAATATCAAGTATGACTCCCGTTTAATTAGTTATGTAAAAACGGTTGAATTAATGAGTTTTAACTTACCAAGAAATATATTGATAGGGGCTTATGTTACAGGTCCATATACTCTTGCAGGTTTACTTTTAGGCGCGAGTAATGCAGCAACTCTTTCAATTACCGAACCTGAATATCTTAATGAGATTTGTGAAATTGTAATTGAAAAAATTCTAGATTATGTAAGACTTTTAATTTCTGCAGGCGCTCAAATAATATGTGTATTAGAGCCGAGTGCGGTTATGTTGGGTCCAGAGCAATTTGAAATGTTTTCTAAAAATTATGTAAAAAAAATAGTAGATATTTGTAATGATACAAATGTATCTACTGTTTATCATATTTGTGGTAATTCGATGCATTTAATAGAAAAGATGTGCGAAGCTGGAGTAAATGCTTTAAGTCTTGATTCAAAAGAAGCAGGAGTAAATTTGGAAGAAGTCTTCAAAAAAATACCTTGTGAAATTGCTGTAATTGGGAATATTAATCCAACAGGAAAAATTCTTACAGGTACTCCAAGAGATGTCGAAGAAGAAGTAAATAATCTACTTATTCAAATGAATTCATATTCGAATTTCATTTTAAGTACTGGATGTGATTTGCCAAAAGAAGTCCCAATAGAAAATATTAAAGCTTTTATTCAAGCTGGAAGAAATTATAAAATCAATTAGTTTCTAACTTAATTTATTATGGTATTAAAGTTCCAATATATTATAATCCGTTATTTTGTAATGCTCTAAAGCTTTTGTGAGCAATTGGTCTCTAATTACAAAGATAAGATTCGCTCTTGCTCTACTTAATAATATTTTTATTGATTTATCAAAACCAGCGCCATTTAATTCCAGCAAACCGATTTCGTCAACAACAATCCACTTATAATTGCCTTCCACAGATTCAATCAATTTTTTATTTGCCCAGTCTATTACATCTTTCTTAAATTTAAATTTACCAACATTTATTGTATCAATATTACTATCGCTTTCTAAAAGTTGAAAAGTTTTAGAAGAAATATGATAAAGACATCGTTTCCCGTTTACTACAGGTTGTAATATACCGTTAATATCTTTTTGTGAAAGTACCCAATTCATAAGACGAGTAGTTTTACCCGTCCTCTTCGATCCAGTTACGATGTAAATCTTTTTCTTCTTCAATTTCTACTGATAATAATAATGCTACTGTATCCGAAAGAAATTTAATTATTCTAAAAATTCCAAGATAACCCTGAGACATAAACCATGCGTAGTTAATTAATCTTTTTATACTTGGGAACATAACAATTATTTTGTTTACTTCAGATGCATGCTCAAATTTATTCTTTTCAAGGAACTTGCTAAATTTTTTCTCAATAAAAGGTGAAATGACTGAGAACCAGATAACTGTAATAATCACAGAACGAATTAACATCATTAATATTTCAAACGATTTGCTTGGACCTAACTCCTTCGAAAAAAAAGAAAGGACCATATACAACATTGAAAATGAAATTACTATAATTCCACTTGGCCTTTTCCACCATCTTTTTTTCTTTTTTTTAAGATTTAACTTAAATGCATCTTTTTTGTAATACATAGATGAATAAAGAGGGTAAACTATATCTGTTCTGCTTTCTATCCACTCTGGTATTTTAATTACTTTCGAGCCTATAAAAATTCCAGCAATCATATGAATAGCTATGTAAAACATTATAGAAAAAATGCTTAAGCTGAAAGGATAAAAATATCTTTCAACACCAATTTGATTGAAAATGAAATGAGTGAAAGAATCAATTGCTTCCCAGAGTGTAAATCCAAATAAAATTGTTAGAACGAGAATTTTTTGTATTGCAGAAAAAGTTTCTGAAAAGAATCCAAGTAATGTGCTAGCTAATTTAATATTCTTGATGTTATTAAATAATAAGTAACCCATGAGTCCTTGAATTGCTACTGCAAAATATGAACTGAACGAGCTGTATGGGCTTACTACCGCTTTAACTAAAATAACAATAAGTGTAGAATGAAGTATTTCCTTTTTATTTTCTGAATAACGACCAATTAACGAAATAAATACTGTAGCTGCACCACTTAAAAACAAGCCTGAGAAGGGTACTTTAATTATATGTAACATTCCTCCAAAGACTGCTTCGCTAAAGGCCCATAGTGCGGTAAATCTTTTTATGTCTATATATAGAGTGTTGTGGAATTGTAAGGTTTGCTCAGTCAAATATTATTTTCCTCCTTTTTATAATAATTTTTTATAACTAAAAATTTTCTCTTTATTATCTCTTCAATACTTTAATTAAAGAAAAAATTTTTATTTGCATATTCATACTATGTTTTTTGTATAATTGAAAGTTATAAGGACCCTCTATTTTATTTAAGTAAAATTAAGATTATAAATTGGTATCTTCAAGGTTATTTAATAATATTTCAATGATATGTTACTTGCAAAATAATATTTTGTATTTTTGTATAAAAAACTTGTGAGATATTATGAAAATTCTTGTTACTGGTGGAGCTGGATATATAGGCTCTCATTTTGTTAAACTTCTTTTGGAATATGGTTATCAACCTGTTGTGATTGATAATTTATTAAGAGGGCACAAGGAAGCAGTCCCTAATGATGTCCCTTTTGAAAAAGTTGATTTGCTTGATTACAAAGAATTATTGAATATTATTAGAAAATATAGCCCTGAAGCAATTGTTCATTTTGCTGCATTAGCATACGTTGGGGAATCAGTTGAAAAACCACAACTTTATTATTTGAATAATGTTGTTGGTAGTTATAATTTGATTAGTGCAGCAATAGAAGCTAAGATAGATAAATTTGTTTTTTCTTCAACTTGTTCTATTTATGGAAATCCTATTATGATTCCAATTTCAGAAAGTGAACCATCTAAACCAATAAATCCATATGCAAATACAAAATTAATGATTGAAACAATGTTAAAAGATTTTGAATCGGCTTATGGATTGAATTTTGTTGCACTTAGATATTTTAATGCAGCAGGAGCTCACTTTAGCGGTGAAATTGGAGAGAGCCATAATCCAGAAACTCATTTAATACCTTTAGTTCTTTATACAGCTTTAGGTAAGAGAGAAAAATTGTTTGTTTATGGAAATGATTATGATACTAAAGATGGAACATGTATTAGAGATTACATTCATGTTGTAGATTTAGTTGATGCGCATTTAAAAGCCATTAGATATTTAGAAGAGAGGAAGCCTTCATCAATTATTAACCTTGGTACAGGTGTTGGTAATTCTGTCCTTGAAATAATTACAAAAGCAGAACAAATAACCCAAAGAAAAATCCCATACGAAATTGTTGGAAGAAGAGCCGGAGATCCAGCTATTCTTGTTGCAGATAATAAAAAAGCAAAAGAAGTTTTAGGTTGGGAGCCTAAGTATTCGATTGAAGATATATTAGAATCTGCATGGAAATGGCATAAGAATCAAAAATATTAAGAGGGTAATTTGGTAGTAGAAAAAACTTTCATTGAAGGTCTGCTGCTTATTAAACCTGAAATTTACTATGATGAAAGAGGATATTTCTTTGAATCATACAATCAAAAAAAATATAATGAATTAGGGATTAACTTTAATTTTGTTCAAGATAATATTTCTAAATCGAAAAAAGGAACAATTAGAGGGTTACATTATCAAGTTGGTGAGTATGCACAAGGGAAATTGTGTTATGTGTTAAAAGGTAAAGTTTTGGATGTAGCAGTAGATATTCGGTTTGGCTCTCCTACTTTTGGTAAGTATTTTTCCTGTGAGCTTAGTGATGAAAATAAAATTCAATTGTGGATTCCTCCTGGTTTTGCACACGGTTTTTCAGTATTATCTGAAGAAGCAATTTTTTGTTATAAATGCACTTCTTTATATAACAAACAATATGAAAGAGGTATTTTATTTAATGACCCAATTTTAAAAATTGATTGGAAGGTAGAAAATCCAATTGTTTCAACTAAGGATTTGTCTGCAAAACCTTTTCAAGAAATCGAAAAAGATTTTTTATATGATAAAGCTTAATTAGCTTAAGCAGGTTTAATAAAGAAAAATCTATTTTGTTATTATATTGTTTATATCAATAAACTAAAAAAAGAGGAAATAAATGGAATTAGCAGTAATTGGAACAGGTTATGTTGGTTTAGTAAGTGGCACATGTTTTGCCGAAATGGGAAATAAAGTAATTTGTGTTGATAATGATAAAGAAAAGCTAAGAAAGTTAAATAATAAAATTGTTCCTATTTATGAACCTGGATTAGAAGTGTTATTTCATCGTAACATTGAAAAACAAAGGTTAATCTTTACTGATGATCTTAAAAAAGCCGTTATTGAATCTGAAATTATTTTTTTATGTCTTCCTACTCCACAAGATGAAGATGGCTCTGCAGATTTAAAATATGTTTTTACAGTAGCAGAAGAAATAGGAAAAATATTGCAAGAATCTAATACGGATGATTTTAAGATTATTGTAAATAAAAGTACTGTTCCAGTTGGTACGTCAAAATCAGTAACTCAAATTTTGGAGAAGTATGGTATAGAAAATTTTGAAGTTGCATCTAATCCAGAATTTTTACGAGAAGGTTTCGCAGTAGAAGATTTTATGAAACCAGATAGAATTGTTATTGGAGCAAGAAGTAAAAGAGCTTTTGAAAAATTGCGTGCATTATACGAGCCATTTGTTAGGCAGGGCAATCCAATTTTTGAAATGGATCCAGAGAGTGCAGAAGTAACAAAGTATGCAGCAAATTCTTATTTAGCAATGCGTATTACATTTATGAATGAAATAGCTAACTTTTGTGAAGTTGTAGGTGCTAATGTAGACATGGTCCGAAAAGCAATGGGAGCAGATACAAGAATTGGTAAAAGATTTTTATTCCCAGGAATAGGATATGGAGGCTCATGTTTCCCTAAAGATGTTAAAGCATTAATTAAAACTTCAGAAGAATTTGGTTCACCAATAAAAATTCTAAAAGTTGTTGATGAAGTAAATAATTCTCAAAAACTCATACTTGTTAAAAAAATTATTAATCATTTTAATAATGATATAAAAGGTAAAATATTTGCAGTGTGGGGTTTAGCATTTAAACCAAATACTGATGATATGAGAGAAGCTCCATCAATAGTAATAATTAACAAATTAACAGAATTAGGATCAAAAGTTAGAGCTTATGACCCAGCAGCATTGGAAAATGCAAAACGTTATTTTAAGGATTCGATTGAGTATTTTAACGAACCTTATGAACCTTTAAAAGAAGCAGATGCTCTTTTAGTATTAACAGAATGGAATGAATTTCGTAATCCTGATTTTGATGAAATCGCAAAACTTCTTAAGTCAAAATTAATTTTTGATGGAAGAAATATTTATGATATTAATAAAATGCAAGAACTAGGATTTGTATATTACAGCATAGGTAGAAAGAAAGTTGGTATTTAGTAAAAACTAATTATTTAATATTTTCTGATAGTATTCAATATATTTTGGCACAATTAAATTCTTATCAAAATATTTTACTGCACGTTCACGCGAGTTTTTTGAAAATATTGCATACTTTTTTTCATTAGTTAAAAGCTCTATGACATATTTTGCCATACGGTCTATATCCCCAATTTCAGCAATATAACCTGTTTCATTATGTATTATTAATTCAGGTAGACCGCCCACGGAAGTGCTTACTACCGGAATACCACAAGCCATCGCTTCTAATGCCGATAAACCGAAACTTTCTGATTGAGAAGGCATTAAAAAAATGTCAGCCGCATTTAGTATTTCTGGTAATGCGTCCTGCTTACCTAAAAATATAACATCTTTTTGTAAATCTAATTCTCTTGCTAACCTTTCGCATTCAGACCTATCGGGACCATCTCCTACAAGCACTAATTTTGCAGGTATTTCTTTTTTAACTTTTTGAAGTATTCTTATTGTATCAGGTACTCTTTTAACAACTCTAAAGTTTGATGTATGTATTAGGACTTTTTCTCCGTGTATGGCAATTTTTTCTCTAAATGGTTTTTCCTGAAATGGTCTATATTTTTCTATATCTATGAAGTTGTATATGACTTCTATTTCTTTGTTAGTATTAAAATTTGTAAGAGTTTTTTCCTTTAAAAATCTTGAAACAGCAGTTACTCCATCACTTTCTTCAATACTAAATTTTACTAAAGGCATAAAAGATGGTTCCAAGCCCATTAAAGTAATGTCAGTTCCATGAAGAGTTGTAATAAATTTTATATCCTTACCTGCTTTTTTTCTTATTTGTTTAGCAAGCCATGCACTTACAGCGTGAGGAATAGCATAATGTACGTGAATTAAATCTAATTTTTCGTATTCTATTACTTCCACCATTTTACTTGTTAATGACAGAGCATAAAGTGAATGTTCAAAAAGAGGATAACTAGCCATTTCTACTTCATGAAAATAAACATTCTCTACAAAATGTGTTAATCTGTGAGGTATTGCATAGCTTATAAAATGAACTTGGTAACCTCTTGATGCTAATGCTAATCCAAGTTCTGTTGCAACAACTCCACTTCCTCCATATGTTGGATAACATGTTATTCCTATTTTCATATTACTTATACCTTTTTGTTCTTTATTGCTATTTTTGGGTATAACAGAAATATTATTTTATTTGGTTCATAAAATATGAATATTTTATTAATTGGTCATTCAATTGTAGACCATATTGAAAAAAATGGAGACCAGATTACCAAAGCAGGTGGAATTTTTTATTCTACTGTGGGAATGCTTTTAATAAAAAATAGAAACGACAAAATTTATTTACTTACTGCGTTAAGTAAAAATAATTATTATTTATTTGAAAAAATATATTCTAAAGTTTGTCTTGATTATGTAACAGAAACAGATAATATGCCTGAAGTGTATCTTAAAGACTATCATGATAGAGAAAGAGATGAATTTTACAAAAATATTTCATCACCACTTTCTTTGGAGAAGATAGAAGACTTATCGAAATTCGATGGAATATTAATAAATATGATTACAGGTTTTGATATTACAATTGAGCAACTAAAATTTATCCGCAATAATTTTAATGGTAAAATTTATTTTGATGTTCACACTCTTTCTCGTGGAATT
Organism: Melioribacter sp.; assembly: GCA_026417975.1. Taxonomy (GTDB): domain Bacteria; phylum Bacteroidota; class Ignavibacteria; order Ignavibacteriales; family Melioribacteraceae; genus Rosettibacter. Next base: position 150,588 of record JAOACD010000015.1, read on the forward strand.
GATCAAAATATGAAGAGAGAATTCAGACAAATTAAAGATATAGAAAATTGGCTTTCAAATATTGATATACTTCAATGTAATCAAAATGAATTGATGACTATTTTTGATTACGATAATGAGAATGAAAGGATAAATAGAATTTTATCTTATAGTGCAAATATTCTTGTTTTAACAAAAGGGAGTAATGGTGCTGAGTTGTATTATAAGGAAAATAATAAAGTTAAGAATTATGTAGTTCCAGCAGAAAGAGTTGAAGTAAAAAATAGAATAGGATGTGGTGACATTTTTGGGGCTGTATTCTTTTATTCATATCTTAGAAGTAAAAACTTGGTTGAATCTCTCAATGAAGCAAATAAATTTGCTTCGTTAGCAGTTTCGAAAAATATTTTGGATGAATTATAACTAATAAAAAATATGTTTGAAGGTAATTTAATAAGGACAAGGATATTAATAATAGGCTCAAATGGAATGTTAGGTCAAAGATTAACCGAATTTTTAAAAAATCGAAGAAACTCCTATGAATTATTATGTGCGTCGTTAGAGCCAAGTTCGTTTATACCTGATGTAGATTATAGACAAATTGACATTACAAGAAAAAATAAGGTAAGGGAACTAATTCTAGATTTTTTCCCAGATTTTGTTATTAATGCTTCAGGCTATACTAATGTAGATAAAGCTGAAAGCGAAAGGGAATTAGCATGGAAGATTAATGTTAATGGAGTAGAGAATATTTCATTATATACTTGGACCGTAGATGCTCACCTAATACATATTTCAACAGATTATATCTTCGATGGTAAAAAAGGCCCTTACACAGAAACTGATAAGCCCTGTCCAATAAGTTATTATGGAAGAACAAAATTAGCTGCTGAAAATTCAATTAGAACTAGTGGTGTAAGGTATACGATTTTAAGAACAAATGTATTATATGGTCCAGTAAAATTTGGAAAACTTGATTTTGTAAGATGGGTAATTAATTCAATAAAATCTGAGCAACAAATTAAGATTGTTACAGATCAATACAACAACCCTACTTTTATTGATGATCTTGTAAATGCTATTCATAAAATTATTCTTTATAAAAAAGAAGGTATATATAATATTGGAGGTAGCGAAATTTTATCTCGCTATGATTTTAGCATTAGAATCGCAGATTTTTTTGGACTAGAAAAAAAATTTATTAGCCCTGTTCTTACAAAGGAGTTAAAACAGCCTGCTCAGCGTCCATTAAAATCTGGTTTGATAATTCTTAAAGCAATGACTGAGCTTGATTTTAAACCTCATTCAATTGAAGATTCGTTCAAATTAATAAAAGATGAATTGAATTTGTGATTTTTGAAATTGATGAGTTAATTACTTATTTGTTACTTAATGCCTATATGAGTTTTTGATGATATAATTAAATAACTCTCCTTAAAAATTTTTCCTGGTAATATATAATTCATATTTAAGTATTATCTTTGCAAATCTGATTAAATAAATTCATTTCTTAATTCTAATCAAAGGAGGTGGCACATGCTTAGCATGCTTATTAGCCCCGAAATAAAAGAATTAATAAAAAATAGACGATTTTTAGATTTGAAAGAAATTCTTGTTGATTGGGCACCTACAGATATTGCAGATTTAATTTTGCTTCTTAATGAAGATGAAAGAGTTTTGTTGTTTAGATTGTTGCCTAAAGAATTAGCAGCGGATGTTTTTGAATACTTGAATTATGATACTCAAATAGAACTAATTAGATCTATGAGCCATGAAAAAATATCTGAAATATTAAATGAAATGTCTCCTGATGACCGCACAGCACTTTTTGAGGAAATGCCACCTAATGTAGTAAAACAAATGTTAAATTATCTTTCTAATGAAGAAAGAAAGATTGCACAACAGCTATTGGGTTATCCCGAAAACAGTGTTGGCCGTTTAATGACTCCCGATTATATTGCAATAAAAGAGAATTGGACAGTACAAGAAACACTAAATTATATACGCAAATACGGAAAAGATAAAGAAACGCTTAACATTCTTTTTGTAGTAGATGATTATGGAAAATTGATTGATGATATTAGAATAAGAGAAATTCTTCTTTCAGAGCCAGAAACTAGAATAATTGAATTAATGGATGGAAATTTTGTTGCACTTAAAGTTAATGACGATCAAGAGTTTGCAGTTGAGTTATTTAAAAAATATGATAGAGTGGCACTTCCAGTAACAGATAGTTCAGGTATTTTGGTAGGAATTGTTACAGTGGATGATGTATTAGATATTGCAGAAGAAGAAACAACCGAAGATATTCATAAAATAGCAGCAATTCAGGTTTTAGAAGAACCTTACCCACATACATCTATTTTTCAAATGATAAGAAAAAGAGCAGGTTGGCTTAGTATTTTATTTATTAGTGAAATGTTTACGGCAACAGCTATGGGTTTTTTCGAACATGAAATTAGTAAGGCAGTAGTATTGGCATTATTCGTCCCCTTAATAATTTCAAGTGGCGGAAATTCTGGTTCTCAGGCTTCGACTCTTATAATTCGCTCTCTTGCTTTGAATGAGCTTACACTTAAAGATTGGTTTTATGTTTTTAGAAGAGAAATAATAACAGGACTAATACTTGGAATTATTTTAGCAATTATAGGTTTTACAAGAATTTCAGTATGGCAATTTACAAGTCACGTCTATGGAGAACATTGGTTTTTAATTGGAATGACAGTCGCAGTAGCTTTGATTGGAGTTGTATGTTGGGGTAGTGTTATGGGTTCGATGTTACCTTTTATATTAAAGAAATTGGGTTTAGACCCAGCTACTTCTTCCGCTCCTTTCGTTGCTACTTTAGTGGATGTTACAGGAATAATAATTTATTTCTCAGTTGCAGAGTTTATTTTAAGAGGAACATTACTCTAAATTATTCAAGACTTTTTCTCCAGCTTCTCATCAAAAAACCTGTTATAATTAAAGCAATTCCAATAATTGCAACTTTTATATATGATTCGGGGTAATAATAATAACCGCCAATTGCCACAGGTATATTCTGTAGTTCTGAAGTGGTAAATCCATCACCTCTTGCTATTTCGACTTTATATTGGAAATGTAAAAGAGCATATGCGAGTGTTGCTCCACCTTGAACAAAACATACAATATCAACTAAAGCAAATATTATTGTAATCATTAATTTTTTCACTTATTTACCTCCGCTTGAAAATTAAGTCAATATAAAATTACTGAATATATTTTTTATTTAATAATTTATAAGTGCATATATTTTAATGCTCCAAATGATAAAAAGAAAGGATTAAATAAATTCTATTACCTAAAAAACTAGTAAAATATTTTTTATATATTTGTTATTGCTAATAATTAAAGTGAGTGAATCTTGGCAAAAGAAAAGGTATTAGTTACATCTGCTCTACCTTATGCTAATGGTAATATTCACCTTGGTCATTTAAGTGGAGCTTATCTTCCTGCAGATATTTATGTAAGGTATAAAAGGCTTAAAGGAGATGATGTAATTTACATTTGTGGCTCAGATGAACATGGGGTTCCTATAACTATAACTGCAGATAAAGAAAAAGTTCATCCTAAAGTAATTATTGATAGATATCACGAGCTAAACAAAAAAGCGTTTGAAAAATTTGGGATGAGTTTTGATATCTATTCAAGAACTAGCTTACCCATTCATCATAAAACAGCTCAAGAATTTTTTAAATGTTATTATGATAATGGATTACTCATAGAAAAAAAATCAATGCAATTTTATGATGAAAAGGTTAAAATGTTTTTGCCGGATAGATATGTTGAAGGAACTTGTCCTCGTTGTGGTTATGAAGAAGCTAGAAGTGATGAATGCGAAAAATGTGGTTCGCTTTACGAGCCATCTGAATTAAAAAATCCTAAAAGTAAAATTAGTGGTGAAACTCCTGTTCTTAAGGAAACTTCTCATTGGTATTTCCCTCTTGGTAAGTTTCAGGAACGGCTTCAAAAATATATTGATGAGATGAATAAAAGATATGGTTGGAAAGAAAATGTTCTTCAATATTGTAAAGGTTGGTTTACAGATGGTTTGAGAGATAGAGCTGTTACAAGGGATTTAGATTGGGGTATAAAAGTTCCCTTGAATAATGCAGAAGGAAAAGTTTTATATGTCTGGTTCGAAGCTGTGCTTGGTTATATATCAGCTACTAAGGATTTATCTGAAAAAAGAAACGACCCTGATTTGTGGAGAAGATATTGGCAAGATCCTAATACTAAATATATTGCCTTTATTGGAAAGGATAATGTTGTTTTTCATACAATAATTTTCCCTGCAATGTTGATGGCTTGGAACGATTATAATGAGGATAAATATATTCTTCCGCAAAATGTGCCTGCAAATGAATTCTTAAATTTTGAGGGCAGAAAATTCTCTAAATCAAGAGGTTGGGGCATAGATGTAATTGATTTTCTTGAAATATTTCCTCCTGATCCATTAAGATATACACTTGCAGCAAATTTACCAGAAAATAAAGATACAGATTTTTATTGGAAAGAATTTCAATCAAGAAATAATGGTGAACTTGCCGATATACTTGGAAATTTTATTAATAGAACTTTTGCATTTGCTTTCAAGCATTTTGAAGGTAAAGTGCCTAAGATTGGAACACTTGAAGATATTGATAAAGATATGATTGAACTTCTTGATTCCTATCCTGAAAAAGTTGGTAATTTACTCGAACGTTTTAGAATTAAAGATGCAGTTTTCGAAATGATGAACCTTGCTCGTGCAGCTAATAAATATTTTAATGACTCTGAACCTTGGATTACAATAAAGCAAAACAAAGAAAAATGTGCTACTACAATAAATATTTGCTTAAATACTGTTTATACGCTGGCAGAAATTTTTGAGCCAGTTATACCTTTTACATCAGAGAAGATATTTAAAATGCTTAATGCAAAAGAATGCAACTGGTCTGAATGTGGAAAGTTAAAACTAAAAGAAGAACATCAACTTAATCCTCCAGAGATATTATTTACTAAAATAGAAGATAAAGTTATTGAAGAACAGATAAATAAACTTGGTGTTGTTGAGGAACAAACACAGCAAGATGAAGAAATTTCAATAGAAGAATTCAAACGAGTGAAATTAAAAGTGGCAAAGATTATTAATGCGGAAAGAGTAAATAAGAGTGATAAACTTCTTAAACTCCAAATTCAATTAGATAATGAAGTTAGACAAGTAGTTGCCGGTATTGCTAAAAGTTATGAACCACATGAATTACTGGGTAAAAATGTTCTAATTGTTGCAAATTTGAAACCTGCAAAAATTTTTGGCTTAGAATCAAAGGGAATGATTTTAGCATTAGATTCAGACGAAGAAGGTAAGGTTAAAATTATCGAAGTAGATAATTCAATAAAACCAGGTACTCTTGCGAAATGATTTTTTTTATCTGTTCAGACTGTTCTATATTTTTCTTTTATGAGTAGATACATTGCTATAAGTAATACAGCTTTATGTTGTTTTAAGTATACAGATGAAACACTTTGTTTAATAATATTTTGTAAAAAAATTAAAACTACATTGAGAAAAATTAACTCTCCAGATATCTTTTTCAATTCAAAATTTTATTTCATTGAGGTAAATTCGTTTGATAATATTTTTTATTACCTATATAAATGCCACCATGCTTGAATTTTATGAATAAATTTGTATTAAGAACAAAAGAAACTTTAGCAAGAATTTAATTATTAAAAAGTCTTGAAAAATTATTTGTGGAGGAATCTGGTCATGCAGACAAAAATTATGTATTTAACAATTATAAGTACATTATTCATCATAACAGCCTGTGCTACTGAGCATTCAAAAATTGTAGTAGCGCAATTTGGTAAGAATAAAATTTACATGGACGAATTTGAAAAAGCATATGCAAAAAATTCTGGAGGCTATGAAAAAGCAAAAGCAGACTCATTTTCAAACTATAAAAAGTTTCTTGATCTTTACGTTAATTACAGAATGAAATTAAGAGATGCATTCGTAAGAGGTTATTATTCAGATGAAGATATGAAGAGAGAACTATACGAGTACAAGGCGAATATTGGGAAGACACTTTATTTGAATGATAAATTAGTAAAGCCAGGCATTCAACAACTTTATGAAAGAAGGAAATATGAAATTAGAGCCGCTCATATTATGCTTCAACCAGATTCTTCTATGAATGAAGAAAAGGTAATAAGTCTTGGTAATGAATTAATTAATAGAATCCAAAATGGTGAAAGTTTTGAAAAACTTGCTAAGGAATATTCGAAAGATATATATTCAAAAGATAAAGGTGGAGATGTAGGTTATGTTACGGCGGGAGAAATTTCTATCCCAGAATTTGAAGACGCAATTTATTCTGTTGAACCGGGTTCTATATATCCAAAATTATTAAAGTCAGGTTTTGCTTACCACATTTTAAAAGTTATCGAAAAAAACCCTCGTAGGCCTATGATAAGGGCACAACATATTTTAGCAGCATTTAAAGATTCTCTTGGTAATGTAGATTCAGTGAAAGCTTATCAAAAAATTCTAGAAGTTCAAGAAAAAATAAAAGCAGGCGAAGACTTTGGTGAACTTGCAAAAAAATATTCAGATGATAAATTCAGCGCCAAAAGAAATGGAGATTTAGGTTATTTTGAAAGACATAGAATGGTTCCAGAATTTGAATATGCTGCTTTTAAATTAAAAGTTGGTGAAATATCACCAATTATAAAAACTGATTATGGTTATCATATTATCAAACTTACAGAAGAAAAACCTCTCCCCTCTTTTGAAGAAGAAAAAGGTGAACTAGAAGATATTTATAAGAATGTAAAGTATAGAAAAGAGTTAGCAAAATTGAAAAAGAATTTAATAGAACAATCCACTCTAAATATTAATCGAGATATATATTACAAGTTATTACCTTACCTTGATTCTTTGAAGAGTATAAATGAATATATGCAAAGTTCCTTGCATAATAAATTTGGAACATCTGTAATTTTTACCTTAAACAATAAAGAGGTAATTTGTGATTCATTGTTTAATTACATGAAAAACAAAGGAGACTATATATTTAAGAAAATAAATGAACCAACGGTCAGAGAAGCAATTGATGATTATGCTGGTGAATTATTAATAATAGAGAAAGCAATCGAATATGATAAAGTTAATCCAGAATTTGCATCTTTATTAAAAGATTATGAACATGGAATTTATCTATTTAAGATTCTTGAGGAGGAAGTATGGTCTAAAGTAAAGGTTGATAGTTTAATGGCAAAAAATTACTATGAGAAACATAAAGAAAATTTCAGATGGAAAGATAGAGTCGCATTTAAGGATATAGGCGTAGAAAGTGATTCTCTTGCTAATGTTATTTATTCACTTCTTGTTAGCGGGATGGATTTTGATACGGTTGTAGCTAAGTATAAAAAATCAATAATAACAACTAACATTAAAGAAGATTTAATTGAAGTTGGTAATAATGAACTTGCAAGCGAAGCTAATAAACTTCAAAATATTGGGGATATAACTAAACCTTTTAAAAGTGGAACTAATTGGTATATTTTGAAATTAATTAAGAAAGAACCTTCTCGAATAAAAACTTTTGAAGAAGTTCGAAATGAAATTATGGGTATTGTTCAAGAACAAGAAAGTAAAAGGCTTGAGGAAGAGTACTTAAATAGATTAAGAAAACTGTATCGTCCAAAACTATATTATGATAAACTATATGAAGCTTTCAAAAAGTAAAAAAACACTACTTTTTATAGTATTACTACTCTTTTTTTCATATTGCACAAAGAAAAAGGAAAGCTCTAAAGAAATTGTAAGAGTTAATGATGCAGTTTTAACTGAAGATGAATTAAAAATTGCTTTATTAGAAAAATCAAATAACGCTAAACTTAGAGAACAGTACATAAATGAGTGGATAGAAAGGGAAGTTTTATATCAAAAAGCTGTAGAAGAGGGAATTACAAAAGAAAAAGAATATAATTTTATAATTGAAAAATCAAAAAAGGAATTAGCTGGTGCACTTTTAATAAAAAAAATTTTATCCGAAAATTATAATGAACCAACAGAGGAAGAATTATTGAGTTTTTATGAATCTTTAAAGGAAGATTTTAGATTGCTAGATGAATTGTATAATGTAAATGTAATTTACTTTAATAATTACGAAGATGCTTTACGATTTCGTTCGACTTTAATTGAGAGTGATTGGAATAGAGCACTTAATGTTTTTAAAAACTTGACCTCTATAATTGAGACAAAAACAGGTGAGTTTTACTACAGTTATCAATTACAACCTGCTAACCTTGCTAAAGTTGTTTCATTTATGAATCCTGGTGAAGTAAGTGTTATTATAGAAACAGAACCAAATCATTTTGCAATTGTTCAACTAATAAAAAAAATAAATAGAGGTGAAATTCCACCATTTGGAATTATTAAAGATAAAGTGAAAGAAAGATTTATGGTTATTAAGAATAAAGAAGTAATACAAAATTTTATTAAAGAACTAATTTCAGATTATGATGTTGAAATAAAAGGGTATTGATTATGAAGAAGTTTATTATTGTTTTTTTATTAACAACACAAATTTACTCACAACAAATTTTGGATAAAATAGTTGCTGTTGTTGATAATGAAATTATTTTAAAATCAGAACTTGAATTTAGGGCTAATTATGAAGCTATTCAAAGAAATTTAAACCCATCAGATTCTTCTTTGTTAAAAAACATACTTATGCAAATGATAGAAGAAAAACTTTTATATGCACAAGCAGAACTTGACTCTATTGTTGTAACAGATGACCAAGTTAAAAGTCAGTTGGATTATCAAATTAATTATTTTATCCAACAATATGGTTCTCAAGAAAAGTTAGAACAAGTATACGGAATGCCAGTTGAAAAAATTAAACGTGTTTTAAGGGAAGATACACGTAAGAATTTAATGGCACAAATGCTCCAACAGAAGAAGTTTGGTAATGTACAAGTTACACGAAAAGAGGTAGAAGATTTTTATGATATTTATAAAGATTCACTTGGTATAGTTCCCGAGAAGTTTGAAATAGCTCACATTTTTCAAAATCCTAAAACAGGTGAACGCACACGAAAGAAAACTTTAGAATTTGCAAATAAAATTTTAGACTCTCTAAAAAAAGGAGCAGATTTCGCTGAGCTTGCTAAAAAATTTTCTGATGATCCGGGTAGTGCAGCACAAGGTGGGGATTTAGGATTTGTTAAACGAGGTGTTTTTTATCCAGAATTTGAAGCTGTTGCATTCTCTTTAGCGCCAAATCAAATCTCTGGTATAGTTGAATCTCCTGTGGGTTTTCATATTATTCAAATGCTCGAAAGAAGAGGAGAAGCAATACGTACTAGGCATATTTTAATTAAAATGAAAGCTGATAATGAGTCTGAATTAAAAGCTATTGAATTCTTAAATGAAATAAGAGATAGCATCTTATCTGGTAAAAATACATTTGAATATTATGCAAAAAAATATAGTGACGATAAAGAAAGTGCTAAATATGGCGGTAATCTAGGAATTTTTGAAGCAAGTCAACTTGATAAATCAATTATCGATCAAGTCTATAAAATGAAAGAAGGGGATATTAGCTTTCCTAAGAGAATTGATTTAGATAAAAATACTTTTGGTTATCACATTATTAAATTAATTAAAAGAATTCCCCAGCACAAGGCAAATCTTGAGCTCGATTATAATGAAATTAAAAGACTTGCAGAGTATTATAAAAAACAGAAATTGTATAAAGATTGGATGAATGAACTAAAACAAAAAATTTATTGGGAAATAAGATTATAAAAAGAGGTAATTGTGGTTAATACAAAAATAAGTGATATAGAAATAGTTGAAAAACTTTCACAAACAATAAAAGATATTAAGCAAGAAATTTCTAAAGTTATTGTTGGACATGAAGAAATTATAGATAATCTTCTCGTTTGTCTATTATCAAGAGGCCATTGTTTATTGGTAGGTGTGCCAGGTTTGGCTAAAACATTGCTTATTAAAACACTTGCAGAAGTATTAGATCTAAAATTTAGCCGTATTCAATTCACACCAGATTTAATGCCAAGTGATATTACTGGTACAGAAATTATTGAAGAAGATCCCGTAACAAAGAAACGAGATTTTAGATTTATTAAAGGACCAATTTTTGCAAACATTATTTTAGCCGATGAAATAAATAGGACACCCCCTAAAACTCAATCGGCATTGCTCGAAGCTATGCAAGAACATAAAGTTACAGCTGCAGGTATAACTTACAAATTAGAAGAACCATTTTTTGTTTTGGCTACTCAAAATCCCATAGAACAGGAAGGAACTTATCCTTTGCCAGAGGCACAGCTTGACAGGTTTATGTTTAACTTATGGTTAACTTATCCGTCTTTTAATGAGGAAGTTCAAATTATTAAACAAACAACTAGTGATTATAAGCCTGATCTTAAAAAAATAATTAATGCAAATGAAATAATATTCTTTCAGGATTTTATTACAAAAGTTCCAGTTGCAGAAAATGTTATAGAATTTGCGGTTAAATTTGTAGGGGCAACACGTCCTTCTATTAACGGTACTGAAAAATTTGTCAAAGATTGGGTAAGCTGGGGCGCTGGTCCGCGTGCATCTCAATATTTGATTTTAGCTGCAAAAGCTAAGTGTGTTATGGAAGGTAGATTTACACCTACAATTGATGATGTAAAAACTTTCCTTATCCCAGTGTTACGTCATCGTATAATACCTAACTTTTCTGCTTTAGCTGAAGGAATTGATTCAGTTGAGATTATTGAGAGAATAAAATCTAGCGGTAAGTTTTTTGAGTGATATCTGCCCATATTAGAAGTCTTTTCACAACTATATATTCAAATAGAACTTAATTAAAAAAATTGATTAAACTAATAGTCTTTAATTTCCAGTAAGCAAGATTGTAGGATTATCTTATTATTAATTTATAATTATGCATAATTATGCATAAAATTGAATTGTCTTGAAATTTATTGCAAAGCCGTAAAATATTTTTTATTTTCGTAAAAAAATTTTTTGGGAGTATTATGAAAGCAGAATGCCCAGTATGTGGCGCTATGATTGAATTAAAAGAAGGGACTCTTGTGGGGGAGTTACTCGAATGCCCAGATTGCGGAACAGAGCTTGAAGTTGTTTCTTTGAACCCACCAACTTTAAATGAAGCACCTCAAGAAGAAGAAGATTGGGGAGAATAATTGGTCTGGGTTTTAGACTCAACTTTAAGAGAAGGGGAACAAACCCCTGGAGTTTACTTTGATAAGCATATTAAATTAGCAATAGCTAATCTACTCGACGAGGTAGGGGTAGATATTATTGAAGCTGGCCATCCTATGGTTACCCCTGAAATTCACGCTGCTGTAAAAGCTATTGCACAAAAAAATTATAAAGCAATTGTAGGAGCACATGCAAGGTCCCTAAAACAAGATGTAGATATGGCTCTTGAGTGCGGTGTTGGTTTTATTGGAGTTTTTTATTGCGTTTCTGACGAAAGACTTACAACAGTTTTCAAGAAAGATTTAGATAGTGCTATTCAGCAAATTACAGATATAATTAAATATGCAAAAAGTCAAAAGCCAGATTTATTGGTAAGATATACTCCTGAAGATACAGTAAGATCTCAGTTCGAAAATGTTGTAAAAGCATCTGTTGCTGCAATAGAAGCAGGAGCTGATATTATAAGTGTAGCAGACACAACAGGATATATGATACCAGGTAAACGAAGTATGTATGATTATATTTCAAGATTGAAAGAAGAATTTAATAAAAGAAACCTGCATCCAAAGGTTGCAGTTCATTGCCATAATGATCGGGGACTTGCTTTAGCTAATGCTTTAGATGCATACAGAGCCGGAGCTGATATTATTGATGCAACAGTTTTAGGATTGGGAGAAAGAGCTGGCTTAGTTGATTTAGCACAACTGCTTGTAGTTCTTACAGTAGATTTTGGTGAAAATAGATGGAACTTACCAAAGTTATTAGAATTATATGATTTGGTAAGCAAGCATTCTGGAATTCCAATACCTGCTAATTTTCCTATTACTGGAAAAAATGCATTTACACATTGTGCAGGAGTTCATACTCATGCTGCTTCTATAAATCCAATGCATTATGAAAGTCTAAATCCTGCCGTAGTTGGAAGAGAAAGAAGTTTTGCATTAGACCATATGTCAGGAATTGCATCTTTGAGATACGCATTGAATTTAATTGGAGAAACAGATTTAGATGAGAGTGTTCAGCTTGATATTTTACAAGAAGTAAAATCTGTTGGTCAAAGGGGACGTACAGTAGATCTTGCCGAGCTTAAACACATCGTTGATGCTGTGAAACATCATCTAACCTATAAACATAGCTGATCCCCAGCTTTAAAATTTATTAGGAGAGAAAAACAATGAAAATAGGATTGCTTCATTCACTAATAAGGAAAGATGAAAAATTATTAATTGAAGAGTTTAATAATGTAAAAGGTGTTGAACTTGTAATGATTGATGACCGTGAGATTACATTTAATCTTGGAAAAGACCATTTTGATCTTGATGTTGTTGTTGAAAGATGTATTAATCACTCACGTGCACTTCATAGCTTAAGGCTTTTTGAAGCAGCTGGAATTAAATGTGTTAATACTTATAATGTTGCTACTATTTGTGGCGACAAACTTTTGACGTCTGTTGCTTTAGCAGAACATAATGTTCCTCAGCCAGAGGTCAGAGTAGCATTTACAGAAGAATCTGCTCTTAAAGCAATAGAAGAAATGGGTTATCCTGTTGTTCTTAAACCTGCTGTTGGTTCATGGGGTAGATTGCTTTCTAAAGTTAACGACCGTGATGCAGCAGAAGCAATACTTGAACATAAAACAATTTTGGGTTCATATCATCATTCAATTTTTTACATTCAAAAATACATAGAAAAAAGAGGTAGAGATATTCGTAGTTTTGTTGTTGGTGATGAATGTATTGCTGCAATTTATAGAAATTCATCTCACTGGATTACAAATACTGCAAGAGGTGGTATTGCTTCTAATTGTCCTGTAACTGATGAGCTTAGAGATATTTCACTTCGTGCAGCAAAAGCAGTAGGAGGCGGAATTGTTGCTATAGATATATTTGAAACCGAAAATGGCTTGATGGTTAATGAGGTGAATTATACAATGGAATATAAAAATAGTATCCATACCACTGGCGTAAATATCCCTCGAAAAATGGTAGAGTATATTTTAAGAGTTGCAGAGGAAAAATGATGGAAAAAGTTAAAGTATCTATTGTTGGAGCATCGGGATATACAGGAGGAGAATTATTAAGGCTACTCCTATTTCATCCTTATGTAGAAATAAAACAAGTTACTTCAGAAAGTTATACTGGAAAATTTGTTCATAAAGTTCATCCCAATTTAAGAAAGGTAACTACGTTAAAATTTAATTCTATAAATGAACTTGAAGAATGCGATTTATTATTTTTATGCTTGCCTCATAATAGCTCGCAGAATAAAATTGATACTTTTAAAAAACTTGCCCCACGTATTATTGATCTGAGTGCAGATTTTAGATTGAAAGATCCAAATGAGTATGAAAAATGGTATGGTCATAAACACGCACGACCAGATTTATTAAATGAATTTGTTTATGGTATACCTGAATTACATCGCGATGAAATGAAAAAATCTAATTTTATATCAAGTGCTGGATGTAATGCAACGGCTAGCATATTAGCGCTTTATCCGTTATTTAAAAATAATTTGGTTGAAGAAGATAGAACTGTTATTGAAGTAAAAGTAGGTTCAAGTGAAGGTGGTAATAAAGTAAACGAAGGCTCTCATCATCCTGAAAGAAGTGGCGTTGTAAGGTCTTATATGCCAACTCAACACAGACATACAGCAGAAATTCTTCAGGAATTATCTTTTGGGAAAAAAATTCAAGTTCATTTCTCTGCAACTGCAATTGATATTGTTAGAGGTTTACTTGCAACATGTCATGTTTTTCTTAAAAACGATTTGACTGAAAAAGATATTTGGAAAGTTTATAGGGAAACTTATGGTAACGAACCATTTATTAGAATTGTAAAAGAAAGCGAAGGTATATATCGTTATCCAGAACCAAAATTATTGATTGGTACTAATTATTGCGATGTAGGATTCAAAAAAGATGAGTTTTCAAATAGATTAGTAGTTATTAGTGCAATAGATAATTTAATGAAAGGAGCAGCTGGACAAGCATTACAGGCTTTTAATATTATGTTTGGCTTTGATGAAAAACTCGGTTTGGAATTTCC
>JAOACD010000003.1 GCA_026417975.1 Melioribacter sp.
GAAAACCTGACGAACTTGTTTTAATGGAAAAAGAAGGTAAGATAATTTTAAGAAAAGGAAGATTTTATCCACGACATTTTAGTTTGGTGCTTCCTAAGACTATTCATTCTACTCAGTTGAGTATAGATGCTTCTGCAAAAGGAAATCTTGATGTAAAAATTAAACTTTCTATAGCAGTTTCACTTTCTTTACAAAATATACAGGCTTTAATAAATGCTGGAGGATGGAATAAATCTGCTGTTCAAAAAGCTACTAGAGAATTTGAAACTGTTATTCACAGCATTGTAAGAGAATTTACAGAAAAATATGAAATTGAAGAGTTATCTTCAGAAAAAATATATAATTATTTAACAAACAAAATTAATGTAAGTAAGGAAAAATTTGGTCTTGAAGTTGTTTCAATATCAATTCAATCTTTTGAAGTTCTGGATCCAAAAATAGCAGAAGCAATACGACAGCAAGAATCCGCAAGAATTTTTGAACAAACAGAATTACTGAATCAGAAGGCAAGAATTTCTGCTGCAAAAGCAAAATTACAAGCAGATGAAGAGATTGCTCTTATGGAAAATGAGCTTGAATTGAAAAAGTATGAGTTGAAAAAAATTGAACTGGAAAAGGAATCTGAACTGGCAGATAAAAGAGTTGCAGAAGAATTGAAACGAAAAAAAATGCAACTTGACTATGAAAAGGAAGAGTTGGAATTGCTTAAGAAAAATCCAGAATTATTAATACTTACACCGCAAGCAGCAAGATTGGCAGAAGCAAGTCAATCACTTAAAAACGCTCGTACTGTTGTTACTTTATCCCCAAACGATTTATCACATGGTTCCGAGCTTTTAGGATTGTTTCAAAATTTTTTACAAAACTATTTGAATAACTTCTCAAAAACTCAAAAAGAAAAAAGTAATAAAGAATGAAAGAAACATTAGAATATTTTCAATTAAGTCAAATAAAAGCAGCAAAAGTATCAGAAATAAGCGAGGCAACGGTATCTTCTCCTGTACCTCCTGAAGAAAGGGTTAACTTTCACATTGGAAATCCTATTCAGGATGAAAGACTTTATTCTGCATATTTAAGAATGGTGTTAGGTATTGATATAAGGAGAGAAGAATTTAATATAAACACTCTTGAAGAAATAAGAGAGGAATTAGGTTGGAGTAAAAATGAAAAAGGCAAACTAGAATTCTTAACTGAGTTAATTAAAAAAAGTGCGCCTTATACTCCAAGAGGTGGATTTGTGAGAAACAATCCACATTTTGTAGTAAATTATTTTAATGATTGGCTTATTAAAAACCAACAAGAGCCACTTGCATATGACTTAGGTGATAAATCTGGTAAGCGTGAACTTATTCTTTCATCAGGCGGAATATATGAAGCTTTGAGAATTTTTTTCCATTGCATTTCTTCATTTTTAGTACATAAGCCCGCAAATATTTTTTCATATGGAATATTAATCCCAGAATATTTAAAGATTTTTCCCGATATATTTTTTTACCAATTGCCCGATGATGAAGAAGTTATTATTTCATTAATCGAGAAATACTTAAAGTCAAATTCGAATAAGCCCAATTTTTTACTTTTAGGTAAGCTTACAAGGGAAAAAACGAGGAGAAGACTTCGAAAACTTAGTCTTGAATTACCATTATTTTTTGTAGAAGTAAATAACGCTCCAAATCATCTTTCCTTGGCTCGAGAAGCAAAGATGATGAATAGAGTAATTAGAATTATTACACCCGAAGTTTTTTCTCCTCGCTTTAAAAATTTATCTATTAATTATATAGTTGGTAATTCTGAATATATTAAAGTTTTTGAAACACTCCATTTTCAGCTAAAAGGAACCCCTTCATCAACAGAAATCGAATTGTTATCGTATCTTCTAAAAAATAATTTGTTACAAACTATTAATAAAAATGGTGAATCAGTAGAAGTTAAACCGGAATATGAAAGCTCCTCTGTTTCTGAAGTAGGTTATAACTTTTTGAGTAATAAAATAAAAGCTTTAGAAGAACGGCTAGAAGGTTTAATAAAAGACAAAAGTAAAAAAATAGAGAACATTATAGATAAAATTTCATATAAAGAAGAAGAATTAATTTCAAGATCAAGGAAATATTTCCCTAATTTTTTATTCGATAGATTTTCTGGATATGATGTTAGAATACTTTTAAATGAGCTTTTAGCGAATTTAGATTCAGATGAATGGCAAGAAGAACTTATAAATAGTTTCTTGAGTGCTTTTCTTAATTATCATCCAGAGTATCAAGCAGAGTTTTCTATTGTAGTAAGTGGTTCTTCAAGAACAGCTCTTAGTCTTCTTGGATTTCATTGCGGTATAAGAGATGTAATAATTCCGGATTTAAGTTGGACATATGAACATTGTTTCCCAAGTGTCACTGTAGTTCCTCTTACTGAAGATTTTCAGTTAAATATAACTGCCTTAAAAAATGCTGTTGAATATAAGTTGAATAAGGATAGTAATTGGAAAAATTATGGAGCTATTATTTTTAATAATCCTCATAATGCTACAGGGCAAGTTTTTAACGAGTTGGAAATCAAAGAATTTTTGAAATGGCTGCTCGAAAAGGAAATTTTTATTATAGACGATTTAGCATATCAAAATGTAGCGCCATCTCAAGAGTTTAAAACTATTAAAACTATTAGACAATTGTGCAATGAGCTTGCAGAAGAAGGATATATATCGGAGGAACAATCTGAGTTTGTAATAACGATACAATCAATGTCCAAAACAGATTCTTATGCTGGTGCGAGACTTTCTGTTGTGGAAATAAGGAATAAAAAGCTTTTAAAGCTTTATAAAGAAATTAATTCTTACATCAGACAAAATCTAGCTGCAATATTTCTTTCGTACTTATTTTATAGAAATAGAGTTGAAACAATAAATGCATATTATAGATTAAGAAATAAAATTTTTAAGGAAAGGAGTGAAGCATTATTAAATGCAGTTGAAAATTTTCCTGCGGAAAGGAATAGATTTAATATTAAAATAAAACCACCAGTTGGTAGTATGTATCCTCAAATGATAATTGAAAGATTGCCTTCTGGTTTATCTTTGGATTGGTTGGCTTCTAGTTTGGCAAGGCAAGGAATTGGACTTGTTCCTTTATCTACTTTTGCACGAACAGAACAGGGATTTGATACCGGAAGAAGAACATTCAGACTAACTTTAGGGGGAACAGATGGCGCAGAAGCTTTGCAGAAAAAAACTCGTCGTGTTTTAATAGACTTAAATAGAATAATAGCAGAAGAAGCGTCGAACTATAATAAAAGACAGTTAAATATTAAGCCTATTAATGTTAAAAGAGTAATCAGTGTGACAGACAACATTGATAAGTGGAGCATATTAGAAGAAAAGATTAAAGAAAAGTGCAATGATGTTTTTCTTGAGTATGCAAAAATTCTTGACAACGAGGAAGAAATAAAAGAAAATCTAAAAAGATTTGAAAAGGAGTTTGTTCCCGAAAGATTATTTTTATTTAGAAGAAGATTTGAAGATAGAATTAATATAATAAATGAATATGCTAACTTAGCATTTTCTGATAATGGAAAAAGTGTTGCAAAAATATTGGAAAAAGAATTTTACAAAGATGATTTACAAATTAGAAAAGAGAAATTTCAGAAACGTTTATACGACCGTACGGTACATCCTACTCAGATGTATTCTATAAAATCTGAGATTTTGTTTGAAAAAGTAATTAGCAATTTGATAAGAAATAAAGATATTTCAGAAAAATTAATAAGCGATTTAAGAAAAGAGATAGTAAAAGAATTTTTGGGATTAAATGTTCAAATAATTTCCGGGGAAGAACCTCAGGAAGTAATACTTGACTTAGATTCACAAATAGCAGCTGAAAATTATTTCCATCTTTATTCTGATTATAGCTTCCAAACTTACCTCTCGTTTTGGGGAGATTGGGATGGAAGTAATAGACCGTCTGGACAAGGACATAGTTTGGTGGCTGGAGTTTTAATAGAAAATGTTGTGCGACAAGCAAAAATAATCGAGTTAATCTTGAAATATGAAAATAATGTAAATATTAATCCTTCTCTAATAGAAGAAATTGAAAAACTACCACAAAATAATAAACGATTTACAGATTTATTGAATGAAATCACGCTTCTTACCCATCAACTCGAAAAACGCTACAAGGGTTTATTACCTTTTAATATTGAGGTAAGTAGAATTAGAAGATTGGGCATAAAGCTTCATCTTGCACAAGATCCTATTATGCGAATGTGGAAACATAATGATAGACTAGAAAGAAAGATGCTTGAGCTTAGACATAAAAGAAGAGTAACTCTTGAATATTACTTCTCCTTAAATAAGCAGTTAAGAAAAACATTGCATTCACTAATCCCTGTTATTCAAAGAAATATTTCAAATCCGGAGTTCTTTATAGAAGCTGGAATGTATCGTGATTTATTAAAAAGGTTTGTTGTCACACCTCGTATACATCAAAAATTGATTACAGCACAAGACCAATTTGCAATAGATACAACAGTTCATAATATTAACGAGATAAATGAGATTTCTGGAAAGTATGGAAATCCAGGAATGGTTTTAGCAATTCAGATAAGTATGACGACAAAACCAGAAGCTTTAATATCTTTAGATAGAAAATTATATTCAAAAAGAGAACAAATATTACGCGAAAATTCAGAGCTCGATTTACCCAATATATGGATAATCCCACTTTTTGAAGATCTTGATTCCGTAAAGAACCTGGAAAACTACTTAAATAAAATATGGGAATACTCTTTTCAAAGCAGAAGAATAAATCAAGAAACTCACGAAAGATTTTCAGAAATTATAACCGAAATTTTTGTTGCTGGTTCAGACTTAAGTCAACAAGTGGGGCAAACCGCAGCACTAAGTTTGTATAAGCAAGCAAAATTTGAGTTAATGAAGTGGCTTGCCACACATAATTTAATTGGTAAGGTTAGAATGAAAATGGGAAATGGCGAACCTATGCAAAGACAAGGGGGGTATTATTCTTCGGTTGCAGGCAAGCCAGCTTTTATAAAGTCAGAAGAATCTAAGAAAAGATTTTTACTCTATTTGGAAGAATCGACAAAAAGAAGCACAGAATATGCCTCAACTCCACTGTTAGGTGTTCTTGCTAACAAAGACTTGCTTACTTTACAAAGTAACATATCCGAGAAAATAAGATATTTGCCTGTAGAAGAGTTAACACAACTATTATATCATCTCAAAGAAAGTCAAAGATTTTATCAGGCAGAAATATTAAGAGCTGGTGAACCTCTCTCGGAAACAAGATTACAATATAAAACAAGAGGATTACATGAATTAGAAAGATTAACTTTAGGAAAACAAGATGAAATTTATAATGAGTTTCTACAAATCTATACTCAAAACTTTCGTCAAATTTTGTATGGAAGAGAAGAAGATGTTGTGGGTATTCATATTATTTCTTACTTCATTGGAAGAACAATTCCACCTTTAAGAGATAGGCCTACTGTTCGTCCAGGGCAAAATGAAGGAGAATTAGCAGGTACTAAGATTCTAGAAAGAATTGCAGGAACAATACCACTTTGTAAATATGGTAGCTTACTTAGAGCAATAGCTCATAATCAATCTCAAACAATGATATTGGGTGTAAATCAGCTAACTACAGGATTATTTCGTGCTTTAAATAACTTTTCACAAAGGGAATTTGCTGAAGGTGAGGCAGAAGTTTTAATTTCAGAAAGAATTTTACCAAATCTTCCTGTTTATGAAATATTACATACTCTTAGGATTTATCATGAACAAGATTTAAAATATATCACAAAAATTGAAAAAGCTTTTCCTGCAGGTAATTCTGCATTAATAGCGTTAAGGGAGGATAATGATTCATTGCAGAAATATTTGCCCTATTTTCAAAAAGAATTATTAAGAAGACATGGAGTTGATGTATCGGAATTTTTTGATAAAGATAAATTTATACCTGATTTATTACCAACTTTAAGGCCAGATATTGCAGTATTGTTACAACCAAATTTCTTCAATACAAATATAAATACTTTTGTCTCTGAAATTAAGGGAAGCATAGATGATAATTGGTTTAATGAGGTTGAGAAATTACTTTCCATTCCAGTTAAAATTTCTAATTGGCGCAAAAAAATATGGGAATTTCTTGAAATCCCAATTTATCAAAGAGTTTCAAGTTTTGTTGAACTTGCTATATCATTGAATAATTTATCTTCAAATTTACCTGTAAAAGAATATTTATTTACCCCAAAGAAATTGAAAATTTCACCGCAATTAATAGGTATTTCCAAATCAACGATAGATAATAATATGCAACAATTTTTGACAGCTGCTTTTGAGTATCTTTCCATTATTTCCCAAGGTATGGCAGAAGTTCCAATAAATATTATACGAGCTATTAAAGAAGTTGAAAGTATTATTAAAATTGAGGACCAACCATTAAGTGCTAAAAACCAGGATTTGCTAAGATTTTATTTGTTGCAAATTGCTAGACTTGCAGGTGAAAATGGATAGCGTTTTAGATTTAATGGTTTTTTAATAAATTACATAAAAAAATATTTTAACTATGAATGAGTTGCAAACACTTGGCAAGTTTTTGATACTTGGTGGTTTAATAATGTTAGTACTTGGATTGTTAATATCTTTTTGGGATAAAATTCCTCTTGTAGGAAAGATGCCCGGAGATATTTTAATAAAAGGGAAAAATTTTACTTTCTACTTCCCAATAGTAACTTCATTAATCTTAAGTATTATAATATCCCTTATTTTGTATTTGCTAAGAAAATAATTATTTAATTTCATTCCGAGAATGCTTCTACTTAAAAACAAAAGATAAATTTTTATGTTAAGTTCAAAAAATTTGATAGCAGTATTTTTTTAATTATTCTTAACTACAAAAAATATAGTTTTTAGATGACAAATAAACATAAGGCATTTTTATTTGCTTTTGCTTCTATTGTTCTATGGTCTACTTCTGCAACTGCATTCAAGTTAACCTTACAAGGGATGAATGTAGAAAATCTTCTGTTCTTTTCTTCATTAACGAGTACTATTGTTTTTATGATATTTTTGTTAACCAACAATTCAAAAGTTGTTTTTCTTACTATTAAAGGGAAAGACTTTAGAAATAATTTAGTTCTTGGGTTCATAAACCCTTTTTTATATTACTTGGTGCTTTTTAAGGCTTATTCACTACTCCCGGCACAGGAAGCTCTTCCTCTAAATTATACATGGCCAATAGTCATCTCTATTTTTTCAGTTCTTTTTTTGAAAAACAAATTAAATATTAGAACAATTATTGGATTATTAATAGCGTTCAGTGGTGTTTTGGTGATAGCAACAAGAGGTAATATCTTTTCTCTCCATTTTCATAATATTGTTGGTGTTAGTCTAGCAATAAGTAGCTCGTTAATTTGGGGTAGTTTCTGGATATTAAATTTGCTTGATAGTAGAGAACCTGCAGAAAAACTTTTTGGTTCTTTTTTATTTGGGACGGTAATGATTTTAATTTATGTCATTTTGTTTGGTTTTAATTTTGATTTTGAATTGAAATATTTGTTTGGAGCAGTGTACATCGGTTTGTTTGAGATGGGAATAACATTTTTTCTATGGTTAAAAGCATTGTCGCTTAGTGAAAATAAATCTCATACAGCAACTCTTGCTTATCTTTCACCATTTATTTCATTAATTTTTATTTTTCTAGTGCTTGGTGAAAAACTATTTGTTTCTTCAATAGCTGGATTAGTTTTAATAGTTGGAGGAATAATTATTCAACAAGTTAAAAAAGTCCACAGTTTGTAATTATTGTTAATTAAATTATTCTTTTCTAATAATTACTAATGTTGCATCGTCGTCCCAATTTTTTCCCCCGCCATAAACATAAAGTGTATCAAATATAATATCTAATAATTGTTCTGGAGTTTTATCAAAGTGTTCTTTTATTATTTTTTTAAGGCCTGAGACGTCGAAATCTAGTTTGTTTCCATTTTTTCTTTCTGTAATTCCATCACTATAAAGAACAAGTAAACTACCAGGTTTCATAAATGCATGAGCACGTTGAATATTGATTTCTGGTAATGCGCCAAAAATTAATCCTGTAGAATCAAGTTCTTTAAACTCTTTTCCATCATAAAGCAATGGTGAAGGATGCCCTGCATTGACATAAATTATGTTCCCATTTTTTTCTATTTCAGCATAAAAAAGGGACACAAAACTTGTAGAGTAAACGCTTCGATAAATTACACTGTTGAGTTTTTTGAAAGTATAAACCATTTTAAGATGTTTTTCTAGTCCCATTCTAAGACCAGTTACAACATCTCTTGCTAATAAAGCAGCAGGTAAGCCATGACCACTTGCATCACCAATACATACCCCAAAAACTTCATTATCGAAGTTAAAATAATCATACAAATCTCCTCCAACCATCTCTGCAGGAATTGATCTTCCAGCTACACGCAAGCCTTCAAATTCTGGTGGTGTTAGTGGTAATAAGCTTTGTTGAATTTGAACAGCTTGCTCCATTTCACTTTTTACAGCTTCGGACATTAATCGATAATTTAATACTGTTCGAACAGCATTTAAGCATAGTTCAATTTCTTCTCTAATCCAGCCACTCATTAAATCAAATATAAAAATCCATCTTTGATCTTTTCCTCTTACTGTTATTGCAGCTGGAATTCTATATTCACCATTTTTACCAACAGTGTGGTCAATTGTAAACTCGGGATTATCGAATATATATGTCTTTGTTTTAAGTAATGTTTGAACTGCTTTTGAATCCGATGGAATCTTTTCAATGTGATGATTTTCTTTAGGAGATATTAAAACAAATTCATTATCTTTTTCCTCATAAATTCTACCGTTACCTATGTGTAAATCTGAACCAAAAGTTTTTTCAAGTTCTTCAACTATTGAAAAAAGAAAATCTTTACCAGATTTCTCTTGACCAATTTTTGTTAGTAATGAATCTAATTTCCTATGAAAAGTTTTTGGATCTAGCATTTTCACCTAACATTAATTATTTAATACTAAAGTAAGATATAAGTTTATTATCAAATTAGATACTTTTTGCCTGGATTGGAAAGTTTAGTAAAGAAAAATTTAATTTATTTAATCAACTTTAGCATCATTAATCCACTTATAGTTTTTGCATCTACTATTTCTCCATTTTTAATTTTTTCTTCAGCTTCATCAAGACTTAGTTCAAGAATTTCCATCTCTTCTTCACCTTCTTCTCGTTGATGATATCCTTCTTTTAAATCTTTTGCTAGGAATATGTGTAAGACTTCGTTGCAAAATCCTGGGGTTGTGTAAATCTTTCCCAACTTTATAATGTTATTAGAGCTATAACCAGTTTCTTCTTTTAATTCTCGAATGGCACAATTTAATGGACTTTCATCTTTATCTAATTTACCTGCAGGTAGTTCAATTAAAATTTCGTTATGAGGATAACGATATTGTTTAACAAAAATTATTTTTCCATTACTTAAAAGTGGAATTACTACAGCACCCCCTGGATGTATAGCTATTTGTCTTGTAGCTAAATTTCCGGTACCATTGTACTTAATGTCGTCTACTCTAACACTAAAAACTTTACCTTCGAAAACTATGCTGCTTTTAATTACTTTGAAATTCATTCTTTTCCTCATTCTTACTTTTAAAAAAGCAGATAACACAGCTAAAAAATTTTTTTAGCTAATTTCTGTCTGTGTTATCTGCATAAGTTTATTTTTTTATACTTGATTTGAGAGATAACTTTCTAGCCCCATTTGTTCAATTTGTGCTCTTTGGGTTTCTGCCCAGTCAACATGAGCTTCTTCCATTTTCAATATTTTAGTTAATAATTCTGCCGTGGATTCATCTCCAACTTCTCTAGCTAAAACTATAGCTTTGTTGTATGCTTTAATTGCATCTTGTTCTGCTGCCTGATCATTGTAAATAAAGTCTGGAACAGACTTACCAATTTTCATTTCTTTAAGCTTATTTACAATAGGGGTTCCTTCAAGAAATAAAATTCTCTGAATTAACCATTCAGCATGGTGCATTTCGTCAATAGCTTGTTTTTCAATTGCTTCATGTAGTTTGCTATAGCCCCAATTGTTGCACATTTCCGAGTGGACCATATACTGGCTGATTGCAGTTAATTCGTCTGCTAATAAATCGTTAAGTACTTCAATTAGTTTTTCGTTGCCTTTCATTTTTTTCTCCCTAAATTATTGAGAAAGAATTTTATTAATTTGTAATAATTCATCTTCTGAAAAAGTTAAGTTATTAAGAGCTCCCACCGCATCTTCAATTTGTTCTACTTTACTTGCTCCAATTAGTGCAGATGTAATAGCTGGTTTTCTTAAAACCCACGCCAGTGACATTTGTGCTAATGTTTGATTTCTACTTTTAGCAATATCATTTAGTTTTTTTACCTTTTCTAACTGATCTTCAGTAATTTGGTTAGGTTTTAAAAATCCCCATGGCTTAGAAGCACGGGAATCAGAGGGTATGCCGTTTAGATATTTATCTGTTAGTAGACCTTGAGCTAATGGAGAAAAAACTATACATCCAATACCTTCTTGTTCGAGAAGATCAATTAATTCATTTTCAATCCATCTATCGAACATATTATATCGTGGCTGATGTATAAGAAGATGATGGCCCATTTGTTTAAGTATTTTTGCGGCTTTTTTTGTTTCTTCGGGGTTATATTGAGAAACTCCAACATACAAAGCCTTGCCACTTCTAATAATTTGGTCTAATGCTCCCATAGTTTCTTCAATTGGAGTTTCTGGATCAGGGCGATGGTGATAAAATATATCAACGTAATCTAAACACATTCTTTTGAGACTTTGATCCAAAGATGCAATTAAATATTTTCTTGACCCCCAGTTACCATAGGGACCTGGCCACATATCCCATCCGGCTTTTGTAGAGATTACCATTTCATCTCGATAATTTTTAAAATCTTTTTTTAGAATTATTCCAAAATTTTCTTCTGCAGAACCATAAGGGGGGCCATAATTATTCGCTAAATCAAAATGGGTTATTCCTAAGTCAAATGCGCGACGAATGATAGCTCGTGAATTTTCAAATACATCTACTCCTCCAAAATTATGCCATAGACCAAGTGAAATTGCTGGTAGTTTTAAACCGCTTTTTCCACAACGATTGTAAATCATTGAGCTATAACGAGTGGCTGAAGGTAAATAGTCCACTTTATTTTCCTAATTATTACTGAAAAATTTTACTGCCAATATATAAAATTCATTTGTAATTATATATTTTTTATTAAGTATTAAGCAATTACGAAAAAATAAAAGTTTGATTTACCTCTTTAAAGTTACAAATCTTTCATAAGTTTATTTTAGCATTTTTTTAACAGCAAATGCTACTGGATTTTTCACTTGATGATAATTTAACTTTTTTGATAAAATATCGATTATTAAGTAAAAGCAAGAATACAAATATTAATCCTTTATGGAGGCAATATGAGAAACATAATGATGCAAATATTTATCTCTTCGGCAGAAGATTCAGAATTATCTGAATATAAGCTCTTGGCAACGTTAAAAAATTTTAGAGAGCAATTACATAAAAATAAATTATATCCTGCTTTTGGAGAATTAATTGAATTAAACAACGAATTAAACATTCTTCTAACCGAAAGGAATAATTATAAAAGTATGATTTCAAAAAAAATAGTTGGTATTGATATAGAAAATCAATCACTGATTTATGAGTATAATACAGAAGAACTTAATGAAGATAAAATTTCTAAAATATTTGACTTTATTGAATGGGCATTGCCAAAAATTAAGGAAGTGATAGATGAAGGAACGGCTATTTATGATTTTGTTGAATCGAATATTGAGATTAAAGAAATCGGAATACTTCCAATTTACAAGGATGAAGGGTATTTCATAATTCCATCAATAGCAGAGAAAGTTACACATATATATAAATTTTTGCTTTCAAATATTGTAACATCTGATGTTCCATTTAAGTCGATGAAGACTCAATTTGTAGAGTCATTCAAAGAAGATGTAACTAAAATTCCACCAGAAACAATAAAACTAAGTTTAATAAAAAAGTATCCGGAATTACCAAATCCTGCTACATATAATTTGGAAACAGATGTAGATTTTCCTTTTAATGAAACAGTTTTACCAATTGCTAAAAGGAAATTGATGAGATACCTAGCAGCTTGAGTCTAATAAAATAAATTATTCTATGTATATTCTTGGTACTCTTGTGTTTATGTTTGTTAATATTTCATAAGGAATTGTGCCAGCCCAATCTGCTAGTTCTTCTACTGTGATTTCACAGTTCCCGTCTGAACCTATTAAAATTACTTCGTCTCCGTTGTAAGCACTATCATTTTCTATATTAACTACTATTTGATCCATGGAAATTGTTCCTATGACAGGATATCTTTTACCTCTTATAATTACCTCGGCTTTATGACTCATATTTCTCATATATCCATCGCCATATCCAACTGGAACAGTAACTGCTCTAATATTGTGGTCTGTTTGCCACGTAGAGCCATAACCAACAGGATGATTTGGTTTAATTACTTTGAAATAGACTACTATTGATTTCCAAGTTAATGCAGGTTTTACTTCGATTGACTTCTGTACTTCTTTCGATGGATAAACACCATAAAGCATAATTCCTGGCCTTACCATATCAAGATTTGCCTTTGGCATTTGTAAAATTGCTCCTGAGTTTGAAATATGAAACAAAGGTTGTTCTTTGAAGACTTTTTGAGCGTAATTAATTACTTCGAGAAATCTATTTAGTTGGAGTTCTGTATAGCTCAGATCTTTTTTCTCTGAATTTGCAAAGTGAGAGTAAATGCCTTCAATAATTACATTTTTTGTTTTAACTGCTGCATTTAAAAAGTCCTTGGCATTATAATAATGAACACCAATTCTTTCCATACCTGTGTCGATTTTTAAATGTACTATTGCTTTCACTTTAAGTTGTTCTGCTACTTCATCAATTTGTTTTAATTTTTCAATAGAAGAAGCTGTCATGGTTAAATTGTATTTTAGAAAAATTGGTATCTGATTTCCCCAAATTCCACCAAGAACTAGGATAGGAATTTTTATACCGTGCTGGCGTAATAATATTCCTTCTTCAAGAACCGCAACACCAAGGTAGTCTGCATTTAAATCTTGGAGGAGTTGTGCAATTTTTATGAGTCCATGGCCATATGCATTGGCTTTTAATATAGGCATTACTTTGGAAGGTTTGACATATTCTTTGATTTTTAAAAAGTTTTCTTTAATTATTCTTAAATCTATCAAAAGCTGAGTTGGACGAATAACTTCATCCAAACTAATTATAGGACCAATGCTTGCATTGTTCATTTTTATTTCAAAGTTTTTTAAGTACAAAAATAAGATTTTATTTTAGAAGAGATTACTCTATTTTGCGAATTGATAAATAAAATTAATTGAAAATTTGTAAGGTTTTAATATGCTTGATGAGCTTAATATTGTAAATCTAATAGGTTACCTTGCTTCGATTCTTGTTGCAGTTTCTTTAATGATGAAAGCTGTGGTAAAGCTAAGGATTATTAATTTAATTGGTTCGTTAATCTTTACTATATATGGAATAATAATTTCTGCTTATCCAGTAGCAATTGTAAATGGATTTATTACCTTTGTAAATATCTATTACTTGATAGAGATTTTTTCTGCAAAAGAATATTTTGATATTTTAGAAGTAGAACCAGAATCTGAATATCTTAAGTATTTTCTTTCATTTCATAAAAATGAGATAAAAAAGTTTGTTCCACATTTCTCTTTTGAAATTAATCAAGATAGTAAGGTGATTTTTGTGCTTAGAAATTCAATTCCGGCAGGACTTGTATGTGCAGAGTATAAAGATGAAAAATCACTTTTTGTTAATCTCGATTTTGTAATACCTGGATACCGTGATTTCAAAATTGGGAAATATGTTTACCAAAAAATATTTAAAGAAAAAAACATAGAAAACATTTATACTTTACCAGGTAATAAAACACACGATAGATATTTACAGAAAATGGGATTTAAAAAGAAAGTACTAAATTCAATAGAAGTTTATGAGCTTAAACTAAGCTAGCAATGAAATTAAAAAAATTATATGAGGACGAAAATATTGTGGCAATAGATAAACCAGAAGGTATAGCTTCTATTCCTGAAAGTAATCCACTGATAGAAAGTATATTTTCAATTCTACAAAAAGAGTATTTGAAAAAAATATTTATTGTTCATAGACTTGATAAGGAAGTTAGTGGAGTATTGTTATTTGCAAAGAATTCTGATACTCATAAGTTTTTGTATGAACAATTTTTTAATTACACAGTAGATAAAACATATATAGCTCTTGTAGAGGGAGTAGTAATAGAGGATTTTGGTACTATTGATAAGCCGATACGTCAATTTGGTTCTGGAAAGATGGGTATAGATGAACTTAAAGGAAAAAAAAGTATAACATATTTTAAGGTACTCGAAAGATTTTCTAATTATACTTTACTAGAGTTGAAACCGAAGACCGGGAGAAGACATCAGATACGAGTTCATCTTTATAGTATTGGACATCCTGTAGTAGGTGATTTGCATTATGGTGACATTATTAGACAAAAAAAGTTTTCAAGACTAATGCTACATGCACATAAATTAGAATTTTTTGTTAGAGAAGGAAAAAAATTGTTGATTGAATCGAAACTTCCTAACTCATTTAACGAAATTATTAACAGACTAGCTAATTGAATGAACTAACTTTACAAAATATTTAAGAATACTAATATTTTTACTTTCATTATTAATTATCATTGTTTGGGGGCTTATTAGAAGTTATTTAAATGAAGGAAGGAATTATTATTAGTCAATTAGTATTTTAAAGCTAAATAATACAATGCATTATCGAAACTCATTTGCTATAATAACTTAATACTTTATTTGATGAATGAACTGAAATGAATTATTCTACTTATGCAAATATTATGGAATGTTATTTTTTATATAAGAGCTACTTATGATATTTATGATTTTAAACGTATTATTCGAAAAGAATTTTTAAGGTCGAGTAAGGTCAATTGTAAGTGGGTTAAAAATAGATAAGGTTAATTAAATAAGAAAAGGAGTGTTACGAGATATAACTCTCTATTACTTACTCTTCATATAAAAGCAAAAGTTGATGAGAAAAATTGTAGAGGAACGTGCGATAGGTTTTATGGATATTTCTTTACAGATTTTTTAGATATGCTTTTCAAGTACCCTTGATGAAAGAAAAATTTAGTACTTTTTTGCTTATGAGTATAAGTAGCTTCTAAATGGTTCTTAGTTTCAAAATTTGAAGTAAAAAAGCCATGCTACTCGCAACAAACTTTATGTAGCATGGCTCAATGAGGAGGTACCAAATAGTCACTTTTTTAGTTTTAACTTTTTAATTAATTCAAGATTTTTTTTAATTAGCTCTACTCTTTGTTGAACACAAACATAACTTCTTAAACCATCTTCTGGGGTGTTAAGTACATAGTCAAGCAATTTGTCGACAGTACTGGTAACTACATGCATTCTAGTATCTGATGAGCCATAATAGATTAGTACTTCTCCATTTTTCTTTACTACCCAGCCATTACTAAATACCACATTGGAAACGTCTCCGATTCTTTCTTCTCCTTCAGGTGCAAGGAAATACCCACCTGGTCGTGCAATTACTTTGTAAGGTTCTTTCAAGTCTGTCAAGAACATATACAATACATAACGTAAACCAGCAGCTGTATTTCTGACTCCGTGAGCTAATTGAAGCCACCCTTGTTTAGTTTTAATAGGTGCAGGTCCTAACCCATTTTTTACTTCTTTTATAGTGTGATATACTTTTTCATCTATTATTATTTCTTCTTCAATTATAGGATTTTCAATATTATCGACATAACCCCAACCAATACCTCCACCTGTTCCCGTTTCAATAAATCCATCCTGTGGTCTCGTGTAAAAAGCATATTTTCCATTAACAAATTCTGGATGCAATACTACATTTCTCTGCTGAGGCGATTTAGTTTTTAAATCAGGTAATCTTTCCCAATTTATTAAATCTTTAGTTCTTGCTATACCAGCTTGAGCTATTGCGGCAGAAGTGTCTGTTGCAGGAGCATTTTTATCTTTTCTTTCTGTGCAAAATATTCCATAAATCCAACCGTCTTCGTGTTTAACCAGTCTCATATCGTAGATATTTGTATCTGGGTCATCTGTTTCTGGAATTATAATTGGATAATCCCAAAATTTAAAATTATCAATACCATTTGGTGATTCCGCAATTGCGAAAAAGGATTTTCTATCTACTCCTTCGACACGAACAGCTAAAATAATTTTTCCATTGAATTCTATGGCACCAGAATTAAAAGTAGCGTTTATTCCAAGTCGCTCCATTAAGTTAGGATTGGTTTCATAATTTAGATCATAGCGCCAGAAAAGAGGTGTATGTTCTGCAGTTAGTATAGGATATTTGTAACGATAAAAAATTCCATTTGTTTTTTTAAGCTTAACATTTTTTCTTTTAATTAGCTTATTGTGTTCGCTAAGTAAAACTTTTAATCTTTCGTTGAATTGTTTTCTAGTCATTTTAGTTCCAATTAAATTTTATCTGCAAGTTCTTGGTAATACTTTTCTGTTTTTTCTCCTGCAATTTCTTCTAACTTATTCCACCATGTAAATTTGAGTATAATAGATGTAATTAATGTAACAAACAAAGTAATTAGTAAGGAAATATATTCTTTGATTACAAGATACATTGGAGCTGCAAGTAAAGTAACCTGCCAAATAATTCCTATAAAAACATTAAAAGCATCTCTTTTGAGGTTAGCATCAGATTTAAATTCTGGGAAACGAGCTTCAACTTTTTTTCTTATAGGTTTCCAAAATCCCCAAGGACGAACTCTTACGTAAAATTTCATTAGTACTTCATCAGGTTCTGGCTCAGTAAAATAACTACCCAGAACACAACCCAGCATTGAAACAGCTAATACGTATGGGAAAGCATTCAATGCAGGTAGCGAAGGAAATAGTAATGGCATAAGTAATGCACAAGCAATTCCAATTAACATACCCCAGAAATAACCGTAGCCGTTCAATCTCCACCAATACCACTTAAGAACATTTGCAGCAGTATAACCTCCCCATAGTCCGTTTACAATCCACAGTGTTACCTGATTTACCGATTGAGCCAAGATTCCAAACAAGAAGCCAAGAATTGCAAAGAAAATAGAGACAATAATACTTAGTTTAACATATTTTTTAGGGGGCGCATTGGGATTAATGAATTTTTTATAGATATCGTTAACAACATAAGCTGGGGCAGCATTCAATGTTGCTGCATAAGTTGACATAAAAGCTGCAAGAAGACCTGCTAATAAAACTCCAACTAGGCCAACAGGAATTAAATTTTTCAGTGCTAAAGGTAGTACCATTTCGAAATCAACGTTAGGACCCATTGCCTTTAATTCTGGCATAAGAAAGGCTAGAGCTAATACCGTAAGTCCTGCAATCATCATATATCTTGGAAAGAACAAAACAACCGATACAAACCAACTCATTTTAGCTGCTTCTTTTGGATTTCTTGTTGCTAAGATTCTTTGCATGTCATAATTTGGTGCAGGTCCAGCAATACTTACAAGTATACCTTTAAATAAGACCATTATCATAAAAATTGTAAAAAGCTCGTAACCGTCTTGAGCAATTTTTTGATTGACAGAATCCATAATTCCTGTCCAATCGAGATTTAAATGCCAACCAAAAAAAATATCTTTCCAGCCCTGAGGTATAACAGAGTTTAATGTTTCAGGAGAAACGGCATTCATTGCTATAATTCCTACTGTAATAGATGCAATTGTCATTACTAAAAATTGTAGAACCTCGGTGGCTACAACACTTACCATGCCTCCTTTTACAGCATAAATTGCTGTAATGCTCATTAGAATTACTGCATAAGTGTCGGGGGATAAATCCCAAGGTAGAAACGTTTTTGCAAATTTACCAATTCCCTTAAAGTCATAAGCAATAAATCCAACAAGACTAACAAGCGCAAAACATACAACAATATAATGTGCAAGTCTTGCCCCCTTTCCGTTGCCAAAACGAGTTTCAATCCATTGAGCCCCAGTCATTACATTTGATCTTCTAAGCCATATTGATAAATAAGCCATTAAAAAAATTTGATTAAATATAGGCCACAACCATGGGATCCAAACGCTTTTCATTCCATAAACAAAAAGTAAGTAAACAAGCCACATAGTTCCAGTTATATCAAACATTCCAGAGGCATTTGATATACCTAAAATCCACCATGGCAAAGTATTACTTCCCAAAAAGTATGAATTAATATCTTTGATAGCTCTTTTAGATACTAGAATTCCAATTATTAATATTATTGCGAAATAAGCAATAATAATGAGTAGGTCAATGGTGTGTATTGTCATTTATTTTACCTAAATTTTACTAATATTGGATTATTTCAGAAATAGTGCCACTTAGGATGGAATTGTTTTTCTAATAAAATATTTAATTTTTATTATGAAAATAGGCTTTATGTTTTATTATAATAATAAAAATTATGAATTTGATAATTAGCTTTATACAATTTTGATAAAATTTGATATATCAACTTATGGAAAATATAATAAAGTAACTTAATTTCCTGGACATATTAAAATTAAGTGTATATTTTTTTGAAATATTGTATTAACAATGATTTTGATTACAAGTAATAATTTTTTCCTTATTTATTATATACAGAAAACATTAAAAACTTATTATATTTTTAGGACTAGTTATTTGTTAAAAAAATTAGTTTTTTGAAATGAAAGTATTAGTTAATTTTTTATTAATTTTGCATAAATCATTACATTTTTTATAATAATGCTAATATTTTACAAATTTTTATTCTTAAAGAAGATAAAAATATTCTTTGCTCTTTCATAATGCTTTGAGGAAGAAATGAGAATAGAAGGAAATTTAGCAACCAATCTGACTGAAAGAATTTTATTTTTAAAAGAAGAATTTGAAAAAATATTTAATAGTTCTGATGGGACTGTTATAGCTATTACCCCAGTAAGTATGATACTTTTAGGAGATCATACACATTACAATGATGGTATTTTGATTTCTGCAGCTTTGGATGGATATTCTTTTTTTATTCTTAGAAAAAGAAAAGACCAAAATGTTAACATAATTAACTCCAATAATCAGAATAGAGTAGAATTTTCTATAAAAAGTATTCCAGAAGAAAAAGATATTAGCTTTAAGTATCTTATTGGAGTAATTAATCAATTCAAAAAGAATAATCTTATTTTTAATAATGGATTTGACTGTATTTTTTATAGTAATATACCTGATTGTATAGGTTTAGGTAAGTATTCGTCATTAGAGGTAGGATTTGCAAATGCACTAAAAAGATCTTTTAGATTAAAAGTTGCTCCAAATGAATTGATAGATATTCTTTATCAAAATCAGTTAAATTTGATAGGAAAAATTTCTAACAAGACCCACTATTATACAATTATAAATTCTAAAAAAAATGAATTATACTATCATGATATTCGTGCGAAAGAGTTTAAATCTATTACTTTAAAAGGCGATCTTGAAGTTGTGATATTTGATACAGGTGAAAAAATAAATAACTCACTGAGTCTTTGTAACGAAAGAATCGAAGAATGTGAAATCGGTGTTAAAGGATTACGACTATATATATGGGGTATAAAAAATCTTAGAGATGTAGGTCTAGATTTTTTAGTTAAACATTATCATATGTTACCAAGAAGAATTTTTAATCGGGTTTTATATAATGTTAAAGAAAGAGAAAGAGTTGAAAAAGCTATTGTTTATCTTAAAGAGAAAAAGTTTGATGAATTTGGAAAGAGCATACTTGAATCTCATTGGAGCATGTCGCAGGATTATGAATTAAGTAGTGAAAAATGCGATTTTATTGTAGAACAATCAGCAAAAAGTGATTGTGTGATAGGTTCTAAAATGATAAGTTGTTCGCCACTTAGAAGCACTTTTCATATTCTAAAGAAGGGTTCTTCGGATAATTTTATTTCTTTAATGAAAAGCTTGTTTAAGGAAAGGTATAACGAAGAACTTACAGCATATAAATTTAACTTTGCAAGCTCTGTGAAGAATATCTTTACAAAAAAATTCGAAAATGTAGCTTAATTTTATTTGCATTATTGAAAATACCTTCAAAAATATCATTTTTTTAGCTTCTTTATGTTGTTCCAAAAAAATCAACTTGATTTTAATAAACCTTAATAATACATTTTCGATGAACTTATTTTGGAGTGTAAATGAATTTTTCTGATGAATTCTTTGAAGATTACGATTCATACATAAGCGAAGAAGAAATTGAATCTAAAATTAAGCTTAGCAGAGAATATGTTGAAGATGGTCAAATTCTCTCTAATCTTGATTTTATAGAAGAAACTATACAGTTGTGTGTAGACTATGATTATATTGATGACGGATTATATTTGGCAAATGCTGTACTTGAAGTGGCACCATATAATTCTGACTTATGGCAATACAAGGGAATTTTACTAAATAACTCTTTTGAATTCGAAGAAGCTTATCAATGTTTCAAAAAAGCATTGTCTCTTAATCCAAATGACGTTGATTCTCATATAAATATTTCTATTTCGGAAGATAATCTAGGAATGTATGAAGAAGCTATAGAATCCTTGAATAAAGCAATTTCTATAGAACCAAATAATGAGGAAACATTATATAGTCTTGGATTATTGTACGAAAAGAAAGAAAGATTTAACGAAGCAATTTCTTATTTCAAGAAGGCTTTAGAAATTGATCCAACTTTTATGGAAGCTTGGTATGAATTGGGCTATTGTTATGAAAACACAGATAATTTAAAGGAAGCTCTTTATGCTTATGAAATGTATTTAAATTATGAACCCGATAGCTATACAGGTTGGTACAACAAAGGGGTAGTTTTATTACGTATGGAAGAATGGGAAAAGGCAGTAAATGCTTTAGAACTTTCTATAGCTTTAAAAGATGATTTTTCAAGCTCATGGTTTAATTGTGGTTATGCTTACTTTAAGCTGGGAAGATATAAAGAAGCACTTCATGCTTATAAAAAAGCTTATGAATTGGATCCCGGTGATGAAACTATACTTTATAATTTAGGTCAAACTTACGAAGAGATGGGTGCCTTTCATAATGCTATAAAATGCTATAACGAAGCAATTAAAATTGACCCTGAATACTATGAGGCATACCTTGCACGTGGCTATTGTTATGATTCGATTGGAAAGTATCAGTTAGCATTAAAAGATTTTAATACAGCAATTTCTATAACTTCAGATCCTGAAGATGCTTGGTATGCAAAAGCAGACTTAGAATATTCACTCGGAAAACTTCAAGATTCTATTGAGAGCTATAAAAGAGCAATTGAGATTAATAAAGATAATTTTAATGCTTGGTTTAAATTAGCAGAAACTTACTTTGAACTTGGAAGATGGCTAGAATCTTCTGCTGCGTATGACGAATGTTTAAGATTAAAGCCAGATAATGCAGGAATCTATTATAACAAAGCAAAGATATACTTTTTGCTTAGTCATACACAACAAGCCATTGAATATCTAAAAAAAGCTTTTGAACTTGATCCTAATATAAAAGAAGAATTCACAAAAGATTACCCTGATGTAAAAACTTCTAAGCTATTTATTAAACTCCTTGAAGAAAACAAATCATAAAGAGAATTATGCAGCTGCAAAATAAATTTAATCATAACACTAAGATAGTAGGTGTTATTGGACATCCAATCAAACATTCTTTTTCTCCGCTAATGCATAATATTGCTTTTGAACTTTCTGGATTAAATTATATTTATCTTCCTTTTGATGTTCCACCATCTGCACTTAAAGATTCATTGAAAGGAATGGTAGCTCTTGGTATAAAAGGTTTTAATGTAACATTACCATTAAAAGAAAAAGTTATTCCACATTTAAAAGATATCTCAGAAGAAGCTAGCATAATTGGTGCTGTTAATACTATTGTTAATGATGACGGAATTTTAAGAGGCTACAATACAGATGTTTTAGGCGTCAACGAATCACTTCTTCCTTATAAAGATGAGTTGCAAGGAGCTGTAGTAACAGTAATAGGTGCAGGTGGAGCTTCAAGAAGTGTAATTTATTCTCTAATACGTAATTTTAAAGTTGAGAGAATCAATATTGTAAATCGAACTGAGCAGTTAGCAGAATCGCTTAGAGATTACTTTTCTACTAAAATGTTGTTTTCCAATATAAAATCATACCCATTAGTTCCACCCGATCTGGTAGATGTTTTTAGGAACTCAAAATTAATTGTTAATACTACCTCTATTGGAATGTATCCTGATGTAGATGATGCTGCTACTACAATTCTTGAATCGTTTACAAAAGACCAAATTGTTTTTGATGTGGTCTACACACCCATTAAAACAAAATTGCTAAAACTTGCCGAGTCTCAGGGAGCTAGAATTATTACTGGTCTAAAAATGTTTGTGGAACAAGGTGCAAAGTCATATGAAATATGGACTGGACAACAAATGCCAAAAGATAAGGTTTATAAAGCTCTCGAATCTTATTTAATGAGTTAAAACTTACTTTATTAAATGCATAAAAATATTTTCTAACGATAATGTTTTCTTTCTAATGTCTATAACCTCTATATTATTTTCATTCAATAAATCTGTAATTAATTTATTATCTACTAATGTATCGGTAATTACATCAATTCTATCACCAAAAAGTTGAGCTTCAAAAGATGTTTTTTCTTTTAAGATTTTGTAAGCAATTCTTATAGGTGTACAAACAATTTCTATTACGTGCTTGTTTATTTTTTCTTTCAAGTTATTTGGATTATCAAGAGCTATTATTTGCCCATTATTCATCATTGCAACTCTATTACATCTTTCTGCTTCATCTAAATAGGGAGTTGTCATAAAAATTGTAATTCCATCTTTCGATAATTGGGAAAGTATTTTCCAGAAGTCACGTCTTGATACAGGGTCAACCCCTGTAGTTGGTTCGTCAAGAAATAAAATCTTTGGTCTATGTATTAAACAGCATGCTAAAGCTAGTTTTTGTTTCATTCCTCCAGAAAGTTGATCAGCTAATCTATTGCGAAAAGGTTTCAATCTAGTAAAATCTAATAGTTTCTCTCTTCTTTCTTGAAAATCACTAACGTTATGAATTTCTGCAAAAAATTCAATGTTTTCATCAACAGTTAAATCTTTATATAAACTAAATTTTTGTGAAAGATAACCGATATTTTTTTGGATTTCTTTTTTATTTTCTAAAATATTTTTTTCTAACAATAAAATTTCTCCCTTGTCTGCTCTGAGCAATCCGCATAGTATTTTTATTATTGTAGTTTTTCCAGCTCCATCTGGACCAACTAAGCCAAACATTTCTCCTTTATTAATTGAGAACGATACATCATTTACAGCTTTTATAGTTCCGTAGGATTTGTGTAAGTTTTTAACTTGCACAATATTCATATGTTCTTCAAATGTATTTCTTATAAAGTTTTGTTTTTAGATTAACGGATAATATAGAACTTTATTTAAAACTAATTCGTAATTCTTATAATTGCATCTGCTGGCATTCCTGCTTTTAATTCCATATTAGGATTAGGAATTTTAATTTTAACTTCAAAGACAAGTTTAGTTCGCTCTTCTATTGTTTGAATATTTTTAGGGGTGAACTCAGCTTCAGGAGAAATAAAGATGACTGTTCCAGAAAAGACTTTGTCTTTAAAAGAATCAACTTTAATTTCTGCTTTTTGTCCAAGCTTAACTTTACCTAAGTCTTTTTCTGATATATAAATTGATAACTTAACCTCTGATAAATCTGATACTTTGAAAAGTGAAGACATAATGGTAACAGTTTCTCCTACTTCAACAAATTTTTTTACTATAAAGCCATTAATAGGAGATACAACAAAACAATCTCGAATATTTTTTTCTATTAATTCTACTGCTGCTACAGCTTTTTCGTAATTTGCTTTTGCTTGTGCAATTTCTTCTGGGCGCGTATAATTTTTTATTTTATTATAAATTTCTTTTGCAGAATTTAATTGAGCTAAAGCAATTTCATAACGTGTCAAGGCTTCTTCATACTGTCTTTTATTTATTGAATTGGTTTGATACAAATTTTCCATTCTATCTTTATCATTTTTAGCAAGAATAAAATTTGCTTCTGCTTGCTTTAATGATTCTTCTGCTTGTTTAATGTCCTCTTTACGAGCTCCTTTCAACAATAAATCATATTGTGCTTTTGCGATATCTTTGTTTGCTTTTGCTTGTTTTAATTGTAGCAGTAGTGATTCTTGATCAATTACTAAAATTGTATCTCCAACAGAAACTCTTTCTCCTTCATGTTTGAGTATTTTTATTATTTTTCCAGCTATTTGTGAACTTACCGTTACTTCAGTTGCTTCAATTGTTCCTGATTCTTCAATAAAATAATCACTATTGTTTTTACAACCATAAAAAATAATGAGTGTAAATATTAGTCTTATTATTTTTTTTAGGTGATTATTAATGAATTTATTCATTTTTATTAAACCGTTTTTATTAATAGTTTGTTATAATTTTTTTCTTTTCTAATTAGTATTCTGTAAAGTAATTTGATGTTAATTTGATAACTTTGCTAAAAGAGAAATTGTTGTTTAGAATAAAATTGAAGCTCATTACTGCTTGTATGGTCCATCTGAAAATGTTTATTATAATTTGATGTAGTACTTTAATAAAGTAACCTTTCTTTACTATTTGCAATTGAAATTCAGAAATATTTTTATTAATGGAGTTTGCTCTAAATAAATCCATTTCTTTCCATGGAGTAAGTTGATAAAGTCTTAAATCATTAAGCTATTTCTCCATTCATCTTATAATTCGAACTTTTACTGTCTCAATAATTTTGACAATTTTTTTAATGAATGACTTTTGTTTTTAGTAATATTTTCAATTTTTTTCATTTTATTTATAAGAGAATTAGTCATGGAGTTTATTAAATCATTTTTTAATAAAAAAATGTTTACAATTACTTTTTTACTTATTTTTTAGAGATGGTGCTATTTTATCCATTGTTATTTATAGAAACCCTCATTTAAAATTTTCTGTACTGACTAATATCGTTTTTTTTCAACCATTAGGAAAGAAAATTTATTTTAAAGCAAAATTAATTAAGTGGAAACTAAAGAATCAATCAAAGTTTTCTAGTTTTAGCATTATTTATGGTTTTAATCCAACAAAGCGGATGACAATAGCCTCCCCTTTATGACCAATTCCTTCATTTAGAAAAATCTTTTCTCTAGAAAACTTTTCAAATTCGAGGTCAATAAAATCTTCTGCAATTTCTTCAAGAGAGTAAAGAAGGGATTCATCTTTTGGGCCACCTGAGTTGTATTTTAGTTGCTCTTTATCAAAAACCTCGAGAATTAATTTGCCCGAAGGCTTTAATGTTTCTATGATTTTTTTGTGTATATTTTTTCTTAATTCTTCATCAAGATGTAAATAAAAATAACCAACCGCATCATAATGATTGCTCAAAGGAGTAAATTCAGATAAATCTTTTAGAAAATAATTTATTGTTACATAATTTTCTTTTGCAAGATTCATTGCTTTTTTTTTGGCTTCTTCACTAAAATCTATAGCATCTACTTCCCACCCTAGTTTTGCAGCATAGACAGCATTTCTTCCCTCGCCTTCTCCTAAAAAAAGAATTTTTCCAGGTGTAATTTTTTTTAATTCTTCTTTCAGAAATTCGTTAGGTTTTTTTCCATAAATATATTCTTCGGTAGAATATCTTTTGTTCCACAAGTCTTTCATATTTTATACCTTGTCGAAAATGGCTGACTTTTATTATTTTTGCTATCGAAATATAAGATAACTTTGCATTGATTAACACAGATAAAATAATAATAGTTGGTGACCGCGTTTTAATAAAACCCGAAGATAATCTTGAAAGAACAAACAGCGGTCTTTACTTGCCTCCGGGTGTTCATGAAAAAGAAAAAGTTCAAGGAGGTTATGTAATAAAAGTTGGTCCAGGTTATCCAATTGGAATCCCAGTAGATGACGATGAACCATGGAAAGAACGAAAATCAATTAGATACTTCCCTCTTCAAGCAAAAGAAGGTGACTTCGCTTTATTCCTGCGTAAAGATGCTATCGAAGTTGAAATCGAAAAACAAAAGTTTGTAATTGTAAATCAATCAGCTATACTACTTTTATATAGAGATGAAGAACTTCTAAGTTAATCTTCCCTGTTTCTAAGATTTTTTTGATTTATATTACAGCACACAAAATTTTTATTCCATTTACTTACTTCTTTTTTATAATTTTTAATCAATAAAAATTTACAGAAGGGTAATTTATGAACTTTTTAATTAGAACCTTATGTATAAGTTTATTGTTAATTGGAAATTTTTTTGCTCAAAAACAAAGAGCAATGATACCTGAAGATCTGTGGGCAATGAAGAGAATAGGTAGCTTCGATTTATCTCCTGATGGAAAAACATTGGCTTTTACAGTTACTACTTTTGATATTGAGAAGAATAAGGGGAATTCAGATATCTGGCTAATTGATACTGATGGAAAAAATTTAAGACCTCTTAAAAATTCAGAAGAAAATGAGGCTAATCCAAAATTTTCTCCTGATGGAAGATCAATTGCGTATGAATATAAAGGTAATATTTGGTTATGCGATTTAAATGGTAAAAATGATGTTCAACTTACCAATTTTTATACAGGAGCATCTGGCTTAGTCTGGTCAAAAGATGGAAAAAAAGTTTTGTTTGTCTCAGAAGTTTATCCTGAATGCAGCGACCAAAATTGTAATGAACAAAAAGATAAAGCAAAAGAGCAAAGCAAAGTAAAAGCAAAAATAATTACAGACTTAATGTTTCGTTTTTGGAATAAATGGAGAGATGAAAAGAGAAGCCATTTATTTTTATATGATATTGAAAAGAAAGAGTATTATGATTTAATACTAAACACAAAGTTTGATGTACCCCCAATTGATTTAACAAGTAATCAAGATTATACATTTTCTCCTGATGGAAAAGAAATTGCTTTTGTAATGAATACTGATAAAATAATTGCAACAAGCACTAATAATGACATTTTTATTGTTAATACTTCTGATATTAAAATTGGAAAACCAGCCCCATACAAAAAAATTTCTGTAAGTTATGGTAATGATAATCAACCTGTTTATTCTCCTGATGGAAAATATATTGCATTTAGGTCTATGAGTCGTGCTGGTTTTGAAGCAGATAAATATGATTTAATTATTTATAACAGGACTACAGGAACTTTAAGAAATCTTACTCAAAAAATAGATTTATCAATTGGACAAATTTTATGGTCTCCGGATAGCAAATACATTTATTTCGATGCTCCTAACCAAATTTATAATTCAATTTATAGAATAAATGTTGAAACTGGAGATTTACTAACCTTTGTGAAAGATGGCGTAAATGAAAGCATGATTATATCATCAAATGGTGAATTTGTATTCTTTAAAAGACAAAAAACAACTATGCCTGCGGAATTATTTTCATTAAAGACGAATGGAGGAGGTATAGAACAAATAACTAATCTGAATGGAGGTTTACTTTCTCAACTTAAATTTAGTGAACCTGAAACATTTTGGACTGAAGGTGCTCAAGGAGAAAAAGTCCAATCAATTTTAATAAAACCACCATTTTTTGATGAAAGGAAAAAATACCCAATGATTTTTTTGATACACGGAGGACCTCAAGGACATTGGGCAGATGATTTTCATTATAGATGGAATTTACAATTATTTGCAGCAAAAGGTTATGTAGTTATTGCGCCAAATCCTAGAGGAAGTATAGGATATGGCCAAAAATTTGTTGACGAAATTTCTGGTGATTGGGGAGGTAAAGTTTATATAGATTTAATGAATGTATGTGACTATGCATTAGAAAAATTTAAATTTATAGACTCGAAAAATATTTTTGCAGCAGGAGCTTCTTATGGTGGCTATATGATTAATTGGATTCTTGGTCATACAGATAGGTTTAATGCCCTTGTTTCGCATGCAGGAGTTTATAATTTAGAAAGTATGTATGGAACTACAGAAGAACTGTGGTTCCCAGAATGGGAATTTAAAGGAACACCCTGGACTAATAGAAAACTTTATGAATTGTGGTCGCCACACCGTTATGCAGAAAACTTTAAAACACCAACTTTAGTTATTCATGGAGCAAATGATTTTAGAGTTCCGGAAGGACAAGCTTTCGAATTATTTACTACTTTGCAAAGAAAAGGCGTTCCTAGTAAGCTATTATATTTCCCCGACGAAGACCATTTTGTAACAAAACCACAAAATTCACTACTGTGGTGGAAAACTGTTTTTGAATGGTTCGAAAATTATAAGGAGAAATAAATATGTCGTAT
Source organism: Melioribacter sp. (assembly GCA_026417975.1). Taxonomy (GTDB): domain Bacteria; phylum Bacteroidota; class Ignavibacteria; order Ignavibacteriales; family Melioribacteraceae; genus Rosettibacter. Next base: position 28,475 of record JAOACD010000003.1, read on the forward strand.
GAATTTTATGACAGAGACTTAAAAGAAATAACAACGGTAAATTCAGAAAAAGATTTTCAGCAAAAAGTAAATTATGTAGAAGAAAATTTATGGACAAAATTAGAAAAAGTTGGCAATAAAATTCGTTTTGCTAAGGAAGTAAGAGCTTTGTATCGTTATATGCGAGATAAAAGTATATCATGGTATCGTAAGACGATTGTTGTGGGAGCTTTGATTTACTTTATAGCACCAATAGATACTATACCTGATTTATCCCCGCTGATTGGTTACCTTGATGATTTAGGAGTAATAGCAGCAGTTATAAAATTCCTTGGGCACGAATTAATGCAGTATTATGATTGATAATATGAGTTAAAAAATTTTGCTATTATTATTTAGAATCTTTTATGTTAAATGTTTTCTTAAATAAAGGAATTTTATGTTTCATTAAGAATAAATGGGTATTTGATTGCTCTATTTTCTAGTGTTTTAGTGAGCAAATTTTTAAGATTATTAGTTTAATTTTTCTTTTATTTGTTTTTCTAACAAATCTATTTCTATTATATAATTTTGATAACCTTCGTCATTGCGCCCAGCATCTCTGCATTTATCTATCATTTTTAATGCCTCATTATAATTTTTCTTTTTAAAATATAATTTTGCTTTTACTAAGTAACATCTAAAATTCTTTGAAATTGTTAATGCTTTATTAATCCATTGAAATGCTTCATCAATAAAAATGCCATTTTCGGCAGCATAATTTGCGCTTACAACATAAACATGCCAATTATCTTCTTTTGCCTTTCCAATAGCTTCTTTAATTTTTTCATAAACTTGCTTTGCTAAATCAATTTTTACATTGAAGGATATTTGCAAATTTTCCCAGTTCATAACAACTTTGCAAGTAGAATCAGTAAATTCTGGAATTGTAAATAATAATCTTTCTGTAAATGGTCCTTTTTGTGGTTTTACATTAAATCTCAAAATATCTTGCTCGGGGTTATAAATTGTTCCCCAAGTTAATGCTTTGTTAATTATTATAGTCCATTCATTTTCGTTTGGAATTGTATATAAGGAATAAATTCCCGCTGGTATTTTATTCCCCTCAATAGTTACATCAGTAGTAAATTGGATTCTTGTAGATTCGTTAGCCCCAGTTCTCCATACTTTGTTGTAAGGGACTAAACTACCCCAAATATTTCTACCTTTAACACCAGGCCTTGAATATTCTATTGAGATTGTTGTATAACCAATTGTTTGAGAAACAGAAGCTTTTGGACTTAATCTTGGGAGCTCAATTTGTGCTAATAAAGATGATTTAATTAAAATTAACGATAATAAAATATATTTTTTCATGTTTAGTTCCTCCCGTTTTCTTTTACTATTAGAAAAATTAGTAATGTTTTATAATCAGTTTAAGACTTACAAAAAAATTATTTTTTATACTTCACTTTAGAGCTATTTTACATCAAATATTAGTTTGTATTAATAATTGGACTCATCAGAATTTCTAATTAAGATTTTCTTAGTTAAGAATTTTTGTAATTATGAATTTCTAAAAAAATTCTAGTATCCAAAATTTTATGATGATTTAATTTGCAGAGTAAACTACTTTTCCATCAATTATAGTGTATAGAACTTTTGTAGATAAAATTTCATCTTCTGGACAATTTAATAAATCGTTAGATAGAACTACGATATCAGCAAGTTTTCCTTTGGTAATAGTTCCTAGATTATCTTCTTGAAAAGATGCATATGCGCCATTTATGGTATAGGATTTTAGAGCTTCTAATCTTGTCATTTTTTGCTCTGGGAAAAAGTAGTTGCCTTCTAAAGTTTTTCTTGTTACAGTAGCATAAAAATTTTTTATTGGACTAATTTCTTCAACAGGAGCATCTGTCCCATTACAAATTATTGTTCCTACATCTAGTAATTTTCTCCAAGCATATGCACCTTCTTTTGCTCTAATATCACCTAATCTTTCAATAACAAAAGAAGCATCAGATGTGCAATGAATTCCTTGCATTGAAGCAATTATTCCTAATTGAGCAAATCTTTTTATATCTGATTCATTAAGATGTTGTGCATGTTCAATTCGCCAGCGCAAATTTTTTTTATCTGGATATTTTTTAAAAATCTTTTCATAAAGATTTAATACTTCGTGATTTGCTCTATCTCCTATTGCATGTATAGAAACCTGAAAATTATTGTTGATAGCTAAATCACAAATTTCTTCTAAGTCTCTTAAAGGTGTTACATTTGAACCGTAATGGTTAGGTAAATCGTTGTAAGGTTCGTGTAACCAAGCGCCTCTTGAACCAAGCGCCCCATCGATGTATAATTTTATAGCACGAATATTAAGAAATCTATTAGTAGTAAGTTTATAATTTTTTAATTTTTCTTTCAGGATTTCTATTTTATCATTTATCATTACATAGAGTCGAATTCCCAGCTTTTCGGAATCAGCAAGCTGGTTTAATATATCGACTATTTCAAATGGTTCCCCCGCATCATGAAAAGATGTTATTCCGTTTTTAATACATTCATTTATTGCAAGCTGTATTTTTTTTACATAATCATTTTTAATTTCTTCTTTAGTTCTTTTTCTCAAATAATCTTCCCAATATTTAATGATTAAATTCATTGCGTTTTCTTCGAATATTCCAATTGGATTTCCATTATTATCTCGAAGTATGGTTCCACCTTTAGGATCTGTTGTTTGTTTATTGATATTTGCAATTTCCATCGCTTTAGCATTTGCAAAGATGGCATGTCCACTAGCATGATACAATAGAACTGGATTTTCAGAAGTAACTCTACTTAATTCGTTGTGAATAGGATACCCATTTATGTTTGGTTTAGGTTTAGAATTAAATTTTTCTTGATGCCATCCACTACCAATAATCCATTCACCTGGTTTATAATATTTTGTTGCATTAGAAATGATTTTTATTACCTCTTCCCAACTTTTAACATTTCTCAAATTGATGAATACTAAAGACTCACCCAGCCCAATCAAATGAGCATGACTATCAATAAATCCTGGCATTACAAATTTTCCATTTAGGTCAATTACTTGTGTTGAATTATTAATTAATTTTTTTGCTTCTTCATTTCTCCCCACATAAAATATTTTATTTTTTTTTATTGCAATTGCTTCTGCATACATATTTGAGATGTCCATTGTAATAACATTTCCATTCAATAATACTAAATCTGCTTGCTCTTGCATATTCTGTCCTTTACAGATTGTTGAAAGGAAAAAAATAATTAAGCAATTGATAATATTTTTCCCTTTCATTTTTATTGATTTTGGTAATTTAGTTTTGAAAAAGAGCATTTTTAGATTTTATGTTAAAGGTGAACATTTACCTGAAACCTCGCAATATGAACAATAAAAAATTTTATGGTTGTGATTATATGTTAAATTTCCTTTTTTTAAAGAACAAGCTTGTAGTAAAAGCAAGAAAGAACATTTATCTAAAATTCCTTTTGGCTAATTTTTGATTAATAATATTAACTTAATTTTTATTTAATTTCTTAATAAAATTATTTTCTATTAACAATTATTACACCTATGACAATAACTATTCCACCAAGCATTGTAAAGAAGGTAATTTCTTCTTTAAGGAAAATAAAGGCGGCAAAAACTGTTACAAATGGTTCTATATAAAGGAAAGCACCTACTTTTGAGGAATGCATTTTACTCATAGCATCTGCCCATAAAACGTATGCAATACCTGAACAAAAAAATCCTAAAAAGATTAATGCTAACCAGTCAAAAATGTTAATTTGTAACAAGTCATTGATATTTTCAGGATTAATTGTAAATGGAAAAAGTATAATTGACATCATTAAAAACAAATAAAAAATTGTCATTAAAGGTGGATAGTGAATAGAGATTTTTTTGTTTACTAAGGAATAAACACTCCATGTGAAGGCACTTGCTAGAATTAGGAAGTCTCCTTTGTGGGAAATAAAATTAATTGATGTAATATTTCCTTTGCTTATAAGAAGTAGTAATCCTAAAAATGCAATTATAATACCAGATAGTTGAAAATAATTCACTTTTTCTTTAAAAAAAATAGAGCCTAAAATTGTCATGAAAATAGGTGTAATGCCAATTATCCAACCGGTGTTTGCAGCAGAAGTATACTTCAAGCCTGTAAGTTGAATCCATAAATGTATTGTTGCGATTATTGCTAATATTAAAATATATGTATGGTCTTTAATATTAATTGAAAAACTTCTCTTTTGTTTTAATGCAACTGTACCTAGAAGAAGAACTGCAAGAATTTGTCTTATAAGGATTATTAATAAAGGATCTAAAGTTTTAAGTAGAAATTTTGTTGCGATAAAAGAATTACCCCATATTATTACAGAAGTTAAAGGTTTCCAAGATTGTGAAAGTAGCTTGTTATGACTCATAAAATAGCTTTTGTATAAAAAACTATAAAAAAATTTTTAATTAAGTTCGAAAATTAAAGTTAAATTTTTATAAGGGGTACTAAATTCTCATCGATTTTGTCGTTTTCATATAATACTTTTTCAAGAAATAAACCAGAAGGAGGAGCAGTATACTTTGCCGGTTCCTTTGACTCATTTTCTAAAAAATATTTCAAATCATTTTCGTTTAACTTTCCACGCCCAATTTCTACCAACACCCCCACCATTCTTCTTACTTGCTTCCACAAAAAATGTGAGCCTACAATTCTTATTAATATCATATTTTCGATTTCTTTCATCTGGATAGATTCTATCATAACCTTAGTAGATTTTTCCTGATTGTCTTTTTCTGCAAAGGATTTAAAATCATGCATTCCAATAAAGAGTTTTGAAGCATTTTTCATTTTTTTAAAATCAAGATTATCTTTAATCCACCAAACAAAGGATTTTCCAAATGCAGTTCGTCGTTTTGAAATTTGATAGATATAACTTCTTGCTTTTGCTTTGTATCTTGCATGGAAAGATGTATCTGTTTTTATAACTTCTAAAATATTAATGTCAGAAGGAAGTTCATCGTTGAATTTAATTTTAATTATTTCAGGAGTTAATGTAGTTTTAACATCTAAATGTGCTACTTGACATAACGCATGTACTCCTGCATCAGTTCTACTAGAACCCTGGATATCAAATTTTTCATTACTAAAAATTTTTTCTGCTGCTTCGAATAATTTCCCTTGAATAGTATTGGCGTTTTTTTGTATTTGCCAACCACTATAACGAGTGCCTTCGTATTCAATGAAAAGCTTAAATCTGGCCATTATTAATGAAAATACAATTGAGATTGTTTAAAAAGGTAATAAAAAGTATTTCTAATGCTTTATAAAGAGTCTAATCTTTTCAACCTTTTAATGAAATTTATAGCTATTAAATTAAGTCTAATTTTCGAGCATAAATGGATAACGATAATCTTTCGGTGGAACAAAGTTTTCTTTTATAGTTCTTGCAGAGACCCATCTTAAAAGGTTAAGATAACTTCCTGCCTTATCATTAGTTCCACTTGCTCTAGCTCCTCCAAAAGGTTGTTGTCCTACAACAGCTCCTGTAGGTTTATCATTTATATAAAAATTTCCTGCAGAATGAGTAAGGATTTTGTCTGCTATTTCAATAGCTTTTCTGTCTTGTGCAAATATCGAGCCTGTTAATGCATAAGGAGATGTTTCATCACACAAATGCAATGTTTCTTCGTATTTATTATCATCATAGACAAAAATAGTTAAAACAGGACCAAAGATTTCTTCTTCCATAGTTTTGAATTTTGGGTTTGAAGTTATGATAACTGTTGGTTCAATGAAATAGCCTATAGAATCGTCGTAGTTTCCACCATAAATTATTTCTGCTTCATTTGAGTTTTTTGCATATTCAATATAAGTACTTATTGATGTAAAAGCGTTTTTGTCTATTACAGCATTCATAAAGTTTGTAAAATCAAGAACATCACCCATTTTAATAGTTTTTAATTCATCAATTAGATAATCTTTCAGTTTGCTCCAAATAGATTTTGGTATGTAAGCACGAGATGCAGCAGAACATTTTTGTCCTTGATATTCAAAAGCTCCACGAATTAAAGCTACCCCTAGTGCTTCAATATCTGCACTTGGATGGGCAAAAACGAAATCTTTTCCTCCTGTTTCTCCTACAAGTCTTGGATATGATTTATACTTTGATAAATTATTAGCCACGGTTCTCCACATTGCTTGAAAGGTAGGAGTACTTCCAGTAAAATGAATTCCTCCAAAATATTCTGAATTCATTACAATACTTCCAATTTTTCCACCTGGACCAGGAATGAAGTTTATGACACCTTCTGGTAATCCTGCTGCTTCAAGTAATTTGATTACCCAATATGCTGAATAAACAGCAGATGAGGCGGGTTTTAGTAAGGCAACATTTCCCATTATTGCAGGAGATGTTGGGAGATTTCCACATATTGAAGTGAAATTAAAAGGAGCCACTGCAAAAATAAAACCTTCTAATGGTCTATATTCCATTCTGTTCCAAGTTCCAATAGGAGAGTGTAGTGGTTGTTCTTCATAAATTTTCATAGCATAATAAGCATTGAACCTGAAGAAATCTGCTAATTCTGCTGCAGAATCTATTTCAGCTTGAAAAACATTTTTGCTTTGTCCAAGCATAGTTGCTGCATTTAAAATGTATCGCCATTCAGTCAAGCTAATTAAATCTGCGGCTTTTAGAAAAACAGAAATTCTCTCATGCCACTCCATCCTTGACCAAATTTTATATGCTTCCATTGCAGACTCAATTGCCATCTCTATTTCTTTTTCTCCTGCTTTATGATAGTAAGCAAGGGTAGTTTTATGATTGTGTGGGCAGATACATTTATCCATGTCTCCGGTTTTAATTTCTTTTCCATTAATAATTAATGGAATTTCAATTGTATTTTGAACCATTGCATTGAGCTTACTTTTCAATGCTGTTCGCTCGGTTGTCCCCGGGGCGTAACTTTTTACTGGTTCATTTAATGGAAGGGGTAAATTAAATTTTGCATTTGCCATGATTTTAGCCTTTTTTATGAATATATTTTTCTTTTCTTCAAAATTATGAAAATTATTATACCTTTGGCTACTCTTATTGTTTTTTACTTACTTATTTTTTCAAATCTTGTTATTTATATGACAATAACGAAGTTAATTTTTTTGAATAAAGAAATGATGTTTTTCTTCCAAATTTAAGTGCTTTTATGACTAATTAGTTTATAAATAAAATCTAATTTGATATAAATGAAAAAAGCCTTGTAAGTAATGTAACTTACAAGGCTTTTTTGTGAGCGCGGGTGGGCTCGAACCACCGACCCTTTGCTTAAAAGGCAAATGCTCTACCCCTGAGCTACGCGCCCATTTTATTTTTCAATTTTTTAAGAACTAAAGATATTACTAATATTCTGTTTTTTGAGATTCAAATATAATTTGAATTGAATAATTTTCCAAACGTATACTTACTTTTATCTTTGATATAAATTCTTTAAAAATCTGAAATAATAAGAAACATATATCTCAACGAATTTATCCACATTTTTTTTTATATTGTTTGATAATAATTGTAATAAATTTCTATGAAGGATTACAGAATTCTTATTGCAGACGATGATGAAACTTTATGTTATCTTTTAAAAGAAGAACTTGTAAACGAGGGCTACTACGTTGATGTTGTTTATGATGGCAAAGATGCTATAGAGAGCTTTAAGAAAAAGCCATATGATGTTTTGCTCCTTGATTTAGAAATGAAAGAAGTGCATGGAGAAAAAGTATTATCCTATGTTAAGGAGAATTATCCCTCGACACAAATTATTGTGTTAACTGCAAAATCGGATATAAGAACAGCAATAGATTGCATAAAGCAAGGAGCATATGATTTTATAACTAAACCTTATGAATTTGGACAGCTTTGTGTTACTATTGAAAGAGCTATTGAACATAAAAATCTTATTCTTCGTAATAAAATTCTTTCTTCCAAATTTGAAGCAGATAGAAGAAATATTATAGGAGAAAGTGAAAGTATTAAGAATGTAATCCGACTTGCTGAAAAAGCAGCAAAGTCAGATTCAAATATTTTGCTTGAAGGTGAAACAGGCACAGGAAAAGAACTTTTTGCAGAATTTATACATAAGAATTCTTCAAGAGCAGACAAACCTTTTGTAGCAATTAATTGTGCTTCTTTACCAGATCAATTGATAGAAAGTGAACTTTTTGGATATGAAAAGGGAGCATTTACAGATGCTAAGACATCAAAACAAGGATTAGTAGAAATTGCAAATGGTGGAACGCTCTTTCTTGATGAAATAGGAGAATTAAGTTTAACATTGCAACCTAAATTGCTTCGTTTCCTTGAAAACGGTGAGTTTAGAAGGGTAGGTGGGGTACACACATTGACTTCATCAGTAAGAGTAATTGGTGCTACAAATAAGAATTTAATGGAAGAAGCAGAGAAAAAAAATTTTAGAAGAGATTTATTATTCAGACTTAATGTAATAACACTAACTATTCCACCACTTCGAGAAAGACAAAATGATGTTTTACTTTTAGCTGAGTATTTTTTACAAAAAAAATCACCAATAAGAAATACAAAGAAATTATCAGAAGAAGCCAAAAAAGAACTTTTAAGATACAACTTCCCAGGAAATGTTAGAGAACTCGAACATATGATTGAAAGAGCAATTATTTTTTCTGAAGGGGATACTATTTATCCTAAGGATTTGAATATCCCAAAAGAAGATTTTGGTTTTACTGACTATGTTAGAGATGATGGCACTATAATGACATTAGAAGAAGTAGAAAAAATTCATATCAAAAAAGCTCTCGATGCGTTTAATTGGAACCGAGAAAATACGGCACGTGCACTAGGAATAAGTCAAAAAACACTATACTCAAAAATTATTAAGTATAAACTAAAATGATATGTTAAACAGTGATAAAAACCAACCACTAAGCCACCTTTTTCATGATTTAAACAATATTTTCACCAGAATCTTAAATGCTGTAGAGCTCCTAAAAAAGAAAGTTATTAATTACGAAGAGGTTAACCCTATTATAAATAGCATTGAGAATGGAACCTATTTGGCTTCTGAGATTATTGAAGAGCTGATTGCTGAATCAATTAATAAATTACCAAAGAAGAAAAGAATAAATTTGAATACATTAATAAACGATTTGGTCAATACATTAAATATTCAGGTTAAAGACAAAATAAATTTCGAGTTAAACCTCGAACCAAATCTTTATCTTGTTGAAGGAAAATATTCTGACTTTTACAGAGTTATGCTGAATCTTATTGTGAATTCCACGGAAGCAATTAAAGAAAAAGGAAACATTACAATAACAACTTCTAATATTGACTCTAAAAGTGATAATGAGTTAAAACTTTTCGAAAATCAATCTTATGTTCAAATAAAAATTTCAGATACAGGAATTGGTATAGACTCGTCTATCCTTCCGTATATTTTTGATGAAAATTTTACAACAAAAAATAATATTAAAAATAGAGGTATTGGTTTATCAATAGTTAACAAAATAATAAATAGTTATAATGGAATAATCAAAGTTAAAAGCGATGCTGGTAAAGGAACTGAGTTTACAATTCTAATTCCTTCAATAGAAACTAAAAAAAATAAAAGTTACTTTACTAAGAAAACAATTTTAGTAGCTGAAGATGAGAGTATTCTTAGAGAGTTGCTATCTGAGCTTTTGGAATCCTATGGGTTTAATGTAATCTCTGCAGTCAATGGAAACGAAGTATTAGAAAAAATGAGTTTTGAACCAGATTTGTTAATTATAGATCAAAAAATGCCGGATATGGATGGTATTTCATGTATACTAAAAGTAAGGCAGAGCAATAAAACTTTACCAATTATTTTAGCAACTGGCACTTATAATCAGTTGTTAGATAACGAAGAGTTTAGGTATTTAGTAACAAAAGTAATCAATAAACCTTATAATTTTGAAGAAATACTATCGATTATCCGAGAAATTTTAAGTTAATCTCTTCATAATAATGAATAAATAAAAATGGATACTGTATTATTACCGGGCTCTCTTTATCAAGTCAAATTTTTATTTGATAATCTTACTATTAAACCACAAAGTATACTTGTAATTGGCGGAGGAAATGAAGTCATAGCTGTAAAAGTTTCTAACCATTATAATACTAATGTAACTCTAATAGTTGATGAATATGAATTATTTATAAATGCGAGATTAATAATTGGTAATAACAAAAATGTAAGTGTTATTTTGATGAGTTACGAAACAACTGATTTCACTAGCAGTTACTTTGATTTAGTTTATGCTCAAGCGTCTATTTCTTTAACTAATAGAAATAAAATTGTACGAGAAATTGTTCGTATACTTAAACCCAAAGGATATTTGTGTGTAGGCGAATTAATCAATCTGAAAGATGATGTCCCAAAATTTATGAAAGATATATATGAAGCTTCTAATCTTTTGCCATTACCAAAAAATGAAGCAGAAAAATATTACATACAAAGGGGCTTCAAAGTTTTAAAGTACCAAGACTTGTCTTATACTTTAGAAGAATATTATACGGCTTTTTTAAATAAACTAAAAAAAGAGAAAGAAAAATTGGAAGAAGAAAAGGCTTACTATAAGAAATTGTTTAAGAGAATTAGCCATGAATCCAATGCATACTTAAAATTAGGAGGAGATAAATATTTAGGTTTTTATGCATTACTTTTAGAAAAGGAGGAAATTTGAAGAAAGGCGATTTAATCGAACTTGAAATTACAGATTATGCTTTTGAAGGAAAGGGTATTTCAAAAATTATAAAGGACTATCAACAAATAGACACAGGAAGTCAAAAAAAATTTGTTATTTTTGTTGAAAACACTTACCCTGGCGATAGGGTAATTGCTCAAATAAATAAAATTAAGAAATCTTATGCCGAAGCAAAGGTTAAACAATTAATAGTAAAATCAAGTAATCGTATAAATCCTTTGTGTAAACACTATGGTATATGTGGAGGGTGTAAACAGCAAGACTTAGATTATCAAATACAATTGAAATATAAAGAACAACAAGTAAAAGATATCTTCGAAAGGATAGGAGGATTTTCTAATCTTAACATTGAGCCAATTATTCCATCTGAAAAAATATTTTTTTATAGAAACAAGATGGAATTTTCTTTTGCTTCAAAAAGATGGTTAACCGAAGATGAAATATCTTCTATGCAAGATGTTAAAGATAAAAATTTTGCTCTTGGTCTTCACATTCCTAATTTTTACGACAAAGTGCTCGACATAAAAGAATGTTATCTTCAATCACACATTAGCAATAAAATTTTGAATTTAACAAGAGATTTTTTCAAAAATAAAAATGTGACAATTTACTCTACAGAAACACATATAGGTTTTCTGAGGAATCTTGTTATTAAGCAATCATCTTATACAAATGAGATAATGGTTAATATAGTTACCTCGGAAGAAAATGAAGATTTGATGTTTCAGTATAAAGATACTTTAGTTAGTGCTATTCCTGAAATTACAACAATTGTTAATAATATCAATAAAAAGAAATCGCAAGTAGCATTGGGAGATTATGAAATTATTCTTTATGGAAAGGGTTATATTTTTGATTATATAGGAAATTATAAATTTCGTATAAGTGCTAATTCTTTTTTTCAAACTAATACATTGCAAGCAGAGAAACTATATCAAACAGCATTAAGTTTTGCAAATCTTAAAGGTACTGAAATTATTTATGATTTGTATTCTGGTGCGGGTACAATTCCAATATTTATATCTGGTAAAGCGAAGGAAATTTATGGTTTTGAAAATGTGAACTCAGCAATCGAAGATGCAAAAGTTAATTTAGAATTAAATAGTGTAACTAACTTTCAACCCGTGCTATGTGATTTAAATAAATCTTTTATTCCGCTAATTAGAGAAAAGAAAATACCTAAACCTGATGTTATAATTGCCGATCCACCAAGAAGCGGTATGAATCCAAAAACAGTGAAAGATATTTTACAATTGAGGCCAGAAAAGATAATTTATATTAGTTGTAATCCTGCAACTCAGGCAAGAGATTTAAAATTAATTTGTGAAAAGGATTATAAATTGGTAAAAATGCAACCTGTTGATATGTTTCCTCATACTTATCATATCGAAAATGTTGCATTGTTAGTAAAATAAAAATAGTGTAATGATTGAAGAATTAAAAAGTAAAATAGAAACAATTTTTCGTAATTCAAGCTCACCTGAAGAACTCTTCGATGCTTTTGATGAGGCGATTAGATTAAAGATAGATGATGTAGAAATATACAAAGTATTACTTGGAAATCCTGCATTGTCTTTAGATGAAATCAAAATGTATGCAGAAAAATTAATTAAAGAATTTGATAGTAGAAAATTTCAAATTACTATGTGGACTGCAGAAGTATTTGAAAATTTACAAAGTAATTACGATTATCTTGAAAGTGCTTTTAATTATTATGTAAAAGCAATTCAATTTAACCCTTCTTCATATGAGCCACTCTTAGGATTGCTGAAATTGTATAATTATGAAATTAATTTGCCTATAAATCAAAAAATAATTCAGCAGATAGAATACAATTTGCCATCTGTTAAATTAAAAAGCAAAGTATATTTTGAACTTGCAAACTTGTATAAGAGACTTGGGGAGTATAAACTCGAAGCAAAATACATTGCATTAGGAGAAAAAGCAATGGAAAACGAAATAGGAGATAATTAAGAAAATTAGTATTGCATAATTTAAAAGATAGTATATAGAAAAAAAGATTGTATAAGTTAGTTATAGTAAAAATAAAAATGAAATTCTTATTAGGTATATTTAAGAATATAGGAAACAGTAAACTTTTTTAATAATAATACCCAATTGTAAAATAAAAGAAAGTAGGTCCCCAAACTACTATATTTTTGGGTAATGTATTTTTGATAAAGAAGCTTTTACCAAATGAAAAATCTGCAGGTCCAATTGGTGTTTGAAATGAAATTGTTCCTCCAAACCCGTGACGTAAATCTTTAAATCTAATTTCTTCTTTTTGAGACCATATTGAGCCTATATCATATCTTAAGCTTATATAGGTTGTAAAAAATAATTTTACAGGTAGCTTGTATCTATATCCTAAAGAAGAAAGAAAGATTTGTCTTCCTCTGTATTCATATTCTCTCATACCAAAAAAAGAACTTTGTCCACCTAAAGAAAATTGTTGACTTAGAGGGAGTGTATTATCGGCAAATCCAAGTACCCCTCTAAAGATTAATGTATGCTTTTTAAATATGCTAAATGTATTTTTATAGTCAAAGTAGAATTTAGTATATCCCACATCCCCGCCCAATGCAGTTTGTGCTGTTTCGTAAAAAGTTTTAACAAGAAATCCTTCTGTTGGATATGGATAATCATTTTGAGAATCAATTGCTAATGTAAATCTTAACGCTGAAATAATCGATTTATATGTTAGTAAATGGTAATTAGATTTGTTTTTTATTTGGTCTTGTTGGAACCTTGCTTCAATAAGTAAATTACCGAATCTTTGTACTTGTGTCCCAATGCCAAAAGAACCACCGTAAAAAATTTGTCTATATTCACCAACCTTGTTTCTTATAAATCTATTAAAAACAGCTGTTGAATCATCTTTATAAATATTTACATCGTTAAATTCATAAAAAGCTCGAACTTTGTAGGTTAGATAAGTATCGAAGACACGATTTGCCTTGTGTTCAAAAATGTATGACCTAGTTCGAATTCCACCAGAAAAAATTGCACCAATTTCAGTTCCCGTTCCATTAAAATTTTCGTTTCTTATATCTACCGAAGCTTGTGAATAATTTTCATTATCAATTCTAAAGCCTAAGCGGACAATACTTGCGGGTTTTTCAATTAAACGTATATGTACATGGTTTTTTCCATTATTATTTTCTGTTAAAAGTTCTACTTGTTCAAATAGATTTGTACTTCGCAAATTAGTTAGACCTTGTTTTGCGTCGTTATAATTAAAATAGTCGCCTTTCTTCAATGGGAATTCTCGTGTAATAACTTTTTCATTTGTTTTAATATTGCCTTCTGTAGTTATAGTATCAATTTTACCTTCATTTATTTCTATTATTAATTTGTTGGAATTTTCTTCGTAGTATACTTTATTAATTTGCGCAAATATTAATCCTTTCGAACGATAAAGTTTTAGTATTTTTAATAAAGCACTTAAAACTGAATCTGGATTATATGGTTTTCCAAGAAGAGGGTTTAGTATGTAAGTGAAATTCTCTGCTGTTAAAATGGAGTCTCCCTTTAATTCGTATGATTCTATTGGAGAGTTATTTACTGTTATAAGTTTGATAAAAGTTGTTTCTGGTTCTGTCTTTATTTCCCAGTACAGATCTTTATAGTTTCCAGTACGTTGGATTAAATATAGTTTGTAGAGCAACTCTTTACTACTAATCAGATTAAGATACTTTTTATTGATAACAGAATTTACTATTGAATCCGAGTGCTCGAAAAATACATTTGTAAAAAACTTTTCTTCTGATTTGAGTTTATTCTTAAATTGAGCTTCGAATTCCTTTTCTATGTTGGGAACAATTTCTTGTGCTTTATTATATCCTTTGTTTATAATTTCGCTTAAGTTTTTAAAGTCGGTATTTTTTCTACCTTCCAAATCGGGCTGAATAATAAAATCCGCAAGTTCAAGTTGTTGTTCATTTAAAATTTGCATTGGTATACTTACTAATTGGTCAGCAATAACCCATGGATAATTTAGTTCACTTTCATGATATAGTGGACTAACAGCATTTGCAGCAATTACAATTTCGGCCCCAAGCATTTTAGTTTCTTTAACTGGAATATTTGCAACAAGTCCACCATCTACTAAATTATAATTACCTTTAATAACAGGAGGAAGCAACAATGTGACACTAGAACTTGCTTGAATTGCAAGGCTAAGGGGTGGTTTATCAATTATTACTTTTTTTCCGGTAGATAAATCTGTTGCAATAGCTCTAAATTGGAATAAGAGTTCATCGAAGCTATTTTTAGGCTTAATAGGAGCACTTAACGAAAGTAGATTTAAGAAGTGTGCACCGCGCTGGCCAGATAAAATTGATTTTGGTAAAATAGGTTTAAGACCTTCTAGTCTAAACGATACAATTGCTTTGTCTTGGGTAATTTTTTGATCTACAAATAATTCATTTCTATTTGTTTGCTCGATAGTAAAAAAATCACCCCAATTTGTGTTACTTACAATCGAATCAATTTCTTCGATAGAATAACCTGAAGAATAAAGGCCGCCTATAATACTACCCATACTAGTGCCAACAATAAATTCAATTGGAATGTTTTTTTCTTCCAGTGCTTTAAGAATTCCAATTTGTGAAATTGCACGTGCTCCGCCGCCACTTAACGCTAGACCAACTTTTGGAAGGTTTTCTGGAATTTTTTTAGTCAAGCCAAAAGGTAGATCTTTTTCTATAAGTTTTAGACGCAATGTGTCTTTTTGTTGTGCAAAGATGAAAGTAGAGAATAGCAGGAACAAAAAAAATTTATAAAGTTTTTTCACAACAGTGTACACTGTATTTTATTTTCTTTTTTGAGCAGCTTTCTTTTGAGCCATTGCTTGTTTCTCTGCAGCTTCCATCATGCGTGCCCAAAAGCCCTGTTTTTTCTTTGGATTTGCTACTGGAACAAGTTCAATGTCATCCTTCTTTTTGTTGATGTAATACTGTTGAGCAATAGATAGCAAATTAAACATTAAGTAATAAAGATTTAATCCCGATGGAAATCCCATAAACATTAAAGTAAACATAATTGGCATAATGTAAACAAGAGCTTTTTGAGACGGATCCTTTACTGTTTGTTTTTGTTGTATAAACATTGTAATTCCAAGAATCAATGCAAGGCCGCTTATAATATCAATATTAAACAAAGGAATTTTAAATGGGAGTTTAAATATTTTATCCGGAGCAGAAAGATTATCTATCCATAGTATAAATGGTTTTTGTCTTATATCAATTACATTGTTAAACAAACTCCATAAGGCTATTAGAATAGGCATTTGTAATAATATTGGTAGGCAACCGCCCATCGGATTAATTCCGTAAGTTGAATATAATTTCATTGTTTCTTTTTGGATTCTTTGGGGATCATCTTTATACTTTTCTTTAATTTCATTTATCTTGGGTTGGAGTAGTTGCATCTTTTTCATTGATTTCATGCTTTGGCGTGTAAGCGGATGCAAAGCAAATTTTATAATAATAGAAAGAACAATTATTACAAGACCATAGTTAGGAATAAATTTATGAAGAAATTGCATTAATGGTAAAAGAATATATTCTGAGATTGGTCTGATGATGAATTTTAGTCCAAAGAAACTACCAAAATCTACAATCACTTCAAAATTTTTTCCATAACTTTTTAATACATCATAATCAATAGGACCAAGATATAGCTTAAAGGAATCTTTTTGGTACTTTTGGTTTTTAAAAGGAACTTTTAGGCTTATGCTGTAATATTCTCTTACTCCAAAAAGATTTTGTTTATGAAATCCTTCGATATAAGCACCGCCGTCATCGCTTGGATTGTTTGGTGCAAGAATCACAGAAAAATATTTACTTCTTACAGCAACCCAATCTACTTTTCCATTTATATCTTTGGTATATTTTTCTCCATCATGTGTTGCATCTATTATTGTTTGTTCTTCACCTGCATAGACGCTTGCATTTGAATGATTAGCTTCATCTACAGAATTCTTTTCTGTAAAATTAATCCCATTATTCCAAACAACATCATATCTATAACTACTTATTACATCTTCAAAGTTTATTAATTCAATATCAACATCAGTAGCATAATTATTTCCGTAAAAAGTAAAATTCTTTTTTATTGTTTTATTGTCTTTTGTAGTGAATGTGTAAGATAAATGCAATGACTCTTTTCCAGAAAGTTTGAAGTAATAGTTATTATTATTTAAATCAAAATCGAGATTAGATGTATTGATAAGTTTTCCGTCTTTTGTTACGAAAATAATATTAAAATCCCCACCTTGTTGGGTATTTACAAGTTGAACATGTCTGTTGTAAAAATCAGACTTGTCATAATCTTTATAATACCATGTTTCGTACTTTTTTAGATAATATTTTCTAATCCTTGCGCCTTTGCTTGTAAGTTCAATTTTTGCAAGGTCTGTTTCAATTGTAATTATTTTTTCTACTTTTTTTACAGTATTAAAAACAGAGTCTACTTCTTCTTTTTGCTGTTCTTTAACTGCCTTTTGTATGTTTTCTTTGGGTTTTTCAATTTTAACATGTGTTGTATCTTTTTGATTATTTTGTGGTGGAGTAGGAGTAGGAGTATTCCAATATAGCCATAACATTAATATTATTCCTATTAAAATAAAACCTATAGTTGCTTGTCTATCCATTATGATTCCTTTTTTTATTCAACAGGGTCATAACCACCTTTGCTGAATGGATTGCATCTTAAAATTCTCCAAACAGCTTTAACTCCTCCCTTCAACACACCAAACTTTTCAAAAGATTCAATCGCATACTGTGAACAGGTTGGATAAAAACGACATGATGAAGGGAAGAGTGGCGAAATTAGTTTTTGATAAACTTTTATTAAGTGTATAAAAATAAATCGCATTTCAGATTCTAAGCTTTATCTGATTCATCAGATCTAGAACTTCCGGCATTATATCCCATAACTTAATTTTTTTGTTGTTTTTTTGGTTTAAAGTATTAGAACTAATAATTAAAAGTAAATTAATTTTTTTTTCTTCACACATGGATTTCAATATAGCTTTGTTTAATCTAAATGATTCACGTAATAATCTTTTTAGTCTATTTCTCCAAACAGCTTTTCCACTTTTTCTCGAAACTACAAATGCAACTTTAACACCTACTTGACCAATACTGTTGATGTAATATATAGCTTTTAATTTCTGACTAGCTGAATAAATTGTTTTACCTTTCGTGTAAAGTAGTTCAAATTCTTTTTTCTTTTTGATTCTTTCTTTTGCAGAAAGACCAAATATTTTCAAAACTATCCTCCTCGCCAATTTGCGAGGCTTTTATTAGCGTTCGTCGCTAACTGTTAACTTTTTTCTTCCCTTAGCTCTTCTTCTTGCTAGTACTTTTCTTCCATTCTTTGTTGACATTCTCTGACGAAATCCATGTGTATTTCTTCTTTTTCTACGGCTTGGTTGATATGTTCTTTTCATATTCTACCTTAATTTCATTTGAAAGTGTGCAAAATTACAGAAATTATGCTTAAATAACAAAAGAGAACGGATAAAAAGAAAAACATTATTAGCTGAAGAAATGGTTTATTATAAAAAGGCGTTTTTGAGTTTAATAAATTGATTATTTTAGAACTTAAAATTTGTTATAATTTTATTTATAGTAATAATTGATATAAGCTTTAGTTTTTTTACTTTTTATTTGAAGCCTTGAAAATATAATTGGCCTGATAATCATTTCGAATTAACACATCTTTTTAAAAGATAGATAATTAATTCAAGATATTAAAAAACTTAGCTAAATTAAAATTAATTTATTATAAAAATTGATTGTGCAAAGAGTTATAAAAAGAAGGCGGAAATCTCAGCAAGCAGCCCAGCCGATTACTGCTTACCAAAATAACCGCCCCTTTAATTAACTTTACTCCAAATAACTCAATCATTGTGCCATTCATTTTATTTTCTTTTTAGAAAAAAAATCATATTAACTTTGATTAATTGTCTCATTAGTAACCTAAGATCCCAAAAGAAAACATTTTTAATATAAGATTACCTTGTTATTTTTGTACTTCCTTGTAATTGAATTTTTAGCAAAATAAACTAGGAAATATAGTTTTATTGATAAAATAATTTCATATCAAGTAACTTTATTAATTGATTTAAGTCTAAATAAGTAGAAAAAATGAATTATTTAAAAAATACATAGAGAAGAATATGAAATTCGTATGTCAAATCATTTTCTATTATTTTATTTTTTGCTTTACATTGTTTGCTGAGAGAACAACAAACAATAAAATAGTATCCGCTGTTAAAGTCGATAATCTTAAAATTACTGTTGATGGCAAATTAGAAGAATCGGTTTGGCAAAGTAATCCGATTAAAGGCTTTATACAAAGGGAGCCAAATGAAGGAATGCCGGCAAGTGAAGAAACTTATGTATGGGTTGCATATGATGAAGAGAATATTTATGTAGCAGCAAGATGCTTTGATTCTCAACCAGAATTGATAGATGTAAGTTTAACAAGAAGAGATAATTATATATTATCCGATTGGTTTGCATTTTATGTTGATCCTTATAATGACAAAAAGAATGGTTATTTTTTTGTTGTAAATGCCGGAGGTTCTATTATTGATGGGGTTCTATTTAACGATAGCTGGGATGATGATGCATGGGACGGTATATGGGAAGCAAAAACTCAAATCGATAAGCAAGGATGGACGGTTGAAATGAAAATCCCATTTTCACAACTCCGCTTTAAAGAATCTGATGTTATGAAGTGGGGTGTCAATTTTGCAAGAGAAATAAAAAGAAAAAATGAGAGAGCCTATTTTGTTATGGTTCCAAAAAACGAAAGTGGATTTGTTTCGCGCTTTGCTACACTCGAGGGATTAGTTGGTATAAAATACAAACAAAGATTTGAAATTATTCCTTACGTTGTTCAAAAAACTCAGTACCTTGTTCACGATAATAATGACCCTTTTTATAAAAGTAATCAATACAAAACTTCATTTGGCGCAGATTTCAAGATCGGTATTAGCAGTAACTTAAATCTTGACGCTACAATTAATCCAGACTTTGGACAAGTTGAAGTTGACCCCGCTGTAATTAACCTTACAGCGTTTGAATCTTACTTCCAAGAGAAAAGGACATTTTTTATTGAAGGTGCAAATATTTTTTATTTCGGTATTGGAGGAGCAAATAATAACTGGGGATTTAATTTCGGTTGGCCAGAGTTATTTTATTCCAGAAGAATAGGAAGAAAACCCCAAGGTGAAATACAAGAAAATTATGACTTTTTGAGTTATCCTTTGGAAACAAGAATTTTGGGGGCTGCTAAAATAACAGGGAAATTAAATGAAAAAACTTCTTTAGGTTTGGTCAGTGCTGTAACAGAAAGAACTTTTGCTAAATTTTCTAAAAATGGTGTTCAAAAAGAGCAGGAGATAGAGCCTTTAACACATTATGGTGTTTTGAGAACTAAAAGGGAATTTAATAAGGGGATGCAATCTTTAGGTTTAATGTTAACTACAGTTAATAGAGACTTGCATAACAATAAAATAGAAAATATGCTTTCTAAAAATGCATATGTTTTAGGTGTTGATGGTTGGACATTTTTACATGATTCAAAAGTATATGTACTAAGCGGAGCATGTGCTTTTTCTTATACTGAGGGAACAAAAGGTTATTTACTTAAACTTCAGAAAAAGCCTTACAGATACTTTCAAAGACCAGATGCTGTTAATTATAAAATTGATTCAAATAGAACTTCTCTTTCTGGTTACTATGGAAGATTAATGTTAAATAAACAAGAAGGGAATTTTTATCTTAATGCATCATTAGGAGCAGTTTCACCTGGATTTGAGCACAACGATTTGGGTTTTCAATGGATGGCAGATAGAATTAATGGCCATATAGTTTTAGGATATAGATGGTTTGAACCAAAAGGAATTTTCCGTAGTAGGCAACTTTATCTTGCTCATGCAAGATCTTATAATTATGATGGAATTTTATGGAGTAACTTTATCTGGTACAGAGTAGAGGGAATGTTTACTAATTACTATTATGTAGCTACAGGAGGTTCATATCAATTCGAAACCTATTCACCTTTTCTAACTAGAGGAGGCCCATTAGCAAAAAATCCTACTGAATGGAATTTATGGTTTTATTTAAGATCTGATGAAAAGAAAAAAGTAATAGTAGAGCTTGAAACTGTGTATGCAGAAGATAAATTAGGTGGTAATTATAAAGAACTTAATTTAGATTTAGAGTGGAAACCAAACTCTCAGATTAAGATAAGTCTTGGTCCAGCTTATTCATTTAACAATAATCCAACACAATGGATTAATAACTTTGAAGACCCCTTTGCGGTTAATACTTACCATAATAGGTATGTATTTGGGAAAATAATACAACATACTTTATCTGCAAGTTTGAGATTGAATTGGACTTTTACACCAAAACTAACTATGCAGGTTTATCTACAACCATTTTTCTCTGTTGGAGATTATATGGAATTTAAGGAGCTTAAAAAGCCAAAGAGTATGTCTTATTTAATATATGATAATAATAATTCAACAATTTTTTATGATAATTTGCGTAATGAATATGAAATAGATCCCGATGGAAATGGCCCTGCAAAGTCGTTTAGATTTAATAATCCTGATTTTAATTTCAAATCAATTAGGGGAACAGCAGTACTTAGGTGGGAAATTAAACCTGGCTCTGTTTTATATTTGGTTTGGTCACATAACCAAGCAAACGAAGATAATCCAGGAGATTTTAGATTTATACGAAACATACAACAATTGTGGAATTCTGATGCTGATAATGTATTTTTAATTAAATTTACTTATTGGTTCAATATTTTGAATTCGTAAAGTTACCTCAAAATTTTTAGCCCTTCGGTAAAAGCTCGGAGGGTTTTTAATTCCCTATCTTTTTTGCTTTGAATATCATGTATAATTTTCATTAGAAAGTTGTAATAGTTTATGAAATTTAATGATACTTATTGTATATTTAATTTCTATAAAGAACCAAAAGAGGTTTATAGATGCCATTAAATCTTTCTAGACGGGTTGAATCGCTAAAAATGTCTCCAACAATGAAAATATCACAAAAAGCAATAGAATTAAAGTCAAATGGGGAAGATGTAATAGATTTTAGTGTTGGAGAACCTGATTTCCCTACCCCAGAAAATGTAAAAGTTGCAGCAATAAATGCTATCCAAAAGAATTTTACTAAATATACTATAAATTCAGGTACCTTTGAGTTAAGAAAAGCTATTTCAGAAAAACTTAAACGAGATAACAAGCTTGATTATAGCCCTAATGAAATAATTGTATCATCTGGGGCAAAGCAAAGTATTTATAATGCAATTTTGTCAATCGTAGAGGATGGAGATGAAGTAATTATTCCTGCTCCTTATTATGTTTCTTATCCACACATAGTTGAGCTTGCAAATGGTAAGTCTGTATTTATAAATACAAAAGAAGAAAATGGTTTTAAGCTTTCAAACAAGGAGCTTAAAAGTGCTATAACAGAAAAGACAAAGCTTTTAATTATTTGCAATCCGTCAAATCCTACCGGTGCGGCATATTCAAAAAATGATTTAGAAGAAATTGCACCCATTTTGGAGGATGGGAATTTTTATATACTATCGGATGAAATTTATGAGAAAATTACTTATGATAATTTCGAATTTGTAAGCATTGCTTCATTAAGTGAAAGAATTAAAAGTAAAACTATTACGATAAATGGTCATTCAAAATCTTATTCTATGACAGGATGGAGAATAGGCTATGCTGCAGGTCCATTAGAAGTTATTAATGCTATGAATAAGATACAAAGTCACAGCACTTCAAATGCATCTTCAATATCTCAAGCTGCAGCACTAGAAGCTTTACAAGGCTCGCAAAATTTTATCGAGGAAGTAAGAGAAGAGTTTGAGTTAAGAAGGAATTTTATATATAACGAAATAATTTCTATAAAAGGAATTAAATGTTATAAACCTCTTGGAGCTTTTTATGTATTTCCAAATGTTTCTTTTTATTTTGGTAAGAAAACTAATAATGGTGTGATCGAAAATTCTTTAGATTTAGCTATGTATTTGCTTAATGAAGCAAAAGTTGTTGTTGTTCCGGGTAGTGCGTTTGGTTTTGAAGGATATATACGAATTTCGTATTCAACTTCAATGTATAATTTAAAAGAAGGAATGCACAGAATTAAAATTGCTTTAGAAAAATTGTTGTTATAGTTCTCTAATCCACACAGTTTTTATGTTTACAAACTCTTTTATTCCATAATGTGAAAGTTCCCTGCCATAGCCAGAATTTTTTATCCCTCCAAAAGGTAGACGTGGGTCGCTTTTGACCATGCCATTAATAAAAACTGAACCTGCTTCTATTTTTTTTGCTAGATTTTTTGCTCGCTCAAGATTGTTTGTCCATATAGATGCTCCTAATCCAAATTTAGTATCGTTTGCTATTTCTAATGCTTCATTTTCGTCCTTGACTTTTATTAATGATGCCACAGGTCCAAAAATCTCCTCTTCATAAGCTAACATTCCTTTTTTAACGTTAGCAAGAACAGTTGGTTCATAAAATAATCCATTAGTGTTTAGTCTTTTCCCTCCACATAAAATGACAGCGCCTTTGTCTACAGATTGCTTTATTTGATACTCGAGCTCACTTAGTAAATCTTCTCTTGCAATTGGACCTAATTCCGTTGTTTCATCTAAAGGATTTCCAATTTTTACTTGTTTCATTAAATTGACAAATTTTTTTTCAAATTCATTATAAACTTTTTCAACCACTATAAATCTTTTTGCTGCAATGCAACTTTGACCATTGTTAATTAACCTAGCTGTTACACCAGTTTTAGCAGCAAGGTCAATATCAGCATCTTCAAGGACTATAAATGGGTCGCTTCCACCTAGTTCCATCACTGTTTTTTTTAATAATTTACCTGAGATTTTTGCAACTTGGCGTCCAGTATATTCGCTTCCGGTTAATGTAACAGCTTTGATTTTTGGGTGATTAATTATTTCTTCAACTTCTTTGGAATTTACAAGGACAGTCCTAAATATATTTTGAGGAAAATTTGATTTTAGAAATATCTCTTCAATTTTTAGAGCACACATAGGAACATTGGAGGCATGTTTAAGTATGATCCCATTGCCTGCCATAATAGCTGGAGCAGCAAATCTAAATACTTGCCAGAATGGAAAATTCCAAGGCATTATAGCAAGAATAATTCCTATTGGATCGAATTGGATATAGCTTTCCGAAGCGTCAGTTTCTATTAATTCTTTTTGTAAAAATACTTGTGCGTTCTCAGCGTAATAATCACAAACCCATGCACATTTTTCAATTTCAGATATTGCCTGAGATATTGGCTTACCCATTTCAAGAACTGCTATTTTAGCATACTCGTATTTATTTTGTCTTAGATCTTCAGCTACTTTTTTCATTAAAACACTTCTTTCTTCAAAAGATGTGTATTTCCAATATTCAAAAGAATCTTCTACATCTTCAATAATATTGAAAACGGTTTCTAAAGAATATTCTTCGAAAGTTTTTTCAATTTTGTTTGTAGCGGGATTTATTGATTGAATTGCCATTACTTATCCCCAAATAAAATTAACATAAACATAATTTACACATTTTCGATTTTAGTCAAAAAATTTTGTAAGTTGCTAGTAAAGAATTTTAGAATAGGAAATTTTAATAACCTTGTACCCATAGAAGATATTCGTTCTTTATGAAAAAGTCTAATCCCAAAACTTTTGTCCTTGATACAAATGTAATTCTTCATGACCCCACTTGTATACATCATTTTGAAGAGAATAATATAATAATTCCTCTCGCAGTAATTGAGGAACTAGACCATTTTAAGAGAGGCAATCAAGTAATAAATTTGAATGCACGAGAATTTGCACGTACTCTTGATTCTATTACTGGGAATGAAATTTTTAATGGTGGCGTTCCTCTTGGACGTGGAAAAGGTAAAGTAAGAATTGTGATAACGAAAGGTTTAAATAAAGAAATTCAGGAAATATTTAGAGAAGATAATGTAGACCATAGAGTTTTAAGCGCAGCATATGAAGCTGCAAAGAAAAGTAATGGCAAAACAAAAGTTATTCTTGTAAGCAAAGATGTTAATCTAAGAATGAAGGCAAAGGCTATTGGAATACCTGCCGAAGATTATACTACGGATAGAATACCCAATCTAGAAGAGCTATATAGTGGTAAAGCTGTAATCGAGAATTTTGATGATGATATTTTACAGAAATTATATCAACCTCCTTATGAGGTTCCTGCTAAACAAATATTAAGAAAAATTAAAATTGAAGCAGTACCAAATAAGTTTTTTATCATGAGAAATTCTAATCGCTCTGTTTTAACTGTTTTAGATCAGGATATGGAAAAATTTAAGAGAATAGATAAAGAAGTTGTTTATGGTATAAAGCCACGTAATGCAGAGCAAACTTTTGCAGTAAATGCATTATGTAATACAGAAATACCTCTTGTAACACTTACAGGTAAAGCTGGAACAGGAAAGACTCTTCTTGCTTTGGCCTCTGCGCTTCATGTAAGAAAGTATTATAGACAAATTTATGTCGCTCGTCCTGTTGTCCCCTTAAGTAATAAAGATATTGGTTATTTACCGGGTGATGTAGAAAGTAAATTAGCTCCTTACATGCAACCTTTATGGGATAATTTGAAAGTAATTCAGGACCAATTCCCGGAAAGTGATAAAAATTATCAGCTTATAAATACAATGGTAAAAGAAGAGAAACTTGTTATAGAACCACTCAGTTATATAAGAGGAAGAAGTTTACAAAGAATTTATTTTATTGTAGATGAAGCACAAAATTTAACACCTCATGAAGTTAAAACTATTATAACAAGAGCAGGCGAAGGAGCAAAAATTGTTTTAACTGGCGATATTTATCAAATAGACCATCCTTATCTGGATGCGCAGTCAAATGGTCTTTCTTATTTGATAGAGCATTTTAAGGGCCAAAAGTTATATGCACATGTAAATTTAGAAAAAGGGGAACGCTCTTTATTAGCAGAGCTTGCAAGTAATCTTCTTTAATTATTTTTGTTTTACTAAAGTTAATTTTACACTAAAGTTTAATGGCTCTCTGTTAAATGAACTTTGAGCAATTTTACGTGGCGGAAGTCCAGCAGGTCTCTGGAACCCTCCCTCACTTCCTTCCCATTTTGCTCTACTGAAATTTTCTTGATTTATTTCTTCGGTTTCAAATTTAATTTTTAACTTTTCTCCTGTGGATACCGGAATTTTAAAATCAGTTTCTGAATTATTTGTAATAGGTATTTGTAATTCGTAAATAAGTTTGATTGATTGGAACGATATTTTAGGTTTAATACCCTGATTATTTTCAAGTGGATAAAGCCAAAGGGGGTATTTTGACTTATCTATTATTTGGAAATTGGTTTCTTTTTCTAAAAGCCTTTCAATCATCTTTTCTACATTGAGATTTCCTCTGCGATTAGTATTATCTGATTTTGGCATTCTTTCTTTTCTCAATTCTAATTCTTCATTTCTATAATTTAGTTCATAACTTCCAAGAGGATATTTTAGTCCTATTGTTTTTGTATCATCATCAGGGATAAACCAGATGATAAATCCACCTCTGAACATTTGTATTATTTGAAGTGGTTCGTTGATGACTAAACACATATAGAGGTATTTTTCGTCGTTTTGAAAGCCTATCGAGACATTATAATCTTCAATGTTTATTAGCTTATTTTGCCACTCGTAATATTTCCCATCAACATTTATGTTTTCAACTTTCCAATTACATGTAACATTCTTTGTAACACTACAGCTATTAATTAATATAGCTAGAAAAAATATAGTAAAAATGAATATTCTATTTAATTTTGATTCTTGAAGGAAGAATTTAAGTGATGGATTAAGTAGATGATATTTTTTAAAAACTATCATAATGTATTCACTTACTTTCTAATATTTGACAAAATTTGTAACCTTTCTAGTTTAAATTACACTTGTTAAAAAAATTAATTACCTTTACACCTTATTGAAAATTTCCTTAGATTGTTATTGTTAAATTAGTGAATCAATTAAATGACTTATTATTAAAAAAATTCTAATATTTTGTAGAGGTGCATTTAGTTTTGCCTTTGTTGATTGAATAATATTAACAGAATAGGAGTGAGCCATGAAAAGATTAATTTTATTTGTTTTATTTGTATTAATTATTGTTTCTTGCAGCAGCAAGATCGATAAGACTACAAAAGGGTTTACACCTCCCTCTGTATTAAAACAACCTAGATTTTTATATCCGAAGGTTGCACAGGAAAAAGCTTTAGAGGGGAGTACAAAATTACTTTTATCTATTAACAAAGAAGGGATTGTAGAAGAAATATTAATTGTAAAATCTTCTGGATATGATGTTTTAGACAGTGCTGCAATGGAATATTGCAGAAATATTTTATTTAGCCCAGCAAAAAGAGATGGTAAACCCGTTAATTCAAGGATGGAATGGGTTGTTAAATTTAACATAACAGAACAAAACTGGGTTGTTGATAATTATTTGTTGGAAATATCAAATTTATACCGTCAAGTAGACCTAGTGGATGTAGGTGAAAAGTTAGTGCTTCAAAGAGAGATATTAAAAAAGCATAATGAATTTGTCCAAAATTTTCGCGATGCTTTGAACTTCAATAAAGTTTTGTCGCAAGTTATTTCACCTGAAATTTCAAAACAATGGCAAAAGGATTGGGATGGTTGGCCTTTGTCTTTTCTTTTATATTATGACTTTATTAAGAGATTTCCTGATTACGATAGTATTCATGTAGTTAAAAATTTGTTGATTAATTCACTTAAGTCAGATATTCAATATATTAAAAGTACACAAGCAATAGAACCAAAAATAAAGCATGAGAAAGAAAAAATTTTGAATAAAATAAAAATCTTTATTTCGAATAATTATCCCGATATTATTTTGAAAGAAATTGACTTTGAAGCAAATATAAATTCATTTTATTTATCTAAATCGAATTAAGTATTAAAAATATTTTTATAAATCAATTTTTTTCTTAGTGAACTTCTGAACTTAAATTCAATAAAAATTATTTATAATGGAAGTATTTTTTCATTTAAAGCTCACTACTAATATAACATTTCCAAAAATTTTAATAGCAATTATTTTGTCCATAATACTTCCATTAGAGACGTTTTCACAGTTTATGGATGATTTCGATAAAGAACTAAAACTTGATCCTAAAGGATTAACGGGGTGGACATTTAGGACGGGAGATGGTAATGCAACTATGAACTTTGTTCATTCGAATAAAGGTTATTCTTCAATATATGTGGATGCTAGTAAAGATAAAAGAGGAATTTGGTGGGCTTTGATTAGAAGAAGAATATCTGAAAATATGAATATTTCATTAATTCAACGTCCTGAGTTTGAATTTAGAATTGAAGCAAAAGTAAAAGTTAGTCATGCACCAAAAAGAATTAATCTACACATTAATACACAAAGAACAACCGACTTTCATACACATTTGATGGAGTATGATATACCTGATACAACTAACTGGTACGTAATAAGTATGACAACAAGAAATTTTTATGCAGAACCTGAAGATACAATTTATGCTCAACTAGCTTTAATGGACTGGGGATTTGATAAATATCGTGTTGATATTGATTATTACAAAGTTGATATAGTTAACATCGATTCGATCGGTCCAGACTTAGGCGAGCCAATTCCTTATCATCCACCTGTACCAGATATTTTGATCTATGATTATCATCTTGAAGTAAATGAAGATTCAATGATAGACCTGATTTATACTGATATGAATTTTAACAATTGGTCAACTGTTGATGATGATGGAAATAAAATTAGTTTATTAACTGTTAGTGGGAATCAATACATAATACTAAAATGGAATTTTGGACAATTAAAAAACAAGAAAGTAAAAGGTTCAGGATTGCTTGAATTGACTACATATTCTTTACAAAACTCACCTGATTACAAGAAGGATTTTGGAATGATTAGAGTTACTGAAATTTTAGGAGGTAATAAAAACTGGAATCAAAATGAAGTTACATTTGATAATTTTAGTAATGGTAAACCTTTGAATGAAGTTCTAAATAGTCAAATGATAATTGACGTTGAAGTTAATAATAAAAAAAATGGAAAAAATTATATCACTATTTCAAGACCTGTGATGCAAAGATTGCTTGATGGTAGAACTTTGGGAATAGCTATTAAACCACTAGGTGCTATTGTGGCGTCATTTTATTCTTCAGAAAATAAATTGTTTGCTCCAAAACTTCATTTTAACTTATTTGATTAATAATTCATAGGTGTAATAATGAAAGTACTTTTTATTGGAGGAACGGGTAACATTAGTACTTCTGTAAGCAAGCTTTGTTTAAGTAACGGTTTCGACCTTTATCTTTTAAATAGAGGTACAAGAGAAATTAAAATAGAAAGTGCAAAAAATATCATAGCAGATATAAACAATTTTTCTGAAGTAAATGATGCATTGAAAAAACACACATGGGATGTTGTTGTTGATTGGATTGCTTTTACAGTAGATGATATTGAAAGAGACATTAAACTTTTTAAAGATAAAACTAAACAATTTGTTTTTATAAGTACTGCATCTGCTTATCAAAAACCTCCACTTAATCCAGTTATAACAGAGTCAACTCCACTTAAAAATCCATTCTGGGAATATTCGAGGAATAAAATAGCATGTGAAGAAAGGCTAAATAAGGCTTATAGAGATGAGGATTTCCCAATTACAATTGTTAGACCTTCTTTGACTTACAATACTGTTATTCCCGTCCCAATTGGGGGATGGACAGAATACACTATAGTAGATAGAATGAAGCGCGGTGAAAAAATTATAGTACACGGTGATGGCACATCCTTATGGACTATAACACATGCAGATGATTTTGCAAGAGGATTTATAGGAATTTTGGGAAATTATAAAACTATTGGACATGCATTTCATATAACATCTGATGAAGCATTAACATGGGATCAGATTCATTACTTTTTAGCCGAGGCTATTGGTGTAGAACCAAATATTATTCACATCCCCTCAGATTTCATTTGTAAGTGTGAGCCTTCTTTAACAGGTTCGCTTTTGGGAGACAAATCATGGAGTGCTATTTTTGATAACACTAAAATAAAACAGTTTAATCCAGACTTCGTTGCTAGAATTCCATTTAGAGAGGGAATTAAAAAGACGATTCAATGGTTTGAAGAAAAACCTGAAAGAAGAGTTATACGAAAAGAAACAAATACTATGATAGATAGAATTATAAAGTTATATGAAAGCATGCATGGTTAGAAAAACAATGTTTAAAGTGTGAGTCTAAATATCTTTGGAAAAATTTTGAATTTATGCTTGATAATTTCTTTTCCATGACTTTGGTATCTATATCTTTTATGAGTCAAAATAATCTCCTGGTTTTTTATATATTTTATACAATAAGAATTTTATAGTTTAATATAATTCACATTTCTTTTTGGTGCTTAAGAGTAAAGTCGTTTCTTTTGATTTCCTTCCTTACGATTGATTTTTATCAATCTGATAATTTTTATTTTTTTAATAAATAATTCATTTAATACTTCCCCTTGATAATATCTGTATCTAAATTTAATAGCTAGTAGAAGCTAAGATTTATACATGGCATAATTTTAGCCCTCAATTTTTTATTCCAGTAAAAAAAGGAGGTGTAATGAAACAATTTAGTTTAACTCTAATAATACTATTTTCATTTTGTTATCCATTATTTACTCAAAATAAAAAAGATTTTAGCAAAGGCTACAATTTCATAGAAACGAAAGTTTTTAGCGAAGAAGAAGATTTCCGCCTCTTAAAACTTTTTGAAGGATTGCGGGTAGCTGATGTTTCGGATGCAATGGACATTATTGGATTACCGGGAAAGGGTTTGATAGACCCAGCAATTCATCCAGCTTGGATAGATCCCATCGATCTTAAACATCAATTTAGGGGAATTGCAATTACTGCAAGATATGTTCCTACACAAAAACCAGACCGACCTAAACCTGGCGAAGACTTCTTTAAATGGGAAAGTGATTTCTATAATTTGTATTCTAATGAAGCTTTCATTGATTTAATTAAGCCAGGAACTGTTGTAGTTATTGATGATGTAGAAGAAAAAGATATAGGTTCAATAGGTTCTTTTAATATTCTTGAATGGTATAGAAGAGGTGCAGTTGGAGTTGTAACTGATGCTTCCGCAAGAGATCTTGATGAAATTAATCTTGAAAGAGTTCCATTATATTTTAGAGGACCTGGAAGGGGAATAAGACCAGGTAGGAATGAACTTGAATCTGTAAATAGACCGGTAGTAATAGGAGGTGTTTTAGTGTGTCCTGGTGATATTATAGTAGCGGATGGAGATGGGATTTGTGTTGTTCCTAGATACGTAGCAGAAGAAGTAGCAAAATATGCTAGAGAAATTTTGAATAAAGATAAAGAAGGAAGAAAAGCTTTATACGAGAGCTTAAGAATGAAGTTGGATAAGACTGTTAAGTAAATTTTCAGAGCGCACAAAAATAGTTTGAAAATTGTAATAATAATGTAACTATTTATAATTAAGTAGCCACAATAATTAGGAGCTAAAATGAAAAAAATAGTGGTACTTTTGTTCGTTGCAGCAATTGTTCAAGCCCAAAAGTTTGAAAAACTTGCTTTAACTCCTCCTATGGGGTGGAATAGTTGGAATAAATTTGGCTGCAATATTAATGAAGAGATAATTAAAAAAATGGCTGATGCTATGGTAGAAAGCGGAATGAAAGATGTTGGATATAAATACATAATAATCGACGATTGTTGGCAAGGTAAAAGAGATAGTTTGGGATTTATTCAACCTGACCCAGAAAGATTTCCTTCTGGTATAAAAGCTCTTGCAGATTATATTCATTCAAAAGGATTAAAGTTTGGGATTTATTCATGTGCAGGATGGAAAACTTGTGGAGGAAGACCTGGTAGTCGTGGGTATGAATTTCAGGATGCTATGAAATTTGCTGAATGGGGAGTTGATTACTTAAAGTATGATTGGTGTTACACAGAAGGCCTTTGTGCTGAAGATGCATATTTAACTATGAGGAATGCTCTTTATCAAACAGGAAGACCTATAGTTTTTAGTATTTGTGAATGGGGAAATAATAAACCTTGGCTATGGGGTAAAAATATAGGCCATTTATGGAGAACAACTGGTGATATTACAAATTGCTTTGATTGTGTAATAGATCATGGAACTTGGAAATCTTGGGGTGTTATGCAAATTCTTGATATGCAAGAAGGATTACGTAGTTATGCGGGTCCAGACCATTGGAATGATCCTGATATGCTCGAAGTTGGTAATGGAATGTCGGTCAATGAAGATCGAGCTCATTTTTCAATGTGGTGTATGTTATCGGCCCCCCTTATTGCTGGGAATGATTTATCTAGAATGTCACAGGAAACAAAAGAAATCTTAACTAATAAGGAAGTTATTGAAGTGAATCAAGATTCGCTTGGAATCCAAGGATTTAAATATTTTGAAAAAGATGGGCTAGAAATTTGGTTTAAGCCTTTGATAAATGATAACTGGGCAGTTTGCTTTTTAAATCGTTCAACAAAACCAATAGAAGTTAATTTTAATTGGAATAATTGTGTTGTTGTCGATTCGGTTTTTAATAAAGAAGCTAATTTTAAAACTAGAATTTATCAGATTCGCGATTTATGGTTAAAAAAAGATATAGGCACTACTGAAAAAATTTTTTATGCCGTAATTCCATCTCATGATGTTATTATGCTTAGATTAAAACCAAAAAAGAAATAAAAAGGCTGACTTAAAAGTCAGCCTTTTTTAAAAATCATTTTACTTAAGTAAAATCATTTTCTTATAAGCTCTGAAATCGCCTGCTTCAATTCCATATAAATAAACACCTGATGCTAAGTTACTTGCGTTGAAGTCAACAGAATAAACACCAGGATTCATAAATTTGTCTACAAGAGTAGCAACTCTTTGACCAAGAATATTATATACAGTCAATTTAACATTAGAAGGTTTTGCGATAGAGAAATTGATTGTAGTAGCTGGATTAAAAGGATTTGGATAATTTTGTTCAAGGGAATAGCCTGTTGGAATTTGACTTAATTCTTTTAAGGAAGATATTACAGTAACTTTTATAAATTGAATTAAATCAAGATTAACTTTTTGACCTGTAATTGTTATAGTGTGGTCACCAGCTTTAACTGGAAATCTGTCTGATAAATAAGTTAATCCAGTAGAGTCACTTTTACTTTCGAGGGTAGCAGTTAGGATATCTGCTCCGTCGAGTTTAATTTTGATATTTTGAGGACCACTGTAATTTTGATACATAATGTTTAGTGAGTATGTTCCATCAGAAGGAGCTTTAACATTGAAAGATATTGAGCCATTATTATTCAGAGCAACTGCTTTAAACCAACTTGGAACCCAAACAGCACCTTCTACTCTTGGTTGAACTAAATCATAAGCCGTAACATCAGACCCTTTTAATTCTTTAACTATTTGACCATTCTTGTTGATAATTCTTATTCCAGCAAAGTTTTGCCATCCCCAGGATTTTTCTATTTTAACAGTGTTAGTTCCTTTTTTAAATGTAAGAGCTCCTGCTTCAAGTATATCTGATTGTTTTACTATAACCCACTGCCAGCTGTTTATGTCAATTCCTTTTGCAGGACCAGAGGCGGGATCAAAGATTAGTTCACCCCAACCGTGTGCTGCATCATGGATTTCTACTCCATTGACATATGTATGCTGACCTCTCATGCCATTCCCACGCATATGCTGTAAAATTCCTAAATCGTATTCACCTGCTTCTGGTAAATCAAATGTCCATTCTATGTAACCTCCAGCATCCATTACAAAATAAACAAATCCAGAAACTGACTTAACTTGAGCATCTCCGCCCAAAGTTGCCTTTTCAGCTTCTTGCTCAGAAACAATATCATACTTGTAAACAGGTCCTGCAAGTGCTTGAAGTTGTTTTACATATTGTTCCTTGTTTTTTTCAAATATTGCTTTTTTATCTGGAAACCAATTTAAATCACCTAGTGGTAATCCGTCTGTTCCTGCTGTTAAAAGAAATGCAGGTTGAGTGTATGAAAAGTTTTCGGGTAAGGGCCAGCTTGGACAAGTAGCACAAATAGTACCATCTGGGTTTGTTGGGAGTTTCCAAAAGTATGTGGGAATTGAACTAGCTCCCGATCTTAATCCTTTAATGTTTTCAATCATTTTTGGGATTAATTCAGAGGGATAAACAGGAAAATTTGGTCTTTGATCCAACCAAAAAGTATCTTTTACAACCATATTTTCATATTTATCTATGAAATCGAGTTTTGTTACAGGACCAACAAAAGGTTGTCTTCTTATATTATTGGCATTGTAAAAATTAATAAATTGTGGGTCTAACCAAGCAGCAGTATTTGTAAAGAGAATTCTTCTACTTTTTTCTGGACCATATTTAGTTGGTAGTGCACCAAAGCCAAAAATACCAGATGTAGTTGCTCTTGGGTCTCTATTTGGACTATCTAATTCTGTTTGATTATGTGCTTCGCCATGCCAGAATGGATTAATTAATAAGTTGTTTGCAAAATAAGCTTCATATAACCATGGTGTTGTATTAATATTACGTCCATTAAATACAATGGTATTGTGGTTGAATCTTAAATACTTTGCAGCCCCGCTTTCAATTTGTAATGAAGTAAATCCAATATTAAAGAAAGTATTATTTTCTATAATTACAGTATCTGCATCATTCCAAATGGATAAACCTCTTCCTGTCCATATCTGTGTGGGTGGAGATTCAAGTAAATTCCTATAAACACAATTTGTAATAAAGATATCGTTATTTTTTCCAGTCCATGCAACAAGTGCGAAATTAGTTCTTTCAAAAATGCAACCGTCGAAAACAAATCTACAATCGCTTGCGTCAATTTGGATTGGTTGATAAGCTGTTTGAACTCCTGCATCATCACAACCAATAAAGTAGATATTTTTGAATGTAATGCTTCCTCCACCAGTAATTAAACGAGCTGTAACAGAACCATCTGGTCTCGAAACTCGTTGAATAACAGCAGGGAATTTATCTGGATTTTTGGGATCTGGCTTTTCTCCAACAATTCTTAAATGCCAACCATCATTTTTAATTTCTTCTGTAACCCAATAAATTCCACCTGCACGCAATTTATAAACTCTGCCTGCAGGTCTGTTTACATCATTTTTTATTGCATTAGTTAAGGCATCAATTACAAAATTGCCTTGTTTGTCTAGATATTCTACAACAAGTGTATCATTTTGCTGTTGTGCACTGACATTTTTGGTCGGCAGGAAAATTAAAGTGAAAGACAATACAAAAAGTAACTTTAAATAAAGCTTCATAGGAAGTCCTCCTATTTGTTAAATAAATTAATTAGTTGAGAAAATAGCATCTCAATTAAAAATTATATCTTATTCCCACATCCATTGTAAATCCATAATATTCAGTGTATGCTGCGTTGGTTTCGTCATTTCCTCTGTAACTTCTGTCTGCTCTTTTATTAAGATTATTTAAGTTAACAAACACTTGTAGCCCCCAATTTAATTTTTGTTGAAGGGTTAAGTCCCATCTGTAATAAGTTCCTGTTGATTGATCAAGTCCTGGGTAATTAGCAAGATAGGTTAATTTATCTGTTTGGTATAAGAATGAAAGTCTTGCAGAAAAATCTTTATAATCGTATCCAAGCGTGAAATTAAAAATATGAGCAGGTTGATAAGGCATTCTTCCAGTTCTTATAGTATCGCTAACTATATATTTAATTTGCACACGAGGAGGTCTTCCTTCTACAACTCTTTTTACAACAAACCTTTGTTTGTCTACTTTTGAAAAAATTCTTGTATAATTAGCATTGAATATTAGCCCTCTGAGTATTGATGGCAGGTACCAAAAATGTGTTTGCCATTCAAGTTCGAAACCTCTGTAGTAAGCTGGATACGGATTATTTAAATATGTATCCAT
Source organism: Melioribacter sp. (assembly GCA_026417975.1). Classification (GTDB taxonomy): domain Bacteria; phylum Bacteroidota; class Ignavibacteria; order Ignavibacteriales; family Melioribacteraceae; genus Rosettibacter. The sequence continues at coordinate 64,261 of JAOACD010000003.1, forward strand.
ATATGGAGTTGCAACTACTCTTCCATCTTTGTCTCTAAGCCATGAAGTAGGAATATTTAATCCTTCGGGAATAGCCACACCAGGTTGAAGTTGATAACCTGTTTGGAAGATTAGGTCTTTAATTTTTTTATAAAATCCGGAAACAGTAAAAAATCCAATATAGTTTTGGTAAATTTGGATAGAAGCATCATAGTTAGTAGACTTTGCAGGTTTTAGTGCGGCGTTATTAGCTCTAATGTATCCGTTATATCGATCAATAGTTGTAATGGGGGCATATTGCATATAATCTGGTCTTGTTAATGTTTCTGTTCTTGCTAAACGGATTTTAAGCCAATTTACTGGGTTTAGAATTAGGTGAACCATGGGCAGCCAAAATTTATTCTCTCTAGTATTCTCTAAATCTTGAAAATCAACAGGAGGGAGTTGAACGCCAGCTTGTTCGGCTTCCTTAAATCTCTGTCCGTTGTATTTTGAGTAATCTCTTTCGAATCGAATTCCAGGTATAAATGTAATTAAATTTTTATAACTTATTTCAGACATTATGTAAGCAGCTTGATATCTTTCAATTCCGTCGTAATCATATCCAATAGATCCCATTGAATAATAGAGCCAATTTTGTGGATTTTCTTTCGATGTTTCTTGAAGTGCTTCTAGGAATTGTCTTAATAATTTTTCATTTACCATGAATCCTAAATCGTACTCACCATTGAGGAACCTTGGGGGAGTTTCATTCGTTAAAAATCTAGAAATTGGGAATACTGCGTTTGAACGAGCCAACGCAGAATCCTTAAGCCAATCCCAGTCGTTTGGATATTTTTTACTTAAGTATCTTAAGACAGGTTCTACAACACTATTTAGTCCAACCCCTCCATATTGAATATTATCTCTTCCATATTGTTCTTGATCATTATTTTTATCTAGCCATCTAAATTTTCCTCCTAATTTAACATAGCCGTTTATATTTTTCCCAAAATTAAAAGGAACCTTTATATTCAATTGATAAGCAGTTTCGTTTTCTTTTAATTTGATACTATACTTATGCGCACTTTTAAAACCTGTTTTAAGTGTATCGATAATCTGTAAGGATGGAATTAAGTGTGGGTCCATTCCTGGTTCTACTTTTGTAGTTTGGAATGCACCATTTTCTTGAACAAAACCAAAAACTAAATCGCCAGGATTATCTGTAATTGAAGAGGACCTAGAAAGCGACATATCTAAATTAACTAATCCATAATCTTGTTGAATCCCCAATGCCCCTGTAAAAATTGAAGTATTCCCTTCCCTTAGTTCAAGATTGTAATAATGACTATTATGTTCTACATTCATATCATTAATTCTGAATAATCCTTTACTATGAAGTCTATTGTAAAAAGAATTTGCAGTTAGTTTTCCGAATGGTAGTTTATAATCTAATAATATACTTGCACCACTTCTGCCTCTTCTAACATTTTCGTTCCTTAAAGTAATATCGTTTGGTTTTACAATTATGTTTTCACCAGAGCCAGTTTGAGTGTAGCTTCCAGAAAATTTATCTGCACTTCTGTCGTAATTATCAAGATTAAAATTTAGTATGACTCCTAATTTGTTATTTAAGAATCTGTTGCTAATGCTTCCGTTGAAGTTATAATTACCATAATAATTTTGAAGTTGATTATAACCTCCTTGAGCTGTTGCATTAATTTTTAATCCTTCAGGAGCTTCTTTTAATCTCAAGTCTACAGTTCCACCTAGTGCGTCTGCATCCATATCGGGAGTGTTTGCTTTTTTGAGAACAATACCATCAAGCATGTTGGATGATATTAAAGATAAATCAACACTTCTATCATAACTGCTTGTTGAGGGCAATCTTACTCCATTAACGGTTATTGTATTATATTTTGGTTCTAAACCACGAATAGAAATTTTGGTGGCTTCTCCTCCGTATCTTTCAATTGATACCCCAGGAAGTCTACCTATTGACTCTGCAGCATTAACATCAGGAAGCTCTTTTATTCTATCCTTTGACACTACGTTGGCAATTGTATTTGATGAAAGTTGTTGATTAATTGCCGAAAGTTGTCCTTCTGCTTGTGCAGTAATTATAATAGTTTCACCAGCTATTGTTTTAGCCTCCAAGTAGCCGTCTTGTTCGAAAGTTTTCTTTGCTAGAATTATTTGTTCAATTAGTACTAGGTGATGAACTAGATAGAGTAAATGTATAGTGTATGTTCCTGCAGGTATACCACGTATAACGTAACGTCCCTCTATGTCTGTAGCTGCGCCAAGACTTGTATTTTTAATTACAACATTTGCTCCAATAAGAGGTTCGCCAGTTTCTTTTTCAAATACTTTTCCTCTTATTGTCCCTGTACCCTGAGCATTAGTTAATACAGAAAAAAGAATTAAACATATTAGAATAATTTTAAATAATCTGTAAGATTCTATCATACTCTCTCCTCCAGAAAATTTTCGTTAATTTTTTTCGAAACTTTTTCAAATTAGCAAAAAGTTATTAATATTATATCAATTTGATAATAGAGGGTGCATGACCTTTTGCTAAATATTTGCCCATAAAAAGTATGACTTTCATTAAAATAGTTTGCAAATGAATTAAGTTATTTTTTAACGAATTGTTATGGTAAAAATTATAGCTACTACCTCATTTCTATTGCAAATTTAGAACGATTATTCCAATATGAAATTTAATACTATGTTTTCATAAACTATGCCATCTATTTATAATACAAAAGAATAAAAACAATTAGCTTCGTTGTTACATTTGTTTATTATTTTAATAAAAAATTATGTTTATAATAAAAGGTAGGGATAAAAGTTATTGTGATTTTTTTAGGATTTAAAAAAGAGAATGTTTATTGTAATGCTGAATTTTAATATTGAATTTTTGGTAAGTAGGGATGGAGGGTGATAATACTGAAGTTTATTATCTGAATGAAAATGTAGTGCTTCCTGGGGGACTCGAACCCCCGACCAATAGATTAAGAGTCTACTGCTCTACCAACTGAGCTAAGGAAGCATTACAAAATTATCAAAAAATTTACTATCAGCAAAGTCGGAACGAATGTTATTTTTTAGTATTTTAAGAAGGAAAATCTTTAAAGCAAAGAGATGAGGTACACAAAATTATTATTAATTTTTCTTTTGATATTAGTTTCTTGTAAAAAAGAAGAACAACATGCTTATCATAAGCTTGTAGTAACAGACGATATAGGAAATAGTATCTTTTTCGATAAACCACCGCAAAGAATAATTACTCTTGCACCAAGTTTAACAGAAGCAGTTTATGATTTGGGACTTGAAAAAAAACTTGTTGGTAATACCCTTTACTGCGATTATCCTGAAGATGCAAAAAAAATAGAAAAAGTTGGAGACTTATTGAACGTTAATTATGAAAAAATGATAGCATTAAGGCCAGATATAATTTTTATTACTGTTGAAGGAAATACTAAAGAGACATATAATAAATTAAAGGAACTTGGGCTTAAAGTTTTTGTTTCAAATCCAAGAAATATTGAGGGAATAAAAAAAACTTACTTAGATATAGCAAAAATTTTTGATAAGAAAGAATTTGCAGAACTCAGAATAAGCAAGTGGGATTCTTTGATTAATAAAATTAAAAAAAGATCTTCTTTTTTAGAGAAAAAAACTGCAATGTATATAGTAGAGCTAAAGCCTATTATATTAGCAGGAAAAAATACTTTTATTAATGAATACCTAAAAATATGCGGATTGTTAAACATTGTTGAAGATTCTCCTTTAAGTTATCCTGTTTTTAGCAGAGAAGAAATATTAAAACGTAACCCTGATTATATTATAATTCCTGATGGGAAAAATTCTTCAATTGAAAAGCTTCTTGAACTCTATCCTGAATGGGAAAAATTGAAAGCAATAAAAAATAAGAATATTATAGTAGTCAATAGAGATAATTTTTCAAGACCAGGTCCAAGATACTCTGAGGCTATTAAAGAACTTTTTACTCTTCTTCATCAGGGGAGAAAAGATCTTCATTAGATTCAACAATAAAAAGCATAGCACATTTGTCACCTTTAAATTTTCCAGCTCTTTTACAATTTTCATGACGTTCTTTTACTTTTTCTATATCAAATGGCTCGATACCAACTAACGAAAGGGCTTCGCCACATTCTGTACAAAATATTACATTGTTTTTTATTGAATCTTCTTTTTCGATATTATTAATATTTTTCTTCTTCATAGTCATATTCCTTTAATTCCCAATCTAAACCTTCACATGGAAGGTATTTAAGTGTTGGATGTTCATCATATTTAAGACAAATTATTGCAGATTTATCAAAGTATCTGCAAGAAGAACATAAAGTGTTATTAATAAGTTCATCATTTTCTTCTTTAAATAACCTATATTGAATTGTTGCAGGATAAATTATTACTCCATAAATTGATAGAATAACAAGCCACCACCAATATCTATACTCAATAACTCCATATAAAAGCCACAATACAGGTATCAATATGGCAGTTCTTATAATTCCCCAAAAAATAATAGCGCCCATTATTACCTTTTTATGAGCGTTTTAAATATTCATCTAAAAAATAGCATTTACTAATTGAAGTAACAAATTATGTGGTTAAGTTATTTTATATAAATCACTGACATTTTATTGTTATTAGTTTATCAATAAAAATTGATTTTAGCATTAATAAAATTTAACTTATTATTGTATATAATCTTTTTGTTAATTAAACTGGAAGTGCCTTTGAGTGAAAATCACAAAGTAGATTCTTATAATTCTAACTTTTATCCTAGAAAAAAACAAAGAAGATTTATTTACAGAAAAAAAATTCAGCATTATTACACACATCAAGAGGTTCGTGATAAACAGGAATTTAGTTTCAAAAAAGTCTCTATTATAATTCCTCTTTATAATGAAGAGGAATCATTAAAACCTCTATATAATGAACTTAAGAAAACCTTAAAAAATATTTCTTGCGATCATGAAATTATATTTGTTGACGATGGTAGTACTGATAAATCTTTGAATGTAATTAAAGAATTAGCTCGTATAGATAATAGAGTTCATTATTTAAGTTTTCGAACAAACTATGGAAAATCGGCAGCTCTTCAAATTGGTTTTAAGCATGCTTCTGGAGATGTAATAATTACAATGGATGCTGACTTACAAGATGACCCCGAAGAGATTCCAAATCTTTTAAGAAAACTTGAAGAAGGGTACGACTTGGTTTCTGGCTGGAAAAAGAAAAGATATGATCCAATGATAAAAAGGTATTCGTCGAGGTTTTTCAATTTTGTTACAAGACTTTTTTCTAAAGTAAAAATACATGATTTTAATTGTGGTTTAAAGGCATATCGAAGAGCCGTTGTTCAAAGCATTAATGTTTACGGAGAACTTCATCGTTACATTCCCGTGCTTGCTGGTTGGAAAGGTTTTTCTATAACAGAAATACCAGTTAAACATCACCCACGCAGATATGGAAAAACTAAATTTGGTGTGTCGCGTTTCTTTAAAGGCTTTTTGGATTTGATTACTGTCATTTTTACAGTTCGATTTATAAAAAGACCAATGCATTTATTTGGATTTGTTGGCTTACTTACAGCATTTTTAGGAGGGTTTATTAGTTTATGGCTTACATATGAAAAATTTTTTCTTGGAAAAGGAATTAATAATCGTCCAATTTTTTTCTTAGGAATATTATTAATTATAGTTGGAATACAATTCTTTGCAATTGGTTTACTTGGTGAATTATTCGTTCACAATTTTCAAAACGATAAAGAATACGTAATTAAAGAAAAAAGATAAACTTCACTAAAAATTTTATTAACTCTTCTATGTCAAAACTTTTCAATGGTATCTTTTCCTTTATTCTAAATAAAAATTCTTATTTTTCATTAAAAGAAAAAGGAATCTTTTCATGAAATATCATCTTGTAACAGGTGCTTGCGGTTTTGTAGGAAGACATACCGTTAAGCAACTTATCAGAAGAACCAAAGATATAATTTTAATGGTAGATGATTTGTCAGTTGGAACACATCCTTCAAGTTGGTTAAAGAGCCCAGCTTCAAAAAAATTCAAGGATATTGAAATTTTTGGTGAAGAGGAAAGGTTATTTTTTTGGAAAACAGATATAAGAAAATTTTTAAATAATCTTCAGGAAAATCCAAGTTGGCTGAAAAACGAATATGGATTAAATATAGAAAGATTTGGAGATGTATTTCACTTTGCTGCAATTGTAGGTGGTAGAGCCAAAATTGAAGGTGACCCTATGGCAGTAGCTTTGGATTTATCTATAGATGCAGAATTTTTTAATTGGGTTGCAAAATTTAAGCCCGAAAGAGTTTTATATCCAAGCTCTTCAGCTGCTTATCCGATTAACTTACAAACAGAAAATAATGCTGTTGCTCTCAAAGAGTCAGACATAAATATTGACGGTTTTCTCCTTGGTAAGCCCGACATGACATACGGTTGGACAAAACTTACAGGAGAATATCTAGCAAGAATTGCTGCTCAATATTATGGTGTTTCCGTTGTGTGTATTAGGCCTTTTTCTGGTTATGGTGAAGACCAAGATTTAAGTTATCCGGTGCCAGCAATTGCAGCACGTGCAGCAAAAAAGGAAAACCCTTTTGAAGTTTGGGGAACAGGAGAACAAGGAAGGGATTTTGTTCATATTGATGATGTGATGGATTGCATGTTTTTAGCTATGGATAAAATACATGATGGCTCTGCAATTAATATTGGCTCCGGAAAACTAACTACATTTATAGACTTAATAAAACTTTTTGCAAGCTTTGCAGGTTACAATCCAACTATAAAACCTTTATTGGATAAACCAATGGGAGTTCATTCAAGGTATGCCGATATGACGTATGTTAAGGAGTTATTGGGATGGCAACCAAAGATTTCTCTCGAAGAAGGAATGCGTCGTGTATATGATGCAGCAGTAATGAGATTAAAAAGTTAAAGTTACTTATAATCAATAAGTGTTCAACATATCTGTATATTATCTTGAAGCTAAAAAGTATAATTCTAAAAAACTTCATTTTGCAGAGATGAATAATATAGATTTATAATTAAGAAGTAGAAGTTTGAGAAAAACTTAGAATAAAATAGTAAAAAGGTTTATTTTTTTACTTTTTAAGCACGACTTATATTGGTTCTAAATTTAGCTACTTGATGAGTATCCCAAAATAAACAGATAGTATTGTTTTTTTGCTAATTTACCTAATAATATTATTCTTAGAACATCCTTTTGTGGTTTTGAGCAATTTCTGATATTAAGCTAAATACATAATAGTATAAGCAGAGATTTATTTTTTATTCGTTAATTAGTACTAGAATTAAATTTGTATAAATTATAAGAGTTAGAATTAATTAACCACATAGCATTGCGGTGGTAATTCAAAAAGAAGGTTTAATAATACATTACAATAACATGAAATATTATGAGTAAGTCTAGGAATATTTGCTTAATTTTAGAAGAAATTTGGGATAAAAATAATTATGAAAAAAATTGTAATCTTTGGACCCGGGCCACAATTTAAAGGTGGAATAGCTAATTATACATCATCACTTGGTAAAGCTTTGTCTAAATTAGGGGCCGAAGTTTATGTTGTATCTTGGATTCAGCAATATCCAGCTATTATACCTCGTGATTTTATAGACCGTTCAAGTCAAAAAAATTTTTTGGAAGGGGCTCCGGTAAAAGTTTATTATGTAACTAACTATAATAATCCTGTTAGTTGGATAAAAACTGTTAATCTTATTAAAGATTTGAAGCCAGATATTGTTGTATTTCAATGGGCAATTTCAATCCAAGGATTGCCAATGGGTTATATTGCCAAAAAATTAAAGAAAGAATGCAATTGTGAATTAATATTTGACTTACATGTAGTTGCTCAAAAAGAAAGAAGCATAATTGATTCTATTTTTTTAAGATATGCACTTTCAAAGCCTCATACATTTATAGTTCATTCACTAAAAACTTTTGAAGAATTAAAAGAGGTTTTCCCTAAGCAGAGGTTCATACTTTGTGAAAATCGAAAAAGAGAAGATTACAATGCAGTTAAAGAAGCAAAACAAGTAATAAAGCTTTATCACCCAGTGTATGATATGTTTACTCCTAATATGAGTATCGATAGAGAAAAGGTTCGAAAAGAACTTGGATTAAGAAAATATGTTTTTTTGTTTTTTGGCTTTATTAGGAAGTATAAAGGTCTTCATAATGTTATACGTGCCTTTGCAAAACTAGCAAAAGAAAGAGATGATGTTTCTTTATTAATTGTTGGAGAATCTTTTTGGCAAACTTTGGATGAAAAAAAATTATCTACAAAAATTAAAAAGGCAGTTTTTAATTTCTTTAAAAGGTTATTAACTAAAGAAACCGAAGATGAAAGCAACTATCGTCCACTTGATTTAATTGATGAGCTGGGTATACGGGATAAAGTAGTGGTTGTGAATAAGTATGTTCCGAATGAAGAAGTTCATAAATATTTTCAAGTTGCAGATTGTAATGTTTTATTTTATGAAGTGGCAACTCCATCTGGAGTTGAATCTATGGCTTATAATTTTAAACTTCCCACAATTGCTACTGCAGTAGGACACTTTCCTGAAACTATTAAAGATGGTTATAATGGTTATTTAGCTGAACCAAATAATATTGATTCAATGTATGAAACAATGAAAGCATTTCTAAATAATCCTATACCACGTGGTAGAATTGAAGAGCAAGCAAAAAAATTAAGTTGGGAGAATTATGCAAAAGCAATTATAAATGAATTATAGTTTAAGAATATCAAAGTGTAAGTTTTATGAACTATTTTACATTCTTTTTTTTACGGTTATAAAAATAAATTTTTAGGAGCTTAAATGACAAAACAAAAAGCTAAAGAACAGAGTAAAGAATTTGGATTTTCATTAGAAAAATTGGTGCCAGAAAAATTTCAATCACCAATGTTTTTGATATTAATTGTTCTTTTACTTTTTATTTTCTTCTATCCTGTGATGTTTGGAGATAAAACTACAACATCAGGAGATTTAATACAGGTTAAAAGCTTAAGGCAATATGCGTTGAAGGAAAGAGATGGAGTCTCGCTTTGGAACCCTTATATATTTTGTGGAATACCTGCAGTCGTAACTTCAATGTCCCCACGTTATTATGATATAACAGTAATGCTATATTCTTATGCTTCGAAAATTTATTCTGCAGCATTTAAAAACTATAATGCACTTTACACTTTTAATCTTCTAATCTTAGCTTTTACTTCTTTTTTCTTTATGAGAAGTTTTGTAGCAAATAGATTAATAAGTTTTTTAGTTGCTGTTTCAACTATTTTTAGTACAGGAATACTTGTACTTTTCTACATTGGACATACGTCAAAGCTTGTAAGCCTATCTATTTTCCCTTTCATTTTAATGATGCTTTTTAAATTTCAGAAAGAAATTAAAATTTTGGATGTTCTACTTTATGTCATAGGATTACATGTTTTAATTTTTGGTGCACATGTACAAATAGTTTTTTACTTTGGTTTAGTAGCTCTTATTTACTTTATTTATTTTTTTACTTATTCCCTTGTTACGAAGAATAAATTTTTACAAAAGCAACTTTTCAAATCTCTTTTTATTTCGATTATTGCCGGGGTAGTTGCTATTGCAATGTCTTATGATACATATGGTCAACTTTACGAATATAAGCCATATTCTACTAGAGGTACAAAAAGTATACTTGAATTACAAAATACTTCTCTAAAGCCTCAAACAGATTCTTATGAGTATAATACAAATTGGTCTTTCTCGCCAGGGGAAGTTCTAACTTTTATAATCCCTTCATATTATGGATTTGGTAGGTCAACTTATAAAGGACCATTAACAAATAATCAACCGGTCGAAGTGAATACATACTTTGGGCAGATGCCCTTTGTGGATACTGCAATGTATATGGGAGTTATTATTTTCGTGCTTGGTTTGTTTGCAATTATTACTCGATGGAAAGAGCCCTTAATAAAATTTTTAGGGATAGTGGTTGTTTTATTTATTTTTATTTCTTTTGGTAGGAATTTCCCTATCGTCTTTAATTTATTCTATTATTACTTTCCTTTATTCGATAACTTTAGAACTCCTTCAATGATTCTTCATGTTGTCCAGATTATTTTTCCTATTTTAGCTGGGTTTGGATTAATGAAAATTGTTTCTTTGAGGGATGAAAAGAATTTTAATATCCAAAAAGCAATTAAGAATCTTGCTATAATTTTTGCTGTATTATTTCTTTTCTCAGTTCTTTTTAATTCAATGATTTCTAACTGGTTCTCAGAAAGAGTAAAACATTATGCAGCTTCTTTAACTAATCAGCAAGAGGCTCAGATGTTTAATGCTTTGTCAGAATATATGACAGATATGTTTAGAAGTGATTTTCAAATTGCAATGGTATTGCTTGCACTAACTTTTGGATTAAGTTATGCTTACGTTGTTAAGAAAATTAATAAAGACTTTTTAATTAGCTTTGTAATACTGCTTGTACTTTTAGATTTGTTTAGGATTGGTAACAGAGGTGCAAGTTATGTTGAATCTTCAAGAATAGAAGAGTTATTCAGAGAACCTGAATATATTTCTGTTATAAAACAACAAAATGAGAAACAACCTTTTAGAATCCTTAATTTAAAACAAGATGGTTCATTAGGCTCGCTTCAAAATAATGCAAATTTCAATGTATATTTTCTTATGGAAGATTTTTATGGTTACTCAGCAGTAAAACCAAGAAGTTACCAAGATATAATGGATGTTGTTTCTCCAGTAAATTTAACAATATGGAATATGCTTGGAGTAAAATATTTTATTACAGATAGACCTTATACACCTGAGGGTTTTGTACTTATTCATCAGTCTGCAAATAACTATGTATATAAAAATATTAATGCTTTACCTAGAGTTTATTTTGTTGATAGTGTTACAGTAAAAACACCTTTAGAAATTTTACATGCTATAAAAGATGATTCATTCAATCCCAAGAAATTAGCTTTTGTAGAGAAGAAAGATTTTAATATCGAAAAGACGGATACAAATTCTTATTCTGAAATTGTTAGTTATAAAGATGAACAAGTAATTGTTAGAACAAGCTCTAAAAAAAATCATTTTCTGTTTTTTGGAACAACGTATTTACCAGGTTGGAAAGCCTTTATTGATGGTACACAAACAAAAATTTATAGAACAAATCATGGGTTCCAAGGTATTGTAGTACCTGCCGGCGAACATAAAATAGAATTTAAATATGAGCCAAAAGCATTTATAATCGGTAAAAATATTTCGTTAGTTTTAAACTTACTTTTATATGCTGGGATAATTGTTGTATTGTTAATCCAAAAGAAAAAGTAATGATAGAACGCTTAAAGAATACACTAAAAGATACGTTCATTTATAGTTTAAGCAATATTGCTCCTAAAATTATTGGTGTTATTCTCCTTCCAATTTATACAGCACATTTAAATAAAACAGAATTCGGAACTTGGGATTTACTTGATGTAACAACAAATATTTTAGCCGAAATTTTTCTTTTTGGGCAGGCTGCTTCTCTAATCTTTCTTAATAACTCGTATGAATATAAAGGCAAAAAAAAATCAACTTTGTTTACTTTGTTTATCTTTTTACTTATTGCTTGTCTTTGCCTCGTAATTATTACAGAGTTTTTAATCTCGATGAATGTACTTAACGAAGAAATTATTAATTTAACCTATATACGAATTATAGTTTTAATTGTTCTTTTTAGAACCTTGAATAATTTATTTTTATCAAAATATAGAGCTGAAGAGAGAGCTATATTTTTTTCTGTGATAAACATAGTAAGACTTTTGATCATTGCTTTATTTACTATTTATTTCATAATAAAATTAAATAAAGGTATTGCAGGAATTTTTTTTGCTGCAGTTTTGGGTGAAGCAATAACCTCTTTATTTTTATTTTTAGCTTTAATTAAACAGATGAGTTTTAACTTTGATTCTGAAATTCTGAAAGTTTCTATAAAATTTGGGTTCCCATTGGTATTTGCTTCGTTAGGTATAATGCTATTAAACTTGAGTGATAGGTATATTATAACCTACTTTTTAGGTTACGAGGCAAATGCTGTATATGGATTAGGTTATAGAGTTGCAGGTGTTTTAAACATGTTTTTAATTATGCCTTTTAGTATGAGTTTAATGCCAATAGCGTATAAATATTACGGACAAAATGAAGATAAAAGGTTTTTTAGCAAAATAATGACTTATTCAACTTTTATCTTCGTATGGGCTTCTGTTTTTATTTCATTATTTAGTAAAGAAATAATAAAAGTATTTGCAACAAAACCAGAATTTTATAATGCGTATTATGTAGTACCAATAATATTATTTTCTTATGTTTTTAGTGGGATGAGATTGACAGCATCTCTTGGAATGATGTTAACGAAAAACACAAAGCATATTGCAACAATTACATTGGGAGCAGCTTTATTAAATATTATACTTAATTTTATTTTAGTTCCTCATTTTGGAATAATTGCCGCAGCATTAAATACTTTTATTGCATTTGTCGTTTTTTATTATGTAACACAAGTAATTTCTGATAAGTACTATAAAATTCCATATGAAAATAAAAAGCTGATTATTATGATATTAGTGGGAATAATATTGTCAGTTTTAGGATATCTATTTGAGGATGTGATATTTTATCAGGTTATTAAATTGATTCTGTTTATTTCATTCCCCTTTATTTTATTCCTTTTAGGATTTTATGAAACTGGGGAAATTAATGCTTTAAAAAAGTTAAAGGATTTATTTTTCTTCAAACAATAAGTCAAAAAAACAGATGAGAAAAAAACCTTTTGTTTCAGTTATAGTATGTACTTATAATAGAGAAAAGTACTTACCATTAGCATTGAATTCTTTAATAAATCAAACTGTTGATAAAGACATTTATGAAGTTATTATTGTTAATAATAATTCGACAGATAATACAGAAGCAATAGCCCAGGAGTTTATTGAAACGAATAAAGAACTGAATGTAAAATATGTAATAGAGTTCCAAAAAGGTTTGTCAGCAGCAAGAAATAGAGGTATTAAGGAATCAGATGGAGAAATTATAATTTTTATTGATGATGATGCAGAAGTTACACCTAATTATATTGAAGAAGCAATAAAATTTTTCGAAGAATACCCTAAGGTCGATGCAATGGGAGGGAAAATTATTCCTAAATATGAAGACAATCAAGAACCAAAATGGATGTCGATATTTTTATGGGGATTAGTGACTAAAAGTGATTGGGGGGACAAAATAAGAAAATACCCATATAGCAAATATCCGCCAGGCTGTAGTATGTCATTTAGAAAAAAAGTTTTTGATGAAATTGGATTATTTAACACAGATTTAACCCTTAGATGTGATGATAAGTATATTTTTAAACAAATGGATTATTTCAAAAAAAAATATTTATACAATCCTAATTTTGTAGTATATCATAATATTAATAAAGAAAGATTAACAAATGAATCAATTAAGAAAATATCGATGCTTGTTGGTATTGGAGAAAGATTGAGATTAACATATAGTCCATTTTATATAAAAGCATTAAAAGTGATTGAATACATATTTAAACTCGTCTCAGCATTTGTTATTTCCCTCTATTATATTCTCACATTAAAATTTTCTAAAGCTTTTTACTTAATTAAAAATAGATGGTATACACTATTAGGATATTTTAAGAAGGAATTATAATGAACCTCCAAAAACTAAGTGAGTTTACTCTTCAAATCTTTCAATCTATTTTCTCTATAATAAAGATAGTCTTTTTATCAAAATATTTTACTAAGCTTAGGAATAAAAACTTAGTTAATAAAGATTGTGTTATCTTAGCAAATGGGCCATGTCTAAAAAAGGACTTGGATAATAATTATGATTTCATTATCAACCATGTAAAGTTTTGTGTGAATTTTTTTGCATTATCAGAAGAATATGAAAAATTAAAACCGAATTATTATGTTATTGCAGCACCAGAGTTTTGGTTAAAAAAAACAACAGACTTCTTTAAAGAACAAAAAAACAAATTAATTAACTGTCTAATTTCCAAAACTAACTGGGAACTTAATCTTCTAATTCCCTTTCAAGCAAAAAATTCTTCTTTTCTTAATGAATTAAAGAAAAACAGTAATATTAAGGTAATACATTACAATAACACTCCAATTGAGGGATTGCAGTTTATTATTAATTATTTATTTAATTTGAATTTGGGAATGCCTCGTCCACATAATGTTTTAATCCCAGCTATATTTTTAGCATTAAATATCGGTTTTAAAAAAATATATATTTTTGGTGCAGACCACTCATGGCACGAAGAAATTAAAGTGGATGAATTAAATAAGGCAACCGTAAATCATGAACATTTTTATGATAAATCTGAAATAAGAATGCCTATGTATAAGCTTGATGGAAAGGAATATCACATTCACGATATTTTTAGAAAGCTCCATTATGCATTTAAAGGATACTTCATATTGAGAAGTTATGCAGATTTTTTGAATGCTAAAATTTATAACGCAAGCTCAAAAAGTTATATTGATGCCTTCGAAAGAATAAAATTATCTTAAGAGTAAACTAATAATATTTTTTTGACTGAAAGCTATTGTTTTTTCTTTTATATTTTTTAGTTGTACTATTTACTATTTTTGTAGAAAATTCTGAATTTTAATTAAGGATTAATATGGATGGTAAAACAATTTTAATTACTGGGGGGACAGGTTCGTTTGGTAAAAAATTTGTAGAAACAGTTCTTAAAAGATACACGCCAAAAAAAATTATTATTTATAGCAGAGATGAATTAAAACAATTTGAAATGCAAAATAACCCTCGCTTTCAAAAAGAGGGGGTGTTAATGCGTTACTTTATTGGAGATGTAAGGGATTTAGAAAGATTAAAAAGAGCAATGGAAGGAGTAGATATAGTAATTCATGCTGCTGCTTTAAAACAAGTACCAGCCGCAGAATATAATCCTTTTGAAGCTGTTAAAACAAATATTATTGGTGGTCAAAATGTTATCGATGCTTGTCTTGCTTGTGGTGTGGAAAAAGTAATTGCATTAAGCACAGATAAAGCTGCTGCTCCTGTTAATCTATATGGAGCAACAAAATTAACATCTGACAAGTTATTTATAGCTGCAAATAATTATAAAGGGACCCATAATATTAAATTTTCTGTAGTTCGTTATGGTAATGTAATGGGAAGTCGGGGTTCTGTAATACCTTTCTTTTTAGAAAGAAAAAAAACAGGTGTTTTACCTATAACTGATGAGCGAATGACAAGATTTAATATTACCTTACAAGAGGGGGTCGATTTTGTTTTATTCTGTTTAGAAAAAATGTGGGGTGGAGAATTATTTGTACCTAAAATTCCATCATACAAAATACTTGACCTTGCAAAGGCTATAGCACCAGAGTGCAAAATAGAAATTGTAGGAATACGCCCAGGAGAAAAAATTCATGAAGAAATGATAACACAAGCAGATGCGCTAAATACAATAGAATTTGAAAAGTATTTTGTTATTCTTCCTTCTGTACAATTAGGAAACTTTAAACACCTGCGGTTATGGGATACTGAAGAATTTAGAACGAAAAGCAATAGCAAGCCCGGCAAATTCTGCGAGTATGGATTTTCATACAACAGTGGAACTAATCCATACTTCTTAACAGTTGATGAACTTAGAGAGCTTATTATTCAAAATGTAGATGGTGCAAAGGAAATTATATACGGAGATTAAATGAATAAAATTTTTTATTACGGTCGCCAATCTATTTTCGATGAAGACATATCAGCTGTTTCAGATGTGTTAAAATCAGATTTTATTACTCAAGGACCAAATGCTCAAAAGTTCGAAAACGAATTATCTAATTTTTTTGGTTCTAAGTATGCAACTGTGGTTGCAAATGGCACGGCTGGTTTACACTTAATTGCTTTAGCTTTAGGATGGAAAGAAGGTGATATTGTTATTACTTCTCCTATTACCTTTTTAGCAAGTGCAAATTGCGCAATCTATGCCGGTGCAAATGTTGACTTTGTAGATATTAATGAAAAAAGTTATACAATCGATCCAAATAAACTTGAAGATAAAGTTAAAACATATTTGTCAAAAAATAAAAAAATTAAAGCTGTTGTTGCAGTAGATTATGCAGGGCACCCATGTGACTGGAAGGCATTGAATAGTCTAAAGAATAAGTATGATTTCCAATTAGTAAATGACTTTTGCCATGCCTTAGGTGCAGAATATGATAATGATATTCAGTACGCAGTAAAATATGCAGATGCAGTAAACCTAAGTTTTCACCCTGTTAAGCATATTACTACGGGAGAAGGTGGAGCTATTCTTACAAATGATGAATTTCTTGATAAAAAAGTTAAAATATTGAGAACTCATGGAATGACTAAAGATGAATCGATTCTAGAAAAAAATGATGGCCCATGGTACTACGAAATGCATGAACCTGGTTTTAATTATCGTATAACAGATTTTCAATGTGCATTAGGTATAAGTCAACTAAAAAAGCTAAATAAATTTCTTGAACAAAGGAGATTTATAGCTAGTTTCTACAATAGATGTTTTAAAGATGACAAAAGATTTATAATCCCTCATGTTGCTGATAATGTTAAACATGCTTACCACATTTACCCACTTCAAATTAAATTTGATGAATTACAAATCGATAAGAAAGAATTTTATTATAGGTTAAAAGAGAAAGGCGTTGTCTTTCAAGTACATTATATCCCTGTTCATCTCCAACCATTTTATAGAAAAAAATTTGGTTTTAAGGAGGGAGATTTTCCAAATGCAGAATTATTTTATAAAAGAGAAATATCTATTCCAATTTATCCTTCTTTATTAGAAGAAGATTTATTTTATATTTCTGATGCAATTAAGTCAACCCTCGATAAAATGCAATGAAAGTTTCAATTGTTACAGAAGGATTTGAAAATACTGGATACGGTCATATAACTCGATGTGTATCTCTTTATCAGGCATTTGAAGAAAAAAAAATTATCCCTACCATTTTTGTTAATGGAGATGAAAAATCAAAATTGTTTTTAGAAAACACAAATTATGAACTGTTAAACTGGCTTAGTCACCCTGCTCAACTAATTAAAAAAATTATAAATAGTGATATAGTAATAATCGATTCTTATAATGCAAGCAAAGAGTTTTATGAAAATGTATCAAAGTTTACAAAAATATTGTTAATGATTGATGATTATATGAGAATTGACTACCCGCCGGGAATAATTTTAAATGGAACTATTAACGCAGAAAATTTTTCATATCCTGAAAAACCAAATACTTATTATCTTCTTGGAACTAAATTTATTCCAATAAGAAAAGCTTTCTGGAATATTACACCTAGAAAATATCGAAGCAAAATCGAAACTATTTTAATTACTTTTGGAGGACAGGATATAAGAAATTTAACTTTTCCAGTCTTGAATGCAGTTTCTGATTATAATTCTCAGTTTAAAATTAATGTTATCTTTGGTAACAAAGACATAGTGAAATTAAATGAATTAAAAAATAAATATCCAAAATCAGAATTTTACTTTTCGATAAATGATGAAGAAATGAAAAATCTTATGCTTGAAAGCGACTTAGCAATAACTGCAGCAGGACAAACTTTGTATGAATTGGCAGCAACAGCAACACCAACTATTGCTATTGCTGTTGCAGATAATCAAAAGTATAATATAAACGAATGGCATAAAGCTGGTTTTTTACTTGAACCGATTTTTTATAATGATGTCAATCTTATAAAGAAAATTATTGACCATATTAAAAAAATGGAATCAATACGTGTAAGAAAGAAACTTGGTAATAATGGTAAAGCAAAGGTTGATGGTAAAGGAAGTCAAACTGTAGTTGATTATTTAATCGAAAAATATTGTACTGAAACAGGATTTTATTTGAGAAAAGCAGTAATTGAAGATTTCAAAAAAGTGTACGAGCTTTCTAATGATCCTACAGTACGAGAACAATCTATTAACAAAAACTATATTTCTTGGGAAGAACATTTAACATGGTTCCAAAATAAAATAAATGACAAAAATTATTTGTTTCTACTTGCTTTTGATAAGGACGATAATTTCATTGGTCAAATAAGATTTCAAATAGAAAATAGCTCGGCAACTGTAAGTATAAGTATAACCAAGGAATTTAGGGGTAAAGGACTATCGAAGAAAATCATTAAAGCTGGTTGTGCAAGATTATTTAATGAACATAGTATTAAAGTAATTAATGCATATATACTTCCAGTAAATCAAGCATCGATCAATGGATTTAAATCTGCAGGATTTATTTATTCTAATGATGAAATGATTAATAACGAAAAATATTTGAGATTTATTTTAGAAAGAGAACAAAAATGAAAATTGGTAATTTTAATCTGAATGAAAAAGTTTTAATTATTGCAGAACTTTCAGCAAATCATAATCAAAAATTTGAAATTGCAGTAGAATCAATTAAGGCAATAAAAGAATGTGGGGCAGATGCAGTTAAACTTCAAACTTATACACCAGATACAATTACGATTGATTGTGATAACGAGTATTTTCAAATTAAACAAGGAACAATATGGGATGGAATAACACTATATGAGCTTTACAAAAATGCATATACACCGTGGCACTGGCAACCAAAATTAAAGCAAATTGCCGAGGAATTAGGCTTAATTTGCTTTTCTACACCTTTTGATAAGACTGCTGTAGACTTTCTTGAAGAAATGAATGTACCTGCCTACAAGGTTGCATCTTTCGAAATAACTGATATTCCTTTAATTGAGTACATTGCTTCGAAAGGGAAGCCTATTATAATTTCTACTGGTATTGCAACAGAAGAAGAAATTCAAGATGCAGTTAATGCATGTAGAAGAATGAATAATAATCAAATAGCATTGTTAAAATGTACTTCGGAATATCCCACACCTATAGAAGATTCCAACTTAAATACAATCCCTTTATTGAGAGAAAAATTTGATACGGTTGTTGGTTTATCTGATCATTCCTTAGGAACAATTGTTCCTGTAACTTCAATTGCACTGGGAGCAAGAATAATAGAAAAACATTTTATACTTGATAGAAAACTTGGTGGACCAGATGCATCTTTTTCGTTAGAACCACATGAGTTTAAAAAAATGATAGAAGAAATTCGCTTGGCAGAAAAAGCTTTGGGGAAAGCTTCGTTGGAGTTGTCAGAAAAAATAATTAAGAGTAGAAAATTTGCTCGCTCTTTGTTTGTTGTAAGAGATATAAAGGCAGGAGAAGTATTTACTGAGGAAAATGTAAAATCAATACGTCCTTCTAATGGTTTACCCCCAAAGTATTTAAAGGAAATTATTGGTAAAAAAGCAAAAGTTAATATTAATAGAGGTACACCTTTAAGTTGGGAACTAATTGAATAAAAATGAACACTCAATTCAAAGATATAACTGTAATTATTCAGGCAAGAGTAGGATCAACCCGACTACCAAATAAAATTTTCAAAGAACTTTGTGGAAAACCTGTTCTATGGCATGTAGTTAATAGGGTCTCTAAGTCTAAAATTATTGATAAAATAGTTGTTGCTACAACAATACTTAAAGAAGATGACGTAACTGAAAGATTTTGTAAAGAAAATAGTATTTTATATTACAGAGGTAGCTCAGAAGATGTGTTATCAAGGTATTACGAAGCAGCAATAAAATTCAAAGCAGATTTAATTCTGAGAATTACTTCAGATTGTCCATTAATTGACCCTGTAATTATTGATAAAATGCTTGAAGAATTTTTTTCTTCCTATGAAAAAGAAAGAATTGATTATATGAGTAATTCAATTGTAAGAACTTTTCCAAGAGGATTAGATGTAGAAATATTTCCTTTTAGCACTTTAGAAAAAGCATACTTTGAAGCAAATAAGAATTATGAAAGAGAGCATGTTACCCCGTATATATATCAAAATCCAGAAAAATTTAAAATAAAGAATTATGCTAACAAAGTTGACTATTCATTTTATAGATTAACTCTTGATACTATAGAAGATTATGAATTGATAAAAAGAATTTACGAATTTCTTTACAATGAAAATAAAATCTTCCTTTTTGAAGATGTAATAAAATTATTTGAAGAAAAACCAGAGTTAGTCGAAATCAATAAAGAAGTAAAACAAAAACAGCTGGGTGAATAAATTTAATGGATGAGCTAAGCTTCTTTTAGTTTTTCTGTTCTATCAGCAATCTTTAATTTTTCGATAAGTTCATCAAGTTCACCATCCATAATTGAATCCAAATTGTAGAGTGTAAGTCCAATTCTGTGGTCTGTTACTCGGTTTTGAGGGAAGTTATAGGTGCGAATTTTATCGCTTCTATCACCTTTTTTAACCATTGATTTTCTTTGCGCAGCAATTTCATTCATTTGTTCAGCTATTTTCATATCATATAATCTTGCTTTTAAAACCTTCATTGCTTTTTGTCTATTTTTAAGTTGCGAACGTTCATCTTGACATTGAACAACAATTCCAGTAGGTATGTGAGTTATTCTAATAGCAGTTTCAACTTTGTTTACGTTTTGTCCGCCAGCACCGCCACTTCTAAAAACATCTATTCTTAAATCGTTTGGGTCAATTTCAACTTCTACATCTTCTACTTCTGGTAAAACAACAACAGAAGCTGCAGAAGTATGTATTCGTCCACTTGCTTCTGTTATAGGTACTCTTTGGACTCTATGAACACCACTTTCATATTTCATATCCCCGTATACGTTTTCTCCAGAAAGTGAAAAAACAACTTCTTTAATTCCACCTAAGCCTGTATCATTTAAATCTATTAGTTCTTTTTTCCAGCCTCTTTTTTCAGCATACCTTGAATACATTCTGTATAAATCTGCAGCAAATAAACTTGCTTCTTCCCCGCCTGTTCCTGCACGTATTTCAACAATAACATCTTTATTGTCGTCAGGGTCTTTTGGAATTAAGAGTAACTTAATCTTTTCTTCGAGTTCAGCTAATTTTTTGTTTAATTCCTTTATCTCACTTTCTGCAATTTCAACTAATTCTTTATCATCTGATGTATTAATAATTTCTTGATTCCCTGTAATTTCTTTAAGTACTTTTTCATATTCATTAAAAGCAGCAACTATCTCTTCAAGTTCTCTTCTTTCTTTGCTTAGAGAAATCATTTTAGACTGATCAGAAATTACATTTGGATCAGCAAGTTGTTGGTTTATTAAGCTATATTTTTCTTTGATTGATTTTAGTTTTTCGTAAAATTCCATAAAATCCGAGAATTTTTTAACGAAATATACAAAAAGTTTTGGTAGCTTTAATTAATAGTAGATAAATTTTTAGTTTTCTTAACGTCTCTATTTTAAGGCAAGTAAATTCTTTAATTATATATAGGCTTTTTAGAATTTTGTGGTGGAATATTTTTATTTTTTCAAAAACATTTTGTGGGGATATCATGAGAAAAATTTTATTCTTAACTCTAACCATTGTAAGCCTTCTTTATGCACAAGTTAAAATTAAAATACCTTACCAAAGATATGTTCTGAAAAATGGGCTTAACGTAATATTGCACGAAGATCATACTACACCCGCTATTTCAGTTAATACTTGGTATCATGTTGGCTCGGCCTACGAAAAACCAGGCAGAACAGGTTTTGCTCACTTATTTGAACATCTAATGTTTGAAGGTTCTGCTCATGTTCCCGAAGGTGAATTTGATAGATTACTTGAAGCGGCTGGTGGAGAAAATAATGGCTCAACTACCGAAGATAGAACAAATTATTATGAAGATATTCCTTCGAATGCATTAGAACTTGCTTTGTATTTAGATTCAGATAGAATGGGATTTTTATTAGATGCTATGACTCCAGAAAAAGTAGATGGGCAACGTGAGGTTGTTAAAAATGAAAGAAGACAAAGTTATGAAAATCGCCCTTATGGTTTGGCATGGGAAACTATTTATAAGAATCTTTATCCCCAAGGTCATCCTTATAGCTGGCCGGTTATAGGATCAATGGAAGATTTAAATGCTGCAAGCTATGAAGATGTAGTAGAATTTTATAAAACTTATTATGTCCCTAATAATGCTTCTCTTGTAATTGCAGGCGATATTAATCCAGACGAAACAATTAAACTTGTAGAAAAATGGTATGGCAATATTCCCCCAGGAAAACCAGTCCCACCACTAAATCCTGCAACAGTAAAATTAAACGAAGAAAAATTTTTGATTATGGAGGATAAAGTTCAATTACCAAGAATTTATATGGCATGGATAACACCCCAAAAATTTGCTCCAGGAGATGCAGAACTTGATATTCTTGCAAATATTTTAGCTGGTGGAAAAAATTCACGGTTATATCAAAAGTTAGTTTATGAATTGCAAATTGCACAGGATGTAAATGCATTCCAAAATTCAAATAAGCTCTCTTCTCAATTCTTTATTGTAGCTACTGCAAGAGCTGGACATACACTGACTGAATTAAAAAAAGTTATTGATGAAGAGTTAAAAAAAATTAAACAAACTCCACCAACAGAAAGAGAACTTAAAAGAGCTGTTAATCAAATCGAGGCATCATTTCTTGATGCATTAGAGAGAGTAGGTGGTTTTAATGGGAAAGCCGACTTGCTTAATTCATATTTTTATTACACAGGCAATCCAGATTATGCAAACGAAGACCTTGCAAGATATAAAGCAATTGATATTGAAGATATACAATCTATAGCACAGACTTATTTATCAGAAAAAGCTCGTGTTATATTAAGTGTTGTACCTAAAGGAAAAATAGAATTGGCCGTTAAAACAAATGGAGAGGAGAAATAAAAATGAGAAAGTTTTATTTAATTCTATTAGTCTTATTAATAAATGTAACTTATCCAGCTCAAGATGTTGACAGAACAAAACCACCACAACTTCCACCTCCTAAACCATTGACTTTACCAAAAATAGAAAAGTTTGAACTTTCGAATGGACTGAAAATATTCTTAATGGAAAAACATAATGTTCCTTTAATACAGCTAAATTTGATTATAAGAACAGGTAGTGTTTATGACCCACCGGGGAAAGAAGGTTTAGCTAATTTAACATTTGATATGCTCGACGAAGGAAATGCAGGTAAAACTTCTCTTGAAATTGCTGATGAAATTGATTATTTGGGAGCAAAAATTTCAACAAAAGCAGGCTTGCATTTTTCAGGAATATATTTACATACACCAGTTACAAAATTCAATGATGCCTTAAAAGTCATGAGCAAAATAGTTTTAAAACCTGATTTCCCAGAAGTTGAATTAAAAAGAAAGAAAAAAGAATACTTAACTACTATATCTCAATGGCATGACCAACCAACAACAATTGCTAATATTGCATTTAATAAATTTTTATTCGGTGATGACCATCCTTACGGGAAAACTTTGATAGGGAATGAGACATCAATAAAAAACATAAATAGAGAAGATTTAAAAAAATTTTATTCAAGTTTTTTTATGCCCAATAATTCATTTGTAATTGCTGTTGGAGATATTAAAAAAGGAGAATTAAAAAGTAAATTAGAAAAAATTTTTGGGAAATGGAGAAAAGGAGAGGTTAAAGAAATTAAAATATCAGAACCTAAACAGCTTCAAAGAAGAATAGTATATTTAATTGATAAACCAAATTCTGCTCAGTCAGTAATTTATATTGGCAAAATAGGAGTAAAAAGATTAATAGAAGATTATAATTCAATTATTGTCATGAATACAATTTTAGGTGGCTCTTTTACATCAAGATTGAATAGTAATTTAAGAGAACAACATGGTTACACTTATGGTGCTGGTTCAAGATTTATATTTAGACCTTCAACAGGAAGTTTCTTTGCTTATTCTTCAGTACATACAGAAGTTACTGATAAAGCATTAATTGAATTTTTTAAGGAATTAAACGCAATTCGAGAAAAAATAACAGAAGAGGAAATTGCTCGTGCTAAAAATCTTGTTGCATTAAGTTATCCTCAAAATTTTCAGACAGTTTCTGACATAGCTGCACAAATACAAGAGATGGTTGAGTATAATCTACCAGAAAATTATTTCAATGAGTATGTGAAAAACATTTTAGATGTAAAAGAGAAAGATGTTAATAATGCAGCTAAAAATTATATTCTTCCTGATAAAATGATTATTGTAATAGTAGGTGATAAATCGAAGATTGAAGAGAGTGTAAGAAAATTGAAACTGGGAGAAGTTATAAATCTTAATGTGGAAGATGTTTTAGGAAAAATACCTATAATCGATAATTAATTTTTATTAGGTGTCTATAAAGCAATAAGCTTTTTAGGCACCTTTATTTCTCTTTTTCAAGCGCTTCAAAATATTTTCTTATTAATTCTTCGTAATCTTTTTTGTAACCTTCATTAAAGGCTTTTTGTAATTCTTCTCTTAACTTATTTTTTCTTTCTTCTTTTGTTAATGTAAAATCTTTCGGAGATTCTCTTTCAATATTTTTTCCAGTAAACGCTTTTCTTTGTTTTTCATAATCTCTTTCATTTATAGAACGTTGTGCATCTAAAAGGCGAGATAAAATTCTTTCTTGCTGTTTGACTAATTCATCGTTTAATTTTTCTGTTTCTAAATTTTTAACTACTTCTTTCATTTCTTCTAAAATTTTTTCGAGGTTTGCTGCTAATGTTTTAGATTTACCAGATTCTTGTGCTTCTTTATTTAATTGTTCAAGTGATTTTCTAATTAATTCTTGCTCGCTAGCAAGTCTTTGAAGTTGTGATAAATATTCTTGAGTAAATTTTCCTTGATTGAGCATTTGGGTTAATTGGTTTAAATTCATTTGCTGTTGTATTACTTGTTGCATCTGCTGAAATAATGATATCATTCCACCACCTTGCCCGCCATTCATCATTTGGCTCATGCTTCCCTTAATTAAGCTTGCTGCTTTATTTAAATTTTCCATAGCTCTTGACTGATATTGTGATGCTAGTGCACCATTCCTATTTTGAAGTGCTCCTATAGCATTTTGCATTTCTGAAAAGGATCTGCCAAGTGCTTTTCCCATTTCTGGTGTAATTGCAAATGTCTTTTGAGAGAGTTCTGACATTTTGTTTAATATTTTGCTTAAATTGTTTTGAAGCTCACTTTGTTTTCTTGAATTTTTGCTGAATTCCTGTGAATAGTAATTTAGCTTGAATGTTTCATTCTTTAACTTCTCTTGCATGTCAGAAAGTGTAAGCAAATCATCCAAAATTTTCATCATTTCTGTAAAAGTTTTTATTTGATTCATTTGTTGCATTGCAGATTGCAAACTTTCTAAATGACTTTTCATTTGCATCATATTTGCAGAAAGCAATTTTTGATTTTCTATTGCTGATGCTTTTTGCATTTGTTGTATACTTTTTAATGCTTCTTTAGAAATTTCTTGATTCTTCTGCTTTTCAAATTCTTCTATTGCTTTCTTTAATTTGTCTGTGGGCACTTCATCCAATTCATTCATTTTATTACTAAGTTTTTCCATTTCTTGCTTTAAATTTTCTAAATCATTTGTAATATTTTTTTGATGTTCTGATAATTCATCTCTTTTAAACTTATCCGATAAATTACTTTGTTCTGTTTTGTTTTTTATGTCTTCTATTTTTTTAGCAAGTTCTTCTGTTCTTTTTAAGAGCTCATCAATTTTTTGTTCTACTTGAACTCTTTTTAATAGATTAATGGTTCTTTCAATGCTTTGTTTGAAATATTCTTCATTCGCTTTTAATTCTTCAAATGATATTTGTATATTATCCCTTGTTAAACTTTTTAAAGCTTCTTGGAGTTTTCTGAAGGCTTCTTTTAATTCATCACTTGTCATTTCATCAAGTAATTTTTGAAGCTCTTCATATTTTTTTAGAGTTTCTTCTGAAAGTAAGTTATTTTGTAAAAGATTATTTTGCATTTCAGTAAGTTTTTGTGAAATTTCTTCTGCTTTTTGTACGAGATTTTTAAATTTTTCAGCTGCTTTTTCTACTCTTTCTTTTTCTTCCCATGAGATTTCTCTTTTATTTTGCTTTAAATCGTTACTTATTTTTTGAATTTCTTTCTTTAATTCTTCTGCTTCTTTTAATGTATTGTTTAATTCTTTGGCTGTGGTTTCGGTAGCCTTTTCTGCCTCTGCAAATAAATCATTTATAGAAGGAACTTGAATAGTGTAAAGTTTAGTACGTGAACTTTTTGGTCCTTTAATGTTATCATTGTCAAAAACTTCTAAGTAATAGGAAACAATCTCCCCTTCAGCTAAAACTAGTGGTGATAAATCCCATGTAAAGTAAATTTCATCTTCTTTAACTTTTTTGTTTATTGGAATATTTATCGAAGAAAACTCATCAGAAATTTTTCTGTATTTTGAAGAACTAAGACGATAATTTAGAGTAAACTTTGTAAATCCGTAATCATCTCTAATTTTTGCTTTAAGAAAAACTTTGTCTGTATTAACCCTAAGATTTTCTTCAGGTGAAAAAATCTCTACACTAGGGTATTCATCATTAATTATGTTTATTGAATATGTTATAGGGTCTTCGTTCGATGTGCCATTTAAGTCATATATTATCATCTTATATTGCGTTTCTTTTGTTACATTGAAATCAATATAAGCATCGTTATTTTTAATTAACATATTTTTTTGGGAACTATCACTAAAAACTAGAATAGCTTTTGATAATTGAAGCGAAGAGTTTAATTTTAATTTAACTTTACTTCCTAAAAGTGTTGTTATGTTCCCATTGTCTTTTTGAATTATAAGAGGGCTGTTTGAATAAGCAGGAGGAATAATTTCAACGGTAAAGGTTTTAATAAGAGGACGATTAGTAACAGTTATTTTATAAACATTACTTCTTATATTTTCTGATGAAGCATAGTATTCAAATGATTTTGTTACTGTAGATAAATTATATTGAAAAATGCCAGATGTTAATGGCAATAGTTTTTTACTTGTAAATTCGGATTCATCTTCTCTTCTAGTAAATAAAAATACTTCACTAGGATTAACTCCTATAGTTTTGATTATAATACTTACTGAATCCCCTTTGGTGATGCTTTTGTTTTGCGGCTGAATTTCAAAGTAAAATTTTGGAGGTAAGGAAAAATCTTTTTTGTAGTTAATTATTCTATATGATGCAAATTTAAGTTGAGGAACAAAAGCAATTAAGATTAATGTCATTAAAAATATTAATGCTGATACTTTTACAACTTTTTTAGTTTTTGAAAAATCTATTAATGAATTAAAATTAGCATCTTTTGTTTTTTTATAAACTTCTTCAAAAGCAGCTTCAATAAGTTCTCTTGAGTAACGATTTTCTTTTTCTTCAACGAGTTGAAGAGCATTTGCTAGTTCGTCTTTAATGTTGTCGAGGCGAGTTCCGACTTGTTTAGCTAAACTTATATAATCAGCTTTTTCTAATAATGTTAGATTTTTGATAATCTTAATTACTATATATAGTAAAAAGCTTGTAATTAATATTACTAAGACGTAGTATAGTAAAGTTCTACCACTTGAGCTAAAATGACCAATTAATTCTAATGTGCAAACAATTAAAATTGATATGCAAAGTAAAGCGGAGTAAATGGAAATGTGTTCAAATAGGTTTTTCTTTAATTGAAGTGAATAAAAATCTTTTAATTTCTTTTTTAATTCTTCTATGTGAGATATCATTTTCATTTCTTAATTAATTCATTAAAGCCCATACTACAATATTAGTTCCAAACTTAAGTGCTTCTTCTCTTTTTTCTGGTGGATCTTTATGAACATCGGGGTCTGCCCAACCATCGCTTGGATTGCTTTCATAAGTATAGTACACACATAATCTTCCGTTTACAAAAATACCAAAACCTTGTGGGGGCTTGTTATCATGTTCATGAGTTTTTGGTGGGCCATAATTAAAATCAAATACGCAATGATAAATTCCATGATTAAATGGTAGCTCAATTAATTCTTTTTCTGGAAATACTTTTTTTATTTCTCGTCTAAAAGCTTTATCAAGCCCATAATCATCATCAACGTAAAGAAAGCCTCCATTTTCAAGGTAAGTTCTAAGTTTTTTTGCTTCGGATTCTGAAAAGACAATATTACCATGGCCAGTCATAAATAAAAATGGATAAGCAAAGATATTACCTGTGCTTAAATCAACAAACTCGTAAACTGGATTTGTCTTAACGTTTGTATGTTGTGCAACAAATTTCAAAAGATTTACTTCAGCAGAAGGATCATTATACCAATCACCACCGCCATTATACTTTAATCTTCCAATTTTAAATCCATTTTGAATTTGAGCGTTTGCAATATTTACTGAAATCATTATAAAAAATATTTTAATTACAAGCTTCATACTTACAAACTTTTTTATTAAAAAGATAAATAATTTACTAACTCAATACATCTCATAAATTTTTCCACACTTAAAAAGTATTGGCTCAAAATCTTTATTTAATCAAGATTTCTTGTGTTCTTAATGCTCTTGGAAATTGGCTTTTCAAACCCTCTTTCGAAAGAACAGCAGTTCCTAAAATTTCATTTTTATATTTGATAATTTTTTGCCCAATATTACCTGTAATCTCTTTAATAGTTCCACCTTTAAAATAAATTTCTAATTCATCTTTATTTTTTAGCTCTATTACATTTTCTTTGGCATAAGAGCCTATAATTTGTGCACACGTAGAATAAAGTTCGATGATATTATTTTTGTCTATTGCACCAAATTTAGAACCTATTCTATTGAACAAACCAGTATTTTCTGTTTCCCAACTTTCATTGATAAAGTACAAATCCTTGCTTCTTAAAACATATTTGTAATTTTCAAATATTTCTTTTGGAATGCCATAATAGTCAGATACACGCATTAAGTAATCATTAATTTTAGTACTGGATGAACTTAATAGTGGAATATTTTTTTCAGGAAGCAATCTTTCAGTTTCTGATTTTATAGCATCTTTTTTAATTAACTTGCATATAAAAAAGCCTTCCGATTCAACTTCCCAAGGTAGAATCCTTTTTGCTTTGGATAAAGATTTATTTAATTCTTCGTTATTATATTTTGTATATGCTGAATGACTTTTTATAGGGAGATTTATTTCTTCTAATTCAACTGGAAATTTTTTTAATATTTTGTTTAGAATAAGCTCATTTTCTTCGAATGTTATAGTGCATGTTGAATAAACAATTTCTCCACCAACTTTAAGCATTTTAATTGCACTTAATAAAAGCTTATATTGAATATCTGTAATACCTGTAAGCTTATTTGTATTCCACCAATTGCTAACCTCTCCCTTCTTTTGAACAATTCCAAGTGCGCTACATGGTACATCAACTAAAATTTTATCAAAATAATTTTCAAAGTATTTACTTAATAACTCACCTCTCTTGTTCAAAATTCCAACGTTTAGTGAGTTCATTTTGTCAATATTAAACATTAATACTCTTAGTCTATCAAGTGAAAAATCGTTTGCTATTAAAGTCCCTTTGTTATTCATTAGTTCTGAAAGCTGTGTAGTCTTTGAACCAGGAGCTGCACATAAATCCAGAACTTTTTCGTTTTCAGATGGATTCAATGCTAAAGCAGGTATCATCGAAGAAAGACTTTGAATGTAATAATGCCCTAGAATAAAATAAATTGTTTTTCCTACAAACTCTTCTCCTTTTGAAACTCTGTATGCATTTCTTAAAGAATCAATTTTTTCTAATTCTATTCCATAACTTCTTAAGTTATCTAATAATAAAGTAATGTCAACCTTACTTGAAATTCTTATACATGGTTTATAATTGCTGTTATAATATTCTCTGTATTTTTCTAAATATTCTTCGCCAAAATGCTTTTCGATGTACTCTATAATTTTATTACTAAGGAGAATCATTTTTTAGAGTCTGATAAGATTAAGTAAATTAAATATTTGATTTGAGATATAAGCAAAATTTCTCGATTGAGGAAAGTTTTCCTTATAATCTTTTTCAATGTTCCTTAAAATATTATCAATGTAGTTTTCGTACGACTTTACTGCCATTTTAATTTCTTCTGAATTTTTTGGCATAGTAATTTTTAGTGGTTTTTCTCTATTTGCATACAAAATATATTTTGCTTTATAAAAATCGTTAAGGTGAAAAATTATATTTCCATCGTTATCTATAATTTCATAGCTATCGAATAGTGGTGGAGTAAGAATAAGATTTTTACCTGGCACATCTATAATTTCACATTCACAATTTGAAATAAAATCATTAGGGAAATGTTTTAGTTCTGTTTTAATTTTATTAACACTTTTTGATATAAAATCTTTTTCTGTCATAAAAATAAATTTACCTAATCGGTTTAAAATTTAGATCAATTTCCTCTGGTTTTTCAATCCAATCGGCAACGAATACATTTGTTTCTCTCGAAGGTTTTCTGTCTTTATTACGATTAGAACAAAAAACTAACTTTTTGCCATCAAATGAAAACATTGGAAAAGCATCAAAACTTTTAGAGTTAGTAATTTGTTGAAGGTTAGTTCCATCAATATTAATCATAAAAATATCGAATCTTCTTCCACCTTCTTTTAAAGAATGGTGATTAGAAGAAAATAAAATTTTTTTCCCATCTGGATGAAAAAAAGGAGCCCAGTTTGCGCCTGGCAAGTTTGTAACTTGTCGAACATTTTTCCCATCGATATCAGAAATGAAAATATTTAGTTCTTTAGGTTCAACGTAGCCTTCTGTTAATAATTTTTTATAATGTTCTGCCTCTTCTCCTTTTGGTCTACTTGCTCTCCAAACTATATATTTAGAATCTCTCGAAAAAAAAGCACCACCATCATAACCAAGTTCATTTGTAATCTGTACTAATTTCCCCGTTGCAATTTCATATCGCCATAAATCTAAATCTCCAGACCTTGTTGATGTAAATACAATATATTTCCCATCAGGGGAAACTGTAGCTTCAGCATCATATCCATTCCCACCAATTAATACTTTTGGATTAGAACCATTGCTATCGGCTATGTAAATATCATAAGTTTTGTAGATTGGCCATACATATCTCCCATTCGAAAACATTTTTGATTCAGGACATTTTTCATCGGCAGCATGTGTTGATGAATAAATTATTCTTCCATCTGGTAAAAAATAACTACATGTTGTTCTTCCTTTTCCTGTCGAAACAAGTTTGTAAAAATTGTTTCCTTCTACTGGTGTTCCATTTGAGTTCATTATGAAAATTTGATCACATCCTTGGGGATTAATTTTATTCCAATCACTTTGAAATATTAGTTTTCTATTATCAAAGCTCCAATATGCTTCTGCATTATTACCTCCAAATGTAAGTTGACGAATGTTTCTTAAATGTATTTCTCCTTCGTATCTTAAAGAATCTTTAGAAGGATCATAATGCTTAATTGCAGAATTTTTAAAACCTAGTGTAAATAAAATAGCTACTATTATTACATTTATAATAAAGAATGTGCTTTTCATAGGTTAGCTTTTTTAATTATTGAATTTTGATAACTTTTTTGTCTTTTTTTAGTATTAACAAAAAGCCAGCAATTATAAATGGTATACTTAACAATTGTCCCATATTTAAAGGTAGGTATTGTTCAAAATAAGTTTGATCTTCTTTAATGAATTCCACAAAAAATCTAAATGTGAAAACTAAGGTAAAAAATAATCCAAGTAGCAAACCATTTTTAAATCTTTTAGAACGAAGGTAATAAACAAAAAGAAAAACGAAAATTATAAAGTAAGCAATTGATTCGAAAAGTTGTGCTGGATAGCGGGGAACATTATCCACAGCAGTAAAAATAAATCCCCACGATGCATTTGTTGGTTTACCAATAATTTCTGAATTAAATAAATTTCCTAGTCGAATAAAAGAACCTCCTAGTGCTGTTGGAATAGCAATTCTATCGAGTAACCATAAATATGAATATTGTGGATGCTTTTTAATGAAAAAATAAAGAGCTATTAAAATTCCAACAGCTCCACCATGACTTGCTAAACCGCCTTTCCAAACTTGAATAATTTCAAGTGGATGTTTTATGTAGTAATCTGGATTATAAAACAAACAGTGTCCTAATCGTGCCCCAATAATTGTTCCCCAAATCATATACCAAAGTAAATCATTCAAATCGTGTACATTTCTTTTTTCTTGTTTGAAAATAAATGACATTATTTGGTAGCCAATTAAAAAGCCAAGCGCAAAAAGTAATCCATACCATCTTATAGATAAAAATCCAATTTTGATAATTTCTGGACTTACATCCCAATAAATCAATTAAATCCTCTTCAATATATTCTTAGTATAAACAAATTTAGCAATGATTTCATAATTAACCAAAGAAGTAAAATGAAAAGTTTTAGTCAAATAAAACATTCACTTCCTTTTTGAGCTTTCCTTATTCTAAGTTTTTTAATCACTCTAAGCTTTTTAGTTATAATAACGCAAAGTTCAAAGATAACAATAGTTTTTTTGTTATTAACAAATGCATACATTTTACTAAATGACTTCCAGAACAAAAATACTTAATAACTTAAATTAATTTTGCAATTTTATTAGAATTACTAATCTGTAATTGATATTTTTGAACTAAAAAAGACTTTTGTAAAGGTAAACATATGGCACTTAAAAAAGCACTAAAACATAATGAGCTAAGACCAGAAGATTTAAAATGGACTTGCGACCCAAAGTTTTTTGAATTTGAAAGCACTGAAAAACTTGAGCCAATAGAAGGAATAGTTGGACAAGAACGTGCCCTTAAAGCATTGAAAATTGGTGTTGAACTCAAAAGTCAAGGTTATAATGTTTTTGTAACAGGACTTTCTGGTACAGGTAAACTAACGTCCATTAAAAAAATGCTTGAATCTATTGCCCCCGACTGTGCAAGCGAGCTTTATGATTATGCCTATGTCAATAATTTCAAAGACGAAGATAGACCCCTACTGCTCCAATTTCCAGCTGGCATGGCAAAAAAGTTTAAACGCGATTTAAATAGAGCAATAAAATTTTTACAAGAAAGAATTCCACAAGTGTTATCAACAGAACCTTTTGTTTCAAAGAAGAAGCAAATTCTTTCAGATTATACTAAACAACAAAGAGCTATTATGATGAGTTTCGAAGATAAGTTGCGTAAGGATAATTTTACACTTGGCGAAGTCAAAATGGGAGAAATGGTTCGTCCAGAAATTTTTGCCGTAATTGATAATCAGCCTTTCTTTGTAACTCAACTTCAAGATTTGGTAAACGAAAAAAAAATTACTCAAGACCAAGCTCAAGAAATCTTTAATAAGTATACTTCCTATCAAGAAGAACTTCAGCAAGTTTTTAAGGATAGCTTAAAACTAACACAAGATTTTCAAGAAAAGATTACACAACTCGAAACCGAAGCTGTAAAAGTAATTGTACAAGTAACAATTGAAGATTTAAAGAAAAAATATAAATTCAAAAAAGTTAGATATTACCTTGACCAGGTGATGGAAAGTATTATTCTTAATCTCGATATATTCAAAGGTCAACGCCCAGCTCAAGAAGAAACAGAAAGTGGAATTATTGTAGATTACTTCAAAGAATATGAAGTTAATATTATACTTGACAATTCCCATACTAAAGAATGTCCTGTTATTATCGAAACAAGCCCAACTTATACAAACTTATTTGGAACAATAGAAAGAATAAGTGATGGGCATGGGGGATGGTATGCGGATTTTACAAGAATTAAAGCTGGCTCTCTTTTAAGAGCAAATGGTGGATATCTTGTAATTAATGCTCTTGATGCACTTAGCGAACCTGGTGTATGGAAATCGTTAAAACGTGTTTTACTTTATGGTAAATTAGAAATTCAAGACCTTGCTAATCTTTATCAATTAGCACCTACTATTCTTAAACCAGAACCTATTCAAATTGATGCAAAAGTTATTTTGATTGGAAATAATTACATTTATTCAATACTCTCTTTTTATGAAGACGACTTTAATAAAATCTTTAAAATAAAAGCCGATTTTGATTATGAAATGCCAAGAACCGAAAAGGCTTTAATTGAATATGCAAGAGTTGTCAAAAAATTAATCCAAACAGAAAAACTTCTTGAGTTCGATAAATCCGCAATTGCAAAAATTATTGAATACGGTGCAAGATATGCAGGCGAAAAAAATAAATTAACAACAAGATTTGCTTACATTGCAGATTTGGTTCGAGAAGCAAGTTTTTGGGCTAAAGATAATGGAGATAAAATTGTAACAGATTATCACGTTGTCCAAGCTTACGAAGCTTCAAAAGAACGCCATGGCCTTTATGAATCTAAAATTTCTCAAATGATTGAAGAAGGAACTCTTTTAATTGATACAGAAGGAGAACGTGTAGGAACTATTAATGCTTTAGTAGTTTACCAAAGTGGTTCTTATTCTTTTGGAAAACCTTCAAGAATTACTGCTTCTGTTTCTCTTGGTAGTGGAAATATTATTAATGTGGAACGAGAAGCTGGACTTAGTGGCAATACTCACAATAAAGGTGTCTTAATTATTTCTGGATATTTTAGAGAAAAATTTGGGAAAAAAATTCCTTTATCATTTAATGCAAGCTTGGTATTTGAACAAGGATATAGTTATATTGATGGAGACAGTGCTTCAATTACAGAAATTTGTGCTTTGCTTTCTGCTCTCTCCGGTATCCCAATAAAACAATCTATAGCTATTACAGGCTCTGTAAACCAAAAAGGGGAAATTCAACCAATAGGTGGAGTAAACGAAAAAATCGAAGGCTTCTTTGATGTTTGTAAAAAGAAAGGACTTAATGGAAATCACGGCGTTGTAATCCCAATTCAAAATGTTAAAGACCTTATGTTAAAAGACGAAGTTATTAACGCTGTCAAAGAAGGAAAATTCCACATTTATCCAGTCTCTACTGTTGACGAAGCTATAGAAATTTTAACCGGTGTTAAAGCTGGCAAAGTTCTCAAAAACGGTAAACATGAACCAAATACTGTCTTTGGTCTTGTTGAAAAAGAATTAATTGCAATGAAAAAAAGATTAAAAGGAACTACTCCTAAAAAATCTGATTCAGAACAAAAAGAAAATAATCCTAAATCAAATAAGAGCAAGAAAAAGAAATGAGTTTCGCTAAAACAAAAATTCTTGTAACAATTGGTCCTGCTACAGATAAAAAAGAAATATTAGAAAAAGTTATTGATGCCGGTGCAGATGGTTTTAGATTGAATTTCTCGCACGGCAATCATGACTACTTTGAAAAAATCTTTAATCTGATAAACGATATTTGCGTTGAAAAATCTCTTCCTATCCCTATACTTGTAGATTTGCAAGGACCTAAAATAAGAATAGGTGACCTATCTGAACCAGAAATTGAAATCTATTCTGGAGATTTATTAGAAATTACAATTAATGATATTCTTGGAACTAAAGAAAAAATATCAACAAGTTATAAAAGTCTTGTTGCAGATTCTCAAATAGGAAATACAATTTTAATCGATGATGGCCTTATTAAACTCCAAATTAAAGATAAAACAAAAGATTCTGTAATCTGCAAAGTAATTGAAGGTGGAATCTTACGTCCAAAGAAAGGAATGAATTTGCCAGGAATGAAATTAAGCACTCCATCTGTTACAGAAAAGGATTTTGCAGATTTAGAATTTGCACTTAAACATCGTGTCGATTTTATAGCACTCTCCTTTGTGCGAAGTGAAAATGATATTATAAATCTAAGAAATTGGCTCGAAAGTAAAGGTTATAAAATCCCAATTATTGCTAAGATAGAAAAAGAAGAAGCTGTTAAAAATTTTGAGAAAATTTTGGAAGTCTCTGATGGAATTATGATAGCTCGAGGAGATTTAGGTGTTGAAATGGGCTCGCAAGCTGTTCCTATTATTCAAAAGAAAATTATAAGAAGATGTAACGAAGTAGGTAAACTTGTTATTACTGCAACTCAAATGCTCGAATCGATGATTCATAATCCTGTGCCTACAAGAGCAGAAGCTTCTGACATCGCAAATGCTGTTTGGGATGGTACCGATGTTGTTATGCTTAGTGGCGAAACTTCTGTTGGAAATTTCCCTATCGAAGCAGTTAGTGTTATGAATAAAATTTTACTTACTACCGAAGCAGAATCTGGAATGCGTAAAAAAGTTAATTATCAAATCCCTGTAGATATTTTTGAAAATATGATTGATGCAAGCGGCGCAGCTGTTGTTAAAGCAGCTGAACAGTTAAATGCTTCTGCTATCGTAATTTTTACTCATCTTGGTATTAAAGCTAGCATCGTTTCTAAATTTAGACCACAAGCTAACCTTTTTGCAATCTCAGATAAATTTGAAACGCTTAATACTCTTAATCTTCATTGGGGAATTAAACCTTTCTTCTTAGATAAAATTAGAGATGAAGAAAGTGCTATTTGTAATTCACTCAAATTACTTAAGGAAAAAGACTTAATTAAAGAAGGCAATGTTGTTATTTTTACCGCAGGCGAACCTATGAACGATAAAGGTAGAAGAACTTGGATGAGAATGCTTGTGGTTTGATATTAAGTTTATTAAAGCCTAAGTAATTTAAAAAATCTAATTTGGAAAATTTTATGCAATGTAATGAATCTTAATCCTATTTTGTTAAATACTTTGCATTCTTTTCAAACCAAATCATTATTATTTTTGCATGCACTATAACTTAATAACAATACTTGGACCTACTGCAACAGGAAAAACTAAGTTAGCAGTTCGGTTGGCTTACCATTTTAATGGAGAAATTATTTCTGCAGATTCACGACAAGTCTATAAAAAAATGAATATCGGAACAGGAAAAGATTTAGATGAATATATCGTAAACGGAAAACTTATTCCATATCACCTAATCGATATAATAGAACCAACAGAAGAATTCAATCTCTTTTTATTTAATAAATATTTTTACGAAGCCTTTGAAAAAATAACTTCAAAAAACAAAATACCATTTTTAGTTGGTGGAACTGGACTTTATCTTCACTCTATTCTTAAAGGCTATAAATTAAATAAAGTAGATTTTAGTAAAGAAAAGTATGATAACTTAAACAAACTTAGTATAGAAGAACTTAGAGAAAAATTAAAAAAACTTAATCCAAAACTTCATAATACTACCGACTTATTAATTAAAGATAGAATTATTCGAGCAATTATAATTTCTGAACAAAAAAATTCTGAAAACCAAAACAATAAACCTGTAATAAATTCCCTTACTATTGGGATTAAATTAGAAAGAGAAAAAATTAAAGAACTAATAACTAAAAGATTAAAATATAGACTTGAACATGGAATGATAGAAGAAGTAAAAAATTTAATTGCAGAAGGAATTACTTACGATAAACTTGATTTCTTTGGACTCGAATATAAATACATTGGTAAGTATCTTAGGCATGAACTTAATTATAACGACATGTTTCAAAAACTTAATAGTGCAATCCACAATTTTGCAAAACGACAAATCACTTGGTTTAGAAAAATGGAACGCGAAGGAATAAAAATTCATTGGATTGAAGGAGCTAATTTTCAGGAAGCAGAGAAAATTATTAAAGAAAATTATTTTGTATGAGTAACCAAATATTACCATCATATGTAATTTCTTACCTAAAAAAATTTTCATCAAATAAATGGGAATTAGAAATTTCTCATAATAAAAAATTCAATAATGTTATTGTTGTCCCAGCTATAGAAGAATTCGAAAATATTATTTGCCTTATAAATTCAATTTTAGAAATCGATAAAAAATACTTAGAAGAAACATTACTACTCATTGTAATTAATAATCCACCAAACTGTAAAGAAGAAATTAAAAATAACAATAAAAAAACTATTGAATTATTAAGAAACATTATCTCAAAAAATAATAATGAGCTTTCTAGATTATTTTGTAGTTCAAAGTTATATATTGGTTTGGTTGATGCTTCGAGTAAAGGAAAAGAATTGCCCGAAAAAGAAGCCGGAGCAGGTTTGGCAAGAAAAATAGGAATGGACTTAGCTTTAAAAGTTTTTGACTACAAAAACTCGAGAAAAAAAATTTTAATCTCTCTTGATGCCGATTGTATTGTGGAAAAAAATTATTTGACAGAAATTGTAAATGCTTTTAATGAAAAAAATATAAATGCTGCAACTGTATATTATGAACATATTCTGCCAGAAAATGAAGACATTAAAAATGCAATTATTATGTACGAACTCTTTCTAAGATATTACGTTGCTGGCTTAAAATATGCTAATTCCCCTTATGCTTATCAATCAATTGGTTCTACTATTGTGTGTACTGCAGAATATTATTGTAAAGCTGGTGGAATGAATAAAAGAAAAGCAGGCGAAGATTTTTATTTTCTCGAAAAATTAGCTAAGCTAACTTCAATTTATAAAATAAATAATACCACGGTTTACCCTTCGGCAAGAAGTTCTTTGCGCACTCCTTTTGGTACTGGTAAAACTATTTCTAAGTATCTGTCTAATCCACAAAAAGAATTCTTAGTTTATAATCCACTTTGTTTTGATATTCTTAAAAATTGGTTAGATTTGTTTTATAGTAGTAATGTTAATGACGAAAATTATTACATAAATAACTCAGAAAAAATTCATCCAGCACTAAAAAAATTTCTTGAAATAAATAAATTTGCAAAAGCATGGAAAAATATTTTGTTAAATTCAAAAACCACAGAACAACTTACAAAACAAAAAACAATTTGGTTCGATGCTTTTAGAACTTTAAAACTTATTCACTATTTAAAAGAAAATTCTTTTCCACAAGTAAATATTTTTTATGCAATTGATGAATTATTAAAAAGATTTTCTATTGCTCCATTAAATTTAGAAACAAAAGAAAAATATTTATTTACAATGCGTAACTTAAGCAAAGCAATTTAGCTTTCTTTTATAATCTTGAAAATTTCTATTGATAGTCTTTTTGAACCACATTAAAACAACATTTATAACGTAACTTTTTCACTTTAATGCGAAAAAAATTCGCATCAAAAAATATTTTATTCTAAATTTATAAAACAAAATCGAAGATTTTAAAGATTGGCACAATTATTTCTTTAAAAAACAACTTGAGATTTTTATGGATAATAATATAGAACTGAAAAAATCAGCTGCAGAGGCTGCAGTTGAAGAAGTTAAGGACGGAATGATTGTTGGTTTGGGCACAGGTTCTACAGCAAGGTTTGCAATTGAAAAATTGGCTAATAAAATAAAGGAAGGCAAGTTGAAAAATATTTACGGTATACCTACATCAAAAAGAACTGAACACTTAGCAATTCAACTTGGCATTCCTGTGCTTTCTTTAAACGAGCTATTTAGTCAAAATCAAAAATTGCGCACTCAAAACGAGCGGTTAATAGATATTACAATTGATGGGGCAGACGAAGTTGATGCAAATCTGAATTTAATTAAAGGTGGTGGTGGTGCATTGTTACGAGAAAAAGTTATTGCTCAGAATACAAAAAGTTTTTTAGTTGTAATCGATGAATCAAAGCTATCAAATAAATTAGGAGAAAAGTTTTTTGTCCCAATAGAAGTTTTACAATTTGCACTTGAAAGCGAAAAAGCTTTTTTAGAATCTCTTAATGCAAAAGTTAGACTAAGAAAAGATGAAAATGGTAAGCCATATGTTACAGATGAAGGGAATTTTATATTAGACGTTGAATTTGGAATAATTGAAAATCCAGCTAAACTTAATGAAATATTAAACGAAAGAGCTGGAATAGTAGAACATGGAATTTTTTTGAATAAGCTTGTAGATAAAGTTTATTGTTCTTCTAATAGTGGAATGAAGATACTTTATGCGTCTTAGAGCAGTTATATGCTTTAGCGCATAAAATTTTTTCTTTATAATTATTTAATTTGACAAGACGTATTGAAATGTGTAATTTAATTCACAAATATGAAAAATTATTTAAAAACTTGTTGACAAGTTTAGCGCTAACACTTATTTTAAACAAAAACTCTATATAAATTTTATAACTTATTGAAATATATAAGGTTTATAAACCAAAAAGATGAACAAAACAAATATTACAAAACAAAATAAGGAGGTAAAACCGAATGAGAAAATTAATACCAACTTAAGGACGAGGGCTAAAAACGGAGCTTGTCAAAGTTTGTTTGTGTGTGTAAATAATCTTTCTTTTAATCAAAAACAATTTTTCAACCAATAAGGGAGAAAAAAATGAAGTTAAGCAAAATATTTTTGTTGCTAACGTTTTTAGTTCTACTAGGAACTACAACGTTCGCACAAGTAACCTGGTACGTCAATAACCAAATAGGTAACGACGGCCGTAATGGATTATCGCCATCTATACCTTCTCCTGATGATAATGTTACAGGTCCAAAGAAAACAATAGCAAATGCTATTGCTTCGGCAAATCCTGGAGATATTATTGTAGTTGCAAATACAGGTGTTGATTACAGTACTGTTACTGGAGAGCCCACAACAATAACTGTAAATAAACAGCTTACATTTCAGTCAACTGGTGGAAATGTAGGTATTGCATCTGAATTAGAAATTAATACAGGGGCATTAGCAAATAATGCTACTTTCAACTCAGGCCAATTCATACTCAAGGGAGGTTTAAAATTAACTTCTGGAACTTTACAAAATCCAAATAATTTGGTAACTGTAAGCGGTGGAACTGTTACAGTTGCAGCTGTTGTAACAACTACTAAAGTTACTGGACAATTAGCTTTTAGCAATAATCCTAATTTTACATATAACGCAGCTTATACTACTGGTGACGAATTCCCAAATACAGGGGGGTCGATAAATAATTTTACAACTACTGCAGCAGTTACTATTAAAAGTGGTGCATCAATAACGGTTAATGGTGTTATTACTACAGGTGCAGCTTTAAATTTAGGGGGGAATAATTGGACTGTAAGTGGAGCTAATACTCATAATATAGGTGGG
Source organism: Melioribacter sp. (assembly GCA_026417975.1). Taxonomy (GTDB): domain Bacteria; phylum Bacteroidota; class Ignavibacteria; order Ignavibacteriales; family Melioribacteraceae; genus Rosettibacter. The sequence continues at coordinate 105,155 of JAOACD010000003.1, forward strand.
AACGTTACCAATGGAACTTTAACATTTAACATGAGTGGTAATGCTAGTATTGGTGGTGCTTTTTCATTGCCTAATATTGTTGCTACTTCTAGTACAGGAACTCCAACCCTTGATATAGCGGGTCCAACAGCAATTGCAGGTACGTTAACCGTACAAAATGCTGCCAGTGTTCAATCTAGTACTAATTCAATTGTAACTTTAGGAACATCAGGATTTACTGGTAACGTTTTAGTTTTGAGTGGTACTGGTACTGTTAATTTAGGAACGTCTTTAAATACAGTTCACGGTAACGTATTGTTAAATTCAAGTATTACCAGCGCAACTGGAGCTACGATTACATTTGCAGCTGGAGTAACAATTAATGGAAATGTAACAAATCAAGCTACGTTAACTGTATCTAATGCAAATACTTGGAATGGTGCTACATCAGGTAGAATTATATTTCCAAATGCAAATATTACAATAACAGGTAATGTTGTAAACGATATTACTATTACTGGAACTTATGGTACATCTACAGATGTGGATGGCTTTGGTAATATTGTATTCCAAAATATTGCAACTAATGTGACAATTAATGGTGCTATAAATAATACATCAAAAACAACATTAACTGGTACGACGAACCCTACAGATTTTAGTGGAAATGGCTTAATAACTTGGGGTAATAGTTTGACTACTGGTGTTGTAAGGGCAGATGGTGGTATTAATAATAGTTCAGATTTTTCTGGTATTACTGGAGCTGCTAATCAAAATAATGGTAGGATAATTATAGGTGGTGCGGCACGTACAGGTGCATCATCAATAGGAACCACTGCTAATCGAGTAGGATTAATTACAAATAGCTCTAAAGGTAGAGCAGCAGGTGACGGAAACGGGGATATCATAATAGGCGCAGGCGATGGTACTACAGCTGGATTTTTTGGTACAAGTATTACAATTTCAGGATCTGGAGTAGGTGGTTATACAATTTTTGGTAATGAAAACTTTAACATTACAGGAAATATAACAAATTCAAGAACACATGCTTCTACAGCACTTCAAATTGGGGCAGCAGCTACAGCTGCGAAAACAGTGACTATTGGTGGTAATGTTGTTAACCAAGGGACGAATACAACAAGTTTTGTTGTTACTAGCACAGGTAATGTAAGTGTTACAGGTTCTGTTCAATCAACTGCAAATGGTACAATAACATTCCCAAATATAACAACTGCGCTTGTTACTTTGGGCGGTTTTACATGGAGTTCTGGTACATTTAACATTGCCAGCACTCACAATAACTCTTTAACAATTAATGGTGCTGTAAGTATAACTGGAGGTACTATTAATTGGCCTTCGTCAGCTGCGCAGACAATTACAATAAGTGGTAATGCTTCGTTTACTGGTGGAAGTATTACTACCACAAATAGAACTTCTATAACTTTAAATAGTGCTTCAATTACATTTGGTGGTTCATCTGCTAATACAACATTTAATACTGCAGCAACTAAGATTGTTATAGGTAATCCTACACCGACTCAGTTGGTAACCGTAAATATAGGTTCATTAAATCCTGTTATTGCAGGTGATTTAGAAGTTAATAACACTACGGGTCTAGCACAAGCCGTTAAATTTACGGGTGGAGTATTAAATATAAATGGTTCGTTGCAATTTACATCTGGCAAAGTACTGATTTCGGATATTGCAAGCTTGGTAGTTAAGGGAACTTCATTTACAAATAATGGTGGATATGAAACTAGTGGGCAAGGTAGAGTAATGCTTGGTGGAACTGCAGCCCAAACATTTGGTGGTACTGGTGAATTTGGTACGATTGAGTTTAATAATGCCGCTGGTATGTCTACTACTTCTCCTATCACAGTAAAAGGAAATATTTATTTAACTGATGGTTTGGTTACTCATACTGGTAATTTAATTACTATTGATAATTCCACTAACTATCCTACAATTGTAAGAAATAATGGTTCTTTTGACGTAGCGCCAACGTTTAACTCGATGGTAAATGTAACATATATTGGCGGAGATAAATCGTCAGGTAATGAATTACCAACAGCCATTGATAAGTTAAATAATTTAACAGTTGCAACAACTACAGGCTCTAACGGTCTTAACAACGTAGCTTTGAAAGGTGTTGTTACTGTTGCAACGGCTGCTACGATAAATGGTACATTAACAGTTAATGCAGATCAGTGCTTGTTGATAGATGGTGTATCCTTGACAATGAGAGGTGCTTCTATTGTATTAAATGGTGATATTGCTAATGAAGGACTAACAGGTAAATTGGTATTAGCAGCTCCAACTGGTACTACAATAACGGGTTCTGGTTACTTACCACCTATTGAGGTTGCAGCTGGTTCTACTGGTAATGTTATAAATGGTCCTAAAGCATTAATTCATCAGTTGGTTGGTACAGATAACGAACGTGGAGGTGGTGATGACTTTGATCCTACATCACAAAGTGCTAATGGAGCTTTGACATTTGGTAATGGTACTGCAAGTTTAACTCTTACATTAAGTGGTGTATCAAATGGAACGGATTTAGGCGGTATAACAACAGCAAATGCAAATAATACTCTTACTTTAAGTTCTGATATTCAGATGTCTGGTAATTTAACTCATGCAGCAGGAACAATTAATTTGGGTGGTTTCACATTAACTCATTTAGGTACAGGTCCGGCATTTACAGGTGGTGCAATTACCACTAATGGTACAATATCTTTCGGTGATGGTAGTACGGCAGCAACAACTTTAACACTAAATGCATCTGATGTTACTATTGCTGCAAATATTAACATTAATTTGGCTGCTCCTGGTACTTCATTCACATTAGCTGGCGGTAATAATTTAATAGCTGCAGGTAATGTAACTGTAACAAGAGGTACTTTAACATTAGGTCAAAATTTGACAATTACAGGCTCTAACTTTACTTTAACTGCAAATGGTTCAGTTGCTGGCGCAAGTACTCTTAGGCTTAATCCTACAAATCCACCTTTAACATTTAGTTATACTGGTGCGCCAAGTATTAGTAATTTGAGAATAAGTAATAATGTTAACTTAGCAGGTACCGGTACAGCATTAACAGTTACGTCATCATTTACTCACGACGGTGGTGTACTTAATTTTGGAAGTAGAAATATAACATTCCAAACTGCATTTACAAGAACAGCAGGTACTTACTCCGCTACAACAGGGTATATGATTTTTGATGCAAATGCTGCTTGGACAGTTGATCAAGGAGATGGATTTACTATTCCTAATTTAAGATTTACAGCAAGTACAACTAATAATTTAACATTAAGTGGTGCGGCTGGAAAAGGGAATATTACTGTTACAGGTAACTTAGATATGCAGATGGGCAGTCAAACACTAACAACAAATGGAAAATTAGCAGTTGCTAATGGGGCTACAGTAAATTATACAAGTGGTTCAATTAGTGCTGCTCCTGCATATGCTGGTTCTATCAATCTGGTTGCGCTTAATATGGCAACGGGCAATATACCTGCAAATATATGGCCAAGTACTCCATCAACACTTGTAACTTCTTTTGTCTTGAATAGTCCTGGTGCAACTATAGGTCTTCCAGGAAATAGAACGGTAAATCAAGTTTTAGATTTGGTAAGTGGTACTTTGGGAATTGGTTCAAATACCCTTACATTAGCAAGTGGAATTAAGATTAATAGAACACAAAATGCTTCTGTAACAGTAGGTGGCGGTTCTATTTCATTCCCGGCAGATAAAAATATAACAGTTGTATATCAACCAACGTTAGCATCACCAGGTGGTAATATTACTACTGGAATTGAATTGCCAGGTGAACTAAGTAAGCTTATTATTACAAGAAGTGCAAATGTTGCTAATGCTTTGATTACTATAAATTCTGCTACAACAGTAAATGATTCCTTAATTATAAGAAATAATCTTACAGCAAATGCTCAATTAACAGCAAAAGGTGCTGTTCTTATTACAAAAGATAATTATTCAAATGCTACTGATCCGTCTGTTACATTTACACTAACTTCGCCATTAGTATTTGGTGGAACAAGTGGCCAAACTCTTGCACTTGGTGGTAATCAAACTATAGGATTTATGAAACTTGACATGCAAGGTACAAACCCAGTGTTGAATGTAACAGGTGGTAACTTACGAATCGATGACGATAATAATTTAGGAAATGCTAACACAGGTAAAATAATTTTTGTTAATGGTATACTTAATATGGGTAATAATACTTTGATATTAGATAGGCCATCCTTAATATCTGATGGACTTGGTTATGATAGGACTGCTGTTACAGGAACAAAGGTTGGACATGTAGTTGGTAAAGTACAAAGACAGGCAAATGCAGGAGATGGTCAGACTGGTACAAATGGTAGATTTGAATTCCCAACAGGAACATTAACTGGACAATATAGACCATTGGCAATAACATTCACACCTTCATATCCAGTTGGAAACCCGGCAAGTATAGTTGTATCGCATGAAAATACATCACCACAAGGTACAGTTAACTTGCCTTTAGATGGCGGCGCTGGTATTAAGGTAGGAAACTATCCAAACTTCTACTGGTTAGTATCAACAACGCCAACTAGCTTAACAGCTACACAAACATTTGACATTGAATTGCAAGCAAGCAATATTGGCTATCCATATGCAAGTGATGCTCATCTTAGAATAATAAGAAGACAAGATGGTAATGCACAAAGCAATGGCTGGTTCTTGCAAGGTGTTGCTGCAAATTATTCGAATTATCAAGTAGTTTCAGGAACTGATACTACAGTTGTAGTTAGAACTACGTCTTCACAAGGTGGTTTAGTAATACAAGGTAGCCGATTTGCAATAGGTGTTCCAACAAGAGCTCCATTGTTTACAGCACCTACTGCATCATCATTTACAGTAAACGAAGCTGATTCACTTAATATTCAATTCACAGCAGATCCACGTGATATAGGTGAAACTGTAAGTTATACTTTAGTTACTGCTCCATCTTTCGTAACAATAACATCAGCTGGATTAGTTAAGGTTAAGCCAGGTTATGCTGATGGTAGAACAGCTCCTTATACAATTACAGTTCGCGCTACAGATAGTGGAGGATTAACTGCAGAGAGAACTATAAGTGTAACAGTAGTAAATGTAAACCGTGCTCCAAGCTTTACTGGTCCAGGTACATCAACTAGAGCAACTGCTACTGTAAAGAATACCCAAGTATATACATTTACATACACTGCTGTTGACCCAGATGGTGAAACATTAACATACTCAATAGCAAGTGTATCACCAACTCCTGCAGGAACTTATAATATATCTGCTTCAACTGGTACGTTGACATTTACGCCTGCTATTGCTGATGCTGATAAAGTTATTACATTTACAATACGTGCTACAGATCCAAATAATGCATCTGCAACAACAACTACTGCTGTTACTGTAACACGTACATTAGCTAAAGGTGACTTAAACGGCTCTGGTCAACCAGATGCTACAGATGCTTCTGATATATTGAAACATGTAGTTGGATTAACCCCAATTACAGATCCTGAAAAACTCTGGGCAGCAGATGTTAATGGCGATGGTGTTGTTGGTGCTTATGACGCAGCTATGATACTCTACTATGTAGCTAATGGTTCTTGGCCATCTGCTAAGATTAGTGCTGCAATGGGTGCTGTAGAGTTCGAAAAAGCTTCTTACGATAAAGGTGTAATTTCATTACCATTAACACTTAAGAAAACAAGTGGAGTAGTTTCTGTATACACTGAAGTTCAATTGACTGATGCTGTAGAGTTCAAAGGTGTTTCGACAACATTACCAGAAGGCTGGATAACTTATACCAACCTTGATAATGGAGTTCTTAAGATAGCTATGGCTGGATTAACTCCATTGAAAGATGGTAATGTTGCTAACATCAACTTAGCTTTGAAAGATAAAGAAGCTAAAGTTAATTTAACAGCTGCAGCTAAGTTGAATGATCAATCATTTGGCTCGATGACTGTAAAAGTAAAAGAAATACCTGCTGAATTCTCAATTAGTCAGAACTATCCAAATCCATTTAACCCAACAACTAGCATTAAATATGCTATTCCACAAGATACTAGAGTTAGCTTAGTAATTTATGATATGTTAGGACAAGTAGTTAAGACATTAGTAGATCAAGAACAAGAAGCTGGTTATTACACTGTAAGATGGGATGGAACAAACGACTTTGGTGGTAAAGTAGCTTCCGGTATCTACATCTATAGAATTGTAGCTGGTAAGTATACTTCTACCATGAAGATGAACTTGCTGAAGTAATTGCGCTAAATTTCAAAGGGGCAGTTAAAAGCTGCCCCTTAATAAATAATTTGGATGAAAATAAAATTGAGGTTATAAATGAGAAGTTTCAAAATAAGCGTTGTAAAGTTTCTTGCAGCTCTTGTAACAATGCTTATGCTAGGAACGAGTACGTTTGCGCAGGTAAGTGTTACATTACCAAATGTTAGCGGTGCATCAGGAGTAGAAAAACTAGGCGCAATTACTGTAGGAGATTTGACTGGAAAGAATGTATTGGCTTTTGAATTTAAGTTAACATACGATAAAAATATCGTAAGTATTAGAGGTGTAGATGCCGCTGGTACATTGGTAGAAGGTAAAGGAAATCTTACGGTAAATGCAGATACAGTAAACGGTACTCTTTCCGTAGCATGGGCACATTCTGCTGCTCTAAGTGGTCAGGGAACTTTACTAAAGTTAAGAATTAGATTTAAAAGTGTAGGAACTACTACATTAAGCACAGGTGCTACTTTTAAATTTAATGCTGGCAACCCTGTAGCAAATGTTACAAGTGGAACTGCACAAACAGCTGCAATCTTAATACAAGGAGATGCAGTTTCTGCAACAGCAGGTGATAATATTGTGATACCAATAAGAACTACAAATATAACTGCCGACCAAAAAGTATTATCATATGAATTTACAGCAACATTTGATAAAAATATTATCGAAATAAACAACTACGATTTAGCTTCGACATTAAGCTCGGGTGGTGTTGCTGCAATTAATGTAAACAATAATACAGGTACAGTTACTTTTTCTCTTGCAAGTAGCTCTTATTTAACAGGTAGTGGTATCTTAGTAAAGTTGACTGGAAAAGCTAAAGCTAAAGGAAATACTCAATTATCATTTTCTTCGTTCAAGTTTAATACAGGTACACCAGGTGCTACAGCTGACCCAGCTACAATAGTAGTTGCAGAGGCAAATGTAGCTCCAACACTTACATTAAGCCCAAATCAAACTACATTTGCAGTAAATGAAAATCAAACACTTACTATAACACTGAATGGTGCAGATGCTAATACAGGAGATGTATTAACTTATTCGTACACTGCAAATCCTGCTACAACAGGAGCTACACTTACAGGAAATGTATTTAGATGGACACCAAACTATGATCAAGCAGGTGCTTATTCTGTTACATTTAAAGTAACAGATAAAGGTGGTCTTTCTGCTTCTGTAACTGTTTCGATAGTTGTTAATAATGTTAATAGAGCTCCTGTATTTACAGCTGAGATACCAAATAATATTGTTATTCCAGTTCATAATGTGCCTGTTCCGTTCGAATTTATTTACAGAGCATCTGACCCAGACGGTGATCCTGTTACTTTCAGAATAGTAAGTGGACCAGGTGAAATTTCAACAAATGGATATTACCTTTGGGCACCAACGCCATCTCAAGCTGGTAGGTCATTCGTTCTTATTGTTGAAGTCTCAGATGGTTCATTAACAGCCCAATCTGTTAGAACTATTAAGGTAAGTGATGTGGTTGTAGGTTTAGAGGAGGAGGCAGGAGTACCTAAGGAATATGCATTAATGCAGAATTATCCAAATCCATTTAACCCTGTAACGACGATAAGATTTGCATTGCCAAAGGAGAGTCATGTTAAGTTAAGTGTATATAATATATTAGGACAAGAGGTAGCAACATTAGTAAATGGGAATATGAGTGCAGGATATCACAGAGTAGAATTTGATGCAAGTAGGTTGAATACAGGGATGTACATATACAAGATAGAAGCAGGAGAATATGTATCGATGAAGAAGATGATGTATGTGAAGTAAGGATATGAAAGAGAAGAAAAAATTTGAAAGCCCCTTCTAAAAAGGGGCTTTTTTATTTAAGAGATGATAAAATAATAGCATATTGAAAATATAAAGAAAGCTAAAAAATTTTTTCTCTTTTACAAAAAATAAATGTCGACAAAATAATTATAGTTATTAGGTCTTTATTATTTTTATGTTGTTAATCACTTTGAGATTTATTAAATGGAAAGGGGGTAGAGATATTAGAATAATTTGAAAAATTTTCTTTAGAAAAAATAATTTTAAGAATTTTTTCATTGCAAAACATATAAATGTTAGATAAATTTGGCAAAGTAAACGATAAAATTAGAATTTTTATTTAGGGTAAATACAAAAATTGAAATAAACCCTTTGGAGGCAAAAATGAAAAGATATTTACAAATTTTATTTACACTTACTCTGCTTTTATTTACAAAGGTAACTTTTGCAAGTTTTGAAATTTCATTATTAAATGATGGACCTGTTCTTTTAGTACAATGGAAATGTATACCACCTGATAGTCAAAAAGTGTCATATCAACATCAAAATGTTATAGGGTTAAGAGAGACAGGGACAACAAATTTTAGAGTAAGAAGTTATACAGGAGCAAGTGGGCCATTAGGACCAACACAAAGATGGTGGCCTACAGCAGATGGTACTACTGGATTATACTGGGGAAATGAAACAGCGCAAGTTAACGATAGGTATGTACAATTTGCAGTAACCCCAAAGTCTGGTTATATATTACGAGCTGATACAATAAAAATGTACTTAGGTGGCGGTGCAACAAGTTTTATGAGAGTTAATATTGCTTATGATACTAAAGCATCATTTAAGTATCCTGTTTATCTAAATTCTCAACCAATAGCACTTCTAAATAATGTACTTACACTAAATTCTTTTTATATAAACAAAAATGTATATCCAGGAGATACACTGTATGTAAGAATTTATCCATGGTATACAGAGGCTACATTATCGAATACAAAATATTTATTAGTTCAAGATGTTAGAATAATAGGTAGCACTACAGAAATTACTGCTTCAAACACACCAGTTAAATTTACATTACCAACTGTATCTGGTGTAAAGAATACTGAAAAACTTGCTGATATAAAAGTTGATGATGTTAGTGGGAAAAATATTACTTCGTTTGAATTTACTTTAAACTATGATAAAAATATAGTTTCTATACGAGGAGTATCAACCGAAGGTACATTACTAGATGGTAAGGGAATACTTACTGCTAAACCAGATACAGTTGCTGGAAAATTAACAGTAGCTTGGGCAGGCTATCCAGCCCTAGTAGGAGAAGGAACGTTATTAAAATTACGAGTATTCTTTAAAAATTATGGTACAACTAATCCTGACTTAGCAAATACATTAAAGTTTAATCTTGGAATACCTGGAGCAAATATAGTACAAGGTGAATTAAAGACCTCTGCTATTATAGTTCAAGGGGGGACTGTAAGTGCAACAGAAGGAGATAATATAGTAATACCACTTTTGACAACTGAAATTACTCAAGATCAAAAAGTACTTTCTTACGATTTTACTGCTACATTTGATAAGAATGTAATAGAGATAAATAATTATGATTTATCTTCAACATTAAGCGAAGGAGGTACTGCTGCGGTTAATATTAATAATACGAATGGCACAGTAACATTTTCATTAGCAAAAGGTTCTTATTTTAGTGGTAGTGGCACATTACTTAAATTAACAGGAAAAGCAAAGAAAGCAGGTAAAGCTGAACTTACTTTTACGTCGTTTAAGTTCAATACGGGTACGCCTACATCAACTGCTTATTCTGCATTAATTTCTGTTGCCGAAGCAAATGTTGCTCCAACACTAACACTTAATCCAAATCAAACTGCATTTGCTGTGAATGAAAATGAAACATTGACAATAACATTAGTTGGCTCGGATCCTAACACAGGTGATGCATTAACTTATTCATATACAGCAACTCCAGCAACAACAGGAGCAACTTTAGTAGGAAACACTTTCACATGGAAACCAAATTTTGATCAAGCAGGAGCTTATTCTGTAACTTTCAAGGTAACAGATAGAGGTGGTTTATCTGCAACCAGGACAGTTTCAATTGTAGTAAATAATACTAACAGAGCTCCTCAATTTACTGTAGAAATTCCTGATGGACAAATAATACCTGTTCATAATGTCCCTGTTCCTTTTGAATTTATTTATAAAGCAACAGATCCAGATAATGATCCTTTAACGTTCAGACTCATTAGCGGACCTGGTGAAATTTCTGCCGATGGTTTATATTCATGGGTACCAAGGCCAAGTCAAGCAGGATTATCGTTCTTAATTATTATAGAAGTTTCAGATGGTTCATTAAAAGCAACATCAAGCAGAACAGTTAAGGTAAGTAATACCGTTACAGGTTTAGAGGAGGAGGAGGCAGGAGTACCTAAGGAATATGCATTAATGCAGAATTATCCAAATCCATTTAACCCAGTTACGACGATAAGATTTGCATTGCCAAAGGAGAGTCATGTTAAGTTAAGTGTATATAATATATTAGGACAAGAGGTAGCAACATTAGTAAATGGGAATATGAGTGCAGGATATCATAGAGTAGAATTTGATGCAAGTAGGTTGAATACAGGGATGTACATATACAAGATAGAAGCAGGAGAATATGTATCGATGAAGAAGATGATGTATGTGAAGTAAGGATATGAAAGAGAAGAAAAATTTGAAAGCCCCTTATAAAAAGGGGCTTTTTTATTTAGAAGGAAATATTAAAAAACTAGAACTAAAAGACTTACAAAAAATTTGATTTCACTTCCAGTTTAAGAAATATTAATACTCAATATACTCACCTAAATACCACCTCTTTTTAAGAGCTGATGATTTTTGTCACAGATAATTTAATTATTTCGAAAAAAATTTTTGAGAAAGGTTTGAAATTATTTTATATTAAGTAACAAATTTAATTTAATACAGGGGCAACAAAATGAAGAATAAAATATTTTTGATAATAATTGCAATGCTTGTATTTTGTGGTTTATCTTTTGCACAGGTAACAATAACATTACCAACTGCCACTGGACAAGCAGGAAGTGAGAGTTTATTTCCTATTACTGTTTCTAATTTAACGGGACAGAATGTAACTTCTTTTCAATTTCAAATTAATTATAATAAAAGTGTAATATATATAACAGCTATTAGTGTATCAGGAACTATGTTGGGGGCAAATGTTCCTACAACAAGAATAGATACAGCAGCAGGCTATATAAGAGTTGCTTGGGCAAGTGATAGTCCATTAACCGGAGCAGGTACATTGCTTAATATCAGGATAAGATTCAGAGGTAGTGGCACAACACCTTTAGAATTTGGTGATATTGTTTATGCACCGGGAAATGTTAATCCAAAGATGTTTGGACCTCCAGGTTTACAAGTAAATTGGGTTAATGGTTCTGCTACTGTTAGTACAACTAATAATCCGCCTGTATTTACTCCTGTAAGCAATCAATCTGTTAATGAAGGACAAACTTTAACCTTTACAGTAAGTGCAACAGACCCAGAGAATGATCCATTGACTTACAGTGCTGTAAATTTACCAAGTGGTGCAAGTTTTAATCCCACCACAAGAACATTTACATGGACACCAAATTATAATCAACAAGGTAATTATGTTCTAGTATTTAGAGTAAGTGATGGAGTAAATATAGTAAGTTTGAATGTTAACGTGACAGTTGTAAATGTCAATAGACCACCTGTATTGAATTTAAACACAACTAGCCCAGTAAATATAAGTGAAGGACAAAATTATAGATTAAAACTTACAGCTACTGATCCTGATTCTGGCGCTACATTATTATTTTATGGTACAAATTTACCCGCAGGAGCATTTGTTACAGCCGATGGGTGGTTTATATGGACTCCAAATTATACACAAGCAGGTTCATATATAGTTACATTTACTGTTAGAGATGAATATAATGCTACCGATTCAAAAACTTTAGTAATAAATGTTGCTAATGCAAATCAACCACCTGTATTTACAAAGAAAATACCAAAAGACACAGTTGTAATAGTACATAATGTGCCTGTTCCTTTTACATTTCAATATCGTGCATCAGATGCAGAGGGGGATCCATTAATATTTGCTCAAGTAGAAATACCGGCTAATGCTTCTATAACATCAAGTGGCTTGTTTACATGGACACCAACAATTGATCAAGCAAATAAAACTTTTAGAATAATTGTGGCTGTATTTGATGGTCATAATATAGTTAACGATACTACAACAGTTAGAACAAGTCCTGTTGTAAGCGTGAGTGATAAGAGTTTGATTCCAAGTAATTTTGAATTATATCAAAACTATCCTAATCCATTTAATCCAACAACTACTATAAGTTTTGCTATTCCTAAGGAATCTTTTGTTAGATTAAAGATTATTAATACGAAAGGGGAGGAAGTTGCTACAATAGTAAATAGAGTGATGCCAGCTGGTTATCATTCATTTGTTTTTAATGCAGCCAATTTAACAAGCGGTATCTATTTTTATAGGCTTGAAGCAGATAATTATATTATTTCTAAAAAGATGATACTTATGAAATAATAGATAAGATTTAAAAAGTCTGTTAAAAAATGGTCTCATTTTTTCGATAATAATTATGTACATTGATTAAAATTGTTACTTTAGTGGGTGGTATGTAATTATTTAAATAGCTATTAATTTTATAATCATAAACTGCATTTCAATAAATTAAATACCCACTAACTATTTTTTAAGTAAACTATTGGAATTTTTCCCTATGGAATTTATTTAGGAAAAGGGGGTTCATTTAAGGAATGATATAAAAAATGCAATTCATTAAAAACAAGACTTATGAGCGAGTTTTTATTGTTTTACTTTTTTTAGTAATACTTGTTTTAATAGGATTGCTAAGTTTTCACTTTTTATTTTCTCGCCATGAAAAAACTGCTACTATAATCCTTGCATCAGAAACTTTGTTTGTGGTATTGTTATTATTGTTAATATCTATTTTAGTTATTGTATATTTTGCTTGGAGGATTAAGCAGAAAGAAGAAAAATTAATACAAATAAAAGATTTACAAGAAATAAGGAAATTAAATAGACTTTATAGGGTTTTGAGCGATGTTAACCAATCTATAGTAAGAGTCAATAATAAAGAAAAATTATTTGAGGAGATATGTAAAATAGTGGTTGAAGATGGTAATTATGAAGTTTGCTGGATTGAATTATTTAACCCCACTACGAATAAATTAGAACCTGCTTATTTTTTTGAAAAGTCAAAAATATCATTTGAAGAATTCAGAAAGAATTTACCTGAAGAATTTTTTAATGTTGATAATCTTGTTGATGGTTCTATTATTTGTAATGATATAAGATATGATGATTTAAGTGAAGAGAAGAAGGAGTTTTTATCTTTCCTAAATTTGAAGTCTTATGCAATAATTCCACTAGTTATAAATGATGAAATAATTGGAGCTATAAATTTCTTTTCAAGTCAAGTAAATCATTTTAGCGATGATGAATTAAAATTGCTTGAAGAATTAGCTTTGGATTTGTCTTATGCTCTTAAACATTTTGATGATGAGGAAAAAAGAATAAAAGCTGAAAAAGAGCTCAGAGAATCCCAACAAATGTTAAGATTGATACTTGATACTATACCTGATAGAATATTTTGGAAAGATGTCAATTCGAACTTTTTAGGTTGCAATAAACTGTTTGCCCAAGATGCTGGGTTAAGGTCGCCTGAAGAGATAATTGGAAAGAACGATTATGATATGTGTTGGAAAGAAGAAGCAGACCTTTATAGGGCTGATGATAAATTTGTAATTGAAAATTTACAACCTAAGTTAAATTATGAAGAACCTCAAACTACACCCGATGGAAGAAAGATTTGGCTTAAAACGAGCAAAGTTCCGTTAATTGATGCAGAGGGTAATGTCAAAGGTGTATTAGGAACATACGAAGACATTACTGAAAAGAAATTGATGGAAGAGTCGCTAAAACTTAGAGAATCTCAGTTAAGAACTACTCTATATAGTATTGGTGACGGAGTAATAGCTGTAGATACGGAAGGTTGTGTGATGATTATGAATCCAGTTGCAGAAAGATTGACAGGATGGAAAGAAAAAGAAGCAAAAGGTAGACAATTAGAGGAAATTTTTAATATAATTAATGAAGAAACAAGAAATAAAGTGGAGAATCCTGTTCGAAGAGTTTTAAGGGAAGGAGTAGTAGTTGGTCTTGCTAATCATACAATTTTAATATCAAGAGATGGAAGAGAAATTCCAATAGCTGATTCTGGTGCTCCAATTCTTGATGAAAATAAAAATATTATTGGTGTAGTTTTAGTCTTTCGAGATCAAACAGAAGAAAGAAAAATTCAGAAAGCAATAAAAGAAAGTGAAGAAAAGTTTAGAGTACTTTCAGAATCCGCAATAGCAGGAGTCTATTTAATTCAAGATAATATTTTTCAATATGTAAATCCTGCTTTGGCAAAGACATTTGGTTATTCAGTAGATGAATTAATTGGTAACCTAGGGCCTTTAGATTTAACTCATCCAGATTATCACTCAATTGTAAAAGAAAATATTAAAAAGAGAGTATCAGGAGAAGTTAATGAGATTCGTTATGAATTTAAGGGTATCAAAAAATCAGGAGAAGTTATTGATGTTGAAGTTCATGGTGTAAGAATATTTTATAAAGAAAAGCCAGCAGTTTTAGGTACATTAATTGACATAACAGAAAGAAAAAAAGTAGAATTAGCAATTCAACAAGCAGAACAGAACTTTAGACATTCATTTGATCATTCTCCTGTGGGTATGAGAATTGTTGATGAAGATGGAAAAACAATTTATGCTAATAAGGCATTGCTCGATATTTATGGCTATGAAAGTTTAGAAGAGCTATTGAATACGTCTGTTGCAAATCGTTATACAAAAGAAAGTTATGAAGAATTTAAAATTAGAAGAGAATTAAGAAAAAAGGGTATAGAAACCTCACATTATGAAGTTAGTATTATTAGAAAAGATGGCGAAATTAGAAATCTGGAAGTTTTTAGAAAGGAAATCATATGGAATAATAGAAAGCAATATCAAGTAATTTATATTGATATCACTGAAAAAAGAAAAGCTGAAAGAGCTTTAAGAGAAAGTGAAGAACGTCTTAATATGGCAATTGAGAGTGCTAATATAGGTCTGTGGGATCAAAACTTTTTAACTGGTAAAATAATTAGAAACAAACAATGGGCAGAAATGCTTGGATATAAACTTGAAGAAATAGAATCTAATGTTAACGCGTTTTTGAATTTAATTCATCCAGATGATTTACCAATAGTTAGAGAAAAAATTAAAGAACATGAAGAAGGTAAGTCGGATACTTTTAGTGTTGAATGTAGAATGCTAATGAAAGATGGTAATTGGAAATGGATTTTAAACGTAGGTAAAATAGTTGAAAGAGATGAGAATGGAAAACCTGTAAGGGCAATAGGAGTACACATAGATATTAATGAGCGTAAGAAAGCAGAAGAAGCATTAATGAGAGCTAAAGAAAAAGCAGAACAAGCTGAAAAAATAAAAACGGATTTTCTGGCACAAGTTTCTCATGAGATTAGAACTCCCATTAATATTATTGTAAGTAGTGCAAATCTTATAAAAGATTCAGTTTATGATTTAGTGGAACCAGAATATAGGCAATTATTTTCAAGTATTGACTCTGCTTCGTATAGAATAATTAGAACAATTGACCAGATATTAAATATGTCTGAGCTTCAAATTGGTGCATATCAAGTTAATCCTAAGGTAATAGATTTGAAGAAAGACATTCTCGAGAAATTATATAATGAGTATTTAAGATTAGCAGAAACCAAAGGCTTAAAGTTACTCAAAAGATATAATATTGTTGATGCAAAAATAAATGCTGATGAATATTGTGTATCTCAAATCTTTGCTAATTTAATTGATAATGCTATTAAATACACTAACGAAGGTTATGTAGAAATAATTCTCTCTGAAAATGAAAGGAAAGAAAAAGTTGTTGAGATAAAAGATACAGGTATTGGTATTAGTGAAGAATTTTTACCAAGATTGTTTGAACCTTTTGTTCAAGAAGAACAAGGTTATTCAAGGCCTTATGAAGGGAATGGATTAGGATTAGCACTTGTTAAGAGATATTGTGAGTTAAATAATGCCTCTATTGATGTTAAGTCTAGAAAAAATGTTGGTAGTATATTTAAAGTAGTTTTCCATAATAAGTAATTTTATCAAGTGTTTTTTGAATTTATGTGATGGAATATTTTTACTATAGTTTAGTTTAATTGGGAAATAAAATGTAAATAAAATTGAATTCTAATAGAGCTATACTGAAAGAAAGGAGAAATCAAAAATTTAGAAATAAAGATGCCTTGAACAAAGTAACACTTGAAAAATAACACTAAAAACTTAGTATTTTTTGCCTGCCTTTGTAATTAGAAATTTTATTTCCAAACATATATGTTAAAAACTTATTAACGTTGTTAAAAAGACATTTTATTCATAAGAATTTTTAATGATATTCAAATGCTTAATGTGAATTTTGGGGAATTGATAATAATTTTTGCTTTTTTGCAAAGTTAAAGAAGATATGTTACAGATAACTTTATAACTACTATAATAAAGTAATTTAATTTAGAATTTATGTAATATTTTTTATGAAAGACTTGGAAAGTAATTAATGATAGATGAATTGTAATTCTAATAGGAAAAATTAATTTTCCTTTTTACATATATTATTTTTGGGTAAATGTCGTATTTATGTCGTTTTTTCTTTAATAAAATAGCATAGGTAAAAACAGCAAAAAAACCTGCCAGAATAGAAATAAATTCTACATACTTTAAATTGTTTAATAGAAAATAAGTTGTAAATAAGCCTATTAAAAATATAATTAAGGATATTCCATAAACAAGAAATGAAGTTTTTAGAATAGTTTTTCCACTTATAGAAATTTTAATGTAATCTCCAGGTTGTGTATTAAATGGGTCTATTACTTTCAAAATTGATAAGTTATTATCCTTTGATTTACACAAAACATAAGCAGCACATTTATTACAATTCTCGTTTTTATTTAATAAGACTTCAGCAAATCCATTTGAAGATGAAATTACAAAACCTTCTTCAATTAATTCTTCTTTAAGCATATAATTTTTGTATTATTAATTAGTAGCCACATCTAATTTTTTTATTGCACCAGTGCTACATTTTTCAAATGGGATTTTGGTACCATCGAGTTTTTCATAATTTATTATTGCTAAGTTATTAATCATTTGAATTCCACCATCGGACTTTCTTGCACAAATTCCACATCCAATACATGAAACAGAACAAACTTCTTTTGCTCGTTTAGGTTCATCTTGATTTTTACAAAATACAAAAATATTTCTTTGTATAGGATGCATTTCAATTACATTACGTGGACAAGCCTTAGCACATAATCCGCAACCAGTACATAATTCTTCAATAACTAATGGTAATTCGTCATCATTCATTATAATAGCTCCAAATGGACAAGCTTTTACACAATCTCCGCCACCAAGACAGCCGTAATAGCAAAGTTTATCTCCACCTGAAACAATTGCCTTAACCGCACAGCTTTGAGGCCCACTGTATATTACATCTTTTTTTACTGCATTAAACTTATTTCCATTGCATAAAATTCTTGGAATTAATTTTGTTATATTGGATTTTTCAACACCTAAAATTTCTGCAATTGTGTTTGCTACATCTTCTCCACCAACAGGGCAGGCGTTGGGTTCAATTTTTCTTTCTACGACTTTTACAGCAAAGTCGTAACATCCTGCATTACCGCAAGCACCACAATTTGCACCAGGTAAAATTTGGTTAATTTTTTCAATTAAAGGATTTTCTTCAACTCTAAGTTTTTTATCTGCAAATGCTAATCCGCTTGAAAATAAAAATCCTAATCCTCCCATTGTAACAATTGCTGTGATTATTGTAAGTTCCATAGTTACCTCACCAAGTATTTTCCAAAGTTTGAAGATTGATAGATATTGCCTGAAGAATCAACAATCATTACTTCTATGTTTTTTAATTTTTCAGCTAATTCGATACCTTTTTTAGGCCCAAGAACAAAAATTCCTGTAGAAAGAGCATCAGCAGTCATTACATCATTTGCAATTACAGTTACAGATTGACATTCATTTGCAGGATATCCAGTTAAAGGATTAAAAATATGTGTATAAGTTTTTTTCCCTTTTTTGAAAAATTGTTCGTAGTCTCCAGAAGTGGAAACACCTTTTCCATCTACTTTAATTGTTGCTAAGAGTTCAAATTCTTTTCTAGGGTGTTGAATTCCAATTTTCCAATTTTTTCCTTTTGCATAAATTTCTCCGCCTACATTTACTAAATATTCTTTAATCCCATAATTTGAAAGAATATTTGCTATTCTATCTGCAGCATAACCGGGTACACAAGCATTAAAACTCAGTTTAATATTTGCAGGTTTGACTAAAATATTTGGTTCTTTCAATTGAATGTGCTTCCAGCCTGTCTTTTCAAGTGCTTTTTTTATTTGATGTGGTGAAGGTATACGTGGAGTACCTTTATCGAAGCCAATAATTTCTATTAAGTTTCCCAAAGCAACATCGAATGCTCCATTAGTTTCTTTCCAAAATTCATCACATTTTTTTAATACATAAAAGGTTTCCTTATCAACTATAATTTCATCGGCATTAGTATTATTAAGCTTCCACATTGAATTTCCAATTAAGTAAGTTGAAAATAAAGTATCTATTCTCCTTACTTCTTTAAAGCTAGCATTTATAGCTTTATTTGCAGTGACTTCGTTTACTCCACGCACTTGTATTTCAACAGTACTACCCATAGCTATAGTGGTGCGCTTAAAAGTTTTTTCTTTGCTGCATGCGATTAAAAAAATTAAAATTAGTATGTATGTGATATATTTTTTCATTTAAATCATTCCTGCAAAACCCATAAATGCTAATGCTAAAAGTCCTGCTGTAATTAACGTAATAGGTGCACCACGAAAAGCTTTTGGAACATCAGCTAATTCTAGCTCTTCTCTTATTCCTGCCATAATTAATAATGCTAGTGTAAATCCTACGCCTGCACCAATTCCAAAAAATATACTTTGAAGAAATGAGTAATTTCGCATAGATAAAATTAATGCTAAGCCAAGTATGGCACAATTAGTTGTAATTAATGGTAGAAAGATTCCTAAAGCTCTATAAAGTGTAGGACTAATTTTTTTTATAAACATTTCTACGAATTGAACGAGTGAAGCAATAACAAGTATAAAAGATGGAATTTGTAGAAAATCGAGATTGTATGGAACAAGAATCTTAAAGTATAGAATCCAACTTACAACAGCAGTTAAAGTCATTACAAAAGTTGTAGCAATTCCCA
Source organism: Melioribacter sp. (assembly GCA_026417975.1). Classification (GTDB taxonomy): domain Bacteria; phylum Bacteroidota; class Ignavibacteria; order Ignavibacteriales; family Melioribacteraceae; genus Rosettibacter. The sequence goes on from JAOACD010000003.1 coordinate 124,668, forward strand.
TTGAAACTGCAGAAGAAATTTTATTTGAAACTCCTATAAATGGACATATTCCTAAGAACATTGATAGCACAAAGTTATTCACAAGAGCAGCTGATATGAAGACAATTAATAAATCCATTATACCTCCTTAGTTGCTTGATTTAATGGACAAATGAGTTGACGACATTTTATCTTTATATTTTTCAATTAGTGTATTATGTTCTATTTTCTTTTTTCTTTCAATGATTGAATTTGAAATTCCCATTAATAAACCTAATGTTATAAAAGCGCCAGCAGGTAAAATCATAACAAGCAAAGGTTCAAATGATAAAGGTAATATTTGATAGCCAAGTATTGTTCTTGAACCTAGTAATTCTCTAATACTTCCCATAACTGTTAATGCAATAAAAAAACCTGCCCCATTACCAAGTGCATCGAGTATTGCTCGTATAGGTGGATTTTTTGAAGCAAATGCTTCTGCTCTGCCTAGTATAATACAATTAACAACTATTAAGGGAACGAATGGACCAAGAGCTTTGCTTAATACAGGAAATTTTGCTTTCATTATTAAATCTGCTATAGTAACAAAAGTGGCTATAATTACAATATAAGCTGCAATTCTTACTTGGTTAGGAATTATTTTACGTAAGCAAGAGATTAAAAAGCTTGAGAATATAAGAACGAAAGTAGTAGCCAAAGACATAGCAATTCCATTAATTGCTGATACAGTCACAGCTAAGGTTGGGCACATTCCTAAAATTTGTTTAAATGTGGGGTTTATTTCCCATATACCTTTAAAGAATTCATGCCAATAACTTACTTGTTTTTTCATAGCAAGCCTCTTTCTTTAAGACTTCTTGCTTTTTGAATCCCTTCGTTAATTATTGCAACTACAGATTTTGAAGATATTGTTGCTCCAGTGATTGTTTGTATTTCGTTTGGTTTAACAGGGGGTTTTCCTTTTATCCATTCAATTTTTGGAAATGCCAGAAGGCCTTTAAACTGATTTTTAAAAGATTCTTCTGTAATCTTTGTGCCTAAACCAGGAGTTTCAACTTGTTCTAAAATTTCAAGAGAAGTTGTTTTAGTTAAATCCTGGGTTAGTCCAATCATTAATCTAATTTTTCCCTGAAATCCGTTCCCTTCGTATGCTAATGAATAACCTATTAAATTTTTATTTGCATTGTAAACTTTATAGATTTCAATCTCTGTTGTGTTTATCTTTTCATAATACTTTCCCTCTGGTTGTACTAAAAAAATTCCCTTCTCAGTTTCTGCATTTTTATTTTCTGCTATTAATGGACTTGCCCATTTATTTATTATTGACAATAAACCTCCTGAAATGGCTCCAATAATTGTTAAAGTAGCGATTATATGAATTACTTTTTTCATTACTTTTCTCCAAAAGTTCTTGGTTCAGTCAAACGATTTATTAATGGGACGAAAGCATTCATAATTAATATTGCATACATTACACCTTCTGGTAAACCTCCAAAAATTCTTATTATCACTACAATTAGAGATATACAAAATCCAAAAATCCACATTCCTTTTGCTGTTATTGGAGAAGTAACCCAATCTGTTGCCATAAAAAAGGTGCCAAGTAAAAAACCACCAGCAAATAAGTGAAATAAAGGGTTTGGATATTTTATTGGATCAATTAACCAAAAAATTCCACTGAATAAAATCATTCCTAGAATCATTGATACTGGAATTCTCCAATTAACTATCTTAACTACTATGAGAAAAATTCCTCCAATTAAAATTGCAATTGCAGATGTTTCACCTATTGAACCTCCAATATTTCCAATTATCATTGGTTTAAGTTGAGTTAATACTCTATCGAATTTATATGCTGCTAATGGAGTAGCAGATGTAATAGTGTCTACTGAAAAATTAGGTTTTGTCCATGTTGTCATTGCAACTGGGAATGCTGCTTGAAGAAAAGCTCGCCCAATTAAAGCAGGATTAAAGATATTAAATCCGAGTCCTCCGAATAATTCTTTGCCTATTGCAATTGAAAATACTGCGCCAATAGCAGTAGCAGTTAAAGAAAAATTAGGTGGGAGTACCAAACCAAGCAAAATACCTGTAACAACTGCACTGCCATCATCAATGGTTATTTTCATTTTTCTAATTTTTTTAATAATAGCTTCGGTAACAATAGCAAAGAAAACACTTACAGCAATAATTAATAGCTGATAAATTCCAAAAAATATTATACCTGAAATTAAAGGTGGTAAAAGTGATAATACTACAAACCACATTACTTTTTTTGTTGACCATTTTGAGTGAATGTGTGGTGAGCTACTTAACTCTAATTTGTTAATGAATTTTGATGTTGAATTTTCCATATTTTTTATTTTAAAAAGTTATTTATAATCCTTAAGTATTATTCATTTTTTATGATATATTTTTCTAGCCTTCAAAATCGCAAGTTCTGATTTTTCTGAATTTTTATGTTATGTGGACTTAACAAATTTTCTCAGGATTTACATTGTTTTTTCTTTATTATTTTAAGCTAAGTTGGAACCATATTTTCTTACACTTAGTTTTCAAATTGGTTAATTTCAATTAAGAATCTTTGACATTTTTTGTTTACCTAATCTAATCCATTGAACTAAAGGTATATTAGCTGGACAATTATAAGTACATGTTCCACATTCCATACATATAGAAACATTTAACTCTTTTGCTTCTTGGTATTTTTCGTTTTGAATTAAACGGACTAGACGCGTTGGAATTAAATTTAGTGGGCAAACTTCAACACATTTTCCACATTTTAGGCAATTTGTTTCTTTGAAATATTTCATCTCTTCTTTTGTTAATACAATGATACCAGAAGTTGCTTTTGTGATGGGAGTTAATAAATCATATTGAGCGAAGCCCATCATTGGTCCACCAACAATTACTTTTTTTACATCATCAGTAAAACCACCACAATAATTAATAATATCTATCAAGGGTGTTCCAATTCTAGCGATTAGATTTTTTGGTTGTTTGATACCTTTACCGGTTACAGTTAAATAAGCTTTAATCTGAGGTTCACCTTTTACAATTGCATCATAAACTGAAACAACAGTTCCAACATTTTGAATTATGCAACCAACATCAAACGGTAATTTTCCTATAGGTACTTCTTTTCCAGTTATTGCTTTTATTAACATCTTTTCAGCGCCTTGAGGATATTTTGTTTTTAGGATTACAATAGAAATTTCAGGGAAATTTAGCAGAGCTGTTTTTAATTTGGCTATAGCTTCTTCTTTATTGTCTTCTATTCCTATTATTGCTTTTTTAACATTTATAGCTTTCATTACTAATTTCAATCCATAAATAACATCTTGAGTTCTTTCGATTAATAAACGATAGTCTCTTGTAATGTAAGGTTCACATTCGCACGCATTTAAAATTAAGTAGTCAATTTTCTTATCATCGGGCGGAGAAAGTTTAACATGAGTAGGAAATGCAGCGCCGCCTAATCCAACAATTCCTGCTTCCTTTATTCTTTGTTTAATTTCATCAGGTGTAATTTTTTCAAAGTTTAAAGCAGGCATTTTTATATGTTCTTCAGTTTCTAAGGTATCAATAAAAATTGAATCTACTAAAATGCCATTAACATTTACTTGGCTACTGATTTTTGTGACTTTTCCAGTTACAGAACTGTGGATATTCGATGAGATGAATCCATCTACTTCAGCTATAAGTTCACCTGTCTTTACTACACTTCCTTTTCTTACTAATGGTTTTGCGGGTTTACCAGCGTGTTGAGAAACAGGAATGATAATTTGTTTTGGTATAGGAATTTGTTCGAAAGGAAGTAACTTTGTTAATTCCTTAAAATCTTTGGGATGAACACCGCCATTGAATGACTTTTTGGTATAGAATTTTAGCATATTTTTCTCTATTTAGACGCAGAATAATAAAATTATCATGTTTTATGCCATTTTTTTTTGTGGTTAACAGTTTTATGAATAAAATATCTTTTGAATATTAAGTTATATTTGATATAAAATAAGCTAATCGGAGATTGAATTGGTTTTATTTTTCAGAAGTGAAAAAAATAATATACTATATGAGAATTAAATAGTGAGCGTTAATTCGGCAGGATTACTTACAATTTCATTAATAGGTTCGAAGTTAAGTAATTTTAATTTACTTTGAATAATTTTTTCATTTACATCTATGATGAAAAATCCATATTCCTTTATATCATTATTTTCTACCGAGCCACCAGCGTTGAAAAATTTTATTCCTTTTCTTTGATATTCTAATAATTCGTGGCTATGTCCGTGTAAGACAGCTTTAATATTTCTCTTTTTGAATAACTTAATTAGCTTTTTTTTACCTCTTAATTTCATTGTATAACTTTCAATTTTACCCCATAATGCATTAAATGAACTTGATGATTTCATCTTTTTCTTGTAGAAATGATGGTGAATCATAATAAGTTTTATTTTGCTTTTTAGTATTGGAAAGTCTAGCAGTTTTTTTAGTTCAAGTCTTTGTTGTTTAGAAACTTTGCCGTTTGATGCAAAGGGATTTTTTATTTTAGAGTATTTATCTACTGAATTTAATCCTATAAGAGCAATATTATTTATTATTTTTGCATAAGGAAAAATATTTTTGGAAACTGTAATTGTATTTTCAAAAAGTTCTTTAAAGTATTGGAAAAACACTTGTACTTTTTTTTCATAATTAGTTTTGTAACATTTTTGGGGGAAATTATAAATATCGCTCATTACCTGAACACCACCGAAAATATCATGATTACCTATTATAATTGAGGTTTTGGAAGAATCAAAAAGATTGTATGTTTCAAGAATCTTTCTTAGAATTATGTAGTCATTTTCATTAGAATTGTCTGAAATGTCACCAGTAATTATTAAATGATCTACGTTCTCTTCTAATGCGCTTTCTATAATTTTTTTTGTTCTTTCAATATTTTGCTTCTTGTAATTGAAGCAAATATGTAAATCGGAAATATGAGCTAATTTTACGTTTTCCATAACGTAAAATTAAGAAATAAGTGTTAAGAAAAGTTTAAGAATGTATTAAGAAACCGTTAAGATTTTTAAAAGTGATGAGTAAACTTTTTAACAATTTATTAATTTTTATTTAATGATTGCTTAATAGTAAGTTTATAAATTTTAATTAATTTTACATTTCAAAAACGAGATTTTATGAAGAAAAAGATTTTGTTCATTTGCGGTTCTCTTAATCAAACAACTATGATGCATAAAATTTCTATGCATCTTCAAAATTATGATTGTTATTTTACTCCATATTATGCTGACGGTTTTTTAGGATGGCTTGCTAAAAAAGGAGTTCTTGATTTTACAATCCTTGGGGGCAATTTTAAAAAACAGACCGAAGAATATCTAAGAGATAATAATCTTACGGTTGATTATAAGGGCCTTACTAATAATTATGATTTGGTATATACTTGCGCAGATTTAATTGTGCCAAAGAATATAAGAAATAAAAAAGTTATTTTAGTGCAAGAAGGTATGACAGACCCAGAAAATTTTGCTTTTTATCTTGTTAAGTATTTTAATTTTCCTCGTTGGATAGCAAGTACATCAACTATGGGCATGTCTGATATGTATGATATCTTTTGTGTAGCATCTGAAGGGTACAAGGAATTATTTATAAGAAAGGGAGTAAAGCCGGAAAAAATTGTAGTAACCGGAATTCCAAATTTTGATAATGCAAATAAATACTTAATTAACGATTTTCCTTATAAAAATTATGTTTTGGTTGCAACATCAGATGCACGTGAAACCTTTAAATACGAAAACAGGAAAAAATTTATTAAAGAATGTTTGAAGATAGCTAATGGTCGACAACTAATTTTTAAACTTCATCCAAACGAAAAATATGAAAGAGCTGCACGTGAGATTAATAAATATGCACCTGGAGCTATAATTTTTAAAGATGGGAATATAAATCACATGATTGCCAATTGTGATGTTTTAATTACAAAGTATTCTTCGGTTGTATATATTGGTCTTGCATTAGGAAAGGAAGTTTATTCATCGTTTGACATCAATGAACTAAAAAGATTAATGCCAATACAAAACAATGGGACATCTGCAGAAAGGATAGCAAGGATTGGCATTTATTTGCTTGAAGAACAAGATTATTCAATTGAAGAAATACATAATAATTATGAGTTAAAAGCAGTTTGAAAAGTCTTGATGAAGTTTTTTAATTTAATTGAAGACATCAAAAAAGTATATAAATAAAAATGAAAATCGTAACAGTAATTCAAGCAAGGATGTCTTCAACAAGACTTCCAGGAAAAGTAATGTTGCCAATCCTTGGAAAGCCATTATTAATAAGAATGATTGAAAGAGTAAAGCACTCAAAGTTCATTGGAGAACTCGTAGTTGCTACTTCCCAAAATCCTGAAGATGATCAAATAGAATTGCTTTGCCTTGAGCATAACTTAAATTGTTTTCGTGGACATTTAACAGATTTATTAGATCGACATTACCAAGTTGGAAAACTATATAATGCAGATGCGGTTGTTAAGATACCTTCGGATTGTCCTTTAATTGATCCTCAAATAATAGATACTGTATTAAAATTTTATATAGAAAACAGTGATAAATATGATTATGTAAGTAACCTTCATCCTGCAACATATCCAGATGGAAACGATGTTGAAGTTATTTCGTTTTATGCACTTGAAAAGGCTTGGAAAGAAGCAAAAAAGGATTTTGAACGCGAGCATACTACACCATATATATGGGAAAATCCTGATAAATTTAGAATAGGAAATGTAGTTTGGGAAACTGGACTCGATTATTCAACTACGCATCGATGGACTATAGATTTTGAAGAGGATTATATATTTATCAAAAGAGTTTACGAAGAATTGTATGAAAAAGATTATCCTTTTGGAATTTATGATATACTCTCTTTAATAAATCAAAAGCCAGAAATCTACGAGATTAATAAAAAATACCTTGGGAAATATTGGTATGAAAATTACTTAGATGAATTAAAAAATATAGATGAATATAAATCTAAGATTAATAAGAAATTGGAACTAAACGAAGAAACCAATAAATGAGATATTTATATGGCTAACAAAATAAGTTTACAAAATGATTATCCAGTAATTGAAAAATCCAATGAATACTACTTACGTGCGTTAAAATTAATTCCATCGGTTACACAAACACTAGCAAAGGGTCCAACACAATGGGTTAATGGTGTGGCACCAAAATATCTTGTTAAAGGAAAAGGTTCTCATGTGTGGGATGTAGATGGTAATGAGTACATAGATTATATGATGGCTGTAGGTCCACTTTCACTTGGTTATGCTTATCCAAAAGTTGATGAAGCAATTAAAAAGCAACTCGAAGATGGAATTACATTTTCAATGATGCATCCTCTCGAAGTCGAAGTTGCTGAAATGATTCACTCAATAATACCTAATGCAGAAGCAGTAAGATATAGTAAAACAGGAGCAGATGTAACAAGCGCAGCTATCAGATTAGCAAGAGCTTATACAGGCAAGAATAAAATCTTGTGTTGTGGATATCATGGTTGGCACGATTGGTATATCTCAGTTACAGCACGCAATAATGGAATACCACAGGAAGTACAATCATTAACTTATACATTTAATTATAACGATATTGATTCTGTTAAAAATTCTATTGATGATGATACTGCTGCGGTAATTCTTGAGCCTGTGGTATTTCATGAACCTAAAGATAATTTCCTTTATAAGTTAGCAGATTTATGCAAAGAAAATGGAGTTGTTTTAATTTTTGATGAAATGTGGACAGGCTTTAGAATGGCTCTTGGAGGGGCTCAAGAATATTTTGGAATAACTCCAGACCTTGCAACTTATTCAAAAGCAGTAGCTAATGGAATGCCAATCTCAATTTTAACAGGCAGAAAGGAGATAATGGATTTGCTTGATGAGGATGTCTTCTTTTACACAACATTTGGTGGCGAAGCTCTCTCTTTAGCAGCAGCAAAAGCAACAATTGAAGAACTAAAAGAAAAAAATGTTCCAAAATATTTAGACCAGGTTGGCAAGAAGTTAAAAGATGGTTACAATGAAATAGCACAAAAGTTAGGAATGGATTACACTAAAGCAATTGGTTATAATTGGCGTTCAATGGTTACTTTTGATGAAAAAGCAGGAGATCCACTTCTTCAAAAATCTTTAATGCAACAGGAAATGATTAAACGTGGGATTCTATGGCAAGGCTTTCATAATATGTCTTTTTCTCATACAGATGAAGACGTTGATTACACATTGTCTGCACTTGAAGAATCACTATCAATACTAAAAAAAGCTGTTGAAAAAAATAACCTTAGAGAAATGTTAAAAGGAGAACCTGTTCAACCAGTCTTTAGAAAAGTCGATAACTTTAATATTAAACCTAAGAGATGAATTTTTATGGAAATATTTTCTCTAAAAAATAAAGTGGCAGTTGTAACTGGTGCTCTTGGTTTGTTAGGAAAACAACATTGCAAAGCATTGAGTGAGGCTGGTGCAAATGTAATTGTCGCAGACTTAAATGAAAAAGAATGCATTGAATTTGCTAATAGCCTTACAACAGAATCAATTGGAATTTATCTTGATGTTACAAAACCTAATGTTATACAAAATCTTAAAAATAAAGTTCTTGAGAAGTTTGGACATATTGATATTCTTGTAAATAATGCTGCAATTAACGACATGTTTGAAAATCCAAAAGCAGCACTAGAGGAATCGAAGTTTGAAAATTATCCTCTTGAGCTTTGGCAAAAATCTGTTGATGTAAATTTAACAGGGGTGTTTCTTTGTTCTCAAATAATTGGTTCTGTAATGGCAAAACAAAAATCAGGCTCTATTATAAATATTGCATCAACTTATGGTATTACAGCACCTGATCAATCTCTTTATAAAGACAGAAGTGGTAACCAAATTTTTTATAAACCTCCAGCATATTCTGCTACAAAAGGAGCAATAATTATGTTCACAAAATATTTAGCAGCATACTGGGGTAAAGATGGAGTTAGAGTGAATTCGCTTACTCCTGGAGGAGTTGAAAATTCTCAGGATGATTTTTTTATCGAAAATTATTCACAAAGAACAATGCTGAAAAGAATGGCAAAACCTACCGATTACATAGGTGCTTTAATTTTTTTGGCGAGCGATGCTTCATCTTATATGACGGGGGCTAATTTAATTGTTGATGGTGGATGGACAGCTTGGTAATTTTTTTCATTTCATGATGGATTAATTTATGCCTAAGAAAAAACTATCTAAAAAAGAACTTCTTAGACGAGCATCTAAAATTAAATTGTTACTTACAGATGTCGACGGAGTACTTACTGATACAGGAGTTTATTACTCCGTTAATGGAGAAGAATTAAAAAGATTCTCAATTCGAGATGGAATGGGTGTCGAACGGTTAAGAAGTCTTGTAAATGTTGAAACCGGAATAGTTACTCGTGAAAACACAGAAATTGTTAAAAGTAGGGCTAAAAAATTAAAAATAACAGAACTATACTTAGGTGTATTAGATAAAAGCAAAATTCTCGATAAAATTTTAAGCAAAAAAAAACTATTAGCTGAAGAGATTGCTTATATTGGTGATGATGCTAATGACGTTGAAATTATGAAAAAGGTGGGACTATCTGCATGTCCAAAAGATGCCTTAAATTTTGTCAAACAGATAGCTAATTATGTAACTGAAAATAAAGGTGGATATGGAGCGTTCCGTGATTTTGCAGAGTTAATAATTAAAGCAAAACTAGAAAAAAGGAGGAAGTAAAATGCCGAATAAAATAAAAGTTGGTAAACATTTTATCGGAGAAGGTGAGCCAGTTTATATTATTGCAGAAATTGGAATTAACCATAATGGCTCAGTTGAACTTGCAAAAAAATTAATTGATGGAGCAATTTTTGCGGGTTGCAATGCAGTGAAGTTTCAGAAGAGAACACCAGAACTTTGTGTGCCAAGAGAACAATGGGACATAGAAAGAGATACTCCTTGGGGGAGAATAACATACATAGAATACCGTCGCAAAATAGAATTTGGTTTTGAAGAATACGAAGAAATTGACTCATACTGTAGACAAAAGGGTATAGATTGGTTTGCATCTGCCTGGGATGAAGAAGCAGTTGACTTTTTAGAATGCTTTAATCCAGTTATGTATAAAGTTGCTTCTGCATCTTTGACTGATGAAAAGTTGCTAAAAAAAATAAAATCTACAAATAGGCCCATTATGCTTTCGACTGGAATGTCAACACTTGAAGAAGTTGAAGAAGCAGTAAAATTACTAGGAACAGACAATCTTCTTATTGCGCAATCTACATCTACTTATCCATGCTCTTTAGAAGAGTTGAATTTAAGGGTTATTCAAACATATAAAGAGAAATTTCCAGGTGTTCCTATTGGTTACTCTGGACACGAAACGGGATTGGCTCCAACACTTGCAGCTGTTGCTTTAGGAGCTACTTTTGTGGAAAGACACATTACACTCGATAGAGCAATGTGGGGTACAGATCAAGCAGCATCCGTGGAAATAGGAGGAATGTTTAGGCTAGTTAAAGATATAAGAGATATTGAAAAAGCTCTTGGTGATGGAATTAAAAGAGTATATGAAAGTGAACTTAGTAGTATGAAAAAATTACGAAGATTTTATAAAGAAATTATAAATCCATTGGAGATAAAATGAAAAAATTATTTTTCATATTGTGGATATTAATTTTTTATAATCAATTCTTTGCAAAAGAATTTATTGTACAATCGCCTAATAAAAGTTTGGAGATGAGAATTGGTATATCAAATATTATTACATATTCAATATCGAAGGATGGGAAACAAATAATTGCTCCCTCTCAAATTTCATTAAAGTTATCTAATGATTTGATACTTGGAAAAAACCCAATAGTAATTAATTCTAAAAAGCAAATTATAAACCAAGTCTTAAAACCAATAGTAAAGCAAAAGTTTAAAGATATAGTAGATAACTATAATGAACTTGTGCTTGATTTTAAAAATAACTACTCACTTGTGCTAAGAGTTTATAATGATGGAGCTGCATATAGATTTAGGACTTACTTTAAAGATGATATAACTGTTTATTCAGAGCAATTTGAAGTTAATTTTTTTGATGACCATAAAATTCATTTTCCTGAAGAAGATAGTTTTATGTCACACTCTGAAAGACTTTATAGGTATATTAATCTCAGTGAAATTAACTCAAAAAGATTTTGCTCTTTACCAGCAGTAATTGAGATTGATGATAAAATAAAATGTGCAATTACAGAAGCAGATTTGGAAGACTATCCTGGAATGTACCTGAAGGGTTCAGATGATTCAAAATTTAAACTTCAAGGCCTATTCCCAAATTATCCAATAAAGGAAGAAGCTAAAAATGATAGAGATATTTACGTAGTTGAAAGAGCAGATTACTTAGTTAAAACAAAGGGAACAAGAGATTTCCCTTGGAGAGTTTTTGTAATTACTGATAACGATGCTCAATTAATTGAAAGTACAATTATTTACAAACTTGCTAAACCGCATCCTCAAGAAATGGATTTTTCTTGGGTTCGGCCAGGCAAAGTTGCTTGGGACTGGTGGAATGCAAATAATATTTATGGAGTTGATTTTAGAGCTGGTATTAACACACAAACTTATAAATATTACATCGACTTTGCGTCTAAATATGGAATTGAATATGTAATTCTTGATGAAGGTTGGTATGAACCAGGAAATTTGTTTAAGATTAATCCAGAAATAAATATAGAAGAGATAGTTGAATATGCAAGACAAAAAAATGTTGGAATAATTTTATGGACCATTTGGAAAACTCTTGATGAGCAATTTGAAAAAGCAATGAATCAGTTTGAAAAATGGGGAATTAAAGGAATTAAAGTAGACTTTATGCAAAGAGATGATGCTTGGATGGTAAATTATTATTATAAAGTGGCTAAAGAAGCAGCTAAAAGAAAGTTCCTTGTTGATTTCCATGGAGCTTATAAACCTACAGGTCTGTATAGAACTTTTCCTAACGTAATTACTAGCGAGGGAGTGCTAGGAGCAGAACATAATAAATGGAGTAATAATGTTACTCCGGAGCATACACTTACAATTCCTTTTATAAGAATGCTTGCTGGCCCAATGGACTTTACTCCAGGCGCTATGAAAAATGCAACAAAAGAAAATTTTAGAATAATTTTTACTGAACCAATGAGTCAAGGAACAAGATGTCATCAGTTGGCTATGTATATTGTTTATGAAAGCCCATTACAAATGCTTGCAGATTCACCAACAAATTATATGAAAGAAAAAGAGTGCATTGAGTTTTTGTCTAAAGTTCCTACTGTATGGGACTATACTAAAGTTCTTGATTCGAAAATCTCTGAGTATGTTTTGATTGCAAGAAAAAGTGGAAATAAATGGTATGTCGGAGCTATGACAAATTGGACTCCAAGAAAATTAACCGTTGATTTTTCCTTCTTAGAGGAAAATAAAAATTATAATGTTACAATTTATCAAGATGGAGTAAATGCAGACAGAAATGCAAATGATTATAAATCATTCACCACAACAATAACAAGAGATACTAAGCTTGAAATTCAATTAGCTCCGGGTGGAGGTTGGGTTGCTGTTGTTGAATGACTTATTTGTGTTATGTATTAAACTTTCTTAGTGTTTAGTTTGTTTATAGAGTTACATCATTTAATGAGGCTATGCATTTTGAAAAATATGAAATAATTTCATACTTGATTATCATATCTGCAGCAATTTTATTTATAATTCTTGAAAGGATTTTCCCTTACAATAAAGGGCAAAAAGTATTTCGTGAAGGTTTTTTTGATGACCTAGCTTTATATACCATTGCACAAAGTTATATACTTGGTATTTTCATTTTTACAGTTATAATTAATTCCATAGATAATTTAACAGGATTATCAAGATTAAAAATTTTTGCTAATGTCCCAATTTGGTTACAGTTAGTTTTTTATGTAGTGACACATGACTTTTATATATATTGGATGCATCGTTGGCAACATAGCAATAAATACCTATGGCGTCTACATGAAGCTCATCATTCTCCAAAAAAGGTAGACTGGCTCTCCGGTTCACGTTCTCACGCATTCGAAATCTTAATTAATCAAACAGTAGAATTTCTTCCTATTGTTTTATTAGGTTCCCCCCCTGAAGTCATTGCTTATAAAGGAGTAATAAGTGCTCTCTGGGGAATGTATATTCATTCTAATCTTAATGTTAGAACTGGAAAACTTCAATTAATAATTAATGGCCCTGAAATGCATAGATGGCATCATACAACAGGAAAAGGAAGAAATAGAAATTTTTCTACTAAGTTGGCTATATGGGATTGGATTTTTGGTACTGCATACTTGCCAGAAGAAAAAGCTAGCGAATATGGTCTTAAAACACCTTTTCCCAAAAGTTATTTTATGCAGTTTTTCTATGCTTTTAGACCATTTAATAAAAAAAGTAATATTTTTTCGAAAGTTTTTATTACTGATAATCCAAAGTCTACAAATTAGATACTTTTTTATCTTTAGGATGACTGACAGAATAAACTAGTTTTTTTGTTGTTGATTTTGTTCCATCAAGTTTAATATACCACCTTATTTTTCCATCTTTTTCGTAATAAATGCCATCTGAATAATCAATTAATTTTACTTTTATTTCTTCATTCATCGAGATTGGTATGTTATCTTCAACTATAATATTAATAGGAATAGTTTTGTTATTTTTTACTATTATCTCATATGCATAGGTTCTCTCAATGTCATTACTTAGGAATTTATTTTTTGTAAAGTCTTTTATTATATTTTTTTCTACTAAAATATTTTGATCTCTTCCAAGTGAAATTGTTAAAGTATCTTTGGATGTAAACGGATTAACGTATGTTTTTCCTACATAAGAATTTTCAAAAAAAATGTTTGCATTACTAGGTAAAAGGTTATATTCATTCCAGTTAGTTAAATAAGCAATTAAAAAAGCATTATTATCAAGTTTTGGAACTGAATAGTATTCGTATTTTGTGGGTATTGTAAAGTTTTGTAGTTCAATTATGTAGGATTTATTATCAGAAGGTATAGAATATTTAATAGTTGGTATAAATTCAGTGGAAAACTGAGATTGTATGGTTTCATAATAATTTGTTAAAGACTCAGCTGTTTCGTTCTCAGTGCTAATTTGGTCAGATGAAATAATTTTTTGCGATGAAATTCCTATGCTTTTATTAAATAACATTTTTTCAAAGTCAATAAACCATGGAATTAGTTCAGGTTTTTCATTGCTTACAAAAGTATTTCTTGTAGACAAAATTATTTCAGCATCTTTCCATTCAATGCCGCTATTTTGTTTTACACTTGCCTTGTAATTGAGATAGGCAGGCAAATCAATTTTGTTAACACGAATGTCGTATATAGGTTCCCATGATGCATCTTTAATTAAGTATGAAATTGTAAATTCAACTTCTTGATTAGTTTTTGAATATACAGATACAATCACTTCGTTAACTGGCTTACTCAAACTGTTATTTAATTCATTAAGTTGTTTATTAATTCTTTCAATATTTTTTTGTAAATCTTTTACTTCTAAAGAGATTTCTGAAATCTTATTCTTTATTTCCGTTAATCTTTTTCTAAAGTAATCCGAAAAAACTTGGATATCAGCTAATGAAACTCCTTTTTCTCTTTTACCAATTTCTCTGTTAGCATACAGTAGTTCAATCTCTGCCTTAAGTACATCTATTGCATTTTGTTTTGATGTAAGATGCTTATTAAGAGTTTCTAATGAGTCTTCTAACAAATTTATAGTTTTACTTTTTTCAGGTATTTTAAGATAATTAGTTCTTTGATTTATAGAAAGTAATACTAAATCTCCTTTTGCAGAAATATTTATGCTGTTAGGTTCGATGTTTTGAGATAGTTCTGTAAAGATTAATTCTTCATTACCTTTTTCAAGCTTGACCTTAGCAAAGTGTGTTAATTCAGCGCCTCTTAAATAAACCTTTACGCTTTTTAGATTAGGCTTTATTGTCTTTGTTTCGAAACAAAAGTTTTTATTACTCAGACTGAACATTATAATAAGTATAAGTAGCTTTGCCATTGTCTTCCCCTTTTTAAATTTTTTGTTCATACTAAAAATTTTTTTCAATTTATGTTAATTTTATATCCTTTCAATTCAATTATGCATTAATTAATTTTGAATTTGTGATAGCTTTATGTTTATTGAAATTAGGAAATTTCTATTCTAAATAACTATTTTATTAAAAATTTCATTTCACAAAAGAATGAAAAAATTATTAATAGAATTCTTAAAAAAACACTTTGAACAAATAGCAGAAAACTGGTTTCAAAAATTATCAAGTCTTTTCAAAAATAAGCTTTCTGAAACACAATTGCGAACATTTGTAGAAAGTAGTATAAGTGTATTTATTGATGTATTGGAAGAAAGTGATTATAAAGTAGCAGAACAATACTTGTTAGATATCTATACATTATTCTCGAGAGCTAATTTAAATTTGCTTGAAGTAAGCCAGCTTTTTAGTGGTGGAAGATATTCTGTTTTAAATATTATAGAAAAAGAAATTTCAAGTCCAATAGACCCTGTTATCTTGCTAGGTTATGTTGATGAAATTATTGAACAAGTACTTGTTCGTTACGCAATGCTACTTCAGGAAGCAAAGATGAAAGAATTAAAGTATGAGAGGGATCGACTTTTCTATAAGTTAGAACTAAGCCAACAATACCTCAAAAATATCCTTCATACTTCAGACTCTGCCATAATGATGGTTGATGAGAATGAGAGATTTATTGCATGGAATAAAGGTGCCGAAAGAATATTTGGATATACAGAAGAGGAAGTAATAGGGAAACCATCCTCTTTTCTATTGCCAGAAGGAGAAAAATATCAAGAAGAACTAAGGCAAATTCAAGAAGAAGTACAGAAAGGAGCTACTAAAATTTTAGAGACAGAAAGAAAAACTAAGGATGGCAGAATATTGAGTGTAAAATTGATAGTGTCTCGTTTACCCGGAAGTAATGGATCATATTCTGGAAGATCAATTATTATAAAAGATTTTACTGAGTATAAAAAACTTCAGGCACAAATTGATCAGTCTGAAAAATTAGCTGTAATTGGTCAACTTGCTGCGGGTGTTGCACATGAAATTGGTAACCCTCTGGCTTCAATTTCTTCTCTTGTTCAAATACTACAAAGAAAAAGTCAGGATCCATTTTTAACTGAACAACTTTCTTATATTAAAGAAAATATTGATCGTATTTCAAGAATTGTAAGGGAACTCGTAGACTTTTCTCGTCCTCCAAGTTACGAGCGAGCAATGCATGATATTACAGATATTGTAAAAACAGCTTTGGGTATTGTAAAATATGATAAGAGAGTTAAAAATGTAAAATTTGAAACGGAATTGAAGTCTGAATTACCAACAATAAATGTAGCGGCTGACCAAATTCTCCAAGTTTTTGTAAATATTTTAATAAATGCACTTGATGCTATAAATGGTACTGGGACAATTAAAGTCAAAACCTATAACGACCAAGAAAACATTTACGTAGAAATAACAGATAATGGTTGTGGTATGGATGAGAAAACTATGGAAAAGATTTTTGATCCATTTTTTACAACAAAAGAAGTTGGGAAAGGAACAGGTCTCGGTTTATCTGTAAGTTATGGTATAATTAAACAGTACAATGGTGAAATACTTGTTAAAAGTAAACTAAATGAAGGAAGTACGTTTACTGTAAAACTACCAATTAGAGAAAATAGCTGAGGAAGAAAATGACGGCAAAAATTTTAATAGCAGATGATGAAAAACCTATACGTGAGTCGTTAAAAATGGTTTTAGAAGAAGAGGGATATAAAATTGAAACGGTGGCCGATGGAGAAGAAGCATTACAGAAAATTCAGTCTGCTACTGGTGATGAGAGTTTTGATATAGTTATTACAGATATAAAAATGCCTAAAATAGATGGTATACAGTTACTTGAAAAAGCATCTCAAATTTCGCCAGAAACTTTTTTTATAATTATGACTGCTTATGCATCAGTTAATACTGCAATAGAAGCTCTAAGGCATGGAGCATATGATTACTTAATAAAACCAATTGAGTTTGATGATTTAATCATACGAATCAAAAGATTGCTAGATTATAAAAAAACAGCGCTTGAAAACAAAATATTACGTCAGAGAATTTCTACAGACTTGGGCTTTACTAATTTAATTGGTAAAAGTGAAGCTATGAAAAAAGTTTTTTCAATTATTGAACAGGTTGCTCCAACGAATAGTAATGTATTAATAACAGGTAAAAGCGGCACTGGAAAAGAACTTGTTGCAAAAGCAATTCACTACAATAGTAAAAGAAAAGATAAAATATTTCTTCCGGTCAATTGTGGTGCAATTGCAGAAAATTTAATTGAAAGTGAACTATTTGGACACAAGAAAGGTGCATTTACTGGTGCTACAGAAGATAAGCTCGGCTTATTTAAAGTTGCAGACGGTGGAACTTTATTTCTGGATGAAATTGGTGAGATACCACTTAACCTTCAAGTGAAATTGTTAAGAGCAATCGAGGATAAAGAGTTTATTCCTGTAGGTGGAACTAAGCCTGTTAGTACAGATGTGAGAATAATTGCTGCTACAAATCAGAATTTGCAAGATAAAATAAAAGCCGGAGAATTTAGAGAGGATTTATATTATAGATTAAATGTAGTTGAAATAAATCTTCCTACTCTAAATGAAAGGAAAGAAGATATTCCACTTTTAGTAAATCACTTTATTGAAAAATATTGTAAAGAAATGGGTAAAAAAATACTAGGAGCAGATAACGAGACAATGCGAATTCTAATGTCTCACGATTGGCGAGGAGGTGTACGTGAACTCGAAAATGTTATTGAAAGAGCTATAATCTTTTGTAAAAAAGATGTTATTACTGTTGATGACCTTGCTGATTATATTAAGGGTTCAACAGAAGTACATGAATACCCAGATTCTCTTAAAGAGGCTTTGCATAATTTTGAAAGAGAACATATTATTAAAACAATGAAAAAATATGGCTATAATAAAGAAGAAGTAGCGAAAGCACTTGAAATAGGATTATCTTCTTTGTATAGAAAAATGGATGAACTGAATATACCAACTAAAATGCCAAAAGATGATGAATAATTATTAATACAAAGTTATGGTAAACTTATCATAAAATATCAATGAACCTAATGTTACATAACAAGGTTTTTTTTATATTTGATATTAAAGCTTATACATGTAAAATTCTATGAGTAATTTAATTGATATTAATACCTTATCTTACTTTTCAAGAGGGCTAAAAGATGTTTTTTTTGTTATAAACTACATTGATAAAAAAGAACAAAATTATTATTCAGAAAATGTTCAAGATGCAATAGGTTATACATCCGAAGATTTAGATAAATTGCCAGAAAAACTTCACTCACTAATTGATGAAGAAGATTATGAAATTGTAAAAAAAATACTTATAGATTTAGAATCAGACGACAAAAAAAATAATGCAATCCTTGAGTATAAAATAAATACAAAAGATGGAAAAAAAATCTGGCTGAGAGAAATTTTAAAGGTAGCTCGCAATGAAGAAGGAATTATTAGTGAGACTCATAGTATTATATTTAATATAACAACTCTGCGTCAGCGAGAAATAGAGTTAGAAAATATTAATAAATCACTAAGGGAATTAAATGCTGCAAAAGATCAATTTATTTCCATTGTCTCTCACGATTTGAGAGCTCCATTTACTACTTTATTAGGTTTTTCAGAAATATTGTTGAATGAAAAAGGTCTTTCTGAAGAAGAAAGAACAGAATACCTAAAGTATATCTATGAAGCTTCGAAAACAGAGTTAAATTTAATTAACTGTTTATTAGATTGGTCAAGACTTCAAACGGGTAGAATAAAGATTGAACCAACTCGCTTAAACGTAAAAAATACTATTGCAAACGCTATAACATCTTTAATTCCTATAACAGTTAGAAAAAATATTGATGTAAAAATTGATATACCTTCTAATTTATATATGTATGCAGATGAACGGCTAATTAGTCAAGCTGTATTGAATTTAGTAAGTAATGCAGTCAGATTTACACCTTCTGGTAAGGAAGTAAATATAATTTCTCAAAGGTTTAAAGAGGGAATGATAGAAATAGTAGTAATAGATCAAGGTACAGGAATTCCAGAAGAAGGTCAATCTAAATTGTTTAGAATAGATCAGAAATTTATTACACCAGGAACGGAGGGAGATAAGGGAAGTGGTTTAGGCTTAATGCTTGTAAAAGAGATTATTGATAAACATGGCGGACAAGTTTGGTTTTATTCTGAGCTTGGTAAAGGAAGTGAATTTCATATTACTGTACCCGAAGCAAAAAATCTTTTATTAATTGTTGAGGATGACGAGGCAATTATAGCACTTTATAGAAAAATAATAGAAAAAGGTATGCAAAATTTCGAGATAAAAACAGCAGCAAATGGTTACGAAGCAATGACCTTGTTGAAAAATTTTATGCCAACTGTAATTATTACAGACCACGATATGCCGTTGATGAATGGGGTGCAATTTGTAGAAGCTCTTTATAAAAAGGATTCTAATAGAAATATACCAGTAATAATTATTTCTGCAAAGCTTAATGATGAAATTATTAGGGTCTATACTAAATTGGGTGTAAATAAAATAATAACTAAACCAATTGATTCAGAAAAATTAATAAATGCATTAAAAGAATGCTTATTTCAATAGATGAGGGCTTATGAACGAAAATCAAAAACATTGGTTTGCTTTTTATACTAAACCTAAACACGAATTTAAAGCTCAAGCACAGTTTCAAAATGCATCTATAATAAATTACCTTCCGGTAATTGAAGTTGTTAGGCAGTGGAAGGATAGAAAGAAAAAAATTTTAGAACCTCTATTTAAAAGTTATATTTTTGCATATACAAATGAAAAAGAAAGATTAATAGCTCTTCAACAAAGTGCTATTGTAAAGACAGTTTGTTTTAATGGTAAACCTTCAATTATTCCAGATTATCAAATAGAGAACCTAAGAATAATGCTGTCCAGAAGTCCAGAACTTTATGTAGTAAGTCGGATTGAGTGTGGAGCCAAAGTTAAAATTGTTGATGGACCTTTCAAAGGAGTAATTGGTATAGTTAAAACTTTATGTAATGAAAAGTGGCTTTCTGTATCTGTTGATTTGCTTAATCGATCTGTGTTGGTTCGTTTACCAGTAGAAAGTGTTGTTAAAGAATTTGTTGATAGGGAAGGTTAATATGATAAATCAAAAACCTCTTATAGAAATAAAAAAAGATGAAGAATTTACTCTTTTCCTTCTAGTTAATAGATGCGAGATTAAAACATCTAAAAATGGAAGTTCTTACCTTAGCATTGAGT
The DNA here is from genome assembly GCA_026417975.1 of Melioribacter sp. GTDB lineage: Bacteria > Bacteroidota > Ignavibacteria > Ignavibacteriales > Melioribacteraceae > Rosettibacter. The sequence goes on from JAOACD010000003.1 coordinate 145,086, forward strand.
TAAAAGATAAAACATCAACTATTACAGCTAATCTATGGGATAATTTCGAAGATATTGCAAAGGAAATTACTTATAATAAAATAGTAAAAATTAATGGTATTATGCAGGACTTTAATGGTCAACCTCAAATTAGGGTGAAGAAAATAAGAATTGCAAAAGAAGAGGATAATGTGAGTATAATGGATTTTATGCCTGTATCTTCACGTCCTGTAGAAGAAATGACTCTAGAGTTTAATAATGTTAGAAATACAATACAAAATAGATATCTGAAAGAATTATTGGATAAAATATTTACTCAAGAAAGATTAAACAGTTTTATTAAAGCTCCAGCTGGAATAAGTATACACCATGCATATTTGCATGGTTTGCTTGAACACACACTTGAATTAGTAAAAATTTGTGACTTGATGTGTACAATTCACCCTGAAATAAATAGAGATCTACTAATTACAGGAGCAATTCTTCATGACTTTGGAAAAATTGAAGAATTAAACTTTGAATCTTCGTTTGATTATACAGATAAAGGAAGATTATTTGGACATATAGTTATCGGAGCATTGGAACTGGAAAAAGCAATATCTACAATAGAAAATTTTCCAGAAGGCTTAAAAAATCAGCTTATTCATTTAATTCTAAGTCATCAAGGTAAATATGAATATGCTTCTCCTGTTATTCCTAAAACGCTTGAAGCAATTGTTCTTTACCAAGCAGATGAATTAAGTGCCAAGGCAAATGCATATAAGTATGCAATTGAAGGGGAAAGAAATAAAAATGGGAAATGGACAAAATTTATTAAGATTGCAGAAACTTCACTTTATATTCCTGATAAAAATGATAAATATGATTCTAATGAAGAGGGTATAAAATGAAAAAAATAATTTTTTATTTTATCATATTAATTTTCAGAATATTAACTCATGCTCAAACTTTTGAACAGTTACTAAAAGAAGGAGATAGTTTCTACGAAAAATTTAATAATGAAAAAGCATTAGAAATTTATAAAAAAGCAGAAAGTCTTCAGCCTAATAATTACGAAGTGCTTTGGCGTATAAGCCGTGCTTATGTTGATATTGGAGAGCACTTGCCTTCTAATACAACTCAACAAAAAGAATTGCAATTGTCTACATACCAAAAAGCTCTTGAATATGCAGAAAAATCTGTTAAGGTAGCTCCTGATAAATCTGTAACTTATGTAAGACGGGCAATTGCTAATGGAAGAATAGCATTATTTAAAGGTGTTTTTTCAGTAGCAGGAATTGTCAATTCTGTTAAAGTAGATTTGGAAAAAGCTATTCAATTAAACAATGGAGGTAATGATGTCCAAGCAGTTGCTCATTATGTACTAGCCAGAACTCACGCTAAGACAAGTGAAAAATGGAAACCTGCTCGTTCAGTTTTAGGATTAGGTTGGGCTGATAATCAAGTTGCTATTAGAGAATATAAGAAAGCTATTGAATTAAAACCAAATTATGTTATGTTTTATGTTGATTATGCGATATCGTTAATTAGAGAAAACGATTATAATACCGCCAAATTAATGTTGCAAAAAGCTTTAGATAGTCCCATAGAAGATGAAGATGACAACCTTCGTAAAGAAGAAGCAAAAAGATTATTAAAAGAAATCGAGGGAAAATAAAATTGTTATTCAACAAAAAATTTCTAGAAAGATTAAATACAGCAAAGAAAATTGTTTTTTTCACAGGAGCAGGAATATCTGCTGAAAGTGGTATACCTACTTTTCGTGGTGCCGATGGAATTTGGAATAAAATGAAACCAGAAGAACTTGCAAGCTTTGATGCTTTTATGCGTAATCCAGACTTAGTTTGGGAATGGTATCAGCATCGAAGAAATATTATAAATAATACAAAGCCAAATGCAGCGCATATTGCAATTGCAGAATTAGAAAAATACTATGATGTGACTGTAGTTACTCAAAACATAGATAATCTTCATAGAAGGGCTGGTTCAACAAAAGTTTTTGAACTACATGGTAATATTGAAAGAAATTACTGCATTGACTGTAAAACGTTTTATAATTCTCCTGAGCTTGAATTAACAGAAGGAGTACCAAAGTGTAAAAAATGCGGTGGTCTAATTCGTCCTGATGTTGTGTGGTTCGGAGAACTGCTTCCACAAGACCAATATAGTGGAGGGGAACTAGCAGCTCAAAAAAGTGATATTTGCTTTGTAGTAGGAACTTCTGCCGTAGTCTATCCTGCAGCTTATATTCCTATGAGCGCAAAGCAGGCTGGATCCTATGTTGTTGAGATTAATATAGAACCTACTGATTTAACAAGATATGCAGATTATTCAATATTTGGCAAAGCTGGCGAAGTTTTACCACAAATATTAAATGAAGTAAAAATTATAAAAAAAGATAAACTGTAAAAATTATAAAAACTCGAAAAAGTTTAATTTCCTTATATTGTTCTGAAAAGTTAAATTTTTGTTATCTTCCTGTTTTTTACATAACTAATTTTATTAACTCCAAATTGTTTAATAAATCTATAATATAAATTGTTTTTCATTAATTAAGTAGTAGCAGTCGATTGTAAAATATAATGACTAAGGCGCAAGCGAGTAAGAGTAGAATGTATGAAGAATTTTATGTTTTCTTAAAGAAGCTCTAAGCAATTGAATATGAAACTAAGGTGCGATTTAAAGAATTAGCTCCTCTTCTGCGTAAGTGTTTACAGTTTCAAATACTTTTACTTTTAGCAACTTAATATTGGAAGGAAGCTTTGATTTGATTTGATCAATTAAATAAAGACAGATATTTTCTGCAGTAGATTCAAAATTTACAACTACTTTTTTTGAATTTAGTTTTTCAAGCACATCTATTAGTTCTGTATCTTTATTATAAACCATTATTGAATGATCTAACTCATCAATAATTGGGTTGACAATTTTTGATAGCTCATAGTAATCTATTACCATCCCATTTTCATCGGTGTTACCAGTTACTTCAACAATACATTTATAAGAATGTCCATGTAGATTTTTACATTTCCCTTTATGAAAAGTTAGACGATGTCCCATTTCCCAAGAAAATTCTTTTGCTATTTTCATTTACACACCTTTAGTTTCTGGATGCCATATGTACTTATGCAGCTGAAGTTGGAATCGTACATTTAATTTATCTTCCAAAATCCAATTAACTAAAGTTACAGGTTCAAGTTGTCCAAATACTACTGATAATAGTACAGTACATTTTTTTGTCAGTTCGTATTTTGAAATGATTTCTTTAGTCCACTCATAATCTTCCCTTGTACCAATAACAAATTTAATTTCGTCCGTTGGCTTTATATAATTTATATTTTCATAATTATTTTTTTTCATCATATTACTTGATGGACATTTTAAGTCCATTATTATTTTTACTCTTTTATCAACATCTTTTATTGGCAAACTACCCCCAGTTTCTAGCATAACTTCGAAACCTTCGTCACATAAGGACTTCATTAGTTCTAATGATTCTTTTTGGAAAAGTGGCTCGCCTCCAGTAATTTCAACAAGGTTACATTTATATTCTTTTATCTTTGTAATTATTTCTTCAATTGTATAGTCCGTACCTTCATAAAATGCATAAGCAGTATCGCAATAAGTACACCTTAGATTACAATAAGTTAGTCTCACAAATATACAAGGCAAGCCTGCATAAGAACTTTCGCCTTGTATAGAAAAAAATATTTCGTTTACTTTTAACATACTATTTTAGTTTTTGATGCATGGAAAATAAGAATAATGAATATAATATTAAAGTTTAATAAATTTTTCAAAAAGTTTGATTTCAAAAGAAGTTAAAAGTATATTTACAAGCAATTTTTAATAAAATTAGGTAACTAAATGGCTCATCATAAGTCAGCACTTAAGAGAATAAGGCAGACAGCTAAAAGGACGTTAATTAACAGAGCAGCTAAGTCAAAGATCAAGACTTTAGTTAAAAAAGTCCTTAGTACTAAGGATAAAGAATTAGCTGAAAAATATTTTAGAGAAGCTGTAGCTACTTTGGATAAACAGGCTGCTAAAGGGAGAATTCATAAGAATACAGCAGCAAGAAAAAAATCTGCACTAGCAAAACACATAAATAAATTGGCTGCGGCTAATTAAAATTTTTTGAGATTATAGGGCAACATTGGCTGTTGCCCTTTTATGTTAAATTAAATCAAACACTAATTCTTTCCCTTCTGCTTCAGGAATATAAAATCGAATTTTCAATTCTTTACCTACAAAATCAACTGGCTTTTGAATGCGTTTTTTAATTAACACTGAGTGCTCGATGAAAGCATTTTCATCAATAATTGAACCAAATATATATGTAACACCTTTAATTACTACATTGTTTTTTATTATAACCGGAAATTCATCGCTTCCAGTAATTCTCACCCCAGATTCAATAGAACAATTGTCTTCTATTGTTACGTTACCCTTAATAACATTTCCCCAAAATATTTCTACGTTATTTCCTATTTGTAGTGTTTGATTAGGAAAACATGAAAGATGTGAATTTTCTCTAACAATTACATTTTTTCCAAAATGGATATTACCGGAAATAAAAACGTTTTTCATTAGATTTAAATTATAATTAAGTTTTGCTCCTTTACCAATATAAACACCTTTTCCTATTTTTATATCAAGTGGTTCACCAAGTTTATCCATTTTGATTACATCTTCTATTACATCTTCATCAATAAAAAAGTCATCAGGGTCATCTATTGATATAATATCCTTAAGTTTTTCATAGGCAAGTTTTCTTGCAATTGCATCCATTTCTTTTAATACAGACTTGTTATTAAATCCCATTAAAACATATTGATATTTGGGACTTATGGCAGAAACCGAGTAATTATTTTTGTTAAATAATCCAATTAAATCTGTTAAATAAATTTCTTTTTGGACGTTATTACTTTCTAACTTAGTTATTAACTCGGCTAAAGGCTTAAATTTAAATGCATAAACACCACTATTGAACTCTCGATTTTCAAGTAGTTCTTTTTTAGAATATGAAAATTCTTTTCCTTTATATTTTGTTTTATACTTCTTTTTATCATCTAGATTAAGAATGTCTTTATATTCAAGAATTTCAATAACTTTTCCTTTATGTTTAATAACTTTATTACCTTTTGAATCCCTATCTTTAACTCTAATTATCCTTCCATAATAATTATTTTCTATATCACCTTCATAAATTCCTGTAAGGACAATCATATCAGAGTCAGATTTGATAAATTCATCTTTGAAAAATTTAACAGTATCAGCATCTATTAAGCCCATGTCTCCTGGAAAAACATAAACTGTTCCATCATATTTTGAAGTGTCAATTTTTTCGAGGGCAACTTGTACTGCGTGACCAGTACCATTTTGGAATTCTTGATAAGCGTAAATTAAGGATTCTCTTTTCCCAACGGCCTTGATTACTTCTTCTGCCTTAATGCCTACTACGATTATTATGTTAGAATTTGGTAGTCCCTTAGCACAAGCGTTATAAACACGTTCTACTGTAGGAATTTCCCATATTTTATGAAGCATCTTTGATGTTTGAGATTTTATTCTTTTGCCATGACCAGCTGCAAGGATTATGGCAGTTTCTTTTTTACTATAATCAAAGGTATCCGAATAATTTTTTATTAGTTCAGCAATCAAGTTTTTATTATTCATTTGGTTTCTCATATTTTTTTCTAAGTAAATTTAACAAATAATTTTTTTGTTGGTTATTCTTAATTTAAACATGGAAACACTTTTGTTTTATATGATTTTTTTATTAATTCTCGCCATAAAAAAATAAATTTGTGGAAAAATGTATAGAAAGTATTTTCTTTTTCTCACTATTACTTTAATGGTAAACGCTTTTGCACAGGATAAAGATTTTGGGTTAGGATTTATGGTAGGAGAACCCACAGGCTTTAGTGCAAAATACTGGGTAAATAATGTAAACGCTTTCGATGGGGGCTTGGCTTATTCATTTGTTAGGAAAAATAGCGCGATTTCTTTGCACGTGGATTATTTATACCATAACTTCACATTAATAAAATCACAATATAGATTTCCTATTTATTATGGATTTGGAGCAAGATTAAGGTTTATTGAGAATGAGAAAAACTCATTGGGTGCAAGAGGTGTACTAGGAATAGTATGGTTGAGTGATAATTTACCTCTAGATGTATTTGTAGAGTTAGTTCCCGTTTTTAATATTTTTCCTGCTACGGCTTTGAATTTAGATATGGCATTGGGATTTAGGTATTACTTCAAGTAATGGAGACAAACGAAGTAAAGACATACTTTGATACTCCTGAACGTTCTAGTACTGATGAAATTATTAAAGATTATTTGATATTTCATTTAAATCCCTTAATAACTCAAATTCTTGAGGGGTTCCCTGAGCTTGCAGTAATAATTAATAAAAATAGACAAATTGTTGCCTATAACAAAAAAGCTGTAAAAACTTTTAATGTTTCAGAACCTGAATCGTTATTAGGTAAACGAGTTGGAGAAGCTATTAATTGCATTTATAGTAACATAATGCCTGCAGGTTGTGGTACAGCTCAGTTTTGCAAAGAATGCGGATTGGTAAAAGCAATTAAACATACTTATGAGTATAAATTATTTGCAGAAGAAGAATGTAAAATTACAGCTATCTTTAATAACAAAGAATATTCTTTTGAGTTTTTGGTAAATACACAACTAATTAAGTTTAAGGACGAAGATTTTATTTTGTTCGCTGTTAAGGATATTTCTAGCATTAAAAGAAAAGAAGCTTTGGAAAGAATTTTTTTTCACGATATTTTGAACACAGCAAGTGCAATAGACGGGATTACAAAATTATTAATGGATGAAAAAGATGAAAATGAGAAGCATCAGTTAATTTTAGCATTAAATGAGGCTGCACAGCAACTTTTGAATGAAATAATTTCTCAACGTGATTTGAGAAATGCAGAGGATGGCAAACTTGGAGTAGATATTAAAAAAATTACTATTGTTGATTTTTTAAAAGCGGTTTATGAAGTTTATAGAAATCATGAACTTGCAAAAAACAAAAATTTAGTTGTAGAGTACCCTGAACAAAACAATGAATTTGAAAGTGATAGAACTTTGCTATTAAGATCAATTGGGAATTTAATAAAAAATGCATTAGAAGCATCTAATGAAGGGGATAATGTAAAGATCTACTCTTATTTTAATCGAGAGTATGTTTATTTTAATGTTTACAATAATCAAGTGATTCCAGAAAATGTTCAACTTCATCTTTTTCAAAGATCATTTAGCACAAAGGGTGTTAAAGGAAGAGGATTGGGATTGTATAGTGTTAAATTAATAATTGAGCAATACTTAAAAGGGAAAGTTACATACGTTTCGAATGAACTTCTTGGAACTATATTTACAATTCAACTGCCAATAAAATTTAGTTAAAAAAGAATTTATGGAATGAATTATGGTTGTAAAAAATTTTTTTTGTTTTCTATTTTTATTTATTAGTCTAATTAAAGCACAGAATAATTTCGAAAGCGATACAATTCAAACATCAAAAGGAAATTTAATCATAACTTTTATAGGTCACGGTACTTTAATGTTTGAGTTTAATAATATAATAATTCATGTTGATCCAGTCACTATGTATGCGGATTATTCAAAATTACCAAAAGCAGATATCATTTTAATTACACATCACCACAAAGACCATTGTGATAGAAAAGCAGTTGAGTTATTAAAAAAAGAAAACACCAAGATATACTGTACAGAAACGTGTAAAAAAGTGTTGACCGAAGGAGTGGTTATGAGAAATTGGGATGTAAAAACTTTTAAGGCAATAAAGATTGAGGCAATACCTGCTTATAATATAGTTCATAAAAATAATGAAGGTATGCCATTCCATCTTGAAGGGGAATGTAATGGTTATGTAATAACTTTTGGAAATAAAAAAGTTTATGTAGCTGGAGATACAGAAAACATTCCAGAAATGAAAAAATTAAAAAATATAGACATAGCTTTTTTACCGATGAATTTACCTTATACTATGACCCCACAAATGGTTGTAGATGCTGTAAAAATGTTTAATCCTAAAATTCTTTATCCTTATCACTATGGAAATACGAATTTGAGTGAGCTAGTAGAATTATTAAAAGAAAGAAAAAGTATTGAAATTAGAATAAGAAAAATGAATTAATATTTTACAAAAAGAGCGAGTAATCCTACTACCAAAAGTATTAAACCACTTATTAATTTATCATGATGTTCTAAAAAATTCCATTTCAGCTTACTTATGCCTTTGAATGCTAAATATACAAGTGTTAGCATTGCTATTATAGTTACAAAAAAATATACTGCAGAAACAATAATAATTCCAAGCCAACCCAACTGACTGGCAGTTAAATAGTAAATTTCAATTTCAAGACATGGGGAAAAAAACATTGCAATAATAAGAGATAATATTATAGACCTTTTGGTTTTCCTTTTTTGAATTATACTATTAATGTCAATGTGATGATGTTTATGTTCTGATTGAATTTTTTTGTGTTCATATTCAAAGTAAAAATATATAAAGCTTAAAATTATTAAAATAGAGGGGGCAATAACTTTTGTGATGAAAAAATAAGACTCAGAAAGCTTATACCCAACAAAACCAACAACAATTCCAACTATAACTGTGCTTGAGATATGAGAGATACTTATTATTAAAGTTGTCAGAAGTAATTCTCTTTCATTCCACTTTTCTGAACGGCCTATTGCAACAAGAGGTAACCAATGACTTGGAATTAAAGCATGGGCTATACTTAGTAGAAAACTACCTATAAAAATATGTAAGATAGGATGCATAAGAAAATATTAATTTACAATTCAATTATAATGAAATAAGAGGAATTTACAAGAGGTAAACTAATGGTTTTCTATTAATTTTTAGTTCTGTTCTCTGGTTTTAATATCATTGATAAATTCAACAGTATGAATATAGTTGTGTCTGTTTTTGCAAGAGCAAGTATGTATTCGTCTGTATCGTTTTTACCGAAGTTTGGTGCTTCTTCAATTTCAGATGCTTTGACATCATAAACAGCTTCTACCTCATCTACAATTAAACCTACTCGTATCAGTAAACCATCGATTTTATCCTCTACTATAACTATTCTTGTTTTAGTGTCATACTCTTTTTCTGGCATGTTAAGTTTAAGGCGTAAGTCTACAACGGGAACTATGTTTCCTCGTAAATTTATTACTCCTTTTACGTATTTTGGTGTATTAGGTACAGGTGTAATTTTAATTAGTCTAATTATTTCGATTATCTTAAGAATTTCTATTCCATAGTGTTCTGTTCCAAGAGAGAATTTAAGGTATTTTCCTTCCATATTTAGTAATGCTTTTGTTTTGTTTTCAAAGGAGATAGTTTCTTCTTGGTTTATTAATTGTCTTGCTTTCTTAGCTAATTCATCTTCACTAACATAGCTGCGTGCTTCAGTTTTATCTTTTTCGGAACATACGGCATCTGCAAACCTTTTATCTACGAATTTGTTTAAATCAATAATTGCACCTATTCCCATTTTATTGTGCATATAATGTTGAATGAAATCTAAATCGCCTATGACAGGGTAAAGATTGTGTGTTTTGATTCCTTTTGGTTCTGTAAGAACATTTTTTAAGATAGGAACAGTTAAACCAAGTTCTTTTTTTGGATCTAAAAAGTCAACAGCAATTTCGGCGGCAAGCGTAGGTTTTTGAGAAATAAATTTTCCTGAGTATACTATCATTTCTACAAATTCTTTAACTGCATCAGGAAAACGTTCAATAAAATCTGCTTGCATGGCAAGTACACAACATGGATGATTTTCCCACAATTCACTAGAAAGAAATTGTAATTCAGCAATACCAGCAGCTATTGCTTTTGTTCCTATAGGTTCAGCTACTAGATAACCGCTTGCATCTGGATTGCCTGAAAGAAATTCTGGCATTTTTATTGGAGCAACAACTTCAAGTTTTACATCTACATTTTTTTGTCCACTTACTCCAGGATTTAATCCAATATTTTTGAAAAAAATGTGTGCAAGCATATTATGAATAGACATAGTATGAGGGATTAAAAAAGATTTCCCTCTAAAAAATTCTACACCAGATTCATCACTACCAGTTTTGTTTCTAACACATATGCTGCCATTTTTATGAGCAAATAAAATTAATCTTAATGGAACTCCGTAATTATACAAATCCATAGCTAATGGAGCCAAGATAAAAGCAGCATCAGCCGAACCATTTTCAAGTGCTTTTGCTACTGCATTCCAGCTTGGTAGACATTCTGTTTCTAATTCAAAATACTTAGGATTAAGTTCACTCTTTTTAATTAAATGCTTTAATACTCCCAAAGTTAAATGATCAGTAATTTGAATGTGAATAGCTTTTATTAATGCTTTGCCAGATTTTGTTATTTTTGATTCTAATGAACGAATTATTTTTTCTTCTTTTGATTTTATTCCAAGTGCTTCATTAATTTTTTCAAGTAATTCGTCTTTGTTGAATGGTTTAGAAATGAAGCTACTAACTCCGGCATCAATAGCTTTTTCTACCTCTTTTTTTTCGCCTCTGCCTGTGGCCATCAAAAATGGAATATTCTTAGTTGATTCATTGGCTCTAACCCATCTTAGTAATTCATAGCCATCCATCTCTGGCATATTCCAATCACTTATAATGAGATCAATGGATGGATTACTTTGTAAATAGTTAACCGCTGCTTTACCATTTTCAACTTGTTGTATATTTGTAAATCCAAGAGAATTAAGTGTTTTTATTTCCATTTGACGCATTACATTGGCGTCTTCAACAAGTAATATTTTTACGCTTTTTAAATCCATTAAAAATCCTTGAATTAATAGATTTGTTCAAGCTATTATCGAATAAAGAAATTAAATTTTTATTTTTTTTGAAAATTTTGCTGAATAAGTTTAGTTGTCTTAATAAAATTTAATTTTAAAGAGAAAAATTTGGAACTAAAATGAGGATTATAATTTAAAATAGCTGCATTTACTGAAGCTTTTCTGCAAAATTTCTCATCTTTTTAATTTTAACTAATCAGAGAGGTGTAATATGTCTAGCTTGCAGAAGCTAAAAAAAATAGCTTTTGTTGGTAATTACCCTCCGCGACAATGTGGCATTGCAACTTTTACTTATGATTTAAGAAATGCTGTACAGAATCAATATCCTCATACAGAATGTCTTGTTTTAGCAATGAATGATAGGGACCAGGATTTTGAGTATCCATCAGAAGTTAGATTTGTTATTAATAAAAGAGATATAAACACTTATCAAAAGGCTGCGGATTTTCTAAATTTTAATAATATTGATATTGTTTGTCTGCAACATGAATATGGAATATTTGGAGGAACCGAAGGTAGTCATATCTTGGCTTTTCTAAGAAATCTGAAAATGCCTGTTGTTACTACATTGCACACAATCTTAAATGAACCAAATCCAGATCAAAGAAGAGTAATGAAGGAATTAATATCTTATTCTTCAAGATTAATAACTATGACGGAACGTGGAAGGGAGTTCCTAAAAACAATTTACAATGCTTCGGATGATATAATAGATGTAATTCCACATGGTATACCCGATATGCCATTTGTAGATCCAAATTTTTATAAGGATAGATTTGGTGTTGAAGGAAAATATGTAATACTTACGTTTGGTTTACTATCTCCAAATAAAGGAATCGAATATGTCCTTAAGGCTTTGCCAAAAGTATTGGCAGTATTCCCAAATCTTGTCTATATAATTTTAGGAGCAACTCACCCAAATATAGTTAGAGAATATGGAGAATCCTATAGAATGAATTTGGAGAGACTTGCTCATGATCTTGGTATTAAGAAAAATGTTATTTTTTATAATAGATTTGTAGATGCAGAGGAACTTAAAGAGTTTATAGGAGCTGCGGATATTTATATAACTCCGTATTTAAATAAGGCACAAATTACCTCTGGAACTTTATCTTATTCTTTTGGTTGTGGTAAAGCAGTTATATCAACTCCATACTGGCATGCAGAGGAATTATTAGCAGACGACCGCGGAGTGTTAGTTCCGTTTGCAAATTCTGATGCTATTGCAGTAGAAATTATTAAACTTTTACAAGATGAACCACGAAGGCATGCAATGAGAAAAAAAGCATATATGCTTGGCAGGGAAATGGTATGGAATAATATTGCTCACCTTTATGTAGAATCATTTCAAAAAGCAAGAAGTCAAAAGGTTGATAAATCCCAAATTTCTTTTTCAGTAAAAACATTAAACGAGCAAAGCATGGAACTTCCTACGTTTAAATTTAATCATTTAATTAATATGACTGATTCAACGGGAATTATTCAACATGCAAGATTTACTATTCCACAGTATAGCGAAGGATATTGCTTAGATGACAATGCTCGTGCATTTCTTCTTACAATTTTATTAGAAGAGATTGGTTTAATGGATGATCAAATCGAAGCATTAGCAAAAAAATATGCTGCTTTTATTCTCTATTCATTTAATGAAAAGAAAAATAGGTTCCGCAATTTCATGGATTTTAATCGCAAATGGAAAGAAGATGTTGGTTCTGACGATTCTCAAGGACGAGCATTATGGGCTTTAGGAACTTGTGTAAATAGATCAAGGAAAAAAGATTTACAAATGTGGGCGACTCAGCTGTTTAATAGAGCCTTGCCAATATTAACAGAGTTGACATCACCTAGAGCATGGGCTTTTGGATTAATTGGTATAAATGAATATTTGCAGAAGATGAGCGGAGATAGAGTTGCAATTCAAATTAGAGACAACTTAATACAAAGATTAGTCGAGCTTTATGAAAAAAATAGTGATGAAAAATGGCATTGGTTTGAAAATTATCTTGTTTATGATAACGCGCGCTTATCTCAGGCACTAATTTTAACTGCAAAATCTTCACAAAATCAAAGAGCATTTGACATTGGAATAGAGTCCTTAAGATGGTTAGTAGAACTTCAAATATCGGAGACAGGTTCATTTAGACCAATTGGCTCTGAGGGGTGGTATAATAGAAATGGAACAAGAGCAAATTTTGACCAACAACCAATATCTGCTTACGAAATTGTTTCCGCATGTCTCGATGCCTTTCAGATAACAGAAGATTATTATTGGTACAATAAAGCTCGAATAGCATTTGAGTGGTTTTTAGGAAGGAACGACTTAGGATTAGCTTTATATGACCCTGTAACAGGTGGTTGTTACGATGCTCTTCATGTTGATAGGGTTAATTTAAATGAAGGTGCAGAATCTACATTATCATTTTTGCTTTCACTTGCTGAAATGTATCGAGTGGAAAACTTGATTAAGTCTTACGAACATGTTAAAAGTTATGAATAAATTTTCGAAAATTAAATGCGTATAAGAAAGGAGTTACTTTATGATTAATTCTTCACATGAATTATTTCATAGATATATTCATAATCCAATTATAACAATTAAAGATATACCATATCCTGCTAATACTGTATTTAATTGTGGTGCTGTCGAAATTGACGGAGAGACAATTTTATTACTTAGAGTAGAAGATTTAAGAGGTATATCGCATTTAACTGTGGCACGTAGCAAAAATGGTGTAACAAATTGGCAAATTGATTCTAAACCTACTTTAATGCCCGATCCTTTAAATTATCCAGAAGAAATATGGGGTATAGAAGATCCCCGGATTACATATCTAAGTGAATTAGGGAAATATGCTATAACATATACTGCTTATTCTCATGGAGGTCCACTTGTTTCGTTAGCTATGACAGAAGACTTCAGAACATTTGAAAGATATGGGGCAATTTTGCCCCCTGAAGATAAAGACGCTGCTTTGTTTCCTGTTAAATTTGGAAATAGGTGGGCATTGCTTCACCGTCCAATTATTTCTACTCCTTACTCTGCAGCACACATTTGGATTTCATTTTCGCCTGATTTGATACACTGGGGCGAGCATAGAATCTTAATTAGAGCAAGAGAAGGAGCATGGTGGGATGCAAACAAAATTGGTTTGTCTCCACCTCCTATTCAAATTCCTGAAGGTTGGTTGGTATTGTATCATGGAGTTAAAAGAACAGCTGGGGGTGTTATTTATCGTTTAGGACTTGTGTTGTTGGATTTGGAAGATCCAACAAAAGTATTGAGAAGAAGTGATGAGTGGATATTTGGTCCAAGAGAACATTACGAAAAGGAAGGAGATGTAGATGATGTTGTATTTCCGTGTGGATGGATTATTAATGGTGATGATGTAAGGCTTTACTATGGTGCAGCAGATTCTTGTATTGGATTGGCTACTGCAAAGTTAAGCGATTTGAGAAATTATATATTATCTTGCCCTGTAGCTGAAAAATCTTTAAGATGGGGATAAAATAAACTGATTCTGGTTGTTCGTATCTGTATTTTTATATTGATACGAACAACCTTTTTTTATAGTTATGGAAAATCTAAGAGAGATTAAATTAATTTGGCAAAAAAAATTTCTTGAAAAGAAATTTAGAATTTGTTTTTTTGCTTCTGTTATTACACTCCTTATAATACTTTTAACGTTAGCAAAATTTTTGTCTTACAACGAAAATCGAGTAGGATTTTCTTTTAAAGATCCCATATTGTCACTGTTTAATCCTGTTGACGTAACCTGGATAACATTTGCAATAATTTATGCTTCTCTTCTTTTTATTCTTATTTATCTTACTTATAATCCAGTAAATTTTTTGATTGCTTTACAATCATATTCTATAGTTGCCCTACTGAGATTGATAACAATTTTCTTGTTGCCACTTAATGCTCCATCTACAATTATTCCTTTAAAGGATCCTTTTGTAGAATTCTTTGGTGGTGGAAAAACTTTATTAAATGACCTCTTCTTTTCTGGTCATACTGCTACTATGTTTATTTTTTTTCTAGTAGTAAAAAGTAAAAGTCTTAAAATAATTTTTATGCTAGCTACTATATTCGTAGGCATTTGTGTGATAATTCAACATGTTCATTATACAATAGATGTTTTAGCAGCGCCGTTTTTTGTTTATACGTCTTATCGTGTTGTTGTTGTTTTAAATAGGAAATTGGGCTTTGTTATTGAATGATTAGTGTATTAAGTATAAATCGTTTTGCCTATCGGATAAAAATTCACAACCATTTTTTGTTACATATACCATTTCTTCAATTGTGGCAATTCCATAGTTATCGATAGTTAGTCTTGGTTCAAGGGTAAAAACATTGCTTTCTTCAATTTCGAGTAATGGTAAGTTACCGTAACGTTCCCATTTAGGTCCCAAGAGAGCCCCACCATCGTGAACAGAACGTCCTACTTGATGACCTAGTCCATGAGGGAATTCACTATAGCCATTAATTTGAATATAGTTTCTTGCTATCTGATCAATTTCCCATCCTTGTTTACCAGGTTTAATTTCATTTGCTGCTTTAGTAATAGCTTCTTTTATTACATTAAATCCTTTTTGAACCTCTTCTGGAGGAGTGTCTTCATTTTCTTTCAATATATACCAAGTTCTCTGTAAATCTGAACAATAGCCATTTATTTTTATACCAAAATCTATATTTAATACATGGCCTGGCTGAATTATTCTATCAGTTGGGCCCGAATGAGCTCCTGCTGTATCTGGTCCAGTAAAAACAGAAGGGCAATATTCTTCATCCCATGCTAATTCGTAACCTTTCTCCTTTACTATGTTTTGGATGAAACTTGCAATTTGTTTTTCTGTCATTCCCGGCTTAATATATTTGCTTACTTCATCAAAAATTATCTGAGTTTCTTTGATTGCTTCTTTTATATATTCTAATTCTTTAGAAGATTTTCTACCTCTTAATGCTGCAACGAGCTCTTCGGATGAAATTAGCTTATCTACATATTCAGTTTCTTTAAAATATTCGAGTAGCTGTAAGTAAAGACCATGAGTTAGTCCATCTGCAAGGCTTGAATTTCTTGAATAATTTATTGCGATTTTATTTGGTTTAATTTGTTCAATTACTTCTAATAGTTTCTCTTTGATAGATTTCAGATAAGGATGTATATTTTTATAAGTGCCTACTGATTTCATATTTTCATATTCAAGTGAACCTATTATAGCGTGTGTGTGACCTTCTTTTGTAATTATAAAAGCAGATTCCCACGTAGCATTAGTACCAACCAGAATATCAATCATAGGGTCTTTAGTATTACCTGTCTCTCTTACAAAAGTTAACCACATGTCAATTTCTTTTTCTGAAAGGATACTAGCTGCTTGTTCAATTTTTTCGAGTATTATTTCTTTTTGCATTTTATTTCCTCAATTTTTTATACAGGAGTTACAAAACATTTTTTTAATTACGAAACTCATTTTTATTTAGTGAAAAACTAAAAGTAGTGCCTTTACCTAATTCGCTGTTTACCCAGATTTTACCCCCGTTTTTTTCAATCATCTCTTTACATAGTATTAAACCTAAACCACTTCCTTTTTCATCTTTAGTGCCAGCTTTTGTAAATGGAATATCTATACGGAATAATTTTTCTAAATCCTGCTGATCTATCCCTACACCATTATCGGTAATAGAAATTTCTATCATGTTATCTTTTTCTTCTGAAGCTAAAAGTATCTTACCATTTTCAAAAGTAAATTTTATTGCATTAGAGATTAAGTTCTGTAAAACAGAAAAAACCATGTCTTTGTCAGCAAAGACAACATGTTCTGGATTTATGTTGTTGACTATTTGAATTTTTTTAATTGCTGCGTTATTTGAGAGAAGGTTTAATACTTTATTTACAACGTCATATACTTTGAAATGATGAGGTTTAAAAGAAATTGTACCTGTTTGTATGCGTGACCATTGTAATAAATTTTCGAGGAGTGCAAAAACAGTCTTTGCTGCTTCATTTATATTCTCTGCAAAAGATTTTATTTCTTCTTTACTTAATTCGTCAATATCTTGATACAAAAACTCTGAAAAACTAAGGAGGGAACCAAAGGGGCTTCTTAAATCATGTGCTATTATAGAGAAAAATTTGTCTTTTGCAGCGTTAGAATTTTTTAATTCTTGATTTAGTATTTCAAGTTTTTCAACTAATTCTTTAAGTTGGGCTTCGTGTTTTTTTCTTTCAGTATAGTCTCTTAAAATACCTCTGTAGCCAATAATTTTACCTTCTTTATCTTTAACTGCCGCCGATGTTTCTCTTACGATTGCAATTTCACCATTTAGTTTTCTTATTTTTATTTCGAAATCTTTTACAAACCCATTTTTAAGTAATTCTTCCTTGAATTTTTCTCTCTCTTCTGGATTTAGATAAATATCTTTTGCAATATTTATTTTTTTTAATTCTTCCAGAGATTTAATTCCAAAAAATTCCATTCCTGCTGGGTTTAAATCAATAAACCTTCCATCAATTGTACTTTCATATACAATGTCTTTTATTTCCATAAAGAGTTCATGATATTTTTGCTGAGCTTCTTGTAATTTTTCTTCTGTTTGAACAATGTGAGTAATATCTTTACTAAGTCCAATATAGGCTATTGGTTCCCCTTTGTCATCTCTTACAATAGATGTACTTAATTCTATTACAAACTCAGTTCCATCTTTTCTTTTATTTATAAGTCTACCATGCCAACCACCTTTTTGAGTTGAGTTGTGGATTTCTTCCAAGAGTTGAACTGGATTTCTTTCTGATCTCAAAACTTTAGTGTTTTTTCCAATTATTTCTTCTGGAGAATATCCATACGTATTTATGAACGTTTGATTGACAAAGATTATGTTATGATCTAAATCAGTTATACTGATGCATTCTTGTGCCGAGTTAATAGCATGAATTAAAAGCTTAATATTTTTTTGGGATTCAAAGAAAGTATCTAATAGGTTTTTTATAGAATCCTTACCTTGGTTCATTTATAAATGCACCCTTAAAGATTCAATTGCAATGATTAATATACAACAAATTTTAATTACATCAAGAATATTTTTTTGATGCTTTTTTTAATCTATCCATAATAGCAAGACCAAGGCCTTCTTCTTTAATTGGTTCAACTAAAATTAGTTCTGAATCTTCTTTTTCAAGTTCATGAAGGTATTTGAATAAATTTGCCGCTGCTTCTTTTAAGTTTCCAGTGGTAGATAATATTTTTGTAGAAACAAATTCATATTTAACATTTATTTCTTTGAAGAATATAGCACTAATTTTTTTATCTTTATTTTTGGTAAGATTTTTTTCGTTAAGAAAGAGTAGTGGTTTTGTAGGGGAATAGTGATAAGGTAGTTGGCCAGGAGCTACAGGTTTGTGAGATTCACTTATGTGTAAGAGCTTAACGTTAATTTCTTTTTCAATTTCGTCTTTAGGTAATCCACCTGGTCTTAGTAAATAGAAATTTCCTTCCTCAAATTGAATGATTGTTGATTCTAATCCTATGCTACATTCACCGCCATCTAGAATTATATCTACCTTATCTCCAAGACTTTTTTCAACGTGTTCAGCCAAAGTTGGACTTAAATGACCAAATTTATTAGCACTTGGTGCTGCTATAGGGGTTTGACTTTTTTCAATTAATTCGAGTGCAGTAGGATGATTAGGCATTCTAATTGCAACGGTAGGATTTCCAGCAGTAACTATATCAGGAACTAATTCGGTTTTAGGTAGAACTAATGTTAACGGACCGGGCCAGAACTTTTCTATAAGTCTATTAATTCTTTCATCTTTGTAACTTGTAAATTTATTTATCCACTCTTTTTGAGATATATGAAGAATTAATGGGTTGAATGATGGTCTTTTTTTTACTTCAAAAATTTTTGCGACTGCTATTGGATTAAGACCATCAGCACCAAGACCGTATACTGTCTCGGTAGGAAAAGCAACAAGACCCCCTTCTTTAATTATTTTAGCAGCAAGTTCAATTGTTTCTTTATTTACTTTTGTGATATTCATATTTTTTTATTTATTTACTCGAAAAATAACAAGTTTTGCTGAAGTTTAATAATTCCATAAATTTAGACATTAATTACTATATTTAAAAAAAGTAGAAGGGAAAAATGGAACAAATTCAATCCTTAAAGAAATTCATCAGATTACTGGCAAATGAAAGTCAAAAAATTATCCTTCAATATTTTAGAAAGGAAATAAGTATTGAAACAAAAGAGGATTTTTCTCCTGTTACAATTGCAGATAAAAAATCAGAAGAAATTATGCGTGAATTAATAATCAAAGAATTTCCTGAACATGGTATTATAGGTGAAGAGTTTGGGAATATAAATCCAGAGGCTGAGTATAAGTGGGTACTTGACCCAATAGATGGTACTAAAAGTTTTATTTGTGGAACACCGCTTTTTGGGACTTTAATAGCACTATTAAGAAATAATCAGCCATTATTGGGAGCAATAAATTTACCTGTCTTAAATGAATTTTTAATTGGTGATAACGAGACTGCTTATTTAAATGACATTAGAGTAAATGTTAGGAGTTGTAAAGATATTTCATCTGCAGTTTTGTTAATCACAGATTACCTTAGTTTTGAAAAATATAGAAATATAAAAGCATTGAATAATCTAATAAAAAAAGTAAAGTTATTCAGAAACTGGGGTGATTGTTATGGGTATTACTTGGTAGCAACTGGTTATGCAGATATTATGATTGACCCTATTGTAAGTTTATGGGATTTTATGGCATTAATTCCAATAATAAAGGGGGCTGGTGGCATAATAACAGATTATTATGGAAATGATCCTACTAAAGGAAATAGTATAGTTGCTACAGGAGGAATTATTCATAATGATGTGATTAAGATGCTTGTTCTCGAATGATAGTGTATAAAAATATGAATCAGATTTTTAGGTTTAATAGTTCTGTATCTCTTAAAAAGTAAACAAGAAAATTAAGGTGAATATTTTAGATTCATAAAAAAACATTGCGGTAAGTTTTATAAAAAAGTGAGTCAATATATTGTTGTTAGAATAAAAATTTTCTATCTTAAAACATCGTTCTTAAAAAAGTTTGCGGTGTCCGAGAGGACTTAAAAGGGAAACCGGTGGTAAGCTTATGCTTAGAATCCGGTGCTGCCCCGCAACTGTGAGAGATGTTAAAGTCGTTTAACATTTTGCCACTGCTCGTTTAAAACGGGTGGGAAGGCGTTAAACGATATCTCGAGCCAGGAGACCTGCCGCAAACTCCGAATTAAATCAACCTTCGCGGGTGAGGTTTGATTTACGAAGTAAGTCGTATCTAATTCAAACCGGCTTGCTTTAAGCAAGTTATTTAAGCCCACGAAGTTACAACCTTTAACAGATTGTTTAACAAAAAAGGAGTAACTTCTATGAAAAATTTACTGTTAATTTCAGCTTTTTTCTTTGCTAATCTTCTATCTGCTCAAACAGATACTTTAAAAACAACTCTTTCAGAAATAGTTGTAACTGCAAACAGAACAGAAACGCCGTATTATTCGCTTGGAAGTTCTGTTACTATAATTTCAGCCGAACAAATAAATGCAAAGCATTATAACACAGTTGTAGATATTCTAAGAGATGTTCCTGGATTAACTATTGTTCAACAAGGAGGTCCTGGAAAAATTGCAAATTTATTTATGAGAGGAGCTAATTCGAATCATACACTTGTTTTTATAGATGGAGTAAAAATGAATGATGCTTCTTCTCCTAATAATGCATATGATTTTTCTATTCTTAATGTTAATGATATTGAGAAGATAGAGATAGTACGAGGACCTCAAAGTACACTGTATGGATCAGATGCGGTTGCTGGGGTTATAAATATTATTACTAAAGCTTATTCACAAAAACAAAAGTATTCTCTGAATGCAGAAGGTGGTTCAAATTCTTTTTACAGGGGAAATATTCTTTTGACTGGGAGCTATAAACTTGTAAGTTACTTATTATCTGCTTCCGGAATGGGAAGTAAAGGAATCTCTGCAAGTAGTTCAAAATATGGTAACAATGAAACTGATAAATTTTCGAATAATTCAATTACTTCAAAAATTAACTTTAATTTTCTTGAAAACTTAAGCCTAAATTTGATTTATAAGTATACAAAGCTAAAAACAGATATAGACCAAAATGATAAACATGGTGATGATCCAAATTATACATATGATGCAAAAGAACAAATGTTTAGAGGAGAAATAAAATCGAGGTTATTAAATAATGCTTTTGTGTCTTCTTTGTCTGCCTCTTTTGTTGAGAGAAATAGTAGTTCTGTAGATGAGATTGATGATGTTAGACCTTATACATCTTCTAATAGCTCATATAATTCTAATAGGATAAAATTCGATTGGCAAAATAATTTGCATTTCATAAAAGGTAATTTAATTTCATTTGGAATAGAAACAGAATTAGAAAAAGCAGATTCAAGATACTTTAGCAACTCGCAATGGGGGCCTTATGAAAGTGTTTTCCCTGAAAAATCAATTAGAACAACTGGGTTTTATATACAAGATCAAATAAGTATTAAGAATTCATTATTTTCATCTATTGGATTTAGAATTGATAATAACGAGAAATATGGAACGGTAACCACTTATAGGATTGCTCCCGCTTATTTCTTTTCTAAAACAAATACTAAAATTAAGTTTAGTTACGGAACAGGCTTTAAGGCTCCATCACTTTATTATTTATTCGATCCAATGTTTGGAAATCCAGAACTAAAACCAGAAAAAAGTATAGGTTGGGATGTGGGTATTGAACAATTTCTTATGAATGGAAATTTATCTTTTGGTATTACTTATTTTAATTTATCATTAAAAGATATGTTTGGGTATGATGCAAACTTTAAAACTATTAATATAGCAAAAGCTTCTTCTAAAGGAATGGAAGTATATATAGCTCTTGACAACTTTAGTGGAATTTTTATGAATGCTAATTACACTTTCAATAAAACTAAAGATGAGTATGAAAAAAGTAACGATTACAACAAATCTTTACTACGCAGACCAGAGCACCAATTTTATGTTAATTTAGGTTATAATATCAAAAAGCTAACACTTTCTACTTCAGTTAAGTATGTTGGAAAACGTGATGATAAAGACTTTTCTACCTATCCGGTTACAAGAGTAACACTAAAAGATTACTCAATAGTTAATTTAAACGTGGAATTTAAACTTCTTCCTTACTTAAATATATATGGAAAGATTGATAATCTTTTTAACACAGAATATGAAGAAGTACTTTATTATGGAACTTTGGGTAGAACATTCTATATAGGATTGAATGTTAAGATATAATCTTTTAGTTTTTTATGATAAAAAGTAATAAAAGCAATGCGAATGGGAATTGTTAATTATCAAAATAAAAAGGCTCGTCACAATGACGAGCCTTTAGAATACTTATTTTATGATTGTTATCTTCCTATACTGTCGAGATATTCTTTCTTTTTTAAGAGAGTTTCTTTATCCTCAACATGATTTGGATCTGGAACACAACAATCGACAGGGCAGACCGCAGCACATTGAGGTTCATCATGAAAACCTACACACTCTGTACATTTATCTGGTACGATATAGAATCGGTCGGCAGAAAAAAATCCAGTAGCCCCAGAAGGAGCAGGATCATCAGGACCATAGGTTTTATCGCCTAATTGCCATTCAGCACCACCTTCGTATATAGCATTATTAGGGCATTCTGGTTCGCATGCACCACAGTTAATGCATTCATCTGTAATCATTATAGCCATGACTTGTTCTCCTTGATTAATGAAAAAATTTATTTTTTATTACTGAATTCAAGGGGATATTAAAACGACAAATAATCTATTGTAAAAATATCAAAGTTATAATACAAAAACATTAGTCAAAATTTTAACAGTGAAATAATAATAAAAGGTTAAAATAACTTCAAGAATGTGAATATATTACCAACTACCACTTGCACCACCTCCTCCAAAAGAGCCTCCGCCTCCGCTAAATCCACCAAAACCACCTCCAAATCCACCACTGCTACTCCATCCTCTAGTTCTGCCACCCATTGACCCAATTATCAGCCAAGGGAGAATACCTCCACCTCTACCTCCCCGGAATAAAAATAAAAAAATAAGCATGATTATTAAGTAAACAAACGGAAATTTAACATCATCTTCATCCTTTCTTTTTTCTTGTTTATATTCTCCTTTTGTAGCAGATATAATGGCATTAATTCCAGCATCTATTCCTTTAAAATAATCTCCACGCTTAAAATGTGGTCTTACTTCATTTCTTAAAATGGAACTGGCTAATGCATCGGTTAAAGTTCCTTCTAAACCATACCCAACTTCTATTCTCATTTTCCTATCTTCTTTTGCAACAAAAAAAAGAACTCCATTGTTATTTTTAGCTGTGCCAATTTTATTTCTACTTGCAACTTCATAAGTATACATTTCGAGAGGATAACCGTTTAATGTTGATATCATTAAAAAAACTATTTGGTTAGAAGTAGAATCGTCAAAACTTTTTAACTTACTGTTTAAGTAAGCAATTTCTGAACTTGATAAAGTTGATGTAAAGTCGTTAGCATAGTTTTTAAGAATAGGAAATTCAACCTGAGCCTTAACTATCAATAAAGGAATTAAGAAAGAAAAGGATAATTTTTTCATATTTAACTCAATAATCAAAATTGTACTTTAGGAGCTTGCTCTGCATTAGTAGCTGCTCTAAAATATTGTTTTTCCTTAAAACCCGTCATATTAGCAATTATAGAAGCGGGAAATCTTTTAATTTGAGTATTATATTCTTGTACTACTTGATTATACTTCATTCTTTCAACAGAAATTCTATTTTCGGTTCCTTCTAACTGAGCTTGTAGTTGAAGGAAATTTTCGTTTGCTTTGAGTTGTGGGTAATTTTCGGAGACTACAAGTAACCTTGATAGTGCATTACTCAACCCATCTTGCGCTTGCTGAAATTTTTGAAAAGCATTAGGGTCACTAAGTTGATCTGCGGTTAATCTTATTTGTCCAACTTTTGCTCTTGCTTCTGTAACGGCAGTATATGTTTCTTTTTCAAAATTAGCTACTCCTTTTACGGTTTCTACAAGATTAGGTATTAAATCGTACCTTCTTTGATACTGATTTTCTACTTGGCTCCAAGCTTGATTTACATTTTCGTTTAGTGTAACTAATCTATTATAAACTCCTACTCCCCAGCTTATTGTCGAGATTATTATAATTAAAATAAAGGCTACTATGCCAAGTGCAATTAATAATCCTTTTTTCATTTCACCTCCAATTTATTGGATTAATGAATGTTAATTTGTTAAACTTCTGATTGGTGCAGGTATTCTTCCACCGCGATTTATAAAATTAGAATTAGCTAGCATTTTTACATTCATCACTGGGGCTTTACCTAGTAAACCACCGTAATTAACAAGATCACCTGCTTTCTTACCATATGCTGGAATGATTCTTACGGCTGTGGTTTTATCGTTAATTACTCCAATAGCGGCTTCGTCTGCAATTATGCCTGCAATTATTGATGAAGGTGTATCGCCAGGTATTGCAATCATATCGAGTCCTACTGAACAAACTGATGTCATTGCTTCAAGTTTTTCGAGAGAAAGATTATTGGATAGTACTGCGTTTATCATTCCAGCATCTTCGCTTACGGGAATAAAAGCTCCGCTTAAGCCTCCAACAGAAGAACTTGCCATTAGACCAGCTTTTTTTACTGAGTCGTTTAACATAGCAAGTGCAGCTGTAGTACCTGTTGCACCTACATCTTCGAGCCCCATAGCTTTCAAAATGTCTGCAATGCTATCTCCTTCAACTGGTGTAGGTGCCAGAGAAATATCAACAATTCCAAATGGAATACCATTCTTTTCTGCTACTTTACGGCCAATTAATTCACCAGCACGAGTAATTTTAAAAACTGTTTTCTTAATAATTTCTGAAAGTTGCTGTAAATCTACTTTGCCTGCTTCTTTAATTGCATCGAGTACTACTCCTGGTCCACTTATTCCAACGTTCAAAGAGACTTCAGGTTCAGAAACACCATGGAATGCTCCCGCGATAAATGGATTATCTTCTACTGCATTTGCAAATATTACAATCTTTGCACATCCAATAGAATCTTTGTCTTTAGTAAGTTCTGCGGTTAGTTTAATTATATCTGCCATCATTAAAATTGCATCCATATTAATACCAGCTTTTGTGGATGCAACATTAACACTTGAACAAACTCGTTTTGTTTGAGACAATGCATAGGGAATTGATTTTATTAATTCTTTTTCTCCATTTGTCATTCCTTTCTGTACTAATGCTGAATAACCAGCAATATAATCAATTCCAATTTCTTCAGCAGTTAAATCTAGCGTTTTGGCAATTTCAATAAATTCTTCTGATGTATAGGAATCAAAAGGTATAGAGATTGGAGTAACGGAAATCCTTTTATTAGCAATAGAAATCCCATATTGTGATTCGATTTCTTTTGCATTTTTAACAAGGTCTTTTGCATAGCGAATTATTTTTTCACGAATTTTTTTCTTTGAAATTTCCAAATTTTTATCAGCACAATCACGCAAGCTAATTCCCATAGTAACTGTACGAATATCAAAATGTTCAATTTCTGTCATTCGTATTGTCTCTATTATTTCATCAAAGTCATATTGCATATTTAATCTTTATATTATATTAGAAGAATTTTGTGATTGATTAAATTCTATGCATATATCTAAATACATCCTCGTGTTGCAGGTAAATTTTTATTTTAAGTTCTTTAGCAATTCTTTCCATTTCGTTTTGGATTTCTTTTAATTCTTTATTAGATATAGAAATATCAATAATCATAATCATAGTAAAAAAATCGCCTATGATTCTTTGACTTAGATCTTCTATGTCACAATTGAAATCTGCTAAAGCTTTTGTAACTGTTGCAATTATACCGGGTTTATTTAATCCAAATGCGGTTAGTATTACTCTTTCTGGTGGAATTTTTCTTTCTTTTAATTTTAAATCATAACTCTTGGTAAGTAAAATTTTTCTCTTAATTGCTTCTTTTATTTCTTCTACCGTTAAATTACCGCTGAGTTCGTTAATTGTTTCGTATGTAATTTTTTTAATTTCTTCCTCTGTAAGTTTCATGGCTTATCGCCTTTGTATTCATATTGCAAAAATTTTAATGCATTATTAGAAATAGCAATATTTTTTTCTATAGCAAATTTTTCGGCATTCTGAATATTTCCTCTATAAAATCGAAGCCACAATAAACTACCTATTAATGCACCATCAAAAAATCTGTCTTCTGAAAAAGCTTTTACTGTTAAATATCCAAATATCATGTTGTAAGCCATAGACATTAGACCTGATAAAATATTACCCGTATAAAACTGTCCTGAACCAGGTACAATATAAGAAATTAACTTAGCAAAAGTAACCGAATATTTTTCCTTTAACACGTTACTTGAAATTTTGCTTAATGTATGTCCTTTTTCTACTTTGTCGAAGTAAGATTTTGCCAATTTCCATTCATCCTTAAAGATATAAACCCAGCCTTTCCAATAATTAATAGAGTCTTTCAGTTGATTAAATTCTTCAGTTCTTTCAATTTCGTTTAGTATTTGTAAAGCTCTATCAGTTGTTTTTCTTAATAAATTGACTTTTACGATTTCAATTTTAGCTCTATATTTTTGTGCACTATTATCTGTTGATAATTCTGCTTTTGAGAAGTATTTAATTGCTTCTTCATATTTTCCACCTGCCTTGTAACATTTTGCTATGTTGAAATTAGTTATAAAAGAGAATGATTTTGAGTTATCAAAAAACATTAACCTTTTGTACTCTGTTATTGCATCAAAATAATTTTTATTCTTAAATAGAGAGTCAGCATAACTTAATTGAGTAAAAAGATTTTGTGACAGAATTGTAACCGGGAGGACCAAAAGTAATATTATTAAACTTTTTCTCATTAATTTTTTACCTATTAACAAATTCAATGTTAGGTAAAAGAAAATTTCTTTCCTCAAAATAATATTTTATCTTGTTATTAAAATCATTTTTTAACCGGGCATTATAAATATGTGTTGAAGCAATAGAACCATAAATGTTTCCGGCGTAAGTAATAGCTGATAAACCTGCAAAAAGCCAACCTCTAAAATGATGATTATGTTTGAAGTTATCTATGGAAAAAAAAGTAAAAAGACAAGTTGTTATAAATGATGTAATTCCATCACTAATTTTACCTGAATAGATTTTTCCAAGTCCTGGTAGTATTGCAGAAAGAATTCCTGCCTTATTGGGATTTTTATATTTTGGGGATTTTTTAATTAAGTAAAAATTTTTAATAGAAACATAATTTGAATCGTCAAAAGTCGAAAAAAATTCATTTGTATCTGGTAAAGCTGAATTATCGAAGAAGTGTGAAATAAGTGTTAATCTTTTAATTTCTTTATAATACTTGGTCGTTGAATATACTTCTTTACTAAAAAGATTTCTGAAATAAGAGAAATTTTTAGAATTTAGTCCTATTAAAAAATGGGCTTTAAAAAATTCCAGTTTTGCTTCATCTTCAAGACTGGAATTAAAGAAAAGGCTCTTAAAGTTTTCTGCTGCTTCTTCAAATCTTCCTATTCTTAAAAAGCTTTCGGCATATTTGAAATAAGCTGTATCGTTCTGATTTTGTTTTAAATACTCTTTATATTCATTTAATGCTCTTAGATAATCTTTTTCGTTAAAAAGATAATTAGCAAATTTCAAACGATTATCAGGAGAATTTATATTGGAAATTTGAGGTTTGACGCTTGAAAACATAATTAATAGGAAAAAGAGTATTTTATAAAAAGGCTTTTTTAACAAATTAAAATAAGGATTTTTACTAATCAATCTTAATTTGTTTACTGTCAAGTAAATAGTTGGAAACTGGGTCATAGAATTTTCCATTTATAATAGAATAATTGAGACTTATTTTAAAAGGGTTTAAATCTCTGATAAATCTATCAGAAAATATTAATGTTCCCGTTAAAACATTAGTGGTTCTTATAGCTTCTATAAAAAATTCGGAACATGTAGGAGTAAAAGAGCAATTATCTCCATCTAAATCAGAAATAAGAAATTTGTAAATTTTCTTAGCATATTCGAAAAAGTCTTTTTTTGAATTTTTTTCAATTTTCTTTGGACTTTTAATTTCGTAGGATACTTTTACAGAATCCCATTTTGTCCAGTCAGTTTGAGAATAAATAATTGAAGAAAATATTAATAGTAAAATATATTTCATTTCAATTAAGCACTAAATTCTTACTTGTGAAAATAACAAAAAATTTTTGCTTCAAGCTTTATTAACGGAAATAAAATGTTTACGTAATTCTTTATAACATTTTTTATATTTATGATTAGTTATGAACAAAAATAACAAAATACTGCTAAAGGGTTTAACTTTAAGTGAACTTCAGGAATATTTTGTTTCTGTTGGAGAAGAGAAATATAGAGCAGAGCAAATATTTAACTGGCTCTATAATCATATTGTTTTTGATGCTGATGAAATAAAAAATTTCCCAAAAGATTTAAGAAAAAAAATTAATGAAGTTTGTGAATTAAAAACTTTGGAATTGGTTGATAAACAATATTCAATTAAGACTGCTACACAAAAGTTTTTGTTTGCTACAAAAGATAATAAAAAGATTGAATCTGTGTTAATTCCAGATAAAGAAAGAAACACGCTTTGTATATCTACTCAGGTAGGGTGTCCACTTGATTGTAAATTTTGTGCTACAGGTTTGATGGGTTTTAAGAGAAACTTAACTGCAGGAGAAATAGTAGACCAATATCTATTAGTAGCGAAAGAGTATGGGAAAGAAAAGATTACAAATATTGTTTTTATGGGAATGGGAGAGCCATTATTAAATTTTCAAAATACACTTAAAGCTATAGAAATATTTACACATGAATTAACGAAAGGTCTAAGTCGTTTAAGAATAACTATATCAACAGCTGGAATACCTAAGAAGATAATTGAACTAGCCGATAGTGGTCTAAGAGTTAAACTAGCCTTTTCGCTTCACTCTGCATTTGAAGATATAAGAAGTAAAATTATGCCAATTAATAAAAAGTATTCACTAAATGAAAATTTAGATGCACTCAAATACTATGCAAAAAAAACAAAAACAAGAATTACATTTGAGTATGTTATGTTAAAAGATATAAATGATAGAAAAGAGGATGTAAAGGCATTAAAAAAACTGTCTAGTCAACTTCCTTCAAAAATTAATATAATTCCTTTTAATAGTATTAAACATATGAATCCTTCTGGAATTTCTGCTACATTAGAATCTACACCATATGATAAAATAATAGATTTTGTAGAACAACTAAGAAAGGAGAACATAACTGTTTTTATAAGAGATACTCAAGGTGATGATATAGCTGCAGCTTGCGGTCAATTAGCAATAAAGCATAATTAGATTTTAGAATTGAAATTTATTTTAATAAAAAAGATAATAGTTCATTTTTGTATTTACTTTATTAATAACAAGACTAAGATTTGCTGAAAAAAATAATTATATGATAGATTAATAACGTATAAAGTATTAAATAAATGAGAATGAATTTCATAAGTAGACTTTTAGTAATATTATTTCTGTTATTGTTTTATTTCTGTAAAGATGATACTGTTATTTATGAAGCTAATGCAATATTGTATCAAATTGATGGATGTCAACCTAAGTTAGAGAAGAAAAGTTTTGGCGATACATGTTTTAAGTATACTTTTTCTGATAAACTAATAATAGACTTTTGTGTTAGTGGAAATTGCTGTCCAGATAAAAATCGTTACTTAATTACTCATAAGATTTTTAAAGATACAATTACAATAACTGTAAAAGATACTGCTGCTAATTTGTGTAGGTGTATTTGTAACTATATAATTCATTGCGAATTCGAATTGCTAAATTATGATAACTATGTTGTTAAATGCATGTTAGACAAAACTAAAAACTATGAACTATTATACTTACAAAAAGTTATTAGGTTTTATTAATTCTTGCAGAATTTACATTGTTAATAAAATAATTAACAATTTTACTATTTATCATAAAAATGTATATTTCTGCTTGATTGATAATTGAGTGATAATCATTGATTAATTTTACTATAATCAAAAAATAATATGAGTGATTTAACGTTAATAAGAAAAGTAGAATGGTGGACTATTTTATTTTAATAATTATTTAATGGTAGGATTTTTTACTTTACAAGAAAATGAAGTAATTTTGTCGAAAGTAGCACAAAGTTTTATAATGAATAATTTTTTAGGAGAACAAATGTATTATCAATTAATAAAGAAATCAGAATTTGATAAAGTTAGAAATTTTGAAGGCAATTGGGAATTAAAAATGAAGTTATTTTCGGATATGTGTCGTTTTAATACTTTGGTTGCTGTAAAAAAAGCAGGTTCTGGTCACCTTGGTTCTTCCTTTAGTGCAATGGATATCGTAACATATCTGTACTTAAATGAATTAAATATACTCAAAGTTGGAATTAACAGCGAGGAGAGGGATATATATTTTTCTTCAAAGGGTCATGATGTTCCTGGTCTTTATTCTCTGTTTTATGCTATAGGAATATTGCCAGAAGAAAAGTTGTTAATGCTCAGAAGGCTTAATGGATTAGATGGACATCCAGATGTAAGAATTCCTGGTATTGAAGCATGCACAGGTTCACTTGGTATGGGAATTTCCAAAGCAAAAGGAATGGCATGGGCAAAAAAATACAACGGTAAAAAAGGTAATGTTTACGTTCTTACTGGTGATGGTGAGTTCCAAGAAGGACAGATTTGGGAATCATTACAATCGACAGCTCATCAAAAAATTACTAATCTTACTGTTATAATGGACCATAATAAATACCAAACAGATATGCTTGTTAAGGATGTGAATAATATCGAAGACATAGTAGCTAAAGTTAGTTCGTTTGGGTGGCATGTAGTAAGAATTAATGGTCATGATTTTAATCAGCTTAAAGATACTTTCGCTAAGCTTAAGTATATTAATGATAAGCCGAAAATGATTATAGCTGATACGATTAAAGGTAAAGGCATCTCATTTATGGAAGAACCTTTTACAGAAACTATTTCGGGGAAAACTTACTATAGATGGCATAGTGGAGCACCTAATGACGAAAGCTTCTTAAAAGGATTAGATGAGTTGACTGCTTCAATTAATAAAGTAGCAGAAGAACTTGGCATTGACAAAATTGAAATCCCTGAAAATATAGCTGAAGGAAAAATATCTACAAAGTTTGATAAAGAGTTTGTTACAGATGCATTTGGTGATGCTTTGGTTGAACTTGCAAGAACAAATGAAAAAATAATAGTTCTTGATGGCGACTTAGCAGCAGATTGTAAACTAAGAAAATTTGAATATGAATTTCCAAATAGATTTATAGAAAATGGTATTGCAGAACAAGATATGGTTTCGATGGCTGGTGGACTGGCAAGAATGGGCTTATTGCCAATTGTAAATTCTTTTGCAAGCTTTTTAGCAGCTAGAGCAAACGAACAAATATACAATAATGCATGCGAAAAGACTAAAATTATTTACGTATGCCATTTTGCTGGTATCATTCCTGCAGGTCCCGGAAAATCTCATCAAAGCATTAGGGACATTTCCTTATTTGGTGCGATTCCAAATGTTATTATTATACAACCATGCAATTCATTTGAAACAAAAAAGGCACTTGAATATTGTGTAAATGAAGCAAAAGAAAATTGTGTTTTACGTTTGTCTATTGGTCCCTCTCCC
This sequence comes from Melioribacter sp., assembly GCA_026417975.1. Classification (GTDB taxonomy): domain Bacteria; phylum Bacteroidota; class Ignavibacteria; order Ignavibacteriales; family Melioribacteraceae; genus Rosettibacter. The sequence goes on from JAOACD010000003.1 coordinate 176,745, forward strand.
GAAAGAATAGAACTACCTAGTGATTATGAATTTATTCCTGGAATTGGAACAGGGTTAACAGAAGGAAAAGATGCAATAATTTTTGCATATGGACCAGTTATGCTACACGAAGCATTAAGTGCATATAGAATTTTGAGAAAGGTAAACTATGGATTAAAAGTTGTTAATATGCCTTGGCTAAATAGAATTGATTTAGACTGGATTGATAGTATAACAAGAAATTACAAGAGTATTTTTGTGTTAGAAGACCACTCAACATTTGGTGGGTTAGGAGAAAGAATATTAGATGCACTAGCAGATATTCATCATTTTCAAGGGAAAAAATTTGATATTATAGGACTTGACGATTATCCAGAATGTGGAACTCCTTTAGAAGTTTTACAATATCATGGATTAGATGGGCTGTCATTAGCAAAAAGAATATCTGGAATTGATAATTTAACTTTGCACGAAGAGTCGAAAAGTTATTCTGATTCAGCTCCTCAATAATAGTAATATTCTTTAGTTACTTTAGACTTACACTTGTAATTCCCACTTTATAAAAAATTTATAATTTTTTTTTCATTAATGAAAAATCTTCGATTAAAGATTAGCTAAAATAAGCTATTGTGTGTCTGGCAAAAGATTTGAAAGTGATACCCTGTTAGTCAAATTAAGGAGACTAAAAATGGTTATTACAGATGACTGCATAAGCTGTTCTGCATGTGTTGATGAGTGTGAAAACAATGCAATTTATAATGCAGGAGAAGAATATATAGTAGATGGTCAAACAAAACCTCCTATTTCAGAACAGCATACATTTATTGCTCCTGAGTTGTGCAACAATTGTAAATCATGTGTAGAAGTTTGTGCAGTAGATGCAATTGTTGAAGGATAATTCTATAATCAAATTTTTAAAACCCGATTCAAAGATTTGAATCGGGTTTTTTATTTTATAACATTATTAATTGATGTTATTTATATATGGTTTTATCTTCGAAACTAAATGATGTTTAGGAACAGCTCCTATTACTGCATCTACAAATTTTCCGTTCTTAAAAATTCCTAGAGTTGGGATACTCATTATACCATACTGAGTAGCAACCCCAAAATTTTCGTCTGTATTTACCTTTACTACTTTAAGCTTGCCTGCATATTCACTAGCAATTTCTTCAATAATAGGTGCTACCATTCTACATGGTCCACACCATGGTGCCCAGAAATCAACAAGAACTGGAAGATCAGATTCTAATACTTCTTTTTGAAAATTGAAATCAGTTCCTTCAATAATGTTGCTCATTTGATTACTCCTATTTTTTTTAATTTCACATTATATGATGCAATAATAATGAGTAAGATTCTTAAAAAATATTACGTTTTTAATTTTGTTTGTGTAACTGTCAAATTTAAGTGAGCTTATATAGGAAGGGGGTATGTGTATTTTTCTTATTTGAAAAAGATAATTAATAGACTTATCTTAATTATTGCATATATAAATTTTGGTGCATACAGTGCTTCCTCTAAATAAGATTATAATTCACTTCTTAGAAAAATTTCATAGAAAAAGTCAATTAACTTAAAATACAGGAGAATTTTAATGGGTTGGTTTTTTAATGCATTAAACTCTTCTATAGGCAAAAAAATTCTAATGGCAATTACTGGAATTTGTTTGATGCTTTTTTTAATAATACATCTTGTTAATAACTTGTCGCTTTTTGGTGGCGAGCAGATGTTTAATAACGTTGTAAAAAATCTTGACACAATAAAGCCATTTATAAGAGTAATTGAATTAATATTACTTCTGGTATTCGTGATACATATTTTTAATGGGGTAAGGTTATGGTATGAAAATAAAAAAGCTCGACCAATTAAATATAAGATAAATGCAATTTCAAAAAATACAAATATCTTTTCCCGCACAATGATATGGAGCGGTAGTATTATTTTTATTTTTCTTGTGTTTCATTTAAGAACTTTCTGGATTTCTTTTAATTTAGGTCATCCTTTAGCTTTATCTCATAATTATTACCAAATTGTTGTTTTGGCGTTTCAAGATCCAGTTTATTCTATATTTTACATAGTTGCATTGATATTTTTGGGATTTCATCTTAAACATGGTTTTCAAAGTGCATTCCAAACTTTTGGATGGAATAATAAGAAGTATTTCCCTTTTATACAAAAATTAGGACTTATTTACACTTTAGTAATGGTTATAGGCTTTATGTCGATTCCTATATACTTTTTATTTTTTTACGGAGGTAAATAATGATTAAACTAGATTCTAAAATTCCTGCTGGTTCGCTTAAAGATAAATGGGAAAATCACAAATTTAATATGAAATTAGTAAGTCCAGCTAATAAAAGGAAGTATGAGATTATTATAGTAGGTACAGGACTAGCAGGAGCTTCTGCAGCTGCATCGCTTGGAGAGCTTGGTTATAATGTTAAAGTGTTTACTTATCACGATAGTGCAAGAAGAGCTCATAGTATTGCTGCGCAAGGTGGTATTAATGCAGCAAAAAATTATCAGAATGATGGAGATTCTGTTTATAGATTATTCTATGATACAATTAAAGGTGGCGACTTTCGTGCAAGAGAAGCTAATGTATATCGACTTGCAGAAATTAGTGGAAATATTATTGACCAATGTGTTGCTTTAGGAGTTCCATTTGCTCGCGAATATGGTGGTATGCTTGATAACAGATCTTTTGGCGGTACGCTTGTATCAAGAACTTTTTATGCTAAAGGTCAAACTGGTCAACAACTTTTACTTGGTGCTTATTCTGCAATGAATAGACAGATTAAATTAGGTAAAGTTAAACTTTATACACGACGAGAGATGGTTGATTTAGTGGTTGTTGATGGAATAGCTCGGGGAATTATAGTTCGAAATTTAGTAACAGGAGATATAGAAAAATATTCTGCACATGTTGTTATTTTAGCTACTGGTGGATATTCAAATGTGTTTTTTTTGTCTACAAATGCTATCAATAGCAATGCAACAGCTATATGGCGTGCTCATAAAAGAGGGGCAGCATTTGCTAATCCTTGTTTTACTCAAATTCATCCTACTTGTTTGCCTTTGCATGGAGAAGGCCAGTCTAAACTTACTTTAATGAGTGAAAGCTTAAGAAATGATGGAAGAATTTGGGTCTCTAAATTTAAAGGGGATATCCGTCATCCCAACGAAATACCTGAAGAAGAAAGAGATTATTTTCTCGAAAGAAAGTATCCAACTTACGGAAATCTTAGTCCACGTGACATATCTTCTCGTGCAGCAAAAGAAGTAGTTGATGAAGGTAGAGGTGCACAAGGTCAAGAAGCGGTTTATCTTGATTTTAGAGATGCTATAAAAAGACTTGGTAGGAAAGTAATTGAAGAAAGATATGGAAATTTATTCGAAATGTATAAAACAATAACAGGAGATGATCCATACGAAGTTCCAATGAAAATTTATCCTGCACCTCATTATACAATGGGAGGGCTCTGGGTTGATTATAATTTAATGAGCACAGTACCAGGTTTGTTTGTTGCAGGCGAAGCTAATTTTTCTGACCATGGTGCAAATCGGTTAGGAGCAAGTGCATTAATGCAAGGACTTGCAGATGGTTACTTTATTCTTCCTTATACAGTTGGAAATTATCTTGGTAGCGAAAAACCTACTTTAGTAGAGACAGATCACCCAGAATTCGAAAAGTCTAAAAAAGAAATTCAAGATTTTACTAATAAGTTACTATCAATTAAAGGTAAAAGAACAGTCGATAGTTTTCATAAGCAATTAGGAAGATTAATGTGGGACAAGGTTGGTATGTCGAGAAGTGCACAGGGACTAAAGGAAGCTATAAATCAAATTCGTGAACTAAGAGAAGAATTTTGGAGAGATGTTAATGTAGTAGGAAGTGCTAACGACTTAAATCAATGTCTCGAAAGGGCAGGTAGAGTAGCAGATTACCTTGAACTTGGAGAATTAATGGCAATTGATGCACTACATAGAAATGAATCATGTGGTGCTCACTTTAGAGTTGAATACCAAACTGAAGATGGAGAGGCCTTAAGAAATGATGAAGAATATGCTTATGTAGCAGCGTGGGAATTTAAAGAAGTTGGCAAATGGGAATTGAATAAAGAACCACTAATTTTTGAAAATGTTCAATTAACTACACGAAGCTATAAATGAGTAAATGAGAAGAATAAATAAGGAATTATAATATGAACCAAAGAAAGTTGAATTTAACTCTTAAAATTTGGCGACAACCAGGACCTAACTCTGCAGGAAGTTTTGTTGAATATAAAGTTTCTGTTTCACCAGATTCTTCTTTTCTTGAAATGTTAGATGATTTAAATAACGAACTCGAAAGCAAAAATTTAGAACCAATAGCTTTTGAAAGCGATTGTCGTGAAGGTATTTGTGGAACATGTGGGCTAGTTATTAATGGTCATCCTCATGGGCCTATTCCTAAAATTGCAACTTGTCAACTTCACATGAGAAATTTTAAAGATGGCGATACTATTTGGGTTGAACCATTTAGAGCAAAAGCTTTTCCGGTTATAAAAGATTTAATTGTTGATCGTTCGGCTTTAGATAGAATAATGGAAGCAGGTGGATTTATATCGGTTAACACAGGAAGTGCGCCAGATGGAAATGCAATTCCAATTCCTAAGGATGTTGCTTCTGAAGCAATGGATTCTGCCTCTTGCATAGGTTGTGGGGCATGTGTTGCTGCATGTAAAAATTCTTCTGCCATGCTCTTTGTAGGTGCTAAAGTTTCTCATCTTGCTTTATTACCACAAGGACAACCAGAACGTTATATTCGTGTGCAAGCTATGGTTAAAAAAATGGATGAACTTGGTTTTGGAGCTTGTTCAAATACTTATGCATGTGAGGCCGAATGTCCTAAAGGTATTTCAATTATTAATATTGCAAGATTGAATAGGGAATATATTAAATCAAAACTTATTGCAGACGAAGTTTAGAAATCCCGACAAATAAAGTCGGGATTTTTTTTAACCTTTTTGGTATAATTGGCATAAGTTTTTGGGAAATTTCCAACTTTAATTCGATAAGGCGAGTTTATTATTTCATGTTTGAAAGAGAAATTAAATTTATTTATGACTTTAGTCTGAATAAAGTAAATAAACTTGGGCCTTATTTTACCTTTGAACAACTTTCCGCTGTAGAACTGCATCCTGCTGTCCTTAATTATATTTCAGCAGAAATTGATTATATTATTTTTGAAGACCGGCAAAAACTTCTTAAAGATTCTATATTTGATTATTCTGGAGAAAAAATTTCTTATTACTTTTCTCTTATAAATGAAGAAATAAAGAAAACAAAGAGACTCTCTTTTGAGTACGTATCTAAACTTATACTTCATTCAACGTCTTTTACAATAAACTATCTTGTTCGTCCAAAATGGACCTTAAAAAAATTTATATTCGACGAGGATGAACACCGCACTACTACCGAAATTAAACAAATTTTGAATTATGTGTATTATTATAACTATCTAAAAAAAATTTTGATTTCTTATATCAACTCAAAAAAAATACTTTCAATGAATCTTCAAGAATTTAGTGAGTTGCTTGATAAAATAGATAATATTGGTTTAGAGACTAATTTTACGAAGATTCTGAATTCTGCATTAACTTCAATGGCAGATTTTTTTAATATAGGAGAAATTCAAAAAAGTAAAATTCCTTTACAGGCTATAGAACTTTTTCTTGAAGAAAAAAATCTAAAAGAACACTTAAAAAAATTGCAGATTGCTTTTGGCAACGATAAAACAATAAAATGCAATATTAAAGACCTACAAAAAGAATTAACTTCTGTAATGTTAGAAGAAAAATTAACATTTGAAGAAAAGATAGAACTAACAAGCTCTCAAGAAGAACAAGTTTTAGCTAGTGGTGAAGAAAAAGAAATAGTTGACGAAATTAGTATTAAAGAACCTGACGAAAGTATATATGATGAAAATGAGATTGACAATAGAAATGTTGAATTGGAAAAATCCCAAGAATACGTTTTAGACGAGACCGAACAAGAATATCAACAAAACGACAGTAGTGGAGAAGCCCCTGAAGAAACAAAAACTATTGATGATGTTTCAATAACTTATAAACCTCAAAAATATAGAATTAGAGTTGATAAGAATAATGAAATTGAGCCATTAAACGAAACTGAAGCTGGAGATTATGATAAAAAAGAATCTCAAGAAGAAATTACTATTTCCACAAATTTTTTTGAAAAAGAAGATTTAGTAAGTGAAGATGAAACAAAATTTAACACTAAAGACGCACAACAAGATTATAAAGAAAGTTTAGAAATAGAGCATGAAAATGATATTTCAGAAAATGAAGCTATCGAAAAACTAAATACAGAAGAAGAATATAAAAAGCTAGAGAATATTGATATTTTAAAAGAAGAAAACATTTTAGAAGACAAAAACAGTTATGTTTCTATAGACGAGTATAATGAAGTTAGCCAAAATCAAAAGAGAGAATTTAAGTCTATTAACATAAATGAAATGATGGAGGATAAAGAAGTAACAAGAATTATTGAAGTTATTTTTGATTATGATATTGAGGATTTTTCTAACGTACTTGAGATGCTTTCAGACTGTAACACACAAGAAGAGGCATTTCTGTTTGTAGACAAAGTACTATCCAATCGTAATTTTGACCTAAAATCTAAGGAAGCCGAATTATTCAAATCTGTAATTTCCAAGTATTTTAAGAGCGAACAATAGATATGTTTATTGATTATGCAAAAATATATGTTAGAGCCGGTAAGGGCGGTAATGGAGCTGTTGCATTTAGGAGAGAAAAATATGTACCAAAAGGTGGGCCAGCAGGAGGTGATGGTGGAGACGGTGGAAATGTTATATTCATTGCAGATAAAAATATAAGTACTCTTTTGGATGTACGTTATAAAAGAAAGTATATTGCAAAAAATGGTGAGCCTGGAGGCACATCTCTTAAAGATGGCAAAAAGGGAGAAGATATTTACATTAAAGTGCCTGTAGGTACGGTTATTAAAGATGCCGATACAGAAAAGATTCTTTGTGACCTTGATGTAGATGGAAAAACTTTTATTGCTGCAAGAGGTGGAAAAGGAGGTAGAGGAAATAGCAAATTTGCAACTCCAACTAATCAAGCACCCCGTTATGCAGAACCAGGAGAAGAAGGTGAAGAAAAAAACTTGATATTAGAACTTAAATTAATAGCTGATGTTGGACTAGTTGGGTTCCCTAATGTTGGTAAGTCTACTTTAATTTCAGCTATATCGGAAGCAAAGCCAAAAATTGCTGATTATCCATTTACTACTCTTGAACCAAATCTTGGGATTGTTAGATACAAAGACTATAATAGTTTTATAGTTGCTGATATACCAGGAATTATTGAAGGAGCTCACAAAGGAAAAGGATTAGGTTTAAAATTTTTGCGCCATATTGAGAGAACAAAAATATTACTTATTATGATTGACATTACTTCAGAAGATTATAAAAAGGATTACAGCATTTTGAGTAATGAGCTTGAACAATATTCAAAAATATTAAGCAAGAAAAAACGAGTTATTGGTTTTTCAAAAGCAGATTTAGTTGATGAAAGTGTTATAAAAAAATTGAAAAAGGAAAAATTTTTAGATAACCTTCCTATAGTTATTTTTTCTGCAGTAAGCGGTTATGGAATTCAAGAGTTATTAGATGTACTATGGAAACAACTTCAAGATTAACAATTACAACTTTTATTTTATGGATTGTTGTTCTGTCTCTAATTTTATTTGTTGTGGTATTAATATGCCTTTCGATAGGTAGCATATATATAAGCCCATTACAAATTATTTCTTTGGCACTTTCTAACCAAGAAGATTATTTAACTCAGATAATTTTTGACATAAGGCTACCAAGGGTTCTTTATGCAGTATTAGTTGGCGGAGGGTTATCTATAGCTGGGGCTGTATTTCAATCTTTGTTATTAAATCCATTAGCAGAACCATATATACTTGGCATTTCGAGTGGTGGGACATTTGGGGCAATTCTTTCTTTTATTTTAGGGTTAACTTTTCCTACTACTCAGTTTTTTGCGTTTTTAGGCTCATTATTTGTTATGATTATTGTTTTTGCCCTTGGTAAAAGATTTGGTGAGTTAGAACCCAATATTCTTTTGCTTTCTGGGATTATGGTAGGAGCTTTTTTTTCTGCTTTAATTTTATTAATGATGAGCTTGTTAAATGATTCTTTGAGAACGACAGTCTATTGGTTAATAGGAAACTTATCTATTGCTGATAAAAGAAATTTAGTTTTTGTTGCTCCAGTAATAATTATTGTTACAACAGTTTTAATTGTTTCTTCAAATAAATTCAATATCATGAGTTTGGGTATTGAGCATGCTAAGCAACTTGGAGTTAATACTAAGTTGCTTAGAAATACTTCTTATATATTGACTAGCTTAATGGTTGGTACGATTGTCTCTATTAGTGGTATTATTGGTTTTGTTGGTTTGTTAATACCACATATTTGTAGAATGTTACTTGGAAATGATAATCGTTTGGTTTTTATGTCATCTTTTTTTATAGGAGCTTCTTATTTGGCAATTGCAGATACAATAGCAAGAATTATAATTGCGCCTTCAGAATTACCTGTTGGGGCAATTACTGCTATAATAGGAGCCCCAATTTTTATTTACTTACTTAAAAAAAGATTTAACACAATAAATTAGTGAAGAATTATGAATAAGAATAAGAAGAAGTTAAAAGCTTTGTTGGCTATATTAACAGTTATCTTTTCTTGCTTAACTTGTTCAACAGGCATTAATATTTTTACTGATAGTGACGAAGTAAATTTAGGAAAACAATTTGATGCTGAAATAAGGAAAAATTTTAAGGAATACCCAATTTATGAGAATAAAGAGTTGAAGGATTATATTGATAAAAACATATTTCGAGAAGTCTTAAGATCTCCTGAAGTAAAGAAAAAAGAAGTATATAATTATCAAATAGAAATAATTAAAAATGATAGTATATTAAATGCATTTGCTATACCTGGTGGTTATATTTATTTATATACTGGCCTTCTAAAATACCTTGATTCAGAAGCAGCTCTTGCAGGAGTTATTGCACATGAAATAGCTCATGTCGAAAGACGTCATGCAACTCAAAAAATTACTACTTATTATGGTATATCAATAATCCTTAGTATTGCCTTAGGAGAAAATCCATCCCAAGTTACCGAACTGGTTGCAAACTTGTTTACAGGTTTGGCAATACTTGCTAATAGTCGTGCTAATGAAGATGAAAGTGATGAATACTCGATAAAATATTTACTGGGCACTCGTTTTTATCCTGGAGCTGTTAAATTCTTTTTTGAAAAACTTAGAGATGATGGATTAGTTTCAAAAGGTAGTTCAAAATTAGCTACTTTTCTTTCTACACATCCAGATCCAATTGATAGAATTAGTTCCGCAGAAAAACGATTGAAAATGCTTGGAATAGAAATTTTAGATTACAAAAGTAATGATAATAGAATTTTCAAAGATAAATATAAAATAAATGTTTTAAGTAAATTGAAATAAAAAAATTACTTATTGAGTTTTTAATAAAAGGTTTTAATTATGAAAAAAAATTTGATTATAGTGTTAATATTAACTTCTTACATTTATGCACAAAAGGGAAGTTATTTCGATTATCCAATTCAAGCTGTAAGTATTAAGGATGTAGTAATTAATGATAATTTCTGGTTACCTAAAATTAAATTGATACAAGATACTACAATTTTTTATGCATTGAAGAAGTGTGAAGAAGAAGGTAGAATGGATAATTTTCTTGTAGCAGGAGGAAAGAAAAAGGGTACTTACAAAGGGAAAATGCCTTTCGATGATACAGACATTTACAAAATTATTGAAGGTGCTTCTTATTCTTTGGTTAGTAAACCTAATTTGAAATTAGAAACTTATATTGACTCTATAATTTCAATTATAAAAATTGGCCAAGAGCCTGATGGATACATTACAACATGGTTTACAATAGATAGAGAAAAACCACCAACATGGTGGGTAAAGCCTTCGAAATATAGATGGGAAAATGAAATTAGTAGTCATGAATTATATAACAGCGGACATTTATTTGAAGCTGCAGCAGCTCATTTCTGGGCAACCGGCAAGAAAAATTTTTTGGATATTGCTATTAAGAATGCTGACCTTCTTGTAAAAAACTTTGGGACTAATAAACTACATATTCCTCCAGGACATCAAATTGTTGAAACAGGACTAATAAAACTTTATAGAATAACTCATAACGAAGATTATCTTAAATTAGCAAAATTTTTTCTTGATATAAGAGGTGACTCAACTACTCATAAATTATATGGCGAATATAGTCAAGATCATTTGCCTGTAACTAAACAAACAAAAGCAGTAGGACATGCTGTAAGAGCTCTTTATATGTATGCGGGTATGACTGATATAGCAGTGATGTTTAATGATAGCAATTATTTGAACGCTGTAAATAGAATTTGGGAAAATATTGTTAGCAAAAAAATTTATATTACAGGAGGTTTAGGATCAAAACGCGATGGCGAAGCTTTTGGTGATGATTACGAACTTCCAAACTTGGAAGCCTATAATGAAACTTGTGCAGCAATTGCAAGTATTTATTGGAATCACCGATTGTTTCTTCTTAGTGGCAATTCGAAGTATTATGATGTTATAGAGAGAACGCTTTACAATGGATTATTATCCGGTATTTCGTTAGATGGTAAAAATTTCTTTTACCCTAATCCATTAGAAAGTGATGGAAAATATCAATTTAATATGGGAAGTTGTACACGACAACCATGGTTTGATTGCTCTTGTTGTCCTACTAATTTAATTCGATTTATTCCTTCTGTACCTTCTTTAATTTATGCTACAATTAACGATACTTTGTATGTTAATTTGTTTATTTCGAATAACGCTAATATTAAACTGGAAAATGAAAATATTAACTTAAGCTTGTATACAGATTACCCATGGAGTGAAAAAGTAAGTCTGTATTTTAATCTTGAAAAAGAAAAATACTTTACATTAAAAATTAGGATTCCAAGCTGGACTCAGAATAAGGTATTGTATGGAGATTTATATTCTTATTTAAATAATATTAATGGTAAGGTTACATTAAAAGTGAATGGAATCGAGCAAGATTTAAAAATTATTAAAGGATATGCATTAATTTCAAAATTATGGAATTCAGGGGATAAAGTAGAATTAATATTACCAATGTTTGTACGAAAGGTAATAGCAAATGAAAATGTTAAAGAAAATAGAAATAAAGTAGCTTTTGAATATGGTCCTTTAGTATACTGTGCAGAAGAATTTGATAACCAAAATATATCTTCAATTACTGTTTCAGGTGAATTTAATTTAACGCCAGTCGAAAAAAATTTTTTAGGTGAAAAATTTATTGCACTTAAAGGTGAAATAGACAATAGTCAAGTTGTACTTATTCCTTATTACCTATGGTCTAATAGAGGAGTAGGTAAAATGAAGGTATGGTTTCCAAAAAAATATTAAGTTTATAACTTGTGCTCTTATTATTAATGACGTTATTTGGTTATTTATTGACGATGTTTTGTTATAGATATATATTATATTAATGAAAAAAATAAGAGCGTTTAATCATTTGTAGGGATCAATTAAAAAACATTAGCATATAATTTTTTCAATTACACAAGTGATCTATTAAAATTATTTTATTAAAGACCAAAAAGAAATTAGAATATTAATTAGTTTTTAAAAACTCCTGGAAAATAATAATTGAATAAAGTTGAATTGATTTATATACATCAAAGTAAAAATTTAGAAGCAAAGTTTATGCAAGTATAATAAAATAGTTCTAATAGATATACCGTATAGTAAATAATGAAAAATAAAATAAGACTTTTTATAGTGTATAATTTATTACTTAAATTCTTGCTAATAAGTTTAATTAATGCACAAAATATTTTTAGTTTTACACCACAAGGTTTTGATTCAACAAGAACGAATATTCCTTGTGGTAAAATCGACACTATTTATTATAAATCAAAAACAGTAGGTACAACTCGAAGAGCTATCGTTTACATTCCTCCAGAGTTTTCAAATAATAAAAAATATCCGGTGCTTTATCTTTTACATGGAATAGGCGGTGATGAGTTTGAATGGTTGAACAATGCAAAGCCTAACGTCATTTTAGATAATCTTTATGTAGAAAATAAAATAAAACCTATGCTTGTAGTAATGCCAAATGGTCGAGCGATGAAAGATGATAGAGCTGTTGGAAATATTTTTGATAGTGTCAAAGTGCAAGCATTTACAACCTTCGAAAAGGATTTGTTGAATGATTTGATACCATTCATTGAAAAAAACTATCCAGTTTATACGGATCGTGAGCATCGGGCTATAGCAGGTTTATCTATGGGGGGTGGACAAGCCCTTAATTTTGGCTTGAGAAATATCGATAAGTTTGCATGGATTGGTGCTTTCTCTCCAGCCCCAAATACTAAAAAGCCAGAGGAATTAATACCAAATACTGAAGAAGTAAGAAAAAAACTAAAACTATTGTGGATATCATGCGGTGAGGACGATAATCTTATTTTTGTAAGTCAACGTACGCATGATTACCTTCTAAAAAACGATATTCCTCATGTTTATTACATGCAACCAGGTGGCCACGATTTTAATGTGTGGAAAAATGATTTGTATAATTTTGTGCAGAAATTATTTAAATAATGGATGAAGATATGAAGATAATAGTCTTTATAGTTTTTTTTCTTTTACAATTTGTACATTTAAATGCTCAGCAATATCCATTTCAAAATCCAAATTTGAATTTTGAAGAGCGTGCGAAAGATTTAATTTCTAGATTAACACTCGAGGAAAAAGCAGCGTTAATGTGCGATCAATCCGCTGCAATTCCAAGACTGGGAATAAAGAAATTTAACTGGTGGAGCGAAGCATTACATGGACTTGCTAATAATGATAGTGTCACAGTTTTTCCACAGCCAATAGGAATGGCAGCTTCTTTTAATGATGAACTTGTTTATAAAATCTTTAATGCTGTTTCAGATGAGGTTCGTGCTAAGTATCATGAACATTTAAGAAGAGGTGGAGAGAATAAAAGGTTTCTTAGTTTATCAGTATGGACTCCTAACATTAATATTTTTAGAGATCCGCGATGGGGACGAGGTCAAGAAACCTACGGTGAAGATCCTTATTTAATGTCTCGTATGGGTGTTGCAGTAGTAAAAGGTCTTCAAGGCCCTGATACTTCCAAGTATAGAAAGCTTCTTGCATGTGCAAAGCATTTTGCTGTTCACTCTGGTCCAGAGTGGAAGAGACATGAAATTAATTTGAATAACGTTAATCCCAGAGATTTATATGAAACCTATTTGCCGGCTTTTAAGGCTTTAGTTCAAGAAGCTAAAGTTCGTCAAGTAATGTGTGCTTATCATCGTCTTGATGATGAGCCATGTTGTGGTAATTCTCGTTTACTACAACGAATTCTGCGCGATGAATGGGGATATAAATATGTTGTAGTATCGGATTGTGGTGCAATAGGTGACTTTTTTACAACCCATAAATTTTCTTCGACACCAGTACATGCAGCTTCAAAAGCCGTACTTGCAGGCACTGATGTAGAGTGTTTTTGGGATAATTATCCATTTAAAACATTGCCAGAAGCTGTAAAACGTGGTTTATTAAGAGAAGATGATATAAATAAAAGTTTGATGCGTGTAATAATGGGTCGACTTGAACTTGGTGAAATGGATCCTGATTCACTTGTCCCATGGTCAAAAATTCCAATATCTGTTGTTAACAGTCAAAAACATAAAAATCTTGCCTTAGAGATGGCAAGACAATCTATTGTATTACTGCAAAACAAAAATAATATTCTTCCATTAAAAAAATCATCACTAAAGAAGATAGCTGTAATTGGTCCTAATGCAAACGACTCTATAATGCAGTGGGGAAATTACAATGGGAGACCAGTAAAAACAGTAACTATACTTGAGGGAATTATATCAAAATTATCTCCTGATAAGGTTGTTTATGATAAGGGTTGTGATATTGTAGAAGATAAGATTACAAGAAGTTATATAAGCAAATCTTATTTCGAAGGGAAAGCTGGAATAAAAGCTACATATTGGAATTCACCAGATTTTACAGGCAATATTGTAGCTACACAACAAATTTCAACACCGATAAAATTGACTACAGCAGGATTGCATGAATTTGCCCCAGGTGTAAAGCTTGAAGGTTTTTCAGCAAAGTATCAAACAGAATTTATTCCATCAATAAGTGAGGAAATTGTTTTTAAGTGTGGGGCTACAGGATATTTTGAGTTATTAGTTAATGGACAATCTTTAGTTAAATATCAAAATTGGCGTACAATTCCTTCAAGAATTCCATACAAAGTGGAAGCTGGCAAAAAATATCATATTGAAGTTCGTTTTGCACAGCTATACGATTGGCAAGCAAATATAGAGTTCGATTTTGGCAGTGAAATTGACATAGATTATTCGGATTTAATAAATAAACTAAAAGGAATTGATTTGGTAATATTTGTAGGAGGACTTTCAGGTAATCTTGAAGGTGAAGAAATGCCAGTTACTTATCCTGGATTTAAGGGTGGAGATAGAACTAGCATAGAACTTCCTTCTGTTCAAAGAAATTGCTTAAAAGCACTAAAACAAGCAAACAAGAAAATTATTTTTGTAAATTGCTCTGGTTCAGCAATTGCTCTAACTCCTGAAGTAGAAATATGCGATGCAATTTTACAAGCTTGGTATCCTGGAGAGTTGGGTGGAATTGCTGTGGCTGATGTAATTTTTGGTGATTATAATCCTTGTGGTAAATTACCTGTAACATTCTATAAAAATACTGAACAACTTCCCGATTTTGAAGATTATTCGATGAAAGGTAGAACATATCGTTTCTTTAGTGATCCTCTTTTCCACTTTGGATTTGGATTAAGTTATACTACTTTCAAAATTGGTAATGCAAAATTGAATAAAAATGTCATAAATATAGGTGATTCACTCAGCTTTACTGTCCCGATTACAAATATGGGTAAATATGATGGAGCAGAGGTATTACAAATATATATAAAGAAAGTAAATGATATTGATGGTCCAATAAAAACATTAAGGGAGTTTAAAAGAGTAGAATTAAAATCTGGGGAATCAAAAGAAATTGCAATTACTCTTAATAACAAAGCTTTTGAGTTTTATGACTGGAATGAAAGAAAAATGATTGTATCAAAAGGTGAATATGAAATTTATTATGGTAATAGTTCCAGAGAGAAAGACTTGAAGTTAATTAAAATAAAAATACAATGAAACTTTGTATGCATATGTAAGATCCACTTAAAAAATATAAGCATTTATTCAAATAATCATTCCAGTTTTTATTTATTCCAATTACTAAAGAGAATGAAAAGAATAGTTTTATTTTTATTATTAGTTTATTCCGTAAAATTATACGCTCAAAACCCTATTATTCGTAATCAATTTACTGCAGATCCATCTGCAAGAGTTTTTAATGGTAAAATTTATGTTTATCCTTCGCACGATATTCCAGTACCAGAGGGTAAAAACTTGCGTAAAGATTGGTTTTGCATGGAAGATTATCATGTTTTTTCATCAGATAACCTTGTAGACTGGGTTGATCATGGAGTTATACTAACACAATATCAGATTCCATGGGTAGATTCTACAACATACAGCATGTGGGCACCAGATTGTGTGGAACGAAATGGAAAATATTATTTTTATTTTCCTGCTATAAGTAAAGATATAGATTCAATTACAGGAAGAAAATTATTTAGAATAGGTGTAGCAATTTCAGATAAGCCAGAAGGACCTTTTATACCACAACCAGAACCTATAAAAGGAGTAGTAGGAATTGATCCTTGTGTATTTATTGATAAAGATGGTCAAGCATATTTGTACTGGTCTTTAGGCAAGATATATGTTGCCAAGTTGAAAGAAAATATGTTAGAATTAGATTCAGAACCAGTAGTAATTGAAAATCTTCCTAAAAAAGGTTTGATTGAAGGACCATGGGTTTTTGAACGAAATGGAATTTATTATCTAACTTTTCCGCATGTAGAAAATGAAATTGAAAGACTTGAATATGCAATTGGATATCACCCGCTGGGACCATTTAAAATGGCGGGAGTTATAATGGATGAATCACCTATGAAATGTTGGACAAATCATCACTCAATTATTGAGTATAAAGGGCAATGGTATTTGTTTTATCATCAGAATCATTTCTCTCCGCGCTTTGATAAAAATAGGTCTGTCTGTATCGATAGTTTATTTTTTAACCAAGATGGAACAATCCGTAAAATAATACCTACTGAAAGAGGGGTGGGAATTACTTATGCTTCCACCAAAATAGAAATAGATAGATATAGTCTAATTAGTGAAAAAGGCGCCGAAATTGCTTTTAATGATACAAATGATACTTTCAAAGGCTGGAAAGTGGTTCTTAACGAAAAAAATGCGTGGGTTCAATATAATAGCGTTAATTTTGAAAGCAATAATTATAATGAAATTATTTTGTATGTGTATTCTCAGAAAGGAGCATTCTTAAAAATTTTTTTAGATAAAATAGATAACAAGCCTATTGCAGAAATAAATGTCCCGCCCAGTAGTAACTGGAGAATTCTAAGAGCAACCATTTCTAAAGTTAAAGCTGGTACCTATAATCTTATAGTTTTAAATTCAGAAGTAGCAACTGCAGAAGTTGACTGGATAAGTTTTAATAAGAAAAAATAGAAGGTAATGAATAATCAATTTCAAGTTTTAATAGACTTAAGACTTATTATGATATTTGCTTAATCATCTTTAATAAACAATGTTAATTAAATAGTAGAGATTTTATATGAAAAAGATTTTTGTTATCATTTTCTTGGTTATTAGTATAAAAGTTTTTTCTCAACAGTATTCAAAAATTTGGAAGGATATAAATTATGCTGATGATCAAAAGATATACCACATGCTCGATATCTATTTACCTAACAGTAACAAGGCAACCTACCCTCCAGTAATAGCAATTTACGGCAGCGCTTGGTTTAGCAATAATTCAAAGGAGTTAGCCTTTCAAGTCTTTGGAAGTTCTTTACTTAAAGCAAATTTTGCAGTCGTTACACCAAATCATCGTTCGAGTTATGATGCTAAATTTCCAGCACAAATTAATGATGTCAAAGCAGTTATAAGATTCATTAGAGCAAATGCACAAAAATATCAACTAGATACTTCATTTATTGGAATAACAGGTTTTTCATCAGGTGGTCATCTTGCTGCACTTGCAGGAACGACTTCTAACATAAAAGAATTTACAATTGGAGATATAACCTTTGATATTGAAGGGAAAATAGGAAATTATTTATCATACAGAAGTTCGGTAGATGCTGTTGTTGATTGGTTTGGTCCAACAGATTTTTTAAAAATGGATTCTTGTAGCTCAGGTGGAACGATAGACCATAATTCACCTACTGCTCCTGAAGCAGTTCTTATAGGTGGCCCAGTTAAACAAAATAAAAATAAGTGTGAACTAGCAAATCCTATTACTTATGTAGATCCGAAAGACCCACCATTTTTAATTTTACATGGGGATAAGGATCCATTAGTACCTTATTGTCAGAGTGAATTACTTTTTAAAGAATTGCAGAAAAATAATGTGGAAAGCCAATTTATTTTGGTTTCGGGTGGAGAGCATGGTCCTGGTTTATTTGAAGAGAAGTATTTTAATATGATGACAGAATTTTTCTTAGGTCAAATGAAAAAAATAAAAACTAGTATTAAGGAAAGTTACATTAAAGATAAAAAAAGCTATTTAAGGAATTATCCTAATCCATTCAATGGAACAACAAAAATCTCTTTTTCATTACACGAAGATTCTAATACTAAAATTATTATTTATGATTTACTTGGGAGGGAAATTTCTACTTTACTAAATTGTAATTTGAGAGCAGGTGATTACACAGTTGAATGGAATTCTCAGAGCCAAATTTCGGGAATTTATTTTTGTAAATTGCTCACAAATAAATTTACTGATGTAAGAAAAATGATTATCTTAAAATAGACTTGTACTATGAAGTAACAATTATCAAACTCTTTTTTCAAAAGTAAATAATGAAAAATTTTATGAGAGAGTCATTGACTAATAACATTTTTAATGTAATAATAATTTTATTACTTACATGGAACAACATATTTTTTTGTAAAGGTAGCAAACATATTAGAGAAAAAATTTCAATTAATGAAGGTTGGAGATTTTATAAATATGAGTCGATTGAAAAAGCCGATAGTTTAATATACGACGTTAGGCCGGAACTAAAGGAAATTGATAATGAAAAACCAGCAGATGCAGAACCTACAGAACCAGAAAAAATTAGAACAAAAAAATTTGTATTGAAACCATGGATATTACCAACTGGTAATGAATATATAAAAGATTCCTCAAAACATTATAACCGACCAGAAGGTAATCCAGGAAAAGAATTCCCATTTACACAGTTAGATTTTGACGATAGTAAATGGGCATTAATTGATTTACCACATGATTGGGCAATAAAAGGACCTTTTTTAAGAGATAGTGATAGAGAAATTGGTGGAGGAATGGGTAGACTTCCCAGTCCGGGTGTTGCATGGTATAGAAAGAAATTATTTATACCAAAACAAGATTCTGGCAAGTGTATATATCTTGAAATTGAAGGTGCCATGTCATATGCAATGGTTTGGTTGAATGGCTATCTTGTAGGAGGATGGCCATATGGATATGCATCATGGCATCTTAATCTTACTCCATATATTAAATATGGTAAGCAAAATCAATTAGCAATAAGACTTGATAATCCTCCAGCATCTTCTAGATGGTATCCAGGGGGTGGTATTTATAGAAATGTTTGGTTGATAAAGACTAATTCTATTCATGTTTCTAATTGGGGAACTTTTGTAACTACAAAAAAAGTCACGAAAAGTTTGGCAGAAATTGAAATTGAAGTCAATGTAAATAATAATTCACCTAAAGATGAAGAGGTATTAGTAGTTACAAAAATTTATTCTATTAACAAAAATTCTAAACTAACTAGACGAATTACAGAATCAAAGCCTATTAAAATTGCTATTAAAGCTCAGAGAAAAGCAAAGGTTAAATGTACACTAAATATTAATAATCCAAAACTTTGGGGTCCTCCTCCAACACAAACTCCAAATCTTTATGTTGCTGTAACTACTCTGTTCAAGAAAAATAATCCGATTGATGTTTTTGAAACTAAGTTTGGTATTAGGGATATTAAATTTGATCCTGATAGTGGAATTTTTATTAATGGAGAAAGGATTAAAATAAAGGGAGTAAATTTACATCACGATTTGGGTGCATTAGGGGCAGCGTTTAACTTAAAAGCTGCAAAACGACAATTGAAATTATTACAAGAAATGGGCTGTAATGCAATTAGAACAGCTCATAACCCACCTGCTCCAGAGTTTCTTGATTTAACTGACAAAATGGGTTTTCTTGTTATTGATGAAATTTTTGATGTATGGGAAAGAAAAAAAACACCCTATGATTTTCATCTCATATTCCCTGAGTGGTACGAACAAGATTTGAGAGCTTTTATTCGACGTGATCGTAATCATCCCTCTGTTATTATCTGGTCTGTTGGTAATGAAGTAGGCGAACAATACACTGGTGAAGAAGGTGCAAAGGTAGCAAAAAAATTATATGATATAGCTAAAGAAGAAGACCCAACAAGACCTATTACTGCTTCGATGAACTATGCAAAACCAGATATGCCATTCCCAAAAGTATTTGATATAATTAGCTTAAATTATCAAGGAGAAGGAATTCGAGATGCTGAAGAATACAAAGACCTTCAAGGAATAAAAACTCCTCCATTATATGCAGCTTTTCATAAAGCATTCCCGGATAAAATGATTCTTAGCAGCGAAAATGCCGCAGCCTTGAGTAGTCGTGGAACTTATCTTTTCCCAGTGACTAAAAGTATTAGTGCTCCAGTAAGAGATGGATTGGGAGGCGATCCAGAAAATTTACTTGTTAGTGCATACGAATTGTACACTGCACCATTTGGTTCTTCGCCAGATAAGGTCTTTTCTTCTGAAGATAAACATTCCTTTGTCGCAGGTGGTTTTGTATGGAGTGGTTGGGATTATCTTGGTGAGCCTACACCATATTATACAGCTCGTAGTTCTTATTTTGGCATAATAGATCTTGCGGGATTTAAAAAAGATAGATTCTTTTTGTACCAGTCATATTGGAGGCCTGACTTACCGCTAGCACACATTTTGCCGCATTGGAATTGGTCTCAAAAAATTGGTGAAAAAATTCCTGTTCATGTTTTTACTTCTGGAGATGAGGCAGAATTATTTTTGAATGGAAAATCACTTGGTAAAAAGAAGAAAAATCAATATGAATACCGATTGAGATGGGATGATGTTGTTTATGAACCAGGTGAACTAAAAGTAGTAGCTTATAAAAATGGTAAAAGATGGGCAGAAAAGGTTGTTAGAACAACAGGTAAACCATCTCAGTTGATAATGGAAGCAGAAGATAAATTAATCAAAGCAGATGGTAAGGATTTAACTTTTGTAACAGTTAAAATTCTAGATGAAAATAGGAATGTGTGTCCAGATGCAAATAATCTTGTGAAATTTAGTATAGAAGGCCCTGGAGAAATAGTTGCAACAGACAATGGTTATCAAGCAGACTTTACATCATTTACATCTCAGCAGAGAAAAGCTTTTAATGGTATGTGCCTTGCAATAATAAGGGGGTTTAAAAATAAAGATGGAATCATTAAAGTAAAAGCAGAATCAGATTCGTTAAAAAGTGCTGTTTTAATTATTAGAGTAAAAAAATAAGAAATTGAATTTATAGTTGATGAAAAAGATAGTTTTATTACTTGAAACATCACGTGCTTTTGGTAGACAGTTGATTATTGGTATAACAAGATATGCAAAGCTTCATGGTCCCTGGTCTTTTTATAAGGAACCAATTGACTTAAAATCTTCTGTTCCTCATTTGACAAATTGGAACCCTGATGGAATTATAATGCGTGATACATTAATTTCTAAAGAACTTCTTAAATTAAAAAGGCCAACAATACTCGCAATCCACGACTCAAAATATCCTCAAAACTTACCTGTGATTAAAACGGATTCTGTTGCTATAGGTAAAATGGCTGCAGAGCATTTTATTGAAAAAGGATTTAAGAATTTTGCTTATTGTGGATTTGATGATTATGATTGGTCAGAAGGAAGAAAAATTTATTATAAAAAATTTTTAGATGAAGCGGGTTATAAAATCCATATCTATACTTCACAAAGCAAAAAGAAACTGTATTGGAAAAATGAACAACAAAATTTAATTAACTGGATCAAGTCACTTCCAAAGCCCATAGGAATTTTCGCTTGTAATGACGATCGTGGTCAACACATACTTGAGGTATGCAAAATAATGGGTTTAAAAGTACCAGATGATATTGCAGTTATTGGAGTTGATAATGACCCAATAGTTTGTGAATTAAGCGATCCACCGCTTACAAGTATAGCTCTTGATGTAGAAGCGGCTGGGTTTCAAGCTGCAAAGTTGATTGATTATATGATTGACAAAAAAAAATTAACAGGTGGGCATATTTTAGTTTCTCCTACTCATATTGTTCAAAGACAATCAACTGATATAGTAGCTGTTGAAGATCATGAAGTAGCTAAAGCAATTAAGTATATAAAAGAAAATGTAAGGAGTAAATTACTTGTTGATGATGTTGTTAAGGCGACTTGTTTAAGCAGACGTACACTTGAGAGAAGATTTAAGCAAATATTACGGAGAACAATTTATTCTCAGATACAACATACAAGAATAGAACTTATTTCAAAATTTTTAATAGAGACCGATCTTCCAATCTCTCAAATAGCCTCGCTATTTAGCTTTACCGATGCTGAGCATATTTCTAGGTATTTTAAAAGAGAAAAGGGTATGGGATTAAGGGAATTTCGTAAGATTCATCAGCCCCGTTAAATGTGTCGTTATTTGGTTACTTTTTGTCAAATAATGGCTACTACTTGTAACCTCATTAGGCTAAATTATATTTTACTTAATTTCTATGGTCAAATAAAAAATATGGAAAAAGTCATGAAGAAACTTTTTTACCTTATTATGGTTAATACTGCTATTTCTGTATCGATACTAAGTCAGTCGGTTTCATTTAAAACTTATTTGAATCCTGTAATTCCCGGAGATCATCCAGATCCTACTTTAACAAGAGTAGGCAAGTATTTTTATACTTCAGGTTCATCATTTAATCCAACGCCTAAGATATATCGTTCAACAGATTTAGTACATTGGGAAGTAATTTCTCAACCTGTTTCTGCTTCATGGTCTGAGTATGGAGATAGTCCTGGAGGTGGAATTTGGGGAGGGCATATGGTTTATTATAAGGGTAAATATTGGCATTTCTTCGGTCGAGGTGGAGGTAGTATGTATTTTGTCACTGCAGAAAATCCAGAAGGTCCTTGGAGTTTTCCAACACGTATGAGAGTTCCCCCTAATATGCCTGCTGGTCTAGGAGTTGATAATTCAATTTTTATTGATGAAGATACAGGAAAGTGGTATTTATTAACTAAAGCCGGTCAACCTAATAATCATATAGTGGAATTAGGCGATGATGGACAACCCACGGGTAAAGTTTTAGATTTAACTTGGTTAAATCCAAGCCCATTTCCTTTTGGGTGGGCAGAAGGACCTGTTATGTGGAAATACAAAGGCTATTACTATTACAGCTTTGCACAGCATCTTGTAGGGGCTCAATATGTAATGAGAAGTGATACTTTAACAGATGATAAATCTAAATGGACTATTATTAGTACAAATATTTTTAAAGGACCTCGCTATTTTTATAATACTCCCAATCATATTTCTCCTGCTGTTATGCTTGATGATAGCACTAGTTGGGTAATTGCTCATAGTTATCATGGCAACAGTGATTGGTATGCACAAGGAAGGCAAGGCTTACTCTGTCAGGTAAAATATAATGAACAAGGTTTTCCCGAAATTCAATACCCTCAGAACGATGGAGTACCTGCACCTAATCTTCCATCAAGTGGAATACCTTGGACTGTTCCAAAATCCGATTTTTTTGATTCAAAAAAACTTCATCCAGAATGGTCATTTTTAGGTTATACACCGTCGAATACATATTCATTATCAGAAAGACCAGGTTGGTTAAGATTATCACCTAAAAGTAGTACGAAACCTAATACTGTAGTCAAAAATGATGGAGAACATAATTACTCTTTAATTACAAAATTAGACTTTGAACCAGAGAATAGTTCTCATGAAGCTGGTTTGTGGATAATTAATGGACCCCAAACTTTATCTGTTAAAGTGTACTCAACGATAAATAGTAGCGGTAAAAAAGTTTTTGCTTTTAGTTTTAATAGAACATATTATGAAGTAGAAAATAATATCGGAAACATAGCTTGGCTTAAGTTAATTAGAGATGAACATTTAATGAGTGCATTTTACAGTGCAGATGGAGTTAATTGGGAACAAATAGGTCAAACTATAGATGCAACTGCAATAGACAGAGAACAGACACAATTTAATAATTTTACTGGTAACCGTCAGGGTTTATATGTTAGTGGAAAACATGCCTATTTTGATTTATATATTTATCGAGATGCCTACACAAAAATTACTGCACAAAATGCTGCAAATAGAATGGGAGTAAGTATTGCAGGGAATTATTTGTATAACATAAATAATAATGATTGGGCAATGTATGCTGGAGTAGAGTTTGGTGGAAAAGACTATAATAAACAACCAGATTCAATAGAAATATCGGCATCAAGTTATACAGCTGGAGGTATTATTGAAGTTTGGCTCGATTCTATTGATACTGGTAAGAAAATTGCAGTATGTAAAATTGAAAATACAGGTGGATGGTCTAATTATAGGATATTCAAAGCTAAAGTAGATTCTACTGTAAGTGGTAATCATGATGTGTATTTAAAATTTATTGGCCCGGGAACAGACCAACTTTTTAGAATTAGCTGGTTGAAATTTTTAAGTGCTAATTTATTTACGTCAATGAGAGAAAATTTTACAAAATCTCTCTCTCAAAATTTTAAGCTATTTCAAAACTACCCAAATCCTTTTAACAGTAGTACTATTATTAATTTTTTTGTTCCTTACGACTCTCAAGTATCGTTGAAAATTTATGATTTACTTGGACGAGAAGTAGCTACATTATTTTCAGAAAAATTAATTGCAGGCAATCATTCTATTAAATGGAATGCAGATAATTTCACTGCTGGGGTGTATTTTTATCAATTAAAAGCGAATGATTATATTGATACAAAGAAGCTTGTTTTGTTAAAATAATTACATATGATTATAAAATAGGAGGTAAAGATGTACAAAAAAATTTTAATTTCTATGGTGTTTTTGTTTGTATTTGCAACAATAAAATTGTTAGCACAAACTAATCCTAAAAGTAATCTTATCCACTCTTGGACTTTCGACAATGGAACTGCTGTAGATAATGTAGCTGGAATTGCGGGCGTTTTAAAAGGTGAAGCAAAAATTTTAAATGGAGCTCTTAATACTACTGCTTCGAATTCTTGGTTAGAATTACCAGCCAATCTAATTGCAATAAATAAATATCAAGCCCTTACTTTTGAGATATGGTTTAGATCGGTTCGTAATGGTAATACAGGTTTTCACATGATAGCGGCATTTGGTAATACTAAGAACTCATTGGGAGTAAATTACTTTTTTATTACGCCAGCTAGAGCAGATAATAAAACTAGAGCTGCAATTTCATGTTTAGATGAATCGACACCATGGGCTAGCGAGTCGGGAGTAGATGGTCCTGAATTAGACGATGGAAAAACTCATCAAATTATTAGTACTATTAATTCGGAAAGTATAAAATTATATATCGATGGAATGCTAATAGCAAGTTCACCTTTATCAAGTAATAATAAAATTTCGAATATTAGTACTAACTTTGCTTACCTTGCTAAAAGTGTTTACAGTGCAGACCCAACTTGGAGAGGAGAGATTTATGAGTTTAATATTTATAATAAGGCTTTGTCTGATAAGGAAATACTTGATTTATATAACAGTAAACCTAATTTAAGAGAAGGTAATAAACCTATAATTGTAGAAGCAGAATCTGGTAAATTAGGTAATCACTTTGTAATTAAACGGGAAGGAAACATATCTTATATTACGACAACAGTTAACTATATAGGTCAAACAGCACCAGGTGATACGAATAGAATAGCGACTTATCGGGTAACATTTCCAGATTCGGGTCGTTATAATTTGTTTTTGAGAGTTCGTGTTGGATCAGGTGGCTATAATGATGATAGCTTCTTCTATGCTAGAGGATTTGGTATAAAAAGAGATACAGCAAGAGCAGATTGGGTATTTGTAAATGGTCTTGGTGGAGCAGGCTTTTCTAATCCTTCAGATGTAGTCAACGATGTTGGCACAGTGGGGTCAAATGTGTGGAAATGGGTTAACGTTTCTAAAAATACTTATTCAGGTGCTTTGGGGCATGTTTTTTATGTTAGTTTGGACAGTCTTACTAAAGTATTTCAAATTGCTAGTAGAGAAGATGGCTTGGATATAGATAAAATTGCTTTTGGTAAAGCTAATTTGCTTTTTACAGTTGCAAATCTAGATAGTGTTCAAGAAGGTTCATCAACTCCTATTAAAGTTACCTATCCTTGGAATGGTCCTCCTTTAGCACATAAACAACCTAAATTTGTTGGCAATATTTATAGTCCATCTCAAAGAGAAAATTTTGAATCTTATTGGAATCAAGTAATTCCTGAAAACGCTGGTAAATGGGGAAGTGTTGAAGCTACAAGAAATGTTATGAATTGGTCGGAATTGGATGCTGCATATAAGTTAGCAAAGGATAACGGTTTTCCATTTAATTTTCATGTGTTGATTTGGGGAGCTCAACAACCTTCGTGGATCAATAATTTACAGCCTCAGGAACAATTGGCAGAAATAAGAGAATGGTTTCAGGCTGTTGCAAATAGGTATCCTGATATAGATATTTTGCAAGTTGTTAATGAACCACTTCCAGATCATAATCCTCCTGATGGAACTAGTGGAAGAGCTAATTATAAGAGTGCTTTAGGTGGAAATGGAGTTACAGGATGGGATTGGGTGATTAATGCATTTAAGTTGGCTAGAGAAATTTTTCCCAAAAAAACAAAACTGATGATTAATGATTTTAATATTGTTAATAGCACTTCGAATACTTCTCAGTACCTTAAAATTATTAGATTACTTCAAAAGGAAAATTTAATTGATGCAATTGGTGTTCAGGGTCATGCATTTAGTACTGCTACCGCTACAGTTAATATAATGAGAAGAAATCTTGATTCGTTAGCATCAACAGGATTACCTATTTACGTAACTGAGATGGATATTGATGGTCCTACAGATGATGTTCAATTAAATGAATATAAAAGGGTTTTTCCAACTTTATATGAACATCCGGGAGTAAAAGGAATAACACTTTGGGGCTGGCGACCAGGATTGTGGAGAAATGAACAACGTGCTTACTTAATTAATCCTGATGGATCAGAAAGGCCAGCATTAGTTTGGTTAAGAAATTATCTTGATACAGTTAAAATAACAGTAGATGTTAAAGAAATTTCACAATTACCTAAGGAATTTAAGTTATATAACAATTATCCAAATCCATTTAATCCAATCACTACTATAAGCTATGATATACCGGTTACAAGTAAAGTCAGCTTAAAAATTTACAACTTACTAGGTGAAGAAATATCCACATTGTTTGAAGGAATTAGACAACCTGGTCATTATCAAGAAATTTTTGATGGTAGTAACCTTAATTCTGGTGTTTATTTTTATAGGCTTGTAACAGAAAACTTTATTGAAACAAAGAAATTTATATTATTGAAATAAATTAATGTAAAAAAATAATGAAATTATTTAATAAGATTTTTATAGTAATTGTATTCGTTATTTTTTCGTTTAATTTTTTACTGGCACAGAAATTATGTAGTGATAATGGTGATGGAACTTATACAAATCCCATTATATATTCAGATTTCCCAGACCCAGATGTAATTAGAGTAGATTCTATTTATTATATGGTAACAACTACTATGTTTATTTTCCCTGGCGTTACTATACTTAAATCTTATGATCTTGTAAACTGGGAGTATTGTGCCAATGCTGTAGAAAGATTTGATTTTAGTCCCTGCTATAATCTTGAGGGTTGTCATAGGTACTCACGAGGACAATGGGCAACAAGTTTAAGGTATCACAAAGGGAAATTTTATTTACTTTTTATGACACTAGATGAAGGGGGATTTCTATGCACTGCCACAAAGCCAGAAGGACCATGGCAGATTAGAAAACTTACAAGAGGATTTTACGACCCAAGTTTATTTTTTGATGATGATGGAAAAATTTACGTTGCTCATGGGTATAACAAAATTTTCATTACTGAACTCGATACTAATTTTATTCCTATAGGTAATGATGTACTAGTTTATACAGGAGATATTCGACCAGGTCTTGAGGGAACGCATATGTATAAAATAAATGGTTATTATTATTTGTATTGTACTTATGGAGGGAGAGATGGGTTTCAAATAGCTTTACGTTCAAAAAGTGTTTATGGACCATATGAACAGAAAGTTGTAATTAGAGATGATTCCTATTTAGGAACAGGCCTTCATCAAGGGGCACTAATTCAAACTCAATCAGGTGAATGGTGGACAATAATTTTTCAGGATGGGGGAGCATTCGGCCGTTTCCCCTCTTTACAACCTATACAATGGATTGATGATTGGCCTATGGTAGGAGTGAATGGCAAAGGAGTAATAACATATAAAAAACCGAATGTTGGTAAAAATTATCCAATAAAAATATTGCCTACATCTGATGAATTTGACAGTACTGCTTTAGGTTTACAATGGGGCTGGAATCATAATCCAGTCCCAGATAAATGGTCTCTTTCAGAAAATCCAGGATATTTAAGACTTAGAACAGCAAAAATAGTTTCTAATCTTAGGGAAGCACGTAATACATTAACTCAAAGGATTTTTGCTTATTACTCTGATACCTTTGTTACTACTGCAACTATCAAAATGTTTATTGATAGTATGAAGGACGGTGACATAGCAGGACTAGCAGTATTTCAAGACCCATATGCTTATATTGGAATTAAGAATAATGATGGAAAAAAGTATATTATTATGGTTAATAATGGCTTATTGGTTGACTCAGTTGAAATTGATTCTAAAGTAATTTACTTAAGAGCAATGGCAGAATATGGTACAAGTAAGGCTACTTTTGCATATAGTACAGATAATAATTCATTTAAAAAACTTGGTAACGATTTATTAATGCAGTTTAATCTATCTATTTTTACAGGAAATAAATTTTGTATTTTTAATTATGCGACTAAAAATTTAGGTGGATTTGTTGATGTAGATTGGTTTAGGATAAATACACCTAAACTGACTGCTAATGGTAAGGATTTTTAATGTCTTTATTTTCCTAAATTTTTTAGAGTCAAAAATAGTCTGTTTAGCAAATGTTTTATTGTATTAAAAATTCAAAGATGAATTTAGTATAATTTAGCAAACTAAGTTTTATAAAATACTTTCTTGAGGGTTATTACAAAAAATCTATTTATGGTTTAGCAAATTTTAAAGTTTTGTAAAGTTTGAAAAACTTAACCTTGAAAATATAATCAGTCCTTTAGTGTTTAATTTATTTTTAAGAAAGCTTCCCTCATTCTCTAAATAAACAGTAAAAGAAAGAAATTGATAATTGTAAATAATATTGTTAAATATAGGCGAAAAATTTACAAGGATAATTTTTACGAAAAAACCTTAATAATTTTTTTTGCTGTGTTAATTCTGTTTTCACGTGCACCTGTAGCAGGAAATATAATCAGGGTAAAAGAGCAAATTTTTTTGATGGAATTTGGCATAGTTGGATTGCACC
>JAOACD010000002.1 GCA_026417975.1 Melioribacter sp.
GTGGGATTTCGTTCCGAACTGTTTACTCCTCTAATTTCAAAATAAATTATTTGTTCTTTTGTGCTATTAAGGAATTCTTCTACTACTTCTTTGCTAAATACAAAAGCTTTTTCTCCGCCTTCAAGTGTGTAATTTTCATCAAGTAAAGATGTTCTTCGTGAGTTTAATATTAAAGGTAATTTTCCTTTCAAAGTGAAAAGTACATACTTATCTGCTTTTGCTAAAGCAGCCTTTATTAAGGCTTTACTTACAGGAATTGATATAACAGGCTTTCCAAAAAGTTGGTTAGCTTCTTCCTTAGCGAATATTTTCCCAATCTTTATATCATTTGATTGTGCTGTTGTATTTGTAATTAAAAATAGTACAACGAAGGCTGTTAAAAGGATGGAACTAATTAATGTTTTCATACATACCCCCAACGTTTTTTATTTATTTTTTTATACAACAAAGGAGGGATCTTAGATATAAATATATCAATTAAACTTGATAAAATACATAAAAATTTTACTAATCTTATTTTGCTCCCTCTAAAATGTTAAAACCTCCCTTCAATCTTATAATTGCAATACCTACATTTTCCATCAATTAGTTTATATTTCAAAATTGTGTGCCAGTCTCGAACTATTAATTCTTTTTTGCAATTAGGGCAATAAGTTGTTTGTCCTTCTACATCGTGAACATTTCCTGTGTAACAATATTTAATTCCTGCTTTCAACGCAATATCTCTTGCCATTCTAAGTGTTGACGGTGGGGTTCTTTCTTTATCTCTCATTTTAAAATCTGGATGAAACGCTGTAAAATGTAATGGAACAGTATCTCCAAGATTATTTAATATCCAATCACACATTTGTTTAATTTCGTCTGAAGAATCATTTTCTTGAGGAATAAGTAATGTTGTAATTTCAAACCAAACATCTGTTTCATGTCGAAGCCATTTTAACGTATCAAGAACAGGTTCAAGATGTGAAAAAGTCAATTTATAATAGAAAGTCTCGGTAAATGCTTTTAAATCTACATTAGCTGCATCAATGTATTTATAAACTTCTTTTCTTGCTTCTTTATCAATATAACCAGCAGTAACCATAACAGTTTTAATCCCTTCTTCTCTAGCAATTTTAGAAATATCAATTACATATTCAGCAAAGATAACAGGGTCATTATAAGTGAAGGCAATTGATGGTACTCGATATCTTTTAGCAAGTGCAACTACATCTTCCGGAGTTGCTTCTATAGAATTAGTGCTATCTAATCTTGCTTTGCTTATTGACCAATTTTGGCAGAATTTACATCCAAGATTACATCCGGCTGTTCCAAAGCTTAAAATTTGGGTCCCTGGATAAAAATGATTAAGAGGCTTTTTTTCAATCGGATCAATAGCAAATCCTGTTGGTCTTCCATAACCAATGGAATACAGTTTGCCTCCGATATTTTGTCTAATAAAACAAAACCCTGTTTGACCTTCTCCTATTGTGCAATAGCGTGGACAAAGAGTACAGAGAATTTTATTGTTCTTAGTTGGTTCCCACCATTTTGCTAATTTTAGATTTTCTAGCTGAGCTATCATAATTTCTTCCTTTCATCATTTTAATTCACTTACAAAACTGCAACCAAATTCACTAATATTTTTTCAACAAATCATAAAAGTGTAGTAACCATTGGCAAAGTAATTATAAAAGTTGCACCTTCGCCAAGTGAACTTTGAACCTCTATCTTGCCACCGTGTGCTTCTACAATTTGTTTTGTAATTGCAAGTCCCAAACCTGTTCCTTCTTTTTTACCTTGGGTAAAAAATGGTTCAAAAATTTTCTCTTTCAAGCTTTCTGCTATTCCAAGTCCATTGTCGCTAAAAAATATTTTTACTTTCTTTTCTTTATCATCTTTTTTAGTATATATTTTAATTATTCCACCCTCTGGCATAGCATCACATGCATTTTTAACAATGTGCATATAGCATTGGTAAAATTCTTTCACATCTAATTTTACATTGACATCTTTATCAAACTCGTTTTCTATCCTACAATTACGGGATTCTACGTAAGTTCCAATTCTTGCGGCATAATCTGTTAATGTTTTATTAAGACTTACATTTAATGTTCTTAAAATTGTTTTTCCTTCTGAATAACTTGAAGTTGTTTGAACTAAATCAGCAACATGATTTAATTGTTCAAGTAACATATCAACAATCTGAATGTTGTCAGGGGATAAATTCTTGTTCTTAAGATGTTCTGCATAACGCTTGCTTACAAGAATTGGTTTTTTAATATCTTGAATTAAAAAGTTTGCCATCTTTCCAAGTGACTGAACTCTTTCTGCTTGTAATAGCTTTTCTACCAGTTCAGCATTTTGAAGAGCTATTGCAGAGTGTATTGACATAGCATTGAGTAGTTCTTCATCGTATTTAGAGAATTCGCCTTTTTTACTATTTAACAACTGAAGGACACCTATAATTTCTCCTTTCTTATTCTTAATTGGGAAAGTCAGTGCTGTTTTTGTTTCGTAGCCACTTGCCTTATCAAAATCAGAACGATACCTAGGATCTTTGGAAACATCTTTAATATTAAGAATCTCTCCAGTTTTGGCTACATAACCAGCCATTCCCTCTCCTATTTTTAATCTTATTTCCTTAATTTCAGAACCCATTGCTATTAGCGACCACAATTCATTTTTTTCTTTATCAATTAAATAAAGTGTTCCTCTATCTGCATCTGTAAGTTCGGTTGCTGCTTCAACAATATTTTTCAGAACTTCATCAATTTTAATAGTAGAGTTTATTGCTTCGGCAGCTTTTATTATCATTTGTAGCTGGTCAACTTTCATTTTTATTTCCTCTTGTTCTATATCTTTTGTTGAATGTAATGAAGTTTGTTTACTCAAATCTTGTAATTTGCTGTCTACTTCTGCAAAAATTTCTTCTGTTTCAAAATCTTGCCATGTTAAGTTTTCTTTTGTCTCCTTTTGTTCGGTTTCACTAATTATATTTGTTTTATTATCATTATTTTCTTTTTTACCCACTTCTGGATACAGATTTTTTTCTTCATTACTTTTGTTACTAACTTCTTTGAAATCATTTTTTGTAATATTATTTTCTGTTAAAGGTATTTCTATCCCACTTAAAATACTGAATAAAGCATCATCAAGATTTTCTTGTATAGATTTTTTTTCTTCCTTCTGTTCTGGCAATTCGAATTCTGGTTTGGGTATTCCATCTTCATCTAGTAAAGCACTAATGAAACTTTCATCTCCTTTTTCAGATTCTGATAAATCCACCTCGGCTTTCGGTATGCCATCTTCGTTGAATAGATTTTTTGAAAGCTCCTCAAATTTCTTCTCTGGGAAGTCTTCTTTTGTTTCATTAACATTACCTATTTTCTCTTCCAAATTTTGAATTATTGTATCTTTGTTGGTTATATCAGTTATTGCCTTAAAAAATTCTTCATCTTTATTCTTATCTTCACTATTGCTATCTCTTAATTCTTCAAATGTCAATTTTTTTTCTTCTTTTCTAATCTGAGATGGAGCTTCTTCTTCAAACTCAGAGATTGGGATTGTAAGATTTTGCTTAATATGCTCATCTAGTTCAATTAAATAATCAATCTCTTCCCTAGAAAGTGAAATCAAGTATGTATCTCTTAAAGCAACTGCTGTAGAAGTTCTAGAAGTCTTTTCTAAATACTCTTCATGACCAAAAAAAGAATCATCAGAGAATATATAAGATTTAGTTTTCCCAAGGAGCTTCTTTTTAATTACATTAACTTCTCCATTAATAACTAAAAAAACTTCATCTGCCACATCTCCTTCTCTGAAAATTACTTGACCTTCTTTAACAGTCAATAATCTCCCCTTAATTTTGTCCATGTTAATTTTCGATATATCAACATTTTTCAGTAACTTGTTTTTACTTAATGTAATTAATAATTGATTTTCCATCTATGTAGTAGGTTTATTTATGAATTATAAAATTCAAGAAGCAATAGAACATCTTTCAAAAAACGATAAAGTTTTATCTAAATTAATAAGTATCTATGGGATATGTAAAATAGAACCACACAAAAAATACTTTTTTGATTTATTAAGAGCAATAATGGGACAACAACTTTCCACTAAAGCTGCAGCTTCTATAGAAAAAAAATTCATGTCTTTTTTTGACAACTCTCCAACCCCAGAAAAAATATTAAATACGAGCATAGAAGAATTAAGAGAAATTGGATTATCAAATTCAAAAGCAAAATACATAAAAGATTTTTCAGAAAAAGTTTTTTATGGTGAAATTTCTTTTAAAGGAATATCAAAAAAAACTGATGATGAAATAATTAATGAACTTACAAAAGTCAAGGGAATAGGAATATGGACTGTTCATATGTTTTTAATTTTTACGTTAGGAAGATTAAATATACTCCCCTATACTGACTATGGAATTCGCAAAGCAATAATGTTAAACTATGGTCTAAAGAAATTACCAGATAAAGAAAAAATTATTAAAATTGCAGAAGAAAATAACTGGAATCCATATTGTACTGTTGCAAGTATTTATTTATGGAAAAGTTTAAATAATAATTGAATCTTTATAAAAAATAAGGCATCAAACAACATGAACGAACAAGAATTAATAGAAAAAGCAAAGCAGGGAGATAGAAAAGCTTTATCAGAGCTTGTTAAAATGTATGAACAGACAGTTTACAATTTTTCATTTAAAATATGTAGGAATAAAGAGCGTGCAGAGCATACAATGCAAGAAACATTTTTAAGTATGGTTAAAAATCTTCATCAATTCAGTGGTGATTCTAAATTGTCAACGTGGCTTTATAGAGTTGTTGCAAACCATTGTTTGATGCTAGCCCGATCAGAAAATAAGTATGGATTTACATCGCTTGACGATGAAGAAACATATATTGATGAAAAAAATATTGCTGAATGGAAATATACTCCTGAGCATGTAGCTGAAAACAACGAATTAAAAAAAATCCTTGATGAATCAATTCAAAAATTATCTCCTGAATACAGAGTAGTTTTTTTACTTCGTGATGTTGAAGGTTTATCTACAGAAGAAACTGCAAAAATTGTAAATCTTTCAATTCCTGCGGTTAAATCAAGATTGCACAGAGCTAGAGCATTCTTAAGAAATGAACTAAACAAGAGATTAGCATATGAATAAACCTACATGCAAAGAAGTAATGATGCATATATGCGATAACTTGGGTGAAGAACTTAATTCACCAAGATGCATAGAAATTAAAGCGCACTTAGAAAATTGCAAAACGTGTCAACACTTCTTTAAAACAGTCGAAGATACCATTCAATTTTACAAAAAATATAACGTCCAAATTTCAGAAGAAGCTCACAACAAGCTATTGGAATTTCTTGGACTTAAAGAATAATCAATGTCGAATTTAGTTTAACTTTGTTCAGTTTCTTTTGTTTTACATGTTGACAATCCAAACAACAAATATAGCGGGCACCAACCTATAAGCGCAGTAACAATAGGTATAAGCCCAATTAAGCCCCACCAACTTTGTGTAATAATTCCTATTGCAATAATTAAAATACCAATAACAATTCTAAGAATTTTATCTGTAGTACCTACATTCTTTTTCATACCCCCTCCATATTTTTTTATAATATTTTTTTGAACAAAGATAATAAAGATTATTTAACAAGCAAACATTTTCTTATTAACGTTTGGTTGCCAGAAGTCAAAGAAATAAAATATAATCCAGAGGCTAAATCACTACCATCAAATTCAAGTTCATAAATTCCGGGATTTGCAAAATCATCTTTTAGAATCTTTATTTCTCTACCCAAAATATCAAGAATTTTTACTAAAACTCTTTTACCAACAAATACTTCATCATCAGGGATTGAATATTTAATTTTTGTAATTGGGTTAAAAGGATTTGGATAGTTTGGAAATAATTCAAGATTACTAGACAAATCAAGCTTAACAAATATTTCATTTGAATATTCAAAGGTACCATCATAGTCGATTTGTTTCAATTTGTATGCAAATTCGCTACCACCAACTGGTTCATCCACAAAATAATAATTCTTAGGAGAATTGCTATTCCCATTGCCCTCAACAAAACCAACTATACACCAATTATCGTCAAGTAAATTCCTTCTTAATATCTCAAAGCCGTAATTATTTACTTCTGTAGCAGTAGTCCATTTTAACAACACATAATTTCTTTGAGCAACACCTAAAAATGAAGTAAGTTCTACAGGAAGAGGCGATGGTATAGTATTACTAAAAAAATCATTCCTATTATCATTACTATCCCATCCATTACCATTTCCATACGTTGTACCACCGTTATTATCTTTTCTACACAAACTTCTTGAAGCACTAGAAGGATAAATTGCGTAATTACTACCTTCGTATTCGTTTGCCGTACTACCGTAACCGACAAAATCAACAACATTAATATCATTCTTATTACTTATCACTTCTGAATTGTTAACAAGTGCTACTTTCCCTGCAGTACCCGATAAATTAATATTACCAATTAAATTAGGTGCTGTTGGCAATTCACTTCCAATATTTCCCGAACTATAAAGTTGAATTAAATAATAACTCTTAGCATAAATAATCCCTGTTAGTGTTAATGAAACATAGTTGTAATTTGTAGCAGGAGAATACTGAATAGACCATCCTGATAGGTTAATATTATCAGGAGTAGGGTTATATAACACTACATAATCATACTTATAAATAGCTCCGCTATTTCCACCATTAGCATAAACTTCTGCTATAACAACATGATCAGCAATTTGTGCATGTGTACTTGCAATTGAAAATAAAAACAACAAAAAAACTTTTGTCCTCATTTTTGCCTCTCAGTTAGGAAGGGATTGCAGTGCAATTTAGTTATTTTATTCAAAAATTACACTATTTTTTTGAACTTTTTTAATTTTTAATATGTATTTTCTTAAAAATATACTTAAAATGTTGTAATGCTTAAGAGCGTTATTTTAATTTTATTTTATATTAATTTGACAGTATTAACAAACAAAAACATTCGTGACAATAAAATGAATGATAAATACGAAACTATCACCTTAGGCGGGGGCTGCTTTTGGTGCACAGAGGCAATATTTCAAAGAGTAAAAGGTGTAGTTAAAGTAGTAAGCGGATACTCAGGCGGAACTGTACCAAATCCAACTTATGAAGAAGTTTGTACTGGAAAAACCGGTCATGCAGAAGTCGTACAAATTATATATGATCCTTCCATTATAAATCTTCAGGAAATTCTTGAAATTTTTTTTAGTATGCACGATCCTACAACATTAAATAGGCAAGGAGCAGATGTAGGAACCCAATACCGTTCAGTAATATTTTATCATAATGAAGAGCAAAAAAAGATTGCAGAAAAAACAATAAAAAAATACGAACTAGAAAAAACTTTTGATAAACCAATAGTAACAGAGGTTAGTGAATTTAAAAATTTCTATAAGGCTGAAGATTATCATCAGAATTACTATAATAATAACCCATATCAACCATACTGTAGCTTCGTAATTGCACCTAAATTGGAAAAATTAGAAAAATATTTCAAAACAAAAATCAAATAAAAAAGCCCAATCAAAATTTGACTGGGCTTTAATGAAGTAAAACAATCCTACTCAGATTATTTTATAACTCTAACTTCTTGAGCTTGCGGACCTTTTTGTCCTTGAGCAATAGTGAATTCTACTTGTTGACCTTCTTGTAGGCTTCTGTAGCCATCGCCAACAATAGCCTGAAAATGAACAAATACATCTTCACCATCTTTTCGGGAAATGAATCCATAACCCTTTGAACTATTGAACCATTTTACGGTTCCTCTTACTTTTTCTGCCATCTTAAAGATGCTCCTTAAAAATGTTAATAAATAAATTAATTGCGAACAGAGCACCTGAATTGTTTTTTGAAAAAACAATTTACTACTGCTCAAGTTCATAAAAAAAGGGACTTGCAAAATTACCGCAAGTCCCTTCGCTCCGCGTGCAGGACTCGAACCTGCAACCCTGCGGTTAACAGCCGCATGCTCTACCATTGAGCTAACGCGGAATTCAACAAAACAATTTAACAAAATGCAGTTACAAAGATAGATTATAATAAAAGCTTTGTCAAGTATTCGTTAAATTTTCTTTTCCTATCCCCAAAATATCTTGCGTATTGTGATATAAATAACTTATAAAAAAAATTTGTTTGAAATGTGTAAGACTCTACTTAAAGTAATATTGGCTTTCTCCCTTCTAGTGA
Source organism: Melioribacter sp. (assembly GCA_026417975.1). Lineage (GTDB taxonomy): Bacteria > Bacteroidota > Ignavibacteria > Ignavibacteriales > Melioribacteraceae > Rosettibacter. The sequence goes on from JAOACD010000002.1 coordinate 8,240, forward strand.
TACAAAGCACCGTTTTCTGAGAATTGAAAAACTAAAAAATATTATAAATAATTTGCTCTTATAGAACAATCAATAAAAATAAATAAAAATAAATGAGGGCAAATAGTTGGTGCTTTGTTTTATTTTTTTACTTGGTTTTTTCTAATTTCTATTCTCAAACCAATGTTCAAGGAACAATAAGTACTAATACCACATGGACATTAAAAAATAGCCCTTACATTTATTGTAGGTTCAATAACGATTCGAGATGGTGCAACCCTTACAATTGAAAGCGGCGTTGAGGTTTATTTTAATTCTGCTTCTTATTATATCAACGTTGGATATAGTTCTTCTTCTAGTGGAAATCTAATTGCTAACGGTGTACTATTTAAAGGACTTCAATCTAATGATTCGCGAATTTATTTTAAAAATACTTCTGCAAGTGGAAAGATTACTAATTGCATTTTCGATAATGTTTATCTCTTAATCGAAAAAAACGAAGTTTTTTTTGAAAGTATCACTTTTCGAAACTGTGATTATGCCATAATATTAAATAATGAGGAGAAAGTTATACTTTCTAACATAACATTAGAATCAAGCAATAAAAATTTTGGGATACTATTTCATGGAGACATTAATGAAGATTACCTATTAAGAAATTATAGTATACCCTACTTTGTGGATTATTTAAACATTAAAAATAATTCTGCTCTATCAATAGAAGCTGGTTGTGAAATATATTTTTTAACACCAACTCCCATTAATGTTGGTTTATCTTCTTCCTCAAAAGGATCACTTAACGCTACCAATGTATTTTTCAAAGGCATCACATCTAGTGATTCTAAAATTAGTTTTAAAAACCAAAGCGGTAAAGGCAATCTTGTTAATTGTATTTTCGACAATTCCTTTTTACTTATCGAAAACACGACAATAAATATTTCCAATTGCTTCTTTAAGGCCTCTACCTATCCTATTATACTTGAAGATAACGGTTCGGCTGAAATTTACAATTCTAATTACGATATTGATGTAACATACCCAGGTATTTGCTACCAAGGTATATTAAACGTAGTGGTTCAATAGAATTATTCATAAACAAAATAGAAATTGACAACAACCAGTTTGCTTTTAGTACAAGTCCACCTAAGAACATCTGGGTTGCAAATTCAGAAACAATCATTGTTAAATTAAAATTCACTCCTCAATTAGCAGAAAATTTAAATGGTAATTTATTGATTTACACAAACAAGGAAGGTAGTTCTCCAGTATCTATACTATTAAAAGGAACAGGCCTAACAAAAATTGTAACAAACTTTTCTCTTCTTTCTTTTGGAAAAGTAGATATAAAAAAAAGTAAGACAATCCCTCTAACAATAACAAATAGGTCATCA
>JAOACD010000001.1 GCA_026417975.1 Melioribacter sp.
CTTCTTCGATTAATGCCCAACCAATTGAGTTGGTACCTAAGTCTAAGCCAAGTATTTTTTTCATAGATATTTGATTTTTGTTTATTATTAGTTAAATTTATCAAGAACAAATAGAAAGCATTTCACAATAAGGATTATTCCGTTGTGAAAAAACATTTAGGCGCCCTCGTCCTTTAACGGGGGCTTTTTTATTTCATACCTTTTGTTTGAATAAACTTCTATTATTCGTTATTCTTTGGTACCGACCTTAAAAAAGTGCCAAACATTTTTTGTTCTTCAAGTCGACAGGACCAAACTAAATCGTCATTCCACACAGTTATATCTGGACAGCCATCGCACATACTTTGCCTACCATCTTCCATAAAATCAACGGGTTGGATGAACATTATTGTTTGCATGTGTGCACGTTTAAAGATTCTAAATGGATTTTTTAACATGTTTGCTGCAGCTTTTCTTAAGCCTTTGTCGAAAGGCCAAAGTAAAAGCATTGCTGCTCTTCCCATTCGAGTAGTTTTTGGTGAAGCATAAGAAAGATATGTCCCTTTTAAGAAATGGTGCGTTATCATTACAAGTTCAAGAAATTTTGGCCCTGCATAGCCATATATTTTTTTCTTTGTACCAATCCTTTCCGTTAAGAGCCATTTGAACGAATCAACTTTTTCTGTTCCATTTAGATATGCACAAGGCATAAAATCTGGGAATTTTTCTTTTACTATTTTTAAAAGGTCGGTTGACAGGATATCAATTTTTCGGTCAGTATCTGAATGATAAGAAATACTTTGCCAATCAATTTTCTGACCACCAGCATACCAGTCAAATGGAAGTGATGGAACTACATGGCGGAAGCAAATAAAGACCATTGTATGAACAATATCAATATTTTCTGCAGCCCATTTTATTAGTTCTGGTGTGTAATGTAGTGTATCTTCATATACGGTAGAATTAAATGAGCAAGCTATTCCTCCTACATCTGCAAGCATTTTTGCATATTGATAACGTAATTCGTTTAATTCAACTTCGTTTTTTCCGCGCCATTTACCACCGCGACCTTGTTTACTATCAACATGGAAAGTAAAGCCAAAAACTCCGGCTCTTTTTAAATCTTTTAGTAAGTCTATTGTTAAAGCAGCACCATTTGTATTTACAATTGGTTTTAGACCTCTTTTTCTAATTTCTGCAACTATTTCTACAATTTGTGGATGTAGAAGTGGATCTCCTCCTGCTATTGAAATGCAATCAGAATTTCTTTTTTGTTGGAAAATGTCTAGTTCGTGTTTTATCACTTCTAAAGGCTTGTGAGAATTTTTTTCATTTTCTCTGTAACATCCATCACATTCAAGATTACACATTGCTGTAGGTTCAAGCCAAGAAATTGCATTGTCTGGTAATGTCCAGGGCAATCGATATAATTGACGATGATTTAGAATTGATTCTGCCATAATAACCCCCATTTATATTAATGTTAATAATTGCCCTGTTTAGATATTTTTCAATATATAACTTTTAATGATGATGTAAAAATATTATAAAATTTATTAATTCCACTTCATTCTTGCATCTACTATATAGAGTTTATTTTGGTTATTTATTATTATTGGATTAAAATCGAATTCTAAAATTTCAGGGTTTTCTATCATCATTATTGCCGAAGTTTTTATTATTCTTTTTAACTCGGCAAGATTACAAGAATCTTCTTTTCTAACTCCTTTTAATATTTTTCCAATTTTGGTTGATTCTATTAATTCTTCAATATCGTCATCAGATAAATAACAAGATTTTATTTCTATATCTTCTATTACCTCTACATACTTACCTCCGAAACCAAACATTATTGTTGGACCAAATGAAATATCTCGGTATCCGCCTATTAAGATTTCGTATTTTGGTTCAACATATTTTTGTATTAAAAATTCCTCGACTTCAAAATTATTTTTCCTAAAATTTATAGTTATTTCTTTTGCTTTGTTAATTAATTCATATTTGTTTTTTATGTTCAATTTCACAGCATTTAATTCTGTTTTATGAATTACGTTTCTGTTTATTCCTTTAATAACAAGAGGGTACTCAAGTTCTTTAATGGTTTCTATATCTTCTGGTTTTATTGTTTTACTTTCTATTATTGGAAAGTTGTAAAATTTAAGTATTGTATTTACTTGGTTTTGAGAAATATACCCACTCTTGAAATTAAATTTTTTTGTGTGTTCTTTTTTTATCATTAGTAGGTAATCTTCTAAATTTTTATTAAGAATTTCTTTTTTCTTTGTAAAGAAGAACATGTTAGAAATGATTTCGGGTGGATCTTCAGGATTTTTAAAAATTGGTATTTTGTATTTAGACTCTTTACGATATTTCTGCCAGAATTCAGGTAAACTCATTGCAACTTGAAAGATAGGTTTTTCACTTTTAATAGAGTTAATTGTTTCAATTACTTCAAATGCATCAGTCATTACTGGTTCTACAAATATTGATATTATTGCATCAACATTTTTATCGTTTGATAATATTTCAATTACATTTTTAAAAGTATTTGCATCTGCAGCTGGTAAAAGGTCAATAGGGTTTTCAGTACAACCTTCCGGATGAATTATTTTTTTTATATCATCTTTTGTTGACTTTGATATTGGTGCTAAGCTTAATCCCTCTTTTTCAATTTTATCCACACATAGTATTGCAGGGCCTCCTGCATTTGTAACAACTGCTACCTTATTCCCTTTTGGCATTTGGAAGTGTTCAAATCCTTTTGCTGTATTGAAGAGCTCGTTTAGATTTTCTGCTCTGATAATTCCAAATTGATTTAGGAGAGCATTTACTATTTTATCATTGTTGCTTAATGCGCCTGTATGAGATGATGCAGCTCTAATACCACTTTGTGTTTTGCCAGCTTTTAGGATAATGATTGGTTTATCAATATTTCCAATGGCAAATTTTTTTATAAAATTTTCTCCATCAACAAAACTTTCAAGATAAAATACTATTGTTTTTATGTTTTCATCCTCTTGCCAAAATTCAATTAAATCATTTTCGTTTACATCGGCTTTGTTTCCTACACTTATAAAGTGTGCAAACTTAATATCTGTTTCTCTTAGGGAATTTAAAACAGCTGCACCAAGAGCTCCACTTTGAGATAGAAATCCTATGTTACCTTTTTCTGGTTTTTCTGCTACAAAAGTTGCATTGAGTTTAATATTATCAAGAGTATTTATTATTCCCATGCAATTAGGGCCAATTAATCTTGCATTTTGTTCTTTTATTTTATTAACAATCTTCTTTTCTAGTTCCTCGCCATTAATACCAGTTTCTTTAAATCCTGCAGTGATAAGAATTATTGATTTAATATTTTTTTTGAGCACTTTATCTATAGACTCTTCAACAGCTTTTTTTGGAACAACAACAATGGCTAAATCAATCTTATCTTCAACCTCTTCTACATCGTGATAGCATTTAAAATCAAGAATTTTGTTGGCATTTGGATTAATGGGGAATATTTTCCCCAGATAACCATAATCTTTAATATTCTTTAAAATTTCGTATCCTATGCTTTTTTCTTTTGCTGATGCCCCAACAATACAGAGAGATTTTGGGTAGAAAAATTTTTCTAAAGATTCCATTTTTTATATCAAAAAGTTTATAATTAATTTAGGAAAATATGTAATATTAAACTAAACTATTTAATTTTGGCTGAATAAAAAGGTAATTTTAACTTGAAGGATAAAGTCGATAAAGAAAGGTACAAAAAAGTAGAAAAAAAGAATGAACCAATGTTGTTCGAGAAAATAACCTGTCCTTTTTGTAATTCTAATGTTGTAATGATTTTAGACCACAAAAAAATTAATGATAATGTTTCTGAGTGGATTTGCCTTTTTTGTGGACAGGTATTTGAGTTTTATATTAATGAAACTCAATGAGGCATTTTTTTCATTATATCCTTTACTGGGATTTTTATATCAATTTCTTTTGCCCGTTTGAACTTTAATTTCAGATTTACTGAATCTTTTTCTGTGATATTTTTTTTCAAGCCTATTAACATTATGTGAAGTCCACCAGGTTTTAATTTAACTTCTGAATTTGCTGGTATACTAATGAATTTAATTGCACGCATTCCCATCATATCATTTTCTGTTTTGAATGTTTCATGAATTTCTACTTTTTCTGCTATGTTAGATATTGCTTGAACCAATGAATCTCCAAAAGAGTTTTTGTTAATAATTGTAAAATATGCGGCAGAGTTTCTTCCTTTAGATGCTGGTCTTGCCCAGGAATCTTTTATAGTAATTGATTGTGAGAATATTTTATTCACAAAGGTAAGCTCAAGTATAAAGGCAACAATTAGTATTTTTTTAAACATATTTAATCTCCGTATTATTTTTTAAGAAAATGGAATAGCTTAAAGGTAAAGCTTATTGATTTCTTTTAACAAAACTTGACAATAATAACAGTTATTCAAGTTTTTTAATATCATTTATTATTTCATCGATATTAATTTTACTACCAATGTAATTTTTTCTTATTCTGCCTTCTTTATCAATCAATTGTATTCTGTCTGTATGAACATAATAATAAATTTTTCTACCATCATCAAACATAGTGGAATCACTTTTGATGACAACTACACCTACTTTTTTTGTTAAAGAATCTATAGTAGACTTTTCCCCCGTTAAAAAATCCCAATTCTTTAAATTAAGATTTCTTATCGTAGCATAATCTTTTAATACAGCAGGTGAGTCCTGTAGAGGGTCAAAGCTTATAGAAATAAGTTGAACATCAGAAATCATTTCCTTGCTTAATTTTTCTTGAATTAATCTCATGTTGTTTGTGGTTAATGGACAAATATCAGGACAGTTAGTAAATATATATCCAATCACAATAATTTTGTTTTTAAAGTTTTCTGGAAATATAACAGCGTTGCTGTCTTGATTTACTAGAAGGAATTTATCCTTGCTTAAATCTTCTATTACAGGAAAATTTTTACCACATGAGTTAATTATTATAGTAGTGGGAATAGTAAGTAAAATAAAATATTTGTTTAATTTTAGGTTAAACATAATTTTTAATATTTTTCGTGCAAAATCCATAAAACAGTAACAAAATTATATAAATGTTGGTTTATTTTCACATAAATAAAAATTAGTTTAGTTTGGTACATAAATAATAAGCACATATTGAGTAAATATTAAAAAGTATGATATACAAATGGATAAGCAAGAAACATATTCTTTGTTAATAGCAAAAATTAAGAAAGACTTTATCCTTGCCGACGAGAAACTGCCTGATGTTTCGGATTATAATTTTATAAAAGAGTATCTAACAGAAAAAATAAAAGAACTTATGTCAAAAGATTTTGATCGATTTATAATTAATCTTTACCGCATAGATGTGAGTGAAGATAAAGTACATGAAATTCTTCATTCAAAAGATAAAGCGTCAATTCCTGAAAAATTAGCAGAGTTGATAATAGAACGTCAACTTTTAAGGATTAAAACTCAATTAATGTATAAAAGAGGGGAACTATAATTTTAATTTATAATAGAAATTATCATGATAAAAAAAATATTTGAAAAATATCCAATTATTGATTACACAGCAATTCTAATTGGAGCGGCGATAATGTCGCTGGGAATAGGAGTTTTTCTTATTGATGCTAGAGTTGTACCTGGTGGAGTAAGTGGACTTGCTATGGCGATCTATTATCTTTCAGGTAATAAAATTTCTGTTGGTACACTTGTTTGGGTTTTGAATATACCTTTGTTTATATGGGGATTAAAAGAACTTGGAAAAAAATTTGGTATGAGAACTTTTGTTGGTTTTACTCTAAATTCTTTTTTTATTGATTTTTTTAGAGGCGATGTTCCAGGATTCCATTTTATTCAACTTCATAAGTCTCAAGCTGTAATCGACCTTCAAAAGCATGATTTTCTTTTTATGATTATTATTGGTTCTGTATTGCTTGGGGTAGGACTAGGTATCATTTTTAAATTCAAGGGTACAACTGCAGGTTCTGATATTGTTGCATCTATTCTTCATAAAAGATTTGGTATTAAACCTGGTCAAGCAATAATGATTATTGATTTCTTCGTAATTGCTTTAGCAGGTTTTATTATAGACATGAAAAATCTTTCACCAGAAAGACCTGCTCTTACTTTGACTTTTTATGCAATTTTCTTGTTGTTTGTCTCTTCTCGATTGATTGATATGATAATTGATGGATTTGATTATGCAAGAGCTGCTTATATTATTTCTGATAAATACAATGAAATTACAGAATTAATACTTAAGGAAATGGGAAGAGGTTGTACTGCTGTTAAAACAAGGGGGACATATAGAAATATTGATCGTGAAATGTTATTGACGGTTGTTCCATTGAGAGAAGTTTCGAAATTAGTCGATGTTGTGAAATCTGTTGATCCATCTGCATTTGTAATAATTTACAATGTACACGAGGTTCTGGGCGAGGGTTTTAGAAGAAGGATTTAATGTATGGGAGAAAAATATTTCACTGCTGAAGATATACGAAATTTAGCTTATTCATTTCAACAAAGTAGAATTTTGCTGACTGCTTTAGAACTTGGAATTTTTAATGTCTTAAATAGACACATGCTAACTTCAAAAGAAGTGTCACATAAATTAAATACAGACGAGCGAGCTACTGATAGGCTCATGAATGCTTTAGTAGCTATGGGTTTATTAAAAAAGATTCATGGGAAATTTTATAATACGGAAAGTGCCTTTCAGTTTCTTGTGGAAGGTAATCCCGAATTTTTGGGTAGCTTGTTTCACACAAATGAATTGTGGAAATCTTGGAGTACTCTTACAGAAACAATTAAAAAGGGAACTTATGTTTATAGGAAAAGAAGTGAAAATTTTAACTGGACTAGCTCATTTATAGAAGCTATGCATTATCGTGCTTCGAGAGAGGCTAAGATTGTTGCATATATGCTTGACTTGAAAAATGTAAAAAGTATGCTTGATATTGGTGGTGGGTCGGGAGCTTTTGCTATGAGTTTTATAGAGTTAAATCCAGAAATCAAAGCTGTAATTTTTGACTTGCCACAAGTTATTTCATTCACAAAAAAGTACACTCAAGATTTTGATTATAAAAATCAGATTAGTTTTAGAGAGGGAAATTACCTTCACGATAGTTTTGATGGTAAATATGATTTAATCTTACTTTCAGCAGTAGTTCATATTAATAGTTACAGTGAAAATAGTTTGCTCATTAAAAAGTGTTCTGAGGTTTTAAATCCAAACGGACAAATAATAATTAAAGATTGGATTATGAGTGAGGATAGAACACAACCTGCTGGAGGAGCAATATTTGCACTTAATATGCTTGTTGAAACAAAGAATGGTGATACATATACAGAAAAAGAAATGAAAGAATGGTTCCATAACGCTGGTATTAATAGTATAGAAAGAAAAGATACAAGTTACGGTTTTTCTCTTTTAATAGGATACAAAAATTGAATATTGTTTGACAATGAAAAGGTTGTTCATTTTTGTATTTGTTTTGATATTAACTTCTTGCATATCTAGAAAAAATATTGATGAAGTCTTAAAAAAGGATTATGCCTTTAGAACAATACCTCAGAATGATACTGTTGAAAGTGTTTTTAATCAAAAAAAATATAAAGAAATTTTAATCCTTCTTCACAATAGATTTACCGAAAGAGAGATTATCAATCACCTAAATATAAGCAAGAATCAGTATGATTTGATGATTAATTATTTGTTTGGTAATGGGTTGATTAAAAAGAAAGAGGGTGGGCAGTTTATACCAGCTTGTATGATTATTGATGAAAATTGTAAAAATGAACTAAAGAAAATTGCTAAACCAATTGGGAAAATAGTATCTGATATAATAATTGATAGATTGCCAATAATAAAAGATACATACAATACACATTATGAAAGTAAAAAAATGAAAGAACAAACTTCTTTTGATGAATCATCTTTTTTAGTGCTTAGTAATGTTTTGTTAAATAAATGGCAACTAAAGAATATTGAAGAAAAATTTATTAAGTCGCCCCCACCAAAAAGAGGTGGTAAAAATTTTTATGCTGCAATTTTAGTAGTAGATTCTAATTATGAACTTCCAATTTTCTTAAATAGAGCTTATGTAATGGGAAATAAAATAGTATATATTTATTCTAAAAATCTCTTTGAAAAGGAAGACTTTATCATAAATAAGGCAAGAATTCATTATGAAGAATGGTTATTTGAAAAATTGGCATCTATTATTACAAAAGATTTAATTGAAAATCTGAATAAACAAAAACCACTACTCGTAAAATATTATTTGGATTCTATTTGTAAAGATGAAGTTTCTTTTCGAGAGTGGCTAATGTGGGTTTATCAATTTATAGTAGTGGAAGCTACTAAAGAGTTAGTGAGTATGGGTATTATAAATACTAACGAACCTACAGTTTATTTAGTTCAGGACTATGTAAATAGTCGCTTGAAAAATTAGGTGTTTGAGGCGTAGACATAAATGTTATTCTTATGGTAGTCCCTATGTTTTTCTCGCTTTTAACATCAATTAAAGCATTGTTTAATTCACAGTACTTTTTAACAAGTGCGAGTCCTAAACCTAAACCATCGTATCTTCTTGTATAACCAATTTCTTCTTGATTAAAAGGCTTAAATAGTTTACTTATGAATTCTTTAGACATTCCAATACCTGTATCACTTACTTCTACATAAAGCCTATTATTTTCATCATTGTTAATAATTATTTTTACTTCACCTTCTTTGGTATATTTTATTGCATTGTCTAATAGATTTTCAAATATCTGTATTATACTGTATTCATCTACTCTTACATTTGTTGATCTTGAAAAGTTTAAAAATATAAAGTCAAGTTCTTTTAACTCTGCATCTTGCTTAAAATCTTCATAGATTTCTTTTAGTAAAGGATATAAGTCTCTATCAACGAAAATTGGTTTGTAAGAATTTGTTTGTATTTCGGACATATTTAAAATAGTATCTATGGTTCTAAGCAGTCTTTTACTGGATAATGATATTAGAGAAAAGTAGTCATCAATTTCTTTGTTTAGTGGCCCTGTAATTTCTTCTATATAGTCTTTGATTAATGAAACAAAGCCTAGGATTTTTTGGAGTGGCGTTCTAATTTCGTGTGACATTTGAGAAAGAAAAGCACTTTTTAAGTTGTCTGAAATTTCTGCTTTTCTTTTTGCTTCTATTAGTTCTTTTTCGTAATCCTTTCTTTCAGTAATATCATTTACAAAATCCCAGTGGATAAATTTTCCTTTAAATTCGATTGTATCGACAAAAATTTCTACTGGAAATATTCTGCCGGATTTAGATTTGTGTTGTGTTTCAAAAACACATGATTTTTTTTCTAAGGTTTTTTGCCAATGCTTTTCCCAATTTTCTTTTTTAATATTTGGGTCAATATCAAAAACAGTCATTTTTAAAAGTTCTTCTTTTGTATATTCAAGAGCTTTACAAGCTGCTTTGTTTACATATAATATTTCGCCTTTGTCACCTATCCAGAAAACAGGGATTCTTGCATTTTCTATGGATTTTTTTACTAAAGTAGAATATTCATCTTTCTCTTTTTGCTCAGTAATATCGTATAAGATACCACATATTATTTTTTTACCTTTTATTGTAAAATTTTTTGCAATATCTCTTATCCATTTTATTTTACCATTTTTTGTAATAATTCTATACTCTGTATCAGCAATATAGTTTTCGTTGATAATTAGTTTTTTGGATTCTGATAAAAAAGTTTTTAGGTCTTCTTCATAGATTAAGTCTAGCCAGAGCTTTTTTCCTTCTAAAAATTCACTTGTTGAATATTCTGTTAAATTTTCGATATTTCCTTTGAAAGAGGTTATTTTTGATTCCTTTATATCTATTTGATAGGAAATTCCATTCAAACATTGTAAAATGAATTTTTCTTTTTCATCAAAAAAATTTCTACTCTCACCGAGCTTTCTTACTTTGCTAAATGCTTTTCCAAAAAAATCTTTTAATTTCATTTTTTATTTTAGGGTTAATAAAAAAAGAATTTACAGTTTATAATCGAAAACTACGTAATATTTTTAAGTGTTAAAGAATAATAAACAAAGGGAATGAAAAATATTATAGTAAGCTTACCACGAGCTCTTTCCAAACTCGGTTATTGTTCTCGCAAAAAGGCAGAATTTTTAATTAAGGAGGGGAAAGTTAAAGTAAATGACAAATTGGTAACAGATATTCAGACTAGGGTTAAATTACATAAAGATAAAATTTCTGTAGATGATAAAGATATAATAAATGCGGAAAAGGTTTACATCGCACTTAATAAACCAAGAGGTTTAATAACAACTTTGTCAGACGAAAAAAATAGAGATACAGTATTTAAGTGTTTCGAGAGCGATAGCTTGCCTTACATTTTTCCTGTTGGTAGATTAGATAAAGCGAGTGAAGGTTTACTTTTGTTTACAAATGATACTGAATGGGCTAATAAAATTATTAGTCCAGAAAGTAAAGTAGAAAAAGTATATCATGTGCAAATTGATAAAATTATTGATGATGATTTAATAGAAAAATTAATTTTAGGGATAGAAGATAATGGTGAAACATTAAATGTAAAGAGTGCAAAAGTAATAAGAGTTGGGGAAAAAAATTGTTGGGTAGAAATTGTTTTAGATGTTGGAAAGAATAGACATATTAGAAGAATGTTTTCGTATTTTAATATTAATGTTTTGCGTTTAATACGAATTTCTATTGGAGAAATTAAATTGGGAAATCTTCCTAAGGGAAAATTTAGGTACTTAACAGAAAAAGAAATTTTATCTATTAAGTGAAAAGTTTATAATTTAATTACACAGTTTATTTTAGTAAGCTTTTTGAAGAAAAGAGCACATATGAAAAAAATTATTTTTGCTTGTGTTCTGCTAATTTTATTTAATACTTGTTCAGATAACTCGAATGTAACAAGTCCAGAACAATTGAAATATTCGTTAAAAGAGCAAGATTCTATAGTAGTAGTATTAAAATATCACCAAAGTATTTTAGTCAATGATGATTTGAAAATTTATTTTGATGATGTAATAGCAGATTCAAGATGTCCAATTAATGCACAATGTGTTTGGGCTGGTGATGGTGAAATAAAATTAAATTTTGCTAAAGATGAAGTTAAATTTAGTACAACACTTCATACGACTTTAATTCCAAAATCAATTGTGGTGTGGAATTACTTTGTTGGATTAAATTCTTTGCTTCCTTACCCAGAATTAGGAAAAGAGATAAGAGAAGAAGAATATAAAGCAGAACTAAAAATTAAATTAAAGTAATATTATTAAATGAAAAACAAATTAGTTTAATTTTTTTTCCTTCTGCAAGGTGTTGCTTTTCGTATTTGGTTTGAATCTTTTCTTCTTCTGTTAAAGAATTTGATTGATAAAGGTCATTTGTCGATTTGTGAAGAATCAAATTTTCTTCTTCAATTACTTTTAGCGTGTAGTTGAAAAGTATATCATCATCTGTCTTTAAAAATATTTTAGCATTTGGTAAAATGATATTTTTATAAATCTCTAAAAATCTTGGATGCACAAGACGTTTTTTCATGCTACTTCTGCGAGGATAAGGATCTGGAAAAGGAATCCATATTTCTTCTACTTTAATTCTTTTAAAGATATCATTTAATTTTTCAATATAAGCAATTAAGAAAGCAACATTTTTTAGACCTTCTTTTGTGGCATTTTTGGAGGCATTCCAAAGTCTAGCAGCTTTTCTATCAACACCTATAAAATTTTTTTCAGGGTAAAGCTTAGCTAAATTTATTGAATAATCTGCTTGTCCACATCCGAGTTCTAAAGTTACAGGTTTGTTACTTCCTAAGTAGTTCACAATTTTTTCTTCAACATTTTCATCTTTGTAATCAAATACATTTTCAAAAGTTCTTACCTCTGCAAGCTTAATATGTTTTCTTCTTGGCATAGCTACAAAAATTTTTTGTGCAAAAATAATGAATTAATATTTGGTATTTTCGACTAAATTTTATTCTTAATCGAAGAAAAAATTGTCACAAAAAATTTTAAATAAGAATTATAAATGTTTATATTTGGGTAGTTGCGTTTCCGTTCACTAAATATTCCTTCCTGTTGCAACTAAAATAGGTTTTTTCACATCAAAGAATATCGAAAAAAGAATTTAATCAACATTAAATTAAACATTAACAAAAAAACGACTTAGTCGTTTGGAGGTAATTACATGGCAACAGCAAAAATAGGCGATACTGTAAGAGTTCATTATACAGGAACGCTAAACAATGGTAAACAATTCGATACATCAATTGGTGGTGAACCTTTAGAGTTTACCATTGGCGATGGAACAATATTGGAAAAATTCGAAGAAGCCGTAATAGGTTTAGAACCAGGCGAAACCGTTAATATTAATATTCCTGCCGAAGAAGCCTATGGTCCACGCAGAGACGATCTTATAATTAAAATTAGCAACGCTAATCTACCGCCAGATCTAAATCCAGAAGTAGGAATGAAACTACATATGCAAACAGCAGATAATCAGGTAATTGCATTAAAAATTGTAGAAGTTTTGCCAGATGGTGTGATGATAGATGCAAATCATGAATTAGCAGGTGAAGATTTGAATTTTAGCATTCAGCTTGTTGAGATTCTTTAAACTAAATTACAATTTGGTAATTTTTAGTAAAGAGGTTGTCTTAAATTTAACTTTTGTTATAATTTAAGCAGCCTCT
>JAOACD010000017.1 GCA_026417975.1 Melioribacter sp.
ACCTTATACAGCACCACTCGATAAGTGGACTGATAAAGAAGATAAATCCGATCAAGTAGAACTTTGGCCACAGGGATTACCTTCAGACATTCGAGAAATTAGTCTTGGAATCCCTACAAAATTCTCGCTTGAACAAAATTATCCTAACCCATTTAATCCAACAACAAGAATTAGATTCTCAATCCCAACAAAAGATTTTGTTACATTAAAAATTTTCAATTCATTAGGAGAAGAAGTTGCTCAATTAATTAATCAGGAGATGAGTGCAGGTTCTTATGAAGTTGATTTTAGAGCTCAAGGTTTAAGTAGTGGAGTTTATTTCTATACTATAAAAACATCAAACTTTACTAAAACACTTAAGATGTTACTACTTAAATAATTTTGCTCAACACAAAAAAACAGGGGAGAAATTTTTAATAAGTTTCTCCCCATTTTAGTTTTCATGATAAGTAAAAAAGATAGTTATGAGAATTAAAATTATTATAGTCCTCTTTTTTATTTTTGATTTTGCTTATGCTCAAACTAAATTTATAACTCTGCCTGAGTATCCTACAGAAACAGATAGTATTGTTATTACATTTGATGTTACAAATTCGACCCATCAGAATAAAATTGCAGGCTATACTGGTGAAGTCTATGCTCACACAGGAATAACACTGAAGGATCAAAGAGGATCAATATCAACCTGGAAATACGTTTTGGGAACCTGGGGAAATAACAATATACAACCAAAACTTACCAGAGTAGGTATTAATTTATATCAAATAATAATTAATAACCCTAGAAAATTTTATAATCTTATTGATCCTAATGTAAGAATAGTTCAGCTTTGTTTTGTATTAAGAAGTAGTGACGGGACCAAACAAACCGAAGATATTTTTATTCCAATATATGAAAAAGGCATAACCCTAAAGTTAATAAGTCCCAAAGTAAATTTGCTTTTTAATGAACCTCTTAGATCTCCTTACTTTATTGAAGAAAATGCTAAATTAATTATATCAGCTAAGTCTGTAAGCATTGGAACGAAAACCAAAAATATAAAACTGAAAATTAATAACACCGAAGTTTTATCTTTAGAGCAAGATTCAATCTCATTTTTATTTGATGCTCAAAAGTATCCAAATAACATAAATAATGTAAAAATTTTTGTTTCCGACACATCTCGTAAGGTTGATTCGCTTTACTTTGTTATTGTAAAAAATCCTAAAATAAAAAACTTGATAATACCACAAGGTCTTGAACATGGAATTAATCGATTTGGAACAGATATTTATCTTGTACTTTTTGCTCCTTATAAAAAGTTTGTTTATGTAATTGGTGATTTCAACGATTGGAAAGTAGATACAAGTTATTTTATGAATCGCTATGAAATTCGTCCCGATAGCGTTTTATTTTGGATTAAATTAAGCAATCTAAATGAAAATTTTGAATATGGATTTCAATATTTAGTAGATGGAAATTTGAGAATACCAGACCCATATTCAGAAAAAATTCTTGATCCATGGAATGATTCAAACATACCAACGAGTGTTTATCCTAATTTAAAAACTTATCCTTATGGTAAAACTGAAAATATTGTTAGTGTATTTAAGTTAAAGAAAGATGAATATAAGTGGAAAGTAGAAAAATTTAATAGACCAAAAAAAGAAAATTTAATTATTTACGAACTACTTGTACGTGATTTTACAAGTACACATACTTTTCAAACATTGATTGATACAATAAGTTATTTTAAAAAACTTGGAATTAATGCAATTGAGTTAATGCCTATAATGGAATTTGAAGGTAATTCGAGTTGGGGTTATAATCCTATGATGCATTTTGCTGTAGATAAATATTATGGACCTGCAGTTAAATTAAAAGAATTTGTTGATAGCTGCCATTCAAATGGAATTGCTGTTATTCTAGATCTTGTTTTGAATCACGCATATGGGTTAAATCCACTTGTCAGATTATATTGGGATACATTAAATGCTAGACCAGCTTCAAATAATCCTTGGTTTAATCAAGTTTCACCTAATCCAGTTTATTCTTGGGGATATGATTTTAATCATGAAAGTAAGAATACGAAATATTATGTTGATAGAGTTACATCATATTGGTTGAAAGAGTTCAAAGCAGATGGTTTTCGTTTTGACTTTACTAAAGGTTTTACTAATACTCGTGGTGAAGGGAGCGCTTATGATGCTTCGAGAATAAAAATATTAAAAAGAATTGCAGACAAAATTTGGTATGTAGATTCAACTGTATATATAATTTTAGAACATTTTACGGATGATTTAGAAGAAAAAGAGTTAACAGATTATGGTATGATGGTTTGGGGTAATTTAAATGATAAATATTCAGAAGCATCGATGGGATGGAATGATAGTGGTAAATCAGATTTTAAAAGAATTTCTTACAAAGAACATAGATTTAGTAAACCACATCTTGTTGGCTACATGGAAAGTCATGACGAAGAAAGACTAATGTACAAGAACCTTAGATGGGGAAATGCAATTGATTATTATGATATTAAAAATGTAAATATAGCATTAAACAGAATTAAGTTAGTGTCAACCTTCTTTTTAACTGTTCCTGGCCCTAAAATGATTTGGCAATTTGGTGAATTAGGCTATGACTATTCAATAGATTATAATAGTAGACTTGGAGAAAAACCAATACGTTGGGATTATTATACAAATCCTTCTTACTTAGAACGTCAGAAACTTTTTAAGTTTATTTCTGAATTAATAATCTTAAGAAAAAATTATGAAGTATTTAACACAACAAATTTTTCTCTAAATGTTTATCCATCAGTAAAAAGAATAGATTTATACAGTAACACAATGAATGTAAGTATACTTGGAAATTTTGATGTTATTTCCAGAGCAAATGAATTTTCTTTGCCAATCAATGGTTACTGGTATGAATATTTCACCGGTGATAGTATTAAAGTAGAAAATGGTAAAATATATATTGAACTTCTACCAGGTGAATTTAGAATTTATTCATCTAAAAAAATTCCTAGTCCCCCAAATGGTAAAGATTTAATAACAGATTTGAAAGAGAATTTTTATGATAATAAAGATTTCTATTTATACCAGAATTATCCAAATCCATTTAATGGGGTTACTACTATTACTTATCAATTGCCCGAAGTCTGTAATGTAGTAATAAAAGTATATGATGTTTTAGGCAGAGAAGTTCAAACATTAGTTAATGAAATTAAAAAAGCTGGTAAGTATGAGCTGAGATTTGATGCATCAAATCTATCCAGCGGTGTATACTTCTACAGACTTACGGCCAAGAATTTTTCAGAATCAAAATGTATGATACTCTTAAAATAATTCCCCTCTAATTATTAAAATAATAACTAGTACTTATCATAATAATAAGTGATTAAAAAATTTCTTTTATAAGTTAATTGAAAAGTAAACTTTTTTGCTTTGTTA
This sequence comes from Melioribacter sp., assembly GCA_026417975.1. Taxonomy (GTDB): domain Bacteria; phylum Bacteroidota; class Ignavibacteria; order Ignavibacteriales; family Melioribacteraceae; genus Rosettibacter. Next base: position 3,435 of record JAOACD010000017.1, read on the forward strand.
GGTGGTATTCTTTTTGAAAAAATAAATTTATGGAAAATACAATAAGTTTATTGGATACCATAATTATCTTTGTTTATCTAATAATTGTTCTGAGTATTGGATTAAAGATAAAAATTCAGAACAAAGATACTGTAGAATATTTTTTAGCAGGTAGAAATCTTAATTGGTTTGTTGTTGGTTTATCATTATTTGCTACAAATATTTCGAGTGAACATTTTATAGGATTGGCTGGTTCGGGGGCAACACGTGGATTAGCAGTTGGACAGTTTGAACTGATTGCTATTTTCTTTTTGATTATACTAGGATGGATAATTGCACCTATTTACAAAAGAATGGGAATATTTACAGCTACAGAATTTCTTGAGTTAAGATTTGATATACCTACTAAAAAATTTTTTTCGGCAATTTCAATATTTACTTATTTAGTTTCAAAAATATTTGTTACACTTTTTGCAGGTGGAATTTTATTCAATAGAATTTTAGGCTGGAGTATTTTTTCTTCTGCATCTGTAATTGTTCTAATTACAGGTATATACACACTTGTTGGAGGGTATGTATCTGTTGTTAGAACCCAAGTTTTTCAAGCATTTTTCTTTTTTATGAGTGCAATTCTTTTCTTTCTTTTTGGTTTGTACGAAGTAGGTGGCATTAATAGTCTAATAACAAAATTACCTTCTGAATATTTTCAAATGTTTAAACCTGTTGATGATCCTGATTTCCCATGGACAGGGATAATTTTTGGTGCACCAATTATTGCTTTTTGGTATTGGTGTGCAGATAATTACATAGTGCAAAGAATACTTAGTGCAAAGAGCATTAACGATGCTAGAAGTGGTACATTACTTACAGCATTTCTTAAAATCTTTCCCATATTTATACTAGTAATGCCAGGTTTGATTGCAGCTGCTTTATTTCCAGGAATTCAAGGTGATGAAGCTTATCCTGTTCTACTTTCAAGCAATATTATTCCCATCGGAATAAGAGGTTTTATAATAGCAGGATTCTTAGCGGCAATGATGTCTTCTCTTTCTTCAGCTTTTAATACTATTAGTCAACTTTACACAATCGATTTTTATAAACCAAAACATCCTAATGCTTCAGAAAGAACATTAGTATTGGTAGGAAGAATGGTAACAATTTTTATCGTTGTTTTCGTTTTGTTAATAGTTCCTTTTGTAAAATTAATTAATAACCAGATTTATATTTTTTTGCAAAGTACTCAAGCATTTATTAGTGCACCAATAACTGCTATTTTTGTTAGCGGTATGATCTTTAAGAGAATCAGTTCTAAAAGTGCATTTATGACATTAATCGTAGGTGAATTTCTTGGTCTTTCGAGATTTATAATTGAATTGATGATGAAATCTGAACTTATAAGTAATCCTATTTTACTTGCTTATGCAAAAATTAATTATTTACATTTTACCATCTTTCTTTTTCTATTTAGTTTATTCATGCTTTTTGTATTTAACTTTTTATTTCATGAATATAATGTAAAAATTTCCCAAGGCTTACTTGATTTTTCTACGTATTACAATGAAAATGTACGAAGTTTAAGATTTAGCATTTTTATTTCGGGGATTATTTTAATTCTTACAATAAGTTTATGGTATCTGTTTATGTAATTTAATTAAAACTATTGAACATGAAGTTTTTTATGAATTTCTTTAAATAATCTATTCTTTGCTTTCTAATTAATAGTTCATAATTATTTTACATATTAAAATGAATTGGTAATGTAGTTCTTTAAAAAATAAAATCATCATTCTTTGTTAGACTAAGCCATACTAATAAACAAGCCATTGCATTTTCTTATTATATTGATAATAAACTTTATCAAAATAATAATATTAGTATTAGATAGTGTATTGTAAAGAAATTAATTTTTATTTATTTCATATATCTTTTTGACTAAAGGCATAAATTTTGCGTTAATAAATTATTTGAAAATTAATGGCTATAGAACTATGAGTAGAGTAGAAGTAGTAGTTGGGATTGATATTGGCGGAACAAATACAGTATTTGGCTTTGTAGATAGAAAAGGAAACTGTTATTACGAGAACTCAATTCCAACTAAAGCTGAACAAAAAGCCGAACAATTATTTGAGAGATTGTTTTTTGAAATTAGTAAAGCACAAAAAAAATTTGAAGGAAAATTAGCTCTTGTTGGAGTAGGTATAGGTGCGCCTAACGCAAATTACTATAAAGGTACAATTGAAAACCCTCCTAATTTAAGTTGGGGCAAAGTTAATGTATTAAAATTAATTAAAAGATATTCTTCATTACCAGCTACAATAACAAACGATGCAAATGCAGCTGCAATTGGTGAAATGCTATTTGGAATTGCAAAAAAGATGAAGAATTTTGTTGTTATTACTTTAGGAACAGGATTAGGTAGTGGAATTGTAGTTGATGGTAAATTAGTTTACGGAGCTGATGGTTTTGCGGGGGAATTGGGTCATACAATTGTAGATCCAGAAGGGAGACAATGCGGATGTGGGCGAAAAGGTTGCCTTGAAACTTATGCATCAGCAAATGGAATTAAAAGAACTGCTTTTGAACTAATGGCTTCAACTTCCACCCCTAGCATTTTAAGAAGCATTCCTTACGAAAAACTTTCTGCAAAGGATATTTACATCGCTGCAAAAAAAGGAGATAAACTTGCTCTGGAATGTTTTGATATTACAGCAAGAATTCTTGGTTTTAAATTGGCAGATACAGTTGCTCATTTAAGCCCAGAAGCAATAATTCTTTTTGGAGGTTTGGCTTGTGCAGGTGATTTAATAATTCAGCCAACAAAAAGATATTTAGAAGAAAACTTACTGAATGTTTTTAAAAACAAAGTAAAAGTATTACAATCTGCATTAATAGAGCGCAATTCAGCTGTTCTTGGCGCTGCTGCTTTAATTTGGAACGAAATGGAGAACAAAGCATGAAAAAGCGATTTTTCTTTTACCTTGTAATCATACTTACATTTATTTCATGTAGAAATAGTTCTTTTATTTCTTTTAATGATAATGAACTAAAGGAGATAGATAAAAAAGTTGATGATTTACTATCTCAAATGACACTCGATGAAAAAATTGGTCAAATGATGCAAGTAGATAGAAGTGCTATTATAAATAATCTTCAAGATATTAAAAACTATTATATTGGCTCTATACTAAGTGGAGGTGGTTCTGCTCCTTCAACAAATACTCCAGAAGCTTGGGCAGATATGTACGATTTATTTCAATCATATGCACTACAGACAAGATTAAAAATTCCTATCATTTACGGAATTGATGCGGTTCATGGCCACAATAATGTGTATGGAGCTGTAATTTTCCCTCATAATATTGGTCTAGGTTGTACAAGAAATCCAGATTTAGTAGAAAAAGTTGCTAGAGCTACAGCTGTAGCTGTCTCTTATACACATCTGACGCTGCCGACGAGCGATCTAGTGTAGATCTCGG
>JAOACD010000007.1 GCA_026417975.1 Melioribacter sp.
AGTTTGAAAAGCATAATCACCACGCATTGGATTAGCAGAATCAAAGGGTTCATATCTTAGCTCAGGATTAACTATTACCTTATAAATTAATTTATCCGCGTAAACTACATCGTATGAATTTTTAAGAGCTTCTTTTATTACTCTTTTCAACCTTTTCATAAAATCTCTTTCACTCATCTGCAATTCGCCTCAAAGTTTTTTGGAAAAGAAGATGTAACAACCAATCCTATTGTTTCATTCTCAACCTCCACCATTTTCCTGCTATCACCAATGATGATTTTTGTAGTAATTCTGTTTTCCATTTTATTACTTTTCATTGCTTAAACCTTGAAAAATATTCATCAATTTCTTCTCTTAGCTCAATTCCTACTCTTTCAAAACAATTTAAAAGTTCAATATACGCACCTTCACCACCAAGAAAATCCCAAAATTCCTCCGCAACTTTTAACTCATTTTTCAAATCCAACATTCCTTTTAATGTCCATCTTTCATAAGGCTTTGGTTCATAGGGATTATACGGAATTGCTATATACGAATTAACATTTGCATTCGGATAGTTATATAAATAAATCGCTATCCATTCCAAAAGAGTTCTTTTGAAATCTTTAAAGTTACTGATATTGGGCTTAGCTGTTTTTATATCAAACAAGTAAATACTTTCATCATCACTTCTAACAAATAAATCTACTTTCACCGTTCTTAATGTATTAATTCTTCCCTGTCTGCAAACCTTTCTTATTCTTTTAATTTCTTCTCCTTTATTTGGATTACCATTAACTGTGAGTTCATTAATTATATGTTGAATTTCATTTTGTGCTTTTTCACTTATTTCATTACCTACGATAAATTGTCTTCGAGCAAATGGATATCGCAGTTTCGCAAGTGTTTCAGCAACTGGTTCAAAGATTGAAGTTCCAAATGTGGTGTTCAATGAGTGAATGAAAGAGAACAAAGCCATTCTATCACGCCCAAGCAAACGAAAGTGAAATGGCATCTCACTAGTTTCAGGTTTATACCTTAATAGTTTATTTCTCAAATTCTCTCTTATTGTATTTTCAATTTGATTTCTTTGTTCTTCAGTTAAAGGCATTCTATTTTTCTTTCAAATGAAATATTGTTTCTTCGTAAGGCGTTTCTCTGTCTTTTTCTACTCTATTGAGAACTGGCCTTTTAAATTGATTAACGATTTTCATTCCAGATAATTCAGCGATTTTTGGATATAGATTAAACTTGTCATTTGCAACTAAAAAAATGTCATAATCTTCTTGAAGATATTTTTTACAATTCAGAAGAACTTTAGCTATACCATCAACATAAGCTTGTCTTTGTTTTTCACCTTGACCTCTAAATAAAGGTCCAATTTCTAATTCATCCTTTCGTTCAAATCCAAAAATCTCATAGGCATAAGCATGTTGTTCATGATAATCAATGAGCCCAACATAAGGAGGACTTGAAAATATTCCTCTTATCTTTTTGGCCTGTATTAATTCAGCAAAATCGGGATTTTTCTTTTTTACTTCTTCGTAAATATCTAAAGTTCTTGAGTCACCTGTAATTAAAACTTGAAAAGTATTTGTTCGTAGTTTATCAAACTCTTGTAATCTTTTTAGAGTATCTTTCGTGTAATATTCCCACCATTTTGTAATTGAAAATATGGGCTTACAAATTTTTCCATGTTTTTTACAATAGTAAGTTGCAGTTACTGGTTCTTTTAAGGTTGCCAAGTCTGCATGCGTTGTTGCTCGACACGAACGAGCTGTTCTGCTTAAAATAAGAGTTAAAACTTTTTTTACATCTTCATTTTTTAGTGACTTTATTTCTTTGGCTAAGAAATCAATTTCTTTTCTAACAGAATCTAAAAACCACCTTTCTAAAAAAGTATTGTCTTTATCTTGTTTTACCTTTATTTGAAATTTTTTAACTAAGTCATTATAAATCCTTAAGAATTCATTTTCTTTGTCTTTAGAATATTCTTCTTCATTGATAATTTTCTTTGAAACTTTTCTCTTGTACTCTGGTGATGGAAAATACACACTGTTAAATTTTGCGAGCTCTTCAAGTAAGTTTTCTTCAAAGGAGATATTATTTTTATCCTTTTGAAATTCCTTTAGTTTAAAGGTTAATTCTTCAATTGTCTCTGCAAGTAAGATTAAATTGTGCTTCTCGACTTTGACCTCAGAAATCAAAACATTAAAAGCAGAAATATCTATTCCAATCGCATGAAGCCCTAATTCATTTGCTTGGACAAGCGTTGTACCACTCCCACAAAATGGGTCTAATACAATATCCCCCTTTTGAAAATAAACTTCTTTCTTGAATTTGTCTGTATGTGTATCAAGAAAGTATTCTACTAATTGTGGAATAAATTTGCCCTTATAAGGATGTAACCGATGAACATGCTTTGTCCTTTCAGCTTCTTTGTATTGAGCAAATGATAAATGCCAGTTTATGTCGTCCCCTAAAAATTTTTTCCATTTTTCTTCTTTAGAAAGACTATCATAATATTCTTTCAATTCATCAATGTTAATCAGAACAGTTCCATTGTTCTCGTATTTTTTTATTTTTCCATATTGTATAAGATAAGATATGTTTGATATTGTAACTTTTTTATTTAAGTATTTAGAAGCCCAATGACTTGCTTCTTTTAAGTTAATAGATTTCTTATTATCATCTTCGAATAAAGAAAGTTGCCCCATAATTTTGACAAAATCTACTTTTTTTTGGTTTTAATTTACAAATTAAAATAAAAAAAACGACAAATCTTTCAAGTATAATAAAACTCGAAAGTGTCTCAATAATTAAGCAATCTTATCATTTTTCCAGGCTAAGTTTACAATGTAAATTTAAGGAACTTTAATTTTTAAATATTTTTACTTCCTTCAACTTTTAATCTAATTTTACTAAAATATAAATCTTATAATGTACAAATAAAAAATTCATAGATTATTCTAGTAAAAGTCAATATCATTTTTCAATAAACCCTGGTTTAAAAAATCAAGACGATTTATAATTCAAAAGGGAATCACAACAAATTATCCATCCTTTTGCATGTTTTTCTTTTTAATAAACAGGAATAATTCATCATCCTCTGTGTTTTCAAGGGTATCATTTCCTTTTCTAGCAGCTAAACTATAGTTATGCTCATCTAATGATGATAAATTTTTCGAGATTTGCTTAAATTCTTCAACATTTTTTTCAAATTCTAGTTTTTTTAGCTTACCTTCAAGAATAAGTTTTTTAGCTTCAAGTTTTTTAAGGAATTCATTTACTTTGTTATCAATTTTTTCAATGTCCTCCCCTTCTTCTATTAAAAGTTGGCGAGCTTCTTCATCTGAAAAAAAATTTTGTAGAAATAAATATTCTAGTAAATGAATATTAATATTTTTGCTTGTCATATCATACCCTCTATTTTTAATAATTTTAATACTCTTCTTATGATTCTTTTTTTAATATTAGTTACATCTTTTACTGAAATTCCTAAATCTTCTGCTATTTCTTCGCGCTTTTTACCACTCAAATATCCTTCAAGAACTAGCAATTCTTCTACCTCCTTATCTTGATCAAAAAGACTAAAGAGTTTTTCTATTAGCTCTTTAATTTCTATTGATTCTACTAATTCTTTATCTCCTTGCTCTTCGTATTCCTCATAATATTCATCATCACAATAAGAAATTGCTTTAAACTCATTTATATTAATGTAGTGTGGACTTTCCTCTTCTACTTTTTTCTTCCTGCAACCAAACTTAGTAAGTAACGTGTTTTTTAGATGATAATAAACCGAGTTCTTAAAATTTTCATAGCTTTCTAGATAAACCTTCCTTTTACCTTGCAATATTAATTCTAAGGTTTCTAAAACTATGTCTTCAGGTCCTTTTCCACCAAAATTTATCCCATTTGTACCATCCCATTGTTTACAATAATAAATTGCTCCATATAAATTTTCTTTACAAAATTTTTCTACGTAATCATTTATTAGTAATTCCTCCTGAGTATCCAAAATTAAACCTCCTAATATTTATTTTCCCTCTACTCTTTAAACGACAAAAACAACACAAAATTGCCACAAATCTAAAATTTCTTTCATACGGAAATTTCTTAACCGCAATACGTTTAAACAGATAGGGAATTAAAAACGATTTGGATTTTAATATAATTATGTTAATCCATCAATATTCTATACTAAAAAACTTAAGGAATATAAAACTTCTTTCAAATTCTCAAAAAATTCGGATTAAATTCGTTACAAATTCGATTAACCTTCGAATTAAATATATCGAAGGTATATACTTATTCCGAAAAGTGATATGGATTAAAGCTAAACCACCCCCCTAATTTTTATTATTAAAGTAAAAATTACTTAATCGATTTAAACTAACTATTATTAACAATTAAATTGGAGGTTAAAAATGGCAGAATTAAAAAAGCAACACTTCGGTAATATTAAAGGTACATTTGGTAATGCTGTTTTTAGACAGCGAAATGGGAAAAATTACATTGCACAAAAACCAGTTAATTATACTCCACCAAACACGGAAGAATATTTTAAGCGTATCTCAAAATTTAAAATTGCAACAAAAATTTCCTCTGTTATTTGTTCTGATCCAGACCTTCGCGATATATGGATTAAAGCTATGCCAAAGTATGCTCACATAAATGTGTACAATTATTTAATTTCAATAGTTTACCCATATATTAATGAAAATTCTATAAACAACAATCTTAAAATAGTACCAGATTCAAAAGTAGGTGTAAGATTAGAATCTATTGGCGTTGAAGAAGGTAAATTGTTGATAAATTTATATCCATTAACTGAAGCTTCGCTAATTGATACTAATGTTGAAAAAAGTGCTAAGATTAATACAATTGTTTACTTTTCCAATCCTATTAATAGCAACATTCCTTTTTTTGATGTAGTTAATATTTCTTCGAGCACACAAAATATTAACTTAACAGATTCTCTTACTTTCGAATCTCTTTTATCAACTACAATTCAATCTAAGTTAGGGTTATACGAAGAGAAAAAGATTTTTTCTACCCTGCTAACTTATAATGAGAAAAGTATGCTTGTAAATTATTCTAGCACCATTTGCACCGATTTAAGTTAAAATAATGAGACGACTCTACGAGTCGTCTCTGTTACGTATTCATAACATAGACGGCACTTTGTGCCGTCTAAATATATAAAAACAAGTTAAAATATAACGATATATTTTCATTATAGTATTAATAGTTTATACAATTTCTAATTTTATATACTAGTTCTATTGATGGTCTTGCATCTTTGATTCTAAAACCATTTCCATTTAACGTCTGCCGATATACAATAGTATGTAAATTTGTAAATCCCTCACTAAATTCAAATTTTTCATTATCAATTTTTATTGAACGAAATGTTCTTTTATTTTTCTCTTTAACATCATATGGCAAATCTTCATAATTAATTGATAAGTACCATTTAACATTTGCATGCTTTAATTCAAGTTCACCTTTCATTGACCTTTTTTGATTTTCAATAACACTACTATGAAGAACTTCACCAAAAATCCATATAAGCATATCAAAAAAGTGAATTCCAATATTTGTAGCTATTCCACCTGATTTTTCTATCGCCCCTTTCCAAGAAAAGTCATACCATAAACCTCTTGCTGTAATATAATCTAGTGTTATATCAAACTTTTTATTTGGATTTTTTTTTAATTCAGTTTCAACTTTATTTTTTAATTCAACAATAGATGGATGAACTCTTAGTTGTAAAACTGTATAAATATTTTTTCCTGTTTCTTCTTCTATTTTCTCGAGAGCATCGAGATTCCATGGATTTAGAACGATAGGTTTTTCACAAATTGCATCTGCTCCAATTCTTAATGCTAAACGAATATGCGAATCGTGTAAAAAATTCGGTGAGCAAACTGTTAAGTAATGAACCCTTTCTTCTTCTGATTTTCTTCTTAGCAATTCCAAATGTCTTTCAAATCTCTCGAATTCAACAAAAAAGCTAGCTTCTGGGAAATATTCGTCTAATATACCAACTGAATCATGTGGATCAAGTGCGGCTACGAGCTTATTACCTGTCTCTTTTATCGCCTGTAGATGTTTCGGTGCTATATAACCTGCTACACCTGTAAGAGCAAAGTTCATTTTTTAATTAGTGTACTCTTAAATTGTATTACTATAATTCATCCAATAAAATAACAATATAAATCTTGAATTTACAACAAAAAAATTATGCTTTATAAACATTCCCCTCGTTAAGACCTTTTATTTTAAAAGCATTTCTAGTATCTAAAATTAATTTAGCATTCTTACGAATAAAGGGATAATTATAATCATCATGGTCTGTAGCTAAAATAATTAAATCATAATTACGAATTTTTTCTTTACTTAATTCAACAGATTTCATATCAAATTTATATTTTCTTGTAGGAGGAAGTTTTGGTACGTATGGGTCATTATAATCAACTTTTGCTCCTTTGTCTCTTAAAATTTCTATTAGTTTTAATGAGGGAGACTCACGCAAATCGTCTATATTTTTTTTATAAGCTGCTCCAAGTATTAGAACTTTACTCCCCTTTAAAGTTTTTCGATGTTCGTTTAAAACTTCCAAAGCACGTTCAACAACATGATAAGGTTGAAATGTATTAATTTCTCCTGCCAATTCAATAAATTTAGTATTCACTTCATATTCACGAGCTTTCCAAGTAAGGTAAAAAGGATCAATAGGGATGCAATGTCCTCCTAAACCAGGCCCAGGATAAAATGCCTGAAAGCCAAATGGTTTCGTTTTAGCCGCTTCAATTACCTCCCATATATCTATATTCATCTTTTCAAAAACAATTTTAAGTTCATTAACTAATGCTATGTTAACAGAACGATAAATATTTTCTAAGAGCTTTGCTGCTTCTGCAACTCTTGGCGAAGAAACAGGTACTGTCTTTTTAACTATCTGACTATATAAAGCATCTGCAACTTCAAGACATGATTTTGTAACCCCGCCTACAATTTTAGGTATTGTACTTGTCGTATAATCTTTATTACCAGGATCTTCTCTTTCAGGGCTAAAAGCTAAAAAGAAATCTTTACCAACTACCATTTTTGAAGTATTGGGTAAAAAAGTATCTGGTTCTGTTATTGGTGACTTTGCTAAAAGTGCAGACTCAAACAATGGCAATAACAGCTCTTCTGTAGTACCTGGATATGTTGTACTTTCAAGAGTAACAAGTTGTCCCTTTCTCAAATATTTTTGAATAGTTTTCGCTGTGTTTTCCACAAAAGTCATATCAGGTTCACGATGTTCATTAAGTGGTGTTGGTACACATATAATAATTGCATCACATTCTTGAAGTCTTGAAAAATCGCTTGTGGCTTCAAATTTCTTTTTTTCAACTATAGTCTTGATTAATTTGCTATCAATGTGTTTTATGTAGCTTTTACCTGAATTAAGAAGTGGAATTTTGTTTTCGTCGATATCAAAACCTATTACATAAAAATCATTATTAGAAAAAGCTAAAGCTAATGGTAAGCCTACATAACCCATTCCTATTATTCCTACAACTGCAGACTTATTTTTGATTTTAGTAAGTAGCTCTTTTTTGTAGTTCATGGTTTTATAATTGTTAGTTTGTTAAATATAGTTATTAATAATTCAATTTACTTTATACTATAAGAATTAACAAATTATTTTTAACGTAATAAAAATTTTTTAAACATGGCTAAAATCACTAAGAAGCAAAAAAATAGTGATTTTTAACTTATCAATTTTTTATAGCTATAATTAAAAAAGGTTTCTAAAAGAATTAGTAGAAAAATAATGCCCTGCCTTTATGATTACTTAAATTTATTAATTTATTATATAATTATTCAACCATAAAATCAACTTAAGGCATTTTTATTAAATCGTAAAATTATATTTTCTTTTTTTCTTTTTTCTAAATGTTCAGAGTTATAAGTCTTTTTAAACAAATCCATTAAATTAATGATGCTCTCAGATTTACCATCTTTGTCAACATCAATATTTATAATGTTTTGAGATTCATTTATTAATAATGCTTTTTTAAGTAATTTTATTGTTTCTTCTCTTACATTCTGTATTTGCGCTTGTGAAGGTGTTGATGGTTTATTAAAATTTTCTAGCTTTCTTTCATACTTTTCTTCGGTTAATAAATTTAATTCATTTTTATCATTATCATTTTCTATATTAAAATTCTCCTCATCGATATAACTAGGGTCCAAAGCAAAAATTGCATCTGCAAAAATCTTATCGTTCTGATTTTGTGCTTCAATAGCTTTTAAATCAAAACTATAGACTTCCGCAAAATTGGGTTCTTTATCCCACATAGTCATAGAAGTCAAACCTATTTGTTGAATCTTAAAACGAAATCTTTCTGGGTCAAAGTCAAATTTTAGGTGATATAAATCTTTAATTGCAAAAACTGGGTCAAAGTAAATTAACTCAATATTATTTTCTATATTAATAAAATAACCGTACTTAGTTGAATAAGCTTGAAGGTTATGAACGTTTGTTAAAAGTCGATAAACAATCAAATTTTTAGGTGCAGGATCTTTAATGTAATTACAAACATCAATGTAACTTATTGAATAGGGCCTTTTTATTTTTTGATTTTTATAGATTATCTTAAAATTATTATTAAAATCAAATTGATTCTTAGAGTAAATAAGTATATTATTTTTTTTAAAGTCGATAGTTTCTAGAAACATTTTTTAATCCTTAAAATTAAGCCCATCGAACTAAGCCTAATTCGAAATGATTTATCATAAGTTCATGCTTTGGTAATATTCTTAATGTAAACCCAAATAGTCCTGTATGTTTACATTCTATTTCTCCTTTATAAGTATACACATTAGTTTTTTGTTTCTTTGGAACATAAGTCATATTAACACATTCTTTAAATTGGTCTGAACCATTATCCACCTTACCATAATAAATTTGTACAACAACATCATCAGGTGTTAATTCACCAAGTTCTACTTCAGCAAAGATAGGATATTTATTACCAACTTTTAGATCAACTCCTTTTTGTTCCTCGGTTATACTTACAAATCTTACTTTACTCCAGTTATCAATTAATTTTTGTTTCCATTCTGTTATTTCTTTAGTTTTTTTCCAATTATTATTCATAAGTGTAACTCTTTTTTCGTAAGCTGGGAAATAAAATTTCTGTGCATATTCTTGAACCATTCTATGGGTATTATACCTAGGTCCTAATTTTTTCATCGAATTTTTCATCATTGAAATCCATGCTCGTGGTAGTTTATCTTCTCCCCTTGTATAAAACAATGGTATTATTTCTTTCTCAAGTATTTCATAAATTAATCTAGCTTCAACCTCATCTTGATAATCTGGATTATCATATTCTTCACCATTTCCAATTTTCCAACCAACATCGTGTTCATAAGCTTCGTCCCACCAACCATCAAGTACACTAAAATTTAATCCACCATTAGCTATTACTTTCATTCCAGAAGTACCGCTTGCTTCGAGAGGCCTTCTTGGAGTATTTAACCAAACATCACAACCTTCAACTAGATAACGAGCTACATTCATATCATAATTTTCTATGAATACTATTCTCTTTCTCAAATGAGGTTCTTTAGTCATTTCTATTACTTCTTGTATAATTCTTTTTCCTTCTTCATCTCTAGGATGAGCTTTCCCAGCAAAAATTATTTGGACTGGATAATTTGGATTGCATAATATACTTGCTAATCTTTCAACATCTCTAAATATTAAAGTAGCTCTTTTATATCCAACAAATCTTCTTGCAAATCCAATTGTTAAGGCCTGAGCATCAAGTACTTCTTTAGCTGCATTAATTTCTGAAACAGAACCTCCTTTTTCAATAATTTGTTTTCTTAATCTATTTCTTGCAAATGCAACTAATCTTTCTCTTCTTCTTTCATGAGTACGCCAAAGTTCTTCATCAGGAATTTCGTCTATTCTTTTCCATATTTCTTTATCTGATGGATCTCTCATGAACTTTTCACCAAGGTAACGATACAATAATTCTTGCATGTCATTTGAAAGATGGGAATGTGTATGAATTCCATTTGTTACATAATCAATTGGTATTTCATCAAAGGGTATATCCACAAAGCCAGCTTGCCACATTTTTTTTGATACTTTTCCGTGCAGTCTGCTTACACCATTAACAAAACCAGACATATTCATTGCAAGATGAGCCATATTGAAATTGCTTGGTGGTTTATCTTTTATAATTGTACCTAAACTATAAAAAGTTTTATCACTTATCTTTAATTCATTACGATAGTAATTTCCAAAATACTTCTCTATTAATTCATTTGGAAAAACATCTATTCCAGCTGCTACTGGTGTATGTGTAGTAAATACATTAGAATAAAAATTAACATTTTTAGCTTCTTCAAAAGAAAGATTATAAAGCTGCATTAATAATCTTATTCTTTCTAAAGCAAGAAATGCAGAGTGTCCCTCGTTCATATGACAAACAAGCGGTTTTATACCCATAGTATACAAAGCACGAATTCCTCCTATACCCAAAACAATTTCTTGCTGAATTCTTGTTTCTATGGTACCACCATATAATGTACGTGTAATTTTTTTATCTTCGTCATTATTTTCTGGAACATTAGTATCGAGTAAATAAAGAGGTACTCTACCTACCATAATTTTCCAGATTTGGAAATAAACTTTTCTGCCAGGGAAATCGAGTTCTATTTTTAATGGAGTATTATCATCATTCATTACCAATGTCATTGGTTGATTGTAAAAGTCGGTTATTTCATAACGTTCCTGTTGCCATCCATCATTAGTTAAATACTGTTGAAGATAACCCTCTTTATAGCACAATCCCACCCCTACAAGAGGAAGACCTAAATCACTTGATGATTTAAGATGGTCTCCAGCAAGCACACCCAATCCACCAGAATACATCTGCAAAGATTCTGTTAAACCATATTCAGCAGAGAAATATGCAATAATATTGTCTTTACCATAATTAAAATTCTTTTGATACCATGTTTTTTCTTCTTTATAAATTTTTAGTTGAGTTGCCACACGATTTAAATGGGAAATAAAACTATCATCGTTTGCAGCTTCGTTAAGTCGCTGTTGACTGACTTTCCCTAACATTAAAACAGGATTGTGATAAGTATCTTCCCATAATTTAGGGTCAAGTCTTCGAAAAAGATCTATTGCATCATAATGCCATGTCCAGTAAAGATTATAAACTATTTCTCGTAAAGGTTCTAATTTAGCTGGTAATGATGGTACAACATTAAATTTACCTATATAATTAATCATTTATTCTCCAAATCATTTTTGAGAAAAATTATATAAAACAAATTTAGTAATTTTTATTAAAGTTAGTAACGTGTGAAATTAAAAACAAATCAGCGTCTATTCTAATATCATTATCAAAAAATATTAAGAAAATTTTTTGAATGTATTATTAATTAGCAAAAAACACACGGAATACAAAGAATTAGCAAGTATAAATTTTTTATTGTTTGTAGTATGGTTTTATTTAAATACTTGGAAATTCAAAAGTAGAGGAAGAATCATATTAAATCTTTTATACATTAAGCATTTTCTTAAAGTACTCTAGGGTTAATTTTAATCCTTCTGCTCTGCTAATTTTGGGTTCCCAATTTAAGATTTTTTTTGCACGTGTAATATCTGGTTGGCGTACTTTAGGGTCGTCTTGTGGTAGTTCTTTAAAAACAATTTTGCTTTTAGAATTACAAAGTTTAATTACTTCTTCGGCAAATTCTTTTAATGAAACTTCTTCCGGATTTCCTAAATTAATTGGATAAACTTCGTCGGTCATCATTAATCTAAAAATTCCTTCAATTAAATCATCAACATAACAAAAACTTCTTGTTTGAGTTCCATCTCCGTAAACAGTAACGTCTTCATTTTTTAGTGCTTGGGAGAAAAATGTTGGAAGAGCTCTACCGTCATCAACACGCATACGGGGTCCGTATGTATTAAAAATTCTTACAATTCTTGTTCTAAGTCCATGATATCGGTGATAAGCCATAGTCATAGCTTCTGCAAATCTCTTTGCTTCGTCATAAACACCTCGTGGGCCTACAGGATTAACATTTCCCCAATAATCTTCGCTTTGAGGGTGAACAAGTGGGTCACCATATACTTCTGAAGTCGACGCTAACAAAAATACTGCTCCTTTTTCTTTTGCTAGTCCTAATGCTTTATGTGTTCCTAATGAACCGACTTTTAAGGTTTGAATTGGAAGTTTCAAATAATCAATGGGACTAGCAGGAGATGCAAAGTGCAATACATAATCTACTTTGGAAGGAACATGAATATAATTAGTAACATCTAGTTTAATAAATTGAAAATTATCGTTTCCAAAAAGATGTTCTATATTTTCTATTCTTCCTGTTAAAAGATTGTCAAGACAAATAACTTTAAAACCCTCATTAATTAATCTATCGCACAAATGTGAACCGAGGAAACCAGCTCCTCCTGTAACTACTGCTGTTTTTTTCTGCATTAGGAAACCTTAGTTTTCTCTTTTTGTGAACCATTTGTTGGAGTAGAGTAATAATAATAATATTTATAATAAGATCCATAGCCACTTCTATATATAAAATTATTGAGAACAACACCAAGGAAATTGAGATTATCTCTTCTAAGTAAATCAACAGACCTTTCCATTAAATCTATTTCAGTATCGTTAGCAGACACAACTAAAATGGTTCCATCCACAAGTTGAGCTAAAATTTCCGAATCTGTAACAGCAATTAAAGGAGCAGAATCTATTATAATATAATCAAATTCATTTTTTAATTTTTCTAAAAAAGACTCCATTTGTGATGAACCAAGTATTTCAGAAGGATTAGGGGGAATTGTTCCTGCACTAATGTAGTATAAATTATTAACACCAGTCTTTCTTAAAATTTGGTCGTAAGTAACTTGACCAAAAAAGTAATCTGTAAATCCTGGAAATCTTTTTTCGTTAAAAACAGAATGGACACGAGGTTTTCTTAAATCAGCATCAAGTATTAAAGTTTTGAAATTAGCAAGTGCAAAGCTACCTGCTAAATTAACTGAGGTTGTAGTTTTACCTTCTAAAGTTCTTGAAGATGTTACTAGGATTGTTTTTAATGATTCTTTATCAATTTTCGAAAATCTTATTCTAGTTCTTAATACTTTATAGGCTTCGCTAGCACTTGCATCTGGTTTTTTAGCAACAATAAATTCTAACTCCTTGTTACTATTATTCAAACCTTCTATTCGAGGGATCCAAGAAAGTATGTTAATATTTCTATTTTGTAAATCTTCAGGAGTTTTAACAGTATTATCGAAATGATTTCTAATAAAAGCAAAAGCAATTCCAAAACCTATTCCTAAAAATAATCCAACCATAATTATTAAAGGTCGATTAGGTTTGGAAGGCTTAATAGGCACTAACCCAGGATCGACAATTAATACATTACCAGGTACAGATTGTTCATTAATTATAGCTTCCTGATATTTTTCTTCAATTTGCAGATATAATTTTTCGTAAGCAGATTGTTCTCTTGTAAGTCGGGCTAAATCTATAGAACTTGTGGGAAGTTTACTAAGACGTTTATCGTATTCGCCTACAATTTCACTTAATTTTTTATAAGAGGCTAATAATGCTTGGTATTTAACTTCCTCTTCGAGAACTTTTTTAGTTAATTCTTTGATTTCGTCTGGACTTGCAGCAAGAATTCCTGCTCTATAAACAGCAAGTTGGCTGTTTAATTTTTCTCTAAGTTCATTAATTTTTGCATCAAATTCTTTTATCATTTGATTTTTACGTTGGGCATCTTTACTTGTAGATAATGCTCTATCTTTCTGTGTCATTAAATCAGCTATTTGTAATTGCAAATTTTTTATATATGGTTCAGTAGCAAAGCTTTCTATATAATCATTTATGTTTGGATCTTTTTTTGCAAGTTCTGCTTTGTATTGGTTAAGTGTTTTTTCTGCAATAGTCAAATCAATTTTTGTAGCATTCATTTTTGATTCAAAATCAGTAGTCTGTTCTATCAAAGCTTTTGCTTGTTCTGGAAGCTGAACAATCCCTTTTTGTTCTTGATAATTTCTTAAAGCTTCTTCTACTTGAGAAAGTTCTGCTAGTTTTTCATCTCGTTGTTGAGCTAAAAATTTTCTAATCGAGGTAAGTTGTTCACGATTATACTCTAAATTTAATTCCTTATAGGCAATTGCATAACAATTTGCTATTAATGCTGCTTCTTTTGGAGAAGGTGATTCTGCGTTAATTTCGACTATATCAAGACCGCGCTTTTGATCAATAGATACTTTTGACTCTAATAAATCTATAATTTCTTCTTTTGGCAGTAAGATGGGTATTTTATTTTTTTCTTGATTGTCAAGTATTAACTTAAAATTATTCTTATTGCTAGTAAACTTAAAACTATCTATAAGAGCTTGTGCAACTTTATCTCTTAATTTATAGCTTTTGAGAATTTCTATTTCGTTAGCAATAAATCTATCACTCCCAAAATCCTGAAACTCTGGGATTAACGGAGAATTAAGTATACTCCCCTGTGGCTTAGTAATTTTAATTACAGTGGTAGATTTATAAATATCTGGTGCATTCAATGCATAAACTATACCTATTATTAGTCCTGTAATACCAACAACTAATATTAAACCTAAATTTAATCTAATCAGGTTAAGATATTCTCTAAAAGAATTCTGTTGATAATTATTATTTATACTATTTGATTCCACGTTGCCCTCGTTATTTTACTATATTTAAAATAAGAATCGTTAAAGAAGTTAAAGCACTTATAATTGAGACCCAAAGTGCAACTTTATCCCTTGTGTAAAGTCGTGGAGCACCAGGAACAACAAGAATATCCCCTGCTTCTAATGCCGGTGGTCTTTTATATTTTTTTGATAGATCCGATTCATACATAATATCATTATAATCAATTTTTATTAGCACTTGAGATGAATCTTCATTAACTCTGTAAATTCTTAAATCGTCAAGATGTGCTGCATCAGTAGGACCACCTGCAAAAGATAATAAATCTATAACACTTGTGTTTATAGGGACAACATATTTACCAGGATAACGTACAAATCCCCAAACTGAAACTTTAATATTAATTGCTTCTGGATCAGAAAAATCAAAATAACCTGATTGCTGATTATACCTATTTGGTAGAGTTGATGCACCTAATTCATAATCTTTTCCTTGTGCAAAAGATAGACGAGTAATACATAGTGTAATTAAGAATAAAATAAAATATCTTGTTTTTATCATTGAGCCCTCAAAATTTATCTTATTGATTTATTTTTAAGGAAACAGCTTTTGAGGATAAGTAACTGCCAATGAAACCTAATAATACTCCAGCTAAAATTGAAAAAGAATAAATATCTTTAAATACTATATGTAATTTAAGATTATTAAGAATGCCAATCAATATTATTCCTAAAATATAATTTATACCTACAGCACAAATTCCAGATATTAATCCAACCATTAAACCATATAGTATAATAGGTATTTTAATAGTACTTAATTTTGCCCCAACTAATTTCATAGTTTGATATAAATTTTTATTCGCTTCAATTTGTATTCTACTATTAGTATAAACAAGGTAAATAGATAATAAAACTAATAACACAGAAAACATATAAACAATTGCTTGCCCTGACTTCAAATATTTTAATATTTTCACTATTACTTCATTATCATAAATTACTTCTGTAATACCTGAAATATTACTAATCCTTCTTATTTCAGAATTTATATTTTCATATGAAATTTTCTCTGGATGAAACCTAATAATTAATGATGGTGGAAGTGGATTTTCTGTTAATACATTTCTAAAATCTTCTCCAGTATCTTTAATAAATTGCTCTACGGCTTCCTCTTTACTAATATATTTTACCGATTTTACAGATGGCAGTTTTTCAATTTCTTCTTTAATTGACCAAATTTTACTTGAATCAATGTAATTCTCTAAAAAAGCTGTTATTTCAATACTACTTTTAACTTTTTTAGAAAATTTATTTGAAAGCTGTAAAATTATAAACGAAACACCAGTCATCATAATAGCAATAGTAGTAATAGAAATTATTACCATAGATGCAAAGGGAGAGCGTTTTAACATTCTTATTGATTCTTTTAAGAAAAAAATTAACATAATTTCACTTAATAGTTTGATTCATCAATCCAGTGGATTATTTTCCATTTTTTATTTGAATCTTTTATTAATTCAAGATTAACTTTACCATCAATATACACAATATCTGTTGGATTAAAAGTGATTGTAAGATTAAAACTTCTAACAATGTGAGTTGAATCACCACTTATTGAAACGATGTTATTCCAAACTAAATCTAATCTTTGCGTATTTTGAAAAAGTCCATATGTAACTCTCATCTCTTCATCACGTCCCCAACTAACATCGGCACCCAAGTTGTAATCTCTATAAGTGAAAACAAAATTCTTATCTAAAAGCTGACTATAAATAAGAGTATCCTTAAAGGTATATGCATACTGAAAATTTTTGAATACCCCTTCTATATCAGACAAATCACTTATCAAACTCTTAGAGTTGTTTAATCCCTCATCCAATCTAGGAGCAAAAGGATTAACACAACTAATTAACGAAACCGTTGTTAATATTAATATAAACTTCTTAATATGCTGTCCTCCCTTTTAAATCGCTCCAACATTGAAAATTTCCTTTTCTAATGTCCTGCCATTCTACTATAGACCACTGTTTTCTTGAATCAATATAAATTTTAAATTGCGAAGAACCTACAAAAGTTCCGCCTATAAATTGATTATTCGAATTAATTTTTAAACTATAATCTACACTATAAAATGCACTATCGCTAAAAAAATTGGATTGAAAATTTTCTAATGTTAAAGTAACATTTTTGCCAGATGGCAACTTAGATATTAAATTTAAGAAGTATTGTTTTTCTTCATTAATTGTCCAATTATTTAATACAGGATATTGAGAAACTGCTCCAGAAGCAGGAATAAATACAAACTTCCTTTTTAAATAAGATGTATCTACAAAACAAGCCAAATAATTTTCTATAATTTTTTCTTCTATTGATGACTTAAAATTTCGGAACAAAATTTCGGGAGATGTTGCAGCTATAAAATTAGAGCTAGGTGTATCGGGCTCTTCTGGTGTTCTTGTGGTAAATATATCACAAGAAACAACAATAAAAAGAAAAATTATATATAAAAACTTTTTAATCATTTCTGAAAAACTATTATTAACCTTGGAGATTCTTTTTCATTATAATCACTTCCATCATAGTCACCAAATATTTTTAATACTCTAAATTTTGCTCTCTCAAATTCCTCTATTATTTTCTCTATACTATATAGTTTAACAGATTCATAAAATCTTTCCACTAAATTATTTTTTATTAAAATAATTTCCTTTACTACTCTATTATTCTCAATTTTTCTTTTTTCTATTACTTTAATGTTTTCTACTAATTTTTCTGAATAAGGAAGAAGATTTTGTTCTAAAAATGATTTATTAAAATAATCAAGTACGTAATAACCATTATCTTTAAGAAAGCAATAAGATTTTCTTATAAAACTAAAATTTTCTTCATCGGTTTCAAAGTATCCAAAGCTTGTAAATAAATTAAGTATCATGTCAAAAACTTTTTTAAAACAGATTTCTCTAATATCAGCTTGTATTAATTTTAGGTTTGCATTTTTTTCAAACGATTCCTTTTTTGCTTGCAAAAGCAAATTTCTACTTAAATCGAATCCAAAAACATTATAACCACAAAGAGATAAATAAATTGCATGCCTTCCAGCCCCACAAGCTGCATCTAGTATCTTAGCAGTTTTGGGAATTTTTGTAAAAGATAAAATTAGATTAGATAATTTTTGTGCATCTAGGAAATCTCTATGATTATAAACCCTTAAATAGTCAGGAGAATCAAACCATTCTTTGTACCAATTATGCATCACAATGTTATTCTTCCTAAAAATGCTCTTCCTATTGTTGCTGGATCTGCAAATTCTAAGTCACCTCCTATTGGCAATCCACGTGCTATACGAGAAATTTTTATTGGATATTCTTTTAAGATTTTTAAGAGATAAAGTGAAGTTGTATCACCTTCGGTATCGGGGTTCAAAGCTAAAATTACCTCGTTTACACCACCTTTTTCTATTCGTGATATTAATTCTTTGATATGCAGATTTTCGGGTGTAATATTGGCAAGAGGATTTAACACTCCGCCAAGCACATGATATAGTCCATTATATTCATTAGTCTTTTCAATAGCAATTACATCGCTTACTTCTTCAACAACACATATCATTGAATGATCCCTCTTTGGACTTTTACAAATATCACATTTTTCTTCTACAGAAAGATTAAAGCACTCCGAGCAAAATTTGATTTTAGTTTTCAAATCTGATAATGCTTGTAAAAGTGCATTAACAGAATTTTCATCGCTCTTCAAAATATGGAGAGCTAATCTTTGGGCTGTTTTTTTCCCAATTGATGGAAGTTTACTTAATTCGTCAATGGCTCTTTGTAATGGTTCTGCTATTAACAATTTTAAAATCCTGGAATATTAAAGCCTGGTGGAAGTATACCTTTCGTAATATTACTGAGTTCTTCTTCTGCCATTTTACCCGCTGATTGCAGTGCTTTATTTACAGCAGCTACCACTAAATCCTCTATCATCTCCTTATCCCCGCTCTTAAATATTTCATCATCTATCGTTATAGATAAAATTTCTTTTTTTCCGTTTGCAACAACTTTTACCATACCCCCACCACTTTCTTCTGTTACAGTTTTATTCTCAAGTTCTGCTTGCACTTTTGCAATCTCTTCCTGCATTTTCTGGATTTGCTTAAGCATTCCCTGCATATTAAAATTCATTTGTCCTCCAATCATATTATTTTTTAATGTAGTCAACACAAAATTACCAAAAAAAATAATCACAAGAAATTAAAGCAAGAAAATATTAGATTTGCATTCGTTATTCATCAAAATTAAAGAACTAAATGATTTCTAAATACGGTATCAACACGTTTCTTATTTTAGCTGGATTTTCAATCTTGCTAATTTTATCATCTTTCTTCATTAATAATAATTTTGTAAAATATTTACTTCTTTTAGGTGGTATAATATTTCTTTTATTTAATATAAATTTCTTTAGAGACCCAGAAAGAATCCCCCCAAATAAAGAAAATATAATTGTCTCTACTGCAGACGGAGAGATTATTAGCATCAAAGAAGTATTTGAAAAAAAATTTGTAAACGATACAGCCACACAGGTTTCAATATTTATGTCGCCTCTAAATGTACATGTAAACAGAATTCCAATTAGTGGAAAAATTGACTACTTAAATTATGTTAAAGGAGATTATTTTGTTGCCTTTCATGATAAAGCTGATTTAAGAAACGAAAGAACAGAAATTGGTATTACTAGCAAATATGGTAAAATCTTGTTTACACAAGTTGCAGGATTTATAGCAAGAAGAATTGTCTTTGATCTAAAGCTTGGAGATTCTGTGAAAATAGGAGAAAGATTTGGTATGATAAAATTTGGAAGTCGGTCTGATATAATTGTACCCAAAAAATGGAAAGTTAATGTTAAGGTTGGTGATAAAGTTAAAGCAGGTCAATCAATAATTTTTGAGTACATAGATGAGTAAAACACTTTCATTCAAATCATCAATAGCAAATTTTATTACCTCTTTAAATATTTTTTGTGGATTTGTATCCATAGTTTACACTTCGCAAAACGAATTTAAATTAGCTGCTATTTTTATAATTTTAGCAGCAATATTTGATACGATTGATGGATTAATTGCAAGATTACTCGACACATCAAGTCGCTTTGGTGTTGAACTAGACTCTTTATCAGACGTAGTTAGTTTCGGTGCAGCTCCCTCATTCCTTGTTTACAAATCTTATGGATATCAATTCGAAACTATAGGTATAATTATTAGCTCATTCCTACTATTAGCTGGGGCCATGCGTCTGGCAAGATTTAATATCCTTATAGTAGATTTAAAATCTAAAGGTGATTTTACAGGACTACCCATTCCTCTTTCAGCTTTAACTATTACAACACTAATTTATTCATATTATCAGGAAAATCAAATAATAACACCTTATAATAACTTTGTTTTTCCGTTAGTCATTATTCTATCTCTCTTAATGGTAAGTAAAATAAAATACAGAGCTTTACCAAATATTATTCATAAAAAATTTGTTGTAAAAATTTCATGGTTTTTCATTCTTGTATTTATTTTAATATCTGCAATTGTAACTAATGGGAAATTTCTTTTCTATGTTTTTTTATCTTTAGTCATCTTTGGTATATTAAGGCATATTTATTTGAAAATTTCTAAGAAAATATAAATAACGGAGTTAAAATTGTTCAAAGCAGTTGTAATTGTAAAAAGAAGACCCACAATACTCGACCCTCAAGGTAAAGCAGTTGAACAAGGTGCAAAACTACTTGGTTTTAATAATGTAAAAAACACTCGCATTGGGAAATACATAGAGTTTTATGTTGATACAGATGATAGAGAAATGGCTGAAAAAGAGGTTCGAGAATACAGTGAAAAATTATTATCAAATCCAATAATGGAAGATTTCGAATATACAATTGAAGAAGTAAAATGAAACCAAAATTTGGAGTTGTAGTTTTTCCGGGTGCAAATTGTGACCACGATGCCTATTATGCAACAAAAAAAATTTTAGGCTACGATGCAGAATTTATTTGGCATAAAGAAAGAGATTTAAAAAATTCCGATGTAATAATTTTACCAGGTGGATTTTCTTACGGTGATTATTTGAGAACAGGAGCAATTGCAAGATTTTCCCCAGTAATGGAAGAAGTAATTAAATTTGCAAACAACGGGGGAATAGTAATAGGCATTTGTAATGGCTTTCAAATCCTTTTAGAAGCTGGTTTACTTCCCGGTGCAATGCAAAAAAATCAATCACTAAAATTTATATGCAAAGATGTTTACATAAAGGTAGAAAATAAAGAAACAATTTTTACAAAATCTATTAAACAGAATGTATTAAAAATTCCAATTGCTCATGGTGAAGGTAATTACTATGCCGATGAAGAAACAATTAAAGAACTGGAAGAAAATAAACAGGTAGTTTTTAGGTACTCAACAGCAGATGGAAAAGTTAATAACGAATCAAATCCAAATGGCTCTATAAATAATATTGCAGGAATAATAAATAAAAATGGCAATGTACTTGGAATGATGCCTCATCCAGAAAGAGCTTGTGACCCATTGTTGAAACGAACTGATGGAGCACTGATTTTTAAGTCGATAGCAGAGAATGTTTTTATTAATCAAAAGTAAAATCTTAGGAGGTTATTATGTTTGGTAATCTAGGTGCTTCGGAAATATTAATTATAGTTCTTGTTGTTTTGCTATTATTCGGTGCAAAAAAAATTCCCGAACTAGCACAAGGAATTGGTAAAGGAATGCGTGAATTTAGAAAAGCTCTACGAGAAGTAGAAGACGATATTAAATCTATTGATAAACAAGACGAAAACAAAAATAATGGTGATAAATCTTGAAGGAATACAAAAACCATTTCGAAAAATTAGAAAAAATTAAAGCAGGAAAAATTTCTTTAAGAGAAAATATCGAGTTCTTCCTAAAAAGAATTCGCGAATATTCTCATCTTAATTGCTACAACTTTGTATTTGAAGACTGCATTGATAGAGCAGATTTAATTGAAGAAAAAATAAAAAATGGCACTGCTGGAAAATTAGCTGGAATGGTTGTAGCTATTAAAGATGTACTTGCACTAAAAGATAAACCAATGACATGCTCCTCTAATATTTTAAGAAATTTTGTCTCTATATATACATCAACAGCTGTCCAAAGATTAATTGATGAGGATGCAATTATAATAGGAAAAACTAATTGTGATGAATTTGCAATGGGCTCATCAAATGAAAACTCTGCTTTTGGACCTGTACTAAATCCATACGATAATTCAAGAGTTCCAGGTGGTTCAAGTGGTGGTTCGGCTGTAGCTGTAGCAGCAGATTTATGTGATGTTTCATTGGGAACAGATACAGGTGGTTCAATTCGTCAACCTGCTGCTTTTTGTGGAATACTGGGGCTTAAACCAACTTATGGTAGAGTCTCTCGATATGGTTTAACAGCTTTTGCATCTTCTTTCGATACAATAGGACCTTTTGCAAAATCTATTGAAGATATTGCAATAGTCCTAGAAGTAATATCTGGTAAAGACGAAAAAGATTCTACATGCCAAGATATAGAAGTACCAGAATATTCAAAATATATTTCCACTGATAAAAAGTTTAATATAGGCATACCAAAGGAATATTTTGGAGAAGGATTGGATCCTGAAATTAGAGATGCAATTCAAAAGCAAATTGAAACTTTAAAATCTCAAGGACATAATGTTATTGAAATATCTCTACCACATACTGAATATGCAATAGCTACATACTATATATTAACTACCGCCGAGGCTTCTTCTAATTTATCGCGTTATGAAGGTGCTCATTATGGTTTCCGCGCAGAAAATTCTGGTGACTTGATAGATATGTATACTGATACACGAACTTTAGGCTTTGGTAAAGAAGTTAAAAGAAGAATTATGCTTGGCACTTATGTATTATCTGCTGGGTATTATGATGCATATTATCGTAAAGCCCAAAAAGTCAGAAGATTATTTAAGCAAGATTTCGACAAAGCTTTTGAAATTGTTGATGTAATTCTTACACCTACTTCTCCAACTGTTGCTTTTAAAATTGGTGAAAAATCTTCTGACCCTCTTGAAATGTATTTAAGTGATATTTATACTACATCTGCTAACCTTGCAGGTATACCTGGACTTAATATACCAATTGGTCTAAATAAAGATGGCCTGCCAATTGGAATGCAACTTATGGCAAATCAATTTGAAGAATTAAAGTTATTACAATTAGCTAAATTAATTGTAAATAAAGAGAACTATCAATAAATAAAAAATATATTTAGACAACCTATCTATATCTGTACTTACTTTAAGTTGTTTGGTAATGTTCTACAGTCTTAGTATATCAACAATTTTTTTGTAAATAATCTCTGCTATTTCTCTATGCCCTTCTATATTTGGATGAACACCATCTAAAAAATTTTTAGGAGAAACTACATTAAACAGGCTTATAAAATTTACTTTCTCTTCCGTAGCTAATTTTTCATATTCTTTTTCAAGTTTAATCAAGGAATTATATGTATTCTCATTATACCTTTTCTGCTTATTGATTTCAGACATTGTTTCAAAACTAATATTGCAAGGAGCAATTAATAATATTTGTGCTTTAGTCAATTTTGTCTTTACCTGTGTTATCATCCATTTCATATTGCTGACGCATAAATTAACTAAGCTATCATTTCCATTTTTCAAATCATTAACACCAAGCATAATTAAAACCAAATTTGCATCTAAATGCTTTTCTAATACAGGAACTAGTTCTAAAGTATCAGAAGTTTTCCTTCCGTTTCTTCCTGCGTTAATCATTAAAAATTTATCTGACATTTTACTTACTTGTTCTACCCAACCATTCCCCTCAACACCTGCACCTCGTGTAATAGAATCACCAAAACATAAAATTTTATATTTAGCATTCTGTGTAAACATAAATGCGCTTAACATCATCAGTAAAACAAAAAACTGAACTAGATATGTTATTAAGTTCTTCATAATTATCTCGATTTATTATTCAAAACGTTTTCGTTTGGGGCGTATTTTTTTTGCCATTCAGGATATTTATTCAAAACTTGCTGTGGGGCGTATGTATACCAGGTATATCCTGCTCTTCTTTCATGCTCAACCTCTGCAAGCGAATAAACAATTTTTCTATTTCGATTGCAAAATAATGGACGATGAGTTTTTAACTCATAATAACGAGTCCATACTGGTGGAGCAGTTGAATCATTAACAACTATTCTATCATAATCAAAGGTACTGTAGTAATATTTTTTTGGCTCAATTTTTTTCTCTATAATTCTTATCCCTTTAATTTTTGATTCCTCAAACCATTGAACTGCACTTTGGACTGCTTTAATTACTTCTTTAGATGGATTTTCTATGCTCATTAAAAATAATACTACTTCTGCACTTTCGCCGTTGCAAATACTTGGTGGTTCAAATGTTCTTGCCCATTGGGGAAACAATCCAATATTATCTGCCTGCTGAGGCCAAGCTGTCAATTTACCATCTTCTTTTATCTGTGTCTTTAATATACAATCAAGACCTTTTTCAAAAGCTCTTTTTACTTTCTCTCTTCTTACTGAATCAACAAAGCTATATTGAGGTTTATTTTGAACAATATTATAAAGTACTTTCATAATACCTACCATAACTCCATCATTAAATGTAATATATTTCCTATAACCACTCGTATCAGGATAAAATTGAGGCCAACCTCCATTTGAATACTGGGCAGAAAGAATAAAATCAATACCTCTTAAACATGCTTCTTTATATCTTTCATCATGTATCAAATGGTAAGCTTGAGCCAAATATTCAACTTGAGTATGAGTTGTCCAATTATCAAAAGTTGTATTTAATTGATTTTTAGCTTTTAAGAGTGAATCTTTTTGATCTTCAGTTAAAATTGCTAACATATCATAATTTTTAGGCCAGCCACCATTTTCCTTTTGATACAATAAAATATTATCAGCAATTTCTTTTACATTCTCTGGTTTATATCGTGGACGACCTGGACGAGGGTTTATTACATTTTCTTCAGAATAAATATCATACCAGTGATGAGCACTATTTTGAAATCCTGAGACATCAGGATAATTTTGATTAAAATTAGACTGTGCTTTTAAAGAGCTAAAAGCGAAAATAATTATTAATAGTTTTTTCATAATTAAACCACATAAATTTTCTTAATACTCTATTGACTTTAACCAATCAATAAAAATACTTCCCCAAGTTGCAGCCCTACCTCTCTCTGTGTCAATACCAAAGCCATGTCCTCCTTTTTCATAAATATGCATTTCTACTAGTACATTTCTTTTTAGTAATTCATTATAAAAATTAATGCTTTCTTCTACTGGGACTCTTTTATCGTCAGATGCATGAACAATAAAAGTTTTAGGAAATTTTTCTTTAACTTTTTGATATAAATTTTGCAACCATGGATAAATCAACACTACAAAATTTGGGGAGCAATCAATTGAGTCGATTTTATCTTTTACAAAAACTTTTTCGCTTAAAATCATATTTGCTGCTAAATGTCCACCTGCAGAAAATCCCATTACTCCAATTCTATTTGGATTAATCTTAAACTCGTCAGCTTTCGCTTTTATAAAACTAAGTGCACGTTGTGCATCTATTAATGCTAAATTTTCATTTAATCTATATTTTAATATGAAAGCATTAATTCCTATTGAATTTAACCATTTTGCAATTCTTATACCTTCTTTTTCAAAGGCAAGATGTGAATAACCTCCCCCAGGAAAAATTATAATTGTAGGAGTATTTTCATTTCTATCTTCAAGAAGAAACAACGTCAACTCAGGCTGATATATATTTCTGAAGCGCCCATCAATATAAGTTTCGTTATTAGTTTGTTCTTGAGTGTAAGGAGCTAAACTTTCCCAAATTCTTAAAGTTCTTTCTTGCGCACTAATTACATTTACTATCAAAATTATTAAAACTATATAATATTTTTTCATAGAATTCATTTTTAACATTTATTGTTGTTTTATAAAATCTTCTCTGTACGGAGTAAAAACATCAATTAAGAGACTTTGGTCTTCTAGAGCTAACACACCATGTTCAATGTTTGATGGGATAAAGTATACATCTCCAGCTTTTTGAATTTTTTTCTCTCCATTAATTGTAACTTCAAACGAACCACTTACTATGTATGATACTTGTTTATGGGGATGCTTATGAAGATATCCTACTGCACCTTTTTTGAATTCTACAGCAGTCAGCATCAAATCTTTATCGTAGGCTAAAATTTTTCTTCTAACGCCTTCTCCTACATTTTCCCATTGAATATCATCATTAAAAATAAATCCTGTTAAACCAAAGTTATTATCCATAATAAATCTCCAAATTTTTTGTCCAACAAATTTACATCTAAAGTTTTATTTCAAAAAGAAATTTTTATGAAGTTAATTTAAAAGGTTTTCTTAATTTTGTAATTAAAAAATGTTAATAATATTTTAGGATTAATCATGAGCATCCTTCTTGATAAAAAAACCAAGGTATTAGTTCAAGGAATTACTGGTAGTGAAGGTTCATTTCACACCAGGCAAATGCTTGAATATGGGACAAAAGTTGTTGCCGGCGTTACACCAGGAAAAGGTGGACAAAAATTTGAAGACACTGACATACCAATATTTAATACTGTCCTCGAAGCTGTTAAAGCTACAGGGGCAAATGCCTCTGCTATTTTTGTTCCACCTGCTTTCGCTGCTGATGCTATTCTCGAAGCAGCAAACTCTGGCATAAAACTAATTGTATGTATTACCGAAGGAATCCCTACTAAAGATATGATTACTGTATACAACTCGTTAAAAGGAAAAGATGTGCGATTGATAGGCCCAAACTGTCCTGGAATAATTTCACCTGGTAAAGCAAAGATAGGTATTATGCCTGGATTCATACATAAAAAAGGGAAAGTGGGGGTTGTATCAAGAAGTGGAACTTTAACTTATGAGGCAGTAAAGCAGCTATCAGATTTAGGAATCGGTCAATCTACTTGTGTAGGAATAGGTGGTGATCCAATAGTAGGTTCTCAGTTTGTTGACATTATAAAATTATTTAATGAAGACCCAGATACCGAAGCAATAGTTATGATAGGCGAAATAGGTGGAACAGCAGAAGAAGAAGCAGCTGCATATATTAAAAAGTATGTTAAAAAACCTGTTATTGGATTTATAGCTGGTAGAACTGCTCCTCCTGGTAGAAGAATGGGTCATGCCGGAGCTATAATAGCTGGGGGAAAAGGCACTGCGAAAGAAAAAATGGAAGCAATGAAAAAAGCAGGAATACATGTTGTTGAAAGCCCAGCTGATATTGGCATTACAACAAAAAAAGTACTCGAAAAACTAAAAGAGAAAAAAGTTAAATTAAATAAAAAAACAAAAAAGAAATCTTCTACAAAAATTAAAACAAAAAAGTTAAAATAGGTTATCTATAAATCCCAATTTCAGTTAATTAAATAAGGAGAATTAAAATTGAGCAACAAAACTTTAGCTATATTAAAGCCTGATTGCATAAGAAAAAATTTAATTGGTAAAGTAATATCTCATATTCAAGAAGCTGGATTCAAGATTCTTGCAATGAAGATGGTTAAATTAACTCCAGATGCTGCCAAAGGATTTTATGAAGTTCATAAAGATAGACCTTTTTTTAATGATTTAATAACATACATGACTTCAGGTCCATGCGTACCTATTGTCCTCGAAAAAGATAATGCAGTAGAAGAATTTAGGAAACTTATTGGAGCAACAGATCCTGCAAAAGCAGAAGAAGGTACTATTAGAAAATTATATGCAGATAATATTCAAGAAAATATTATACATGGGTCAGATTCAAATGAAAATGCTATTAAAGAAATTGCCTACTTCTTTTCACGAAAAGAACTTATAGAAATTAATGGCTGGAATAATTAAAAAATAAAAGTGAATAAAATGAAAACAAAAAATATTTTATTTATAGTTCTTACTATAACTTTAATTTTATCATGCGGTAAAAAAGAAGAAAAAGTTATAACTAATAAAGAACTCTCTAAACTAGAAAGTATTAATCTTAAGGGCGAAAAAGTATTACTTAGATACAAATTTGAAAAAGGAGATAAGTTTAAGTATAAACTTACTACCATAACTACATCACAAGAAAGTGTTCAGGCGGATTCTTTAATGCAATCAAAATCTAACCAAACAACAACGTACATCTTCGATATAGAAGTAGTTGATGTTGATGAAAATAAAACTGCAGAATTAGATATTACCATATCTTCTCTACAACTAAATGCTAATATTAATGGTCAAAAAATCAATTTTGATTCAAATAAAAAATTAACTGAAGAAGACAAGCAAAAATTTGCAGAATATGTTACAATTCATAATACACCTTTTAGAGCAAGAGTGAATGAAACAGGAGAAGTAATAGAAGTCTTTAGACTCGATAAAATGATTGATAAAATAAATTCTCTTCAACAACAAAAACAAAATCTTAGTGCAGAGCAAAAATCACAACTTGCTAAAAACTTAGGAGATATGTTCATTAGACCAATAACTCAATTAATATTTAGAGAACTTCCTCATAAATCATTAGCAAAAGATTCTACTTGGCAAAAAAATTATCCAGGGCAGTTAAGTGTATTTAAAGTTGATAATATTATTACTTATAAAGTAGAAGATTTTGTAAAAGTAAATGATAACAAAGCCGCAAAACTTAGTGCAAATCTATCATGTACTTGGACAGGCAATAAAAAAGGTGAAGATAACGGAATAAAATACAGCTTTAGTGATCCTAAAATTTCTGGGTCAGGGAATATTTTATTTAATATAGATAAGGGTTTATTAATTCGTGCAGAAACTGTCACAAGTGTAGAATTAACTGCTAATATAGAATTAAAAGACGAAAAAAATAAGTTAAGAAAGGCAGTAAGAAAAGATTTTACTTCAAACAAAAATATAATTGAATTGCTATAAAAAAATTAATTCATAATTAAATTTTTGAATAGTTTTTATTTCTTTGCTACAACTATTTTAGAACCTTCTGTAAATTTTACAATAATTTCTGTGTTGCGTTCTATAAATTCTCCTTCTGTTATAACGTCTATCCGATTTCCTTCTATTAAAGCTGTTCCAGAAGGACGTAAATCTGTTATAGCAATTCCCTGCTTACCAATTAAACTAGAAAATTTTTCTTCTGCAGTATAGCCAGATTTCGCTTTTACTTTTTCTTGCAATATTAATTTATTCAACACATTTGTTTTAGGTAAAAATTTTATTAAAAACATTGCTATTACAACAGTTCCTAAAAGTGACAATCCTAATTGAATAATTGCCATTGAAACCAAATTCCAATCCATTATAGGAAAATCTGAAATTAAGCCTAAAAACAATCCAGCAATAATTAATATAATTCCAGCAATACCAAAAATGCCAAAACCCGGAATAACAAAAATTTCAATCAGTAACAATATTACTCCTAACACAAAAATAATAATTTCAATTACAGATGCTAGTTCTAAAATATAACCCGAGCCAAAGAATAAAGCCAAACAAATTAACCCAACCGTGCCAGGCAATCCCCAGCCTGGGGTTTTAATTTCTGTATAAAGTCCAATTAAACCAAGCATAATAAGTATAGATGAAACTATTGGATTACTCAAGAATCTTACGAAATCTTCCGCCCAATTTGTTTTAGTGAAAATTACTTCAGCATTCTGATAACTAAAAACTTTTTTTAATTCTTCAAAAGAGTTAACGATTGCATCTGCCATTTTATATTTAAGTGCTTCTTCAGAGGTTAAAGTAATAAGTTTTGTACTATCATCTTGCAAATCAGTTACAAT
This sequence comes from Melioribacter sp., assembly GCA_026417975.1. Classification (GTDB taxonomy): domain Bacteria; phylum Bacteroidota; class Ignavibacteria; order Ignavibacteriales; family Melioribacteraceae; genus Rosettibacter. The sequence goes on from JAOACD010000007.1 coordinate 29,585, forward strand.
AATTCTTTCATCTACCATTCCTTGAGCAATATCTGTTCTTCTTCCATTTTTCTCAGCAGTAGCTCTCATTTCTGAACGCATATATGATTGGTATTTTTCAGATAATTTTTGTCCAGTCGCATCAACAACCGTAGATGCTCCAAATGAAGCTCCGGGTACCATTACAATTTTTTGGCATGAGAGGGCTATTAAAGCTCCAGCAGAGATTGCTCTTTTATCAATAAATGCAATAGTTTTCACTTTACTATTAAGAATTGCATCCTTAATTTGAGTTGCAGCATCAACTCTACCCCCAAACGTGTTAATACGAAATATTACAGCATTAGCAGAATTTTTTTCTGCCTCTGAAATCACTCTTTTAACATATGGAGCAATACCTAAGTCAATATCACCTTCTATACTGGCGTAATAAATCCTTTGAGCTAAAATATTGTTAAAAGCAAAAAATATAAGAAATATGAAAAATGCCTTAACCAATATCAAAACCTACATTTACTTGGAAAATATTTAATCAAATTTCATAAATATTTTATATATATCAATACTTTTTTATTTGCTAAAATGTTGTTTTTAATACTTTTTCCTTAATTAAAATAACCAATCAACAAGGTGCTATTATATTCATTAAGTATATTTTAGCGCAAATTCTAAATTTATTATCAACATGATGATAAGCAAACGATACAATTATGAAATGAATTCTTATTTCCAATTAAAAATTGTTAACAAAAATTTGTTATGAACAGTTACTAAGTTCTCGAAATAATTTGTTTTAGATATAAATTTTTTATCTATCGACAAAAGCATAATTTAAAATTTTATAAACAAGTTTTGCCGCTATAAAATTTGATGCAGGATGAAATTTAGATGGAGCTAATTCTACAACATCAAAGCCTACAATATTTTTTTCTTTACCCACTATTTTAAGAAGGTCCATAGTTTCATCCCAAAATAAGCCACCTGGCTCTGGGGTTCCAGTAGCAGGCAAAAATGATGGATCAAAACCATCAACATCAAAAGTTATATAAACATTTTCGGTTAAATTATTTACAACTAATTGTTGCCAATTATCACCATACATGCCCATTTTAATTTCTCGGGAATAAAAAGTTTTTATCCCTTTTTTTCTTTTTAACTCAACTTCATCAATACATTGTGCTCTAATTCCAACTTGAACAATATTTGTATTAAATTCTGCTACTCTTGCCATTACACATGCGTGAGAATATTTTGATCCTTCGTAACTATCTCTTAAATCAGAATGAGCATCAATTTGTAGAATTGATAAATTTGGGAATCTTTCATGAAAAGCCATAATTGTAGCAAAAGAAATTGAATGTTCGCCTCCAAGAGTAACTACAAATTTCCCTTCATTAATATGTTTTGCTACTTCTTTATGAATTTTCTGAAGTGATTTTTCAATTGTAAGGTTTTTAAAATTAATTGGTTGAAGAGTACAAATACCTTTTTCGAAACATAGTTCTCTTTTTATTTCTTCATCATAAAATTCTACATAGTGAGAAGCCTTTAGGATTTCTTGAGGACCCTTTGCCGTCCCTTTTCCATAACTTACAGTTTTCTCAAATGGAGCTGATATAATTACAATTTGTGAATTTTTATAATTAGAATATTTTTTTTCTATTGCAAGAAAATTTTGCTTAATGCCTAACTCTTTCATAATAATTCCTTTTTTATATATAGAAATGACTGTCTAAGTTGAGATAATTAAATTCTCAATTAGACAGTCATTAGAGTAGTAATTAATCTTTTAATATTGTAACAATTGCAGAGCGGTCAAACTTCATCTTTACATTATTTCCAACATCTATTAAGACTGTTTTTTCATCAAGTCCAGCAACAGTTCCATAAAGACCGCTACTTAAAATAACTTTATCGCCTTTTTGGACAGAAGCCAAAAGTTTTTCTCTCTCTTTAGCGCGTTTTTGCTGGGGTCTTATTATCATAAAATAAAAGATAAAAAATATTGCAGCAAACATTATAAGTGTACTAATCAAACTACCAGCTCCCCCTTGTGCATTTGGAGGCGGAGCCATTGCTAATAATAGATTCATTTCTTACTCCTCTTTTAATTGTACATTAACTGATATAGTATTAATTATTTCATTTTTCCACTCGAGAAACTTGCCTTCTATAATTTTTTGTCTAGCTGTTCGCATTAGATTCGAGTAAAAAGTTAAATTATGAATAGTTGCCAATTCCAAAGCTAATATTTCTTTTGCATTAAATAAATGCCTTAAATATGCTTTTGTAAAATTTTTACATGTATAACAATTGCATTCATCATCTACAGGGGTAAAATCTTCTTTATAAGTAGCATTTTTTATTGTAATAACACCTTTAGACGTAAATAAATAAGCATTCCGTGCATTTCTAGTAGGCATTACACAATCAAACATATCAACTCCAAAAGCAATAGCTTCGAGAATATTCTCAGGTCTTCCAACTCCCATTAAATATCTGGGTTTATTTTCCGGTAAAAAATTGGTTGTAAAATCTACTATTTCATACATTGTTTCAATTGGTTCACCAACTGCCAATCCTCCTATTGCATATCCATCGAAATCTAGGTTGACAAGCTCCTTTGCAGAACTTTCGCGTAAATCTTTATAAATACTACCTTGAACTATTCCAAATAAATACTGTTCATAATCATATAGTGAATGAGTAGATAGAAAAGCTTCTTTATTTAATACAGCCCAATTTGAAGTTAAATCTTTAGATTTTTTTGCGTAATCATAGTCGCAAGGATAAGGTGTACATTCATCTAGTGGCATTATAATATCTGAGCCAATACTTCTTTGAATTTCTATGACTTTTTGTGGTGTAAAGAAATGTATTGAACCATCAAGATGGGAACGAAACTCTACACCATCTTTTCTAACTTTTCTTAAATCCGACAAACTATAGACCTGAAAACCGCCGCTATCGGTTAAGATTGGCAAGTCCCAATTCATAAATTTATGAAGTCCCCCAGCTGATTCAAGAATTTTAGTACCTGGTCTTAAATATAAATGATATGTATTTGCCAAAATAATTTCTGCGCCCACTTCTTCTTTTAATACTCTTTGCGTAATTGCTTTAACAGTTCCTTGCGTTCCAACAGGCATAAAGACCGGCGTGTGAACAACTCCATGCGCTGTATAAAATTCTCCTGCACGTGCTTTTGAATTTTTATCTACATTAGTTATAATAAAATTCATAACTCAATTAGATGAAATTTAGATTTTGGATTTTTGAAAAAGTTTTATTATTAAAAAAATTATTCAGTAAATCAACAACCTATTCTCGTGTCTCAAGCTCAACAGTAATCTTTAAGAGGTCAATTTTCGTTTTACTAGATTTAAGAATTAAGATAGTAAAATGGTCAATTTTAAATGACTCACCTTTAATAGGTATTCTTCCAAGCTTAGATGTAATATAGCCACCTATTGTTTCATAATCTCCTTTTTCTATACCAAACGAATATTCCTCATTTAAATAGTCTATTTCTACTTTACCACTTAATATAAAAGTGTTATTATTTATTTTCTTTACTATTTTTTCTTCGACATCATATTCATCACTTATTTCCCCAAATAATTCTTCTATCAAATCTTCTACTGTAACAATGCCTGCAGTACCACCAAACTCATCAACAACTATTGCAATTGAAAAATGCTTATCAAGAAACTCATTCAACATATCAAGACTTTTCTTTGTCTCTGGGACAAAAACTACGTCACGTATAACCGATTTTAAATCTTGTGGCATTTTGAAAAAATCTTTTATTAAAACCATTCCTTTAATATTGTCAAGATTTTCCTCGTATACAATAAGTTTTGAATAACCCGATTCAATAAACTTATCAAGTACTTCATCTATGCTACTATTAATATCTACCCCTACTATATCAGTTCTTGGAGTCATTACTTCATAAACTTTTTGCTCTTTTATTTCTATTATTTTGGTTATTATATCAGATTGTTCTTCGTCAATTTTCTTTGCTTGTGTCCCTTCTTCTATTAAATCTTGAATATCCTCTCTATCTATTTCATTAACTATACTTATCTCTTCAGCACTGCTTATTTTGTTTATAACTCCTGATATTTTACTTGTTAGCTTCGTTAGCGGATAAATTAAGAAGAAAATTATTCTAATAGGGATAGAAGAAATTAAAACAAGTACATCTGCAAGCTCTGTACCGACATATTTTGGTATAAGTTCGCCAAATAAAAGCAAAATAGCTGTAGATATCAAAAGAATTTGAAATTCTTCCATTCCAAAGTATGTAAGAAGTACAAAAGAAGATATAGAAGCAAAGGCAATGTTAACAATATTATTTGATATTAAAATTGTAGAGAAAAAAGAATCAGAATTTTTAACAAAATAATAAGCATTTTTTGCATAGATGTTGCCTTTTCTAGCTCTGAGTTCAATTTTAATTTTGTTTGATACTATATAAGCAATTTCTGATGCCGAAAAGAATGCACTTAAAGAAAGTAGTATTATCAATGTAATTATATCACTAATCATAATTAAAAATAAATTATTAATAATGTAGTAAAAATATAGAGTAAAGAATTAATAAGCATGGGTTTATCTGTTAATATAAGTTCAGCGATATTTTCCCCTTTGTTTTCTTTAAATACAAGATACATATAACGCAAAATTCCATATACAACAAAGATCGTTGTATAAAGTAATTTTTCTGTACCAAATTCCAAAACAGTTCTTGCAGATACTGTATAAAGTGCGTATGAAATAATTACTGCAGTAGCAGAAACAGAAACAATTTGATCAATGTATGCCAAAGTATATTTTTCTAAAACCTCTCTTTGTTGGTTAAAATTTCTGTAGTTAACAAATTCAACTCTTCTTTTCATTATTGCCAAAAATAAAGAAAGAAAAAGAGTAGTAACAATAAGCCAGTTTGAAACGTAAATTGAAACTATAACTGCACCGCTAACTACTCTAAGTATAAACCCTGCTGAAATACACAACACATCAATAATAACTATATTTTTCAAAAAAAATGAATAAAAAATATTTATCAAAATGTAAAAGAAAATTATTAATACAAACTCATTCCAAATAATTAAACTCAACAGGATAATAAATATTAGTAACACTATTAATACAACTTTAGCTTTAGCAATACTAATTTCCCCAGAAGCTATTGGTCGATTTCTTTTTATTGGGTGAATCTTATCTTTTTCAATATCAGTTAAATCGTTAAATACATAAACAAAGCTAGATGCAAAAGAAAAGGTTATAAAAGCAATTATTTCTTTAATTAGATAATCACTATGAAACAAATTCTTTGAAAAGACTAATGGAACAAAAATAAATATATTTTTTATCCAATCTTTAGCTCTTATAAGTCTAAAATAAAGAAGCATTTTTTAAGTATAATAGTTACAAAGTGAATTATATTCTTCCAAATCTTTTATCAAACTCTTCTATTGGAATTTTTATAACAATTGGTCTACCATGTGGACAAACATAAGGCATAGACGTAGCAAATAACTTATCTACTAAAATTCTCATCTCTCTTTCATTCAGTTTATCACCTGCTTTTATGGCAGCTTTGCAAGAAAAAGATTTAGCAAGGTTATCTTTTACGTCAAGTATTCGTCGTTGTATGTTTTTTCTATATTCATGAAGAATTTCGAGTAAAGTATCAACTTCGTGTTCAGATTTTAAGTCCGGTGGTATTCCTATTATTTCAATCACATTTTTTGCCTTGAACTTAATAATAAAGCCAAGATTAGTTAAATATGCTTCTAATTCTTTTGCTAATTGATAATCTGCTGGATCTAATTGAACAGATTGCGGAAATAATAAATGCTGTGAAAATGGAATATTTGCATCGAATGAATGAAGAGCTTGTTCGTACAAAATTCTCTCGTGAGCTGCATGTGCATCTATAATCATCAAACCACTTTTTATTTGAGAAAGTATATATTTATTATGAAGCAACACAATAAAAGGAGTTTCTGTATCTGAAGTTGGAGTTGATTCTAATTGATGTTCAATTTCAATTTGCTTTGGAAGAAATGGATGTTCAACTTCAGTAGAGGCAGTAGCTTTAATTTCTTTTTGAAGATTTCCAAAAAATTTTTCAATATCTTCTTCATTCAATATTGTAGTTTTTTTTACTGCTTCAGAGGAACTAATTTTTTCACCAAAAGGTCTATCGCTAAAATCTTCTCTCTCTATTGATTTGAAATTCTGAAAACTTAATGAAGCATATTCCTTTTCATTTTGAACAGATACATTTGGCACAAGGTCATAACTTGCTATTGTTTTCTTAATAACAGCATGGACAAAAGAATAAATTTCTCTTTCATCATCAAATTTTACTTCCAATTTCGATGGATGTACATTTACATCTACTCGCGAAGGATCAAGTGTCATAAATAATACAAAAAATGGATAATCACCTTTATCCATTATATTTTCGAACGCAGAATATACTGCATGATTAACTATTTTATTTATCACATATCTTTTATTTAAAAAGAAATACTGTTCCCCTTTACTTTTTTGTAAGTAAGTAGGTTTGGTTACAAATCCAGTAAGACTTATATAATCTGTAATTTCTTTTACTTCCAAAACTGCATCTAAAATATTTTCAGCAAAAACATCCTTCATTCTTTGATAAATATCTGCTTTACTAAAACTAAAAATAAGTTCATCATCGTTGTAGAATTTAAAATTAATTTCTGGATGGCTTAAGGCAGTTCTTTTAAATGTATCAATTATATGTTTTAACTCTGTTGCATTACTTTTCAAAAAATTCCTTCTTGCTGGTACATTATAAAATAAATTTTTAACAGATACAGATGTACCTGGTTGAAAAGAACCTTTTTCAATTAAGAGTTGCCCGTCACTTTCAAATTTGATTAATGTTCCTAATTCATCTTCTCTTCTTTGGGTTTTTAATTCCAATTGACTTACAGCTGCTATCGAAGCTAAAGCTTCTCCTCTAAAACCAAATGTAGTAATTGTTTCTAAATCCTCTACTGTAGAAATTTTACTTGTTGCATGTCTTTGAATACACAAAACAGCATCTTCCTGTGACATTCCAATTCCATCATCTACAACTTGTATTAAAGTTTTTCCTGCATTTTTAATTATAACATCAATATTTTTTGCTTCTGCATCAATCGAATTCTCTAGTAGCTCTTTTACAACAGATTCTGGTCTATTTACAACCTCGCCAGCTGCAATTTTATTAGCAACATTTTCAGGCAATATTTTTATTCTATTTGCCATTATTTATTTACCTTTTTTAAGTAATGATAAAAAGTAAAGTCATTAAATTCTTTAAACTGATATAATTCCCAAATATTCAAGTCAATTTTAGGGAAAAAAGCATCTCCTTCAATGTTAAACCTCATAACCGACAATAAAATTTCGTCTGCAGTAGAAATTGTTTGATTAAAAATACTTTCGCCACCAATAATAAAAATTTTTTTATAATTTTTTTTACAATAATCAAAAGCTTCAGATAATGAAGTGAAGACCAATAATTGTGGAACTTTTTGATTATAAAATTTATTGTGTGTAATTATAATATTAATTCTATCTTTCAAAGGCTTTCCAATTGACTCCCATGTTTTTCTTCCCATCAATACAGGAAAGCCTTTAGTTGTTTCGACAAAATGATTTAATTCTTCTTTACTATACCATGGAATTTTTCCATTACGCCCAATAACAAAATTTTGGGATACAGCTGCTATAATTACTTTTTGCAAATTAATTTTTCTTTTACGATTTTTTTAACTCAAGGCCATTGAATAAAAAGTAAACTTTAATTCAACTACTTTATTTTATTTACCAAGGTTTATCTAAGCCCAAAAGATTTAATTTTTCTTCAAATTCATTTCTTTCTCTGTTTTTAGTAAGACGGTTATCTATTTTATTTAACCAGCCAAGATTCTCTGCTATTTTTAATGCTTCTTCAAAATTATTTTTTACTAAAGCATTAATAATCTTTATTTCATTTGCAGAAAGTGTAATTGAATTCATTTGATAATCAAGAAAAGCCTCCCATGCTAAAGGACACCATCTAGCAACTATTTCGTAACCTATAACTTTTGCATATGATCTTATTTCATATTGAGCATGTGTATCCATTCTTAAAGCCAAAAAGTGTAATAAATTATGCAAATCAATTTTCCAATAAGCTTCTGTATACGTTGAAAGTGGTAAATCTTTTCTTGCTTGTTCTCTTGCAACACCTAGTTCCAATCTTTCTTGATAGACTTCGCGAGCAAAATTTTGTAATTCTTCCTCACGTTTAGATAATTTTTCTCCAATCTTTAAATCAAGGTAACCATCACTACCTTGTTTGTTATCTTTTGACTGTAGACGCCATTGATTAGGCTCTGTTTTTTGTGCCGCGTCTATTGCAATTGAATATCTTGTAGAATATTCATTAACATTAGCAGTACGATGCCTAATCCACTGCCGCCATGTATCCATAGGAACACGTAGATGAAATTTTATTTCGCACATTTCAAAAGGTGTTGTATGTTTGTTACGCATTAAATATCGTATTAATCCTCTATCCTCGCTAATTTTTTTTGTCCCTTTTCCATAAGAAACTCTTGCCGCCTGAACAATTGATTCATCAGAACCCATATAATCTATAACACGTACAAAACCATCATCGAGTACTGGGAATTTTTTCCCGAGTATTTCATCAAGTGCCGGGACTGTTACTTTTTCTATTTTTTCGAAAACTTCTTCCATTTTAGTTCTCTAATTCTTTATTTGAAATCATTTTTTTTATAAACTCAATTATTTTTTTTGCAGCTATATCTATTCCTTCAACTATATTTTCAATTGATTCTTCAGAAGATTCAAAGTATTCTGCAAGTTCGATTAGATGAATATTTTCATTGTCAGGTAATTCTCCTTCCACTTCACCACATACAAGGTAGATTGGAATATTTTTGTCTACAAAATCATTTAATATTACCATTACTGCTTTATTCATAGCACTTTGGAAATCAAACTTGCCTTCTCCTGTAATAACTAAATTGCAATTAAGATTTTTTGAATTAATTTCTAAATCTTTTTTAATAAATTCTTCTCCATATTTTTCATTTGAATTAAAGAAAATCTTAAAACCAGCTGCAAGTCCTCCACCAGCTCCACTAAGTTTGTTTATAAAATCCTCATTAAGTTCAAGCTCTTTTAATATATTTTGAAAACCTTTTTCAAGTTTAATTACATCTTCTTTTGAAGCTCCTTTTTGTTGGGCAAATGCTCTACAAGCACCTTTCTTACCAAGCAATGGATTTTCTACATCAAGAATTACTTCAATGTCAAAAGGTAATTCAACCTGAGGTACAATTATTTTTTTAACATTTGTAAAATTTTTTGGTAGTACTTCAAGTTTATTATCATGTTCATCATAAATTTCTAAGCCAAAAGCTTCCATCATACCTAGGCCAAGATCATTAATTCCAGTACCTCCGATACCAATAATCACATGCTTAACATCGAACAAACCACTGTCAATACTATTTATAATTTGTATTAGCAACTCGCCCATTCCTCTAGAAGAAAGTTCAAGGGGATTTCTAAAATCTTTTGGAATTCTTTTTAAGCCTAAGACTTCAGCAGATTCTATGAATAATAATTTTTTATCTATAGAATATCCAACGGGGCAAGAAAACTTTTCTTTACCAAATGGATATGGAATATCAAAATGAAATAATTCTAAGCCATAATAATATTTACATACTTCTAAAAACCCATCGCCACCATCAGAAATTGGTTTATACAAAAAATTAATTTGATTCTTTAATTCACTAGGGGTGTAAGTTTCAAAGGCTGATTTGAAAATTGCAACAAGTTCAACTGCATCAGCACATTCTTTAAAACTATTCGGGGCAACAAGAACATTTATATTATTCATTTCCTTTTTTTAATATTTTATCAAATGCTTCTATTAAGTTTTTTTTTGTATGAAGTAAGTCCTGTGAAATAACTTTAACCTCACCAAGCACAGGGATAAAATTAGTATCACCATTCCATCTTGGTACAACATGGAAGTGAATATGTTCATCAATGCCAGCACCGGCTGCCTTGCCAAGATTAGCACCAAAGTTATATCCATGAGGTTGCATTGTCAAATCTAAAGCTTTCAAAACAAGTTTAGTAGTTTCCATTATTTCAGTCATCTCACTTGTATTTAATTGATTAAAAGAAGAGATGTGGCGATATGGAATTACCATTACATGTCCACTATTATAAGGATATAAATTCAACATTACATAACATAAACTTCTTTCAAGAACTTTTAAAGATTTCTCATCATTGATGTCTTCATTAATTGCATTACAAAAGATGCATTCTTCATTATTTTTTTTCTTAATAAATGATTCTATATATTGAGAACGCCATGGTGACCACAAACGTTTCATTATCCTCCTGTAAATAAAAAAGGCGGAATTAATTCCGCCTTAAATTAATAAAAATTATTCTGTTTCTTCTTCTTTTTGTTTCTGATATTCTTCAATAATTTTTGCTTCAATTTCTTTTGGAACTTCCTCGTAATGAGAAAAACTCATCGTAAACATTCCTCTTCCTGAAGTTAAACTTCTAAGTTGAGTAGAATATTTATGTAACTCTGCCAAAGGAATTTTGGCTTTAATTATCTGAAATGGACTTTCGGAATCCATACCTATAATTTTTCCACGCCTACTAGAAATATCTCCCATTACATCACCCATAAATTCTTCTGGTATTTTTATTGTAACATCGTAAATTGGTTCAAGAAGAACAGGCTTTGCTTCTAAAAATCCTTTTTTGAAAGCTTGTGATGCAGCTATTTTAAATGAAATTTCATCAGAGTCCACAGGGTGATGAGTTCCATCAAACAAAGTTACTTTTACATCAACCACTTTACTACCTGTTAGAATTCCTTTTGCCATTATTTCTCTTAATCCTTTTTCTACAGCTGGTATAAATCGTCCGGGAACTACACCACCTACTATTGCATCCACAAATTCAAATCCTGCCCCTCTTGGTAGAGGCTCCAATTTTAAATGTACATGACCATATTGTCCTCGTCCACCAGATTGTTTTTTATGCTTATACTCTGCATCCTCACAAACACCTTTAATTGTTTCTCGGTATGGGATTTTAGGTTCTACTAAATCTACATCAACTCCATAGCGATCTTTTAACAATTTAACTGCAAGACTTAACTGAAGTTCCCCTTGCCCAGAAATTACAGTCTGAGAAATTTCAGGATCATATTTTGCCGATATTGTGGGTTCTTCTGCATGAGCTATATGAAGAGCAGCCGATATTTTATCTTCGTCACCTTTTGCTTTTGGTTTTACTGCAAAACGTATTACAGGTTCTGGATATTCAATATTTGGTAACACAACAGTAAAGTTCTTTGAACAAAGTGTATCGCCAGTATGGCTATCTTTTAATTTTACTACAGCACCAATATCTCCAGCAATAATTTTGCTAACCTCTGTTCTATTTCTTCCATTTAAGACAAATAATTGACCAAACCTTTCTACTTTATCTTTGTGAGTATTAACTAAATCCATGCCCGGGGTAAGAGTTCCAGAGTAAACTTTAAAGATAGAAAGTTCACCCACATGCTGTTCCGAAAGAGATTTGAAAATGAATAGAACAACTTCGCCATTAGGATCACAATTAATCTTTACTTTTGTACCACCTTCTTTCATTACTCCTTCAATTGCCTCTCTTTCATTAGGTGCTGGGAAATAATCATGAACAAAATCTAAAAATGTATTTGCCCCAACACCTTTAGTTGCAGCAAAAGGAAATGCAGGTATTAAGCTTCTTTTAATAATTGCTGTCTTTATACCTTTCTTAAGGTCCTCACTACTAAGAGTTCCTTCTTCAAAAAACTTATTCATTAGTTCTTCATCGGATTCTGCAACTTTTTCAATCAATTCTTCACGTAATTTCTGAGCTTGCTCCATTAATTCAGTAGGTATATCAGATTCGACAATCTTTTTTGTACCTGCAGCACCATATGTAATCATTTTCATTTTCGTTAAGTCTACAATCGAGTCAAAATTAATCCCTTCTTTTGCAGGGAAAGCAACTACTGTAACGTCGGGACTCAATCGATTCTTTGCCATTTTAACAGTATCAAAAAATTTTGAATGTTCATTATCCACTTTATTAACTATTATTGCTGCAGGAAGATTATTCTTCTTAACATAATCCCATGTTAACTCTGTACCTACTTCTACACCTTCGGCGCTTTTAATAACTGAAACAGCAACATCAACTACATATAAACTCGAAATAACTTGTCCAATAAAATCTGGAAAACCTGGAGTATCAATTAGGTTAATTTTTGTGCTATTCCATTCCATATTAAGAGGGGTTGCATAAATAGAAATTTGTTTTTCAATTTCATTTTGATTGAAATCTGATGTAGTATTCCCCTCTTCAATTTTCCCAATTCGATTGATTTGACCAGCAGTAAATAAAAGTAACTCAGAAATGGAAGTTTTACCACTTCCACCGTGACCAATTAAGGCTAAATTTCTAATGAAAGCTGGATTTAACTCTTTCAAGATTATTTCTCCTTACATTAAAAAACAATATTTATTTTTTCTTAAATGTTTGCCAAAATGTTGAAATGCCTTTTACAAAAGCACGAAGATTTTTGATAAAATCTTTTATAGGATTTTCATTACTCTGATATGATTTAGGCGAAGTGAAATTCGCTAATTTTTCTCTTATCCTCTTTATAGAATTATCAAGTTCTTCCCAATACCCTTCAATTCCATTAACAACACGTGTTGCTCTATTAGAGACCTCTGTTAAATTATCTAAAACAGGGATTACTCTATCGACAAGCTTACTAACATCCTTCTGAATTGCCTCTGCACTTTTAAGCAAAGCTCTTAAAGTAAAAATCAAATAAATACAGAGCACAGAAGCTAATAGAATAAGAACTGCAAGTAAAATATCAATAAGCACTTCCATTATTATGCTTCTTTTTCAGTTTTATATGCTTCTACACCAGCTTTTACGGCTGTTTTTAGTCTTTCCCCTTCTTTTTCAATCTTATCCTTTGTTGATTGAACAACATTACCAGCTTTATCTTTTGCTTCACTTAAAATTTTTTCTGCCTCGTTAAGAAGTACACTCACTTTTTCTTTAGCTTCTGCAACCAACTGTTCAGATTTTTTTTTGCCTTCGTTAATTAATTGATTAGCTTTTTCTTTTGCTGTGGACAAATATGTTTCTGCATCTTCTAAAAAGTCCTGAGATTTCCTTTTAATATCTTCTCTTAATTCCTTACCAGATTTTGGTGCAAAAAGCAATGCAATAATTGAACCTACTGCAGCACCCGTTAAAAATCCAATTAATAATCCTTTTCCTAAGCCATTATCTTCAGAAGCCATATTAACCTCCGTTTTCTAAGTTTTGTATGTTGCCAAAATAATAAGCATAGCTTCTAAAATCAAGGATTCTGTAAAAAGTATAGCTTATAAAAAATTACTACATTAATAGATATTCTTTAATAATTTTGTTAAAAAAAATTATAATATGAAAATATGAAATATTTGATTACAGGTGGAGCTGGTTTTTTAGGAATAAATTTAATTAGATATTTATTGGATAAATCAAACTCAAAAATCATTTCACTAGATATAGTAGATTTTGACTATGAAGATGTAAAATCAAAAATAACTGTAATCAAAGGGGATATAAGAAATGCTAGTTTAATTGAAAACTTAATGGATGATATTGATATAGTTATTCATGCAGCTGCTGCTCTGCCACTTTATAAAAAAAGCGATATTTATTCTACTGATATTGCAGGTACATACAATCTATTATCATGTGCACAAAAAAAGAAAGTAAAAAAATTCATTCACATTTCCTCTACAGCTGTGTATGGTATCCCAGAGTATCATCCAATATATGAAGATAGTAAATTAAATGGCGTAGGTGATTACGGGAAAGCAAAAATTGAAGCAGAAAAAATATGCCTCGATTTTAGAAATAAAGGAATGTGTGTCACAATATTAAGACCAAAAACTTTTATCGGCCCAGAAAGACTTGGAGTTTTTTCAATACTTTATGAATGGGCAATGAAAGGAAAAAATTTCCCTATATTAGGAAACGGGAACAATAAATACCAATTATTAGATGTTGAAGATTTATGTCAAGCAATATATAAATGCTCGTTATTACCTAACGAAATGGTTAATGATACATTTAATATTGGAGCAAAAATTTTTAATACAATCAAAGAAGATTTTCAAGCTGTTTTAGACTATGCAGGCCATGGCAAAAGGATAGTATGTTTACCCTCGTTTCCCTTTGTTATTTCATTAAAAATTTTTGAAATACTAAAATTATCGCCTTTTTACAAATGGATTTATAATACAATAGATAAAGATTCATATGTATCAATAGAAAAAGCAGAAAAGAAATTAGGATTTAGACCAAAATTTTCTAATAAAGAGGCCCTCATTAGGAATTATGAATGGTTTGTTCAAAATTATAGTTTAATAAAAAACAAAAAAGGTATAAATCATCGAAGTTTATGGGAAGAAGGAATTATTAAATTTGCTAAATATTTTTTCTAAGTTCATAATAGTATAATAGTTATAAGATTAATTATATTTGCAAACAAAATTAAAAAATAAAGGAATAAATATGGCAGCAAAAAAAGACTATTTACAAAAAATAATTAAACACATAGACATTAAAGAGCATAACGTCGTAAATCTTGTTGATGCGATGGAACATATGGCTTTTAGCGCAAGAGATTTAAATCGCGCAGCTCGTATCTATGATATGATGTTAAGGGATAAAGAATGTACAATAATTCTAACTCTAGCAGGAAGTTTATTCAGTGCTGGATTAAAAAAAGTTGTTTATGATTTAGTTACGAATAATATGGTCGACGTTATTGTCTCTACTGGCGCCATAATGGTAGACCAAGATTTCTTCGAAGCACTTGGTTTTAAACACTATATCGGAAGTCCTTATGTTGACGATAATGAATTAAGAGAATTACACATCGACAGAATATATGATACTTTTATTGATGAAGATGAATTAAGAATATGCGATGAAACAACTGCCAAAATTTTTGATAGCTTAGAACCAAAACCATATTCATCAAGAGAACTTTTATGGCACTTTGGTAAATACCTTGATGAAAATGGGGGACCAAAAGTAGATGATTGCGTAATTTATGCAGCCTATAAAAATAATGTTCCAATTTTTGTACCTGCTTTTTCCGATTGTTCTGCAGGTTTTGGAATAGTAATCCATCAACATAACAATCCAGAAAAACATGTCTCTTTTGATTCTGGTAAAGATTTTTATGAACTGACGCAAATTAAGATTAACAGTAAACAAACTGGTATATTTATGATTGGTGGTGGAGTTCCAAAAAACTTTACTCAAGATGTAGTAGTTGCAGCGGATATATTACAAGAAAATGCACCAATGCATAAGTATGCAATTCAAATTACAGTTGCCGATGTTAGAGATGGTGCACTTTCAAGTTCAACTTTAAAGGAGGCAAGTTCTTGGGGAAAAGTAGAAACTACTTTTGAACAAATGGTTTATTCAGAAGCTACATTAGCTATGCCTTTAATTGCAGGATATGCCTATCATAAAGGGGCATGGAAAAATAGAGAAAAAAGAGAACTGCAAAAGTTATTTATTAAAAAAGAAGTTACAGTGTAATTAGAAATTAATGAAAATATAAAAGAGCAAGAGTTAAACAATCAGCTTTTAACTCTTGCTCTTAAGAGCCTAATAACCCAATCTTTTCATATCAGCCACAAGAGATTTTACCGCATTAACCGAGTTTTCGAACATCTTCCTTTCTTCATCGTTTAACGATATTTCTATAATTTTTTCAACACCATTTTTACCAAGTACAGCTGGGACTCCCACGTAATATCCATCTACCCCATATTCTCCCTTTAGGTATGCACAAGTAGGAAGAACTCTTTTTTCGTCATACAAAATAGACTTTGCCATAGCTGTAGCAGCTGCCGCAGGAGAATAAAATGCAGAGCCTGTTTTAAGAAGTTTAACAATTTCTCCACCTGCCATCTTTGTTCTTTGAACAATTGCGTCCATAACTTCTTTTGCCTTTTCTGCACTATTATATTTTCTTTCAAGCAATTCCATCACTGGAATACCATTTACATTAGCATATCTTACAAGTGGAACCATAGTATCACCATGTCCACCCAAAACCATTGCATTTACATTTTTAACAGAAACACCTAACTCCCAAGCAATAAAAGTTGCAAAACGAGATGAATCAAGAACTCCAGATTGTCCCATAACACGGTGGGTAGGGAACCCACTTACTTCTTGAAAAAGAGTGACCATTGCATCAAGAGGGTTAGATATTACAATTACAATTGAATTTGGCGCATAAGCTTTAACATTTTCTGCAACAGTTTTCATAATATTTGCATTAGTTGAAAGTAAATCATCTCTACTCATCCCAGGTTTTCGAGGTAATCCAGCAGTAATAATAACCAAATGAGCATCTGAAATATCTTTATAGTCATTAGTGCCTTTAACTACAACATCAAATAAGTCGATACCAGCTGCTTCTGCTATATCCAGTGCTTTACCTTGCGGTAAATCTTCTACTATGTCATAAAGAACTATATCACCTAATTCTCTTTGAGCTATTAATTGAGTGAGAACCCCCCCTATTTGGCCCCCACCTATGAGAGCAATTTTTTTTCTTTCCATTTTTTCACCATTAAAAATTAGATTTTCGGACATAATATATGAAGATAAGTATGAATTTCATAGCATGATTTATTTAAGAGTTAAGACCAATACAGTTTCTGTACCGTCTTCGCAAAAATTGTAATGAAGTTCATCAAGGAATGATTTCATGATGTGAATTCCACGCCCACTCTCTTTTAGAATATTCTCTTCTTTTGTTGGATCGGGCACTGAATTAATATCGAAGCCTTTCCCTTGGTCTTTTATTCTTATTACTATTTTAGATTCATTAACTTCTACTTTTATCTTAACTACTTTACTAGGATCGCATTTATTCCCATGCACAATACTATTTGCAAGTGCTTCAGAAAATGCTAATGATAAATTATTGAATTTTTCTGGATTTAATCCTGACTTCCTTGCTATATCAATTATGAAACTATCGAGTTTAGGTACAATTGAAGGGTCACTTTTAATTTCTTTATAATAACTTTTTAATATCAAGACATATCTCCTAAATCTACTATAAAATAAATTGGAATATTCTCTATATCAATCTCAGAAATTGTATAAAAATTTCAAATTAAAATTTGCATTTTTTCTTTTGGTATTGCTTTCTGAATTAATAAACTCATAGAATCCATATATTTTTAATGCAAGATTATTTTCTATATTATAATTTATATCTACAACAGGGCCTATACTAGTATAATTTGATATTCTTCTTTTTCTCATTCCTTCATCAAAGTTATATGTAGATAAAGAAAAATATCTTAGACCTGTTCCTATAATAAACTTCAGATAATTAATAAACAGTTTTGGTTCACAATATTGTTCACTTAAGTAACGCAGAGGTTTGCTACTAAAACTTGACCACTGAAAATCTCCTTGCTCGGAAACTTTAGTATATCCCATAAACAAAAAGAAAATTCTTTTCGTAAGCATTATCGAAGTAGAATCCCTAAATATAAATTGTCTAAATGAAAAGCTTTTGTAATTCGGATTTAATCTTTCATAATCAAATACAGTATAATTAGCCGATACTTCTGCAGTGTTATATGATGTAAACTTTTTAAAGGTTATTAAACCACCGGAAGATAACTTTAAAATTCTTTGAACATTGTTATTTGAGCTCCTTTCCGAAAATATATACACTATTTTATTTAAACTTCCATCAATATTTACAAATGCCTTAAAAAAAGAATTAAATTTTCTTTCTAAGATAATTCTTCCAATACTTAGAAGTTCATCCCGATCATCATAATTTTCAGGGCTTGGTGTATCATACTTTAATTTTCGGTGTGAAAAATCAATGATCAATATATCTTTATCACTCAATTTAATAAAAGTACTTAAAGAAATATTTGCAACCTGAGAAACATTATTTTTAAGTGCTTCTGTTCTTTCTCTATCTTTCAAAATAATTTCATTTATTCCTTCTATTTTTCTTGGCTGGTGCTTTTCTTCTCTTTCTGTAAATGAAAATTTAAGCAATGCACTAAAATTATTAAGTTTATATTCTGCCGACGAAGAAAAGTCAAGTTTTAACTCTCTTATTTTGGAGTCGAAAGATGAACTTGAAATATTTTTTATACTTACATACTTAGTATTTCTTTCAATGTCTCGTAAAAATATTCTTCCTAATATATTTAATGTTAAAGGAGAATTTTCGGGTGTTATTTTTAAATTATCTTGAAGTGTATAATTTTTTTCTTCTCTACTTTGTATATTATTTACAATATTAAATTCTTTTGCTGTTATATCATCGGCTACAAAATAAAAGTCTTTTCTTTGAACAAATATATTTGCAAAAATTATATTATTAATTTCCTCTTTAAATCTATTATTAAGTTCTATACCAATGTTTCTTAAAAGATTTCTACGTGGTGAAATGTCTTCATTTCTAAGCTTAATAATTGAATTAATATCAAAATCCCATATCAATATATTTTTCATTAATGCTTCTGCACCATATACATATCCATTATCCTTCTCTCCAATTTGACTATTTGATGAAAAACCTCCAAATGAAGTTAATTCTATATTTTGAACAGGTAAATATTTAACAAATATCGACGAATTCAAAACAGCAGTTCTATTTATTGCTACTTGTCTATTATCCGAATAAAGATTATTGACTATATAAACACCCCCAGATAAATTTTTTAAAAAGTTATAATTGCTGAAAATTCTTAAATAATGTTGGTCCTTAATATTTTTCTGCAATGTGCTAATTACAGTTGAATTCAAATTTTCATTTAACCCAATAAAGTAATTTGTTCCACTAAGAAAATATTTAAGCTGAGTATTAAAAGAATAAGTATTTAATTGTTTATCAATATTATTATTCCATGATTTGAACAAATAATTAGAAATGGAAAAATCTGAAGTATCTCTTTCATATTGAGCAAAATTTTTTTTCGATATACACAAGTATAGTATCACAACAACAAACAAAAGCTTTTTTACAATTGTCAAAAACATTATAAACAAATTTTATTTTGGACTATAAGTAAACGAAAATAAATCACTACAACTGTTCGGCTCATCCTCTCTGGTATAGGTAAATATTCTCCAGTAATAAGTTTTATATGGTTCAAGATAAACATTTTTGAGTGATATGGTTACTAGTGTATCTGTTTTATTTAACTTAAAATTATATTCATTAACAATTCCATAAAGTGGGCTACTTTGAATAATAAGTTTATAACTCGACGGTTTTGATACAGCAATAAATTTAAATTCATTGATTGAACTAATTGTTAAATTATTTTCTGGATAAACTAATATGGGTTTATTCAAAATCATATCACCAACAGATTCAGTAGGATTGCTTTTTAATTTCCCTTTATCTACAGAAACGATTGAATATGAATATTTTTTAAGTAATATTAAATTTTTCTTATCGATATAATAATTATTCCTTGAAGTATCAATCAGATTTTCTGGAAGAATCTTAACTACATCACCTGTATCTCGATAGATTTCATAATAATCTACGTCATTATCTATAGTAGGGCTCCAATTAATTAAAATATATTTTTCATTATCAAAATTTCTTGCATAGACTCTTACAATTTGAGGACGAACTGGTGGATATAGATTTTTTGGTTTGGCTTGAACAATATTACTAAATCTACTTTCACGGCCAAATTTATCTACTGCAGTTATTTTATAATAATAAACTGAATCATAATCTAAATATTGGTCTATATAATACGTTTTTGTAGTTGTAACTAAAAATAGAAAATGAAGTGTATCGTTTTTACTTCTATAAATTGAATAGCCAAAAATATCAGCTTCGTTATTTGGCCTCCATGATAATCCAATCTGTCCATCAAAAGCTGCATATACTATTAAATCATTTGGTGTAGCAGGTGGTAATCCATCATCTACTGATTCATTAAAATTTTCCCTTTGACATCCCAAAATTATCAAAAACAATATCAAAACTATTTTTCTATAAAATAACACTTTCTCCTCTTTGTGGGATTAACACAGAACTAAAACCAATAGTGTTAAGTTTTTCCTTAAAGATTTTCTGTTGTTCAATTTCTCCGTGAACAAGAAATATGCTTTGCATTCTACTCCGGTCTAACATAGAACAATATTCTAACAATTCATTGGAATCAGCATGAGCACTGTAGGAGTCCATCACAATTACCTCTGCATTGAGCTTATATTCATCCCCAAAAATTTTTATAGTATCTTCGCGTTCAACTAATTTTCTACCTAAAGTATGCTCTGCCATAAAACCAACTATTAAAATAATGTTATTAGGATTTTCTACATTATTTGCAAGATGATGTAATATTCTTCCAGATTCACACATGCCCGAACTAGAAATAATAATACAAGGTCCCGACAAAAAATTTAACTTTTTAGATTCTTCAACATCAGTTATATATTTTAGTTTATTAAAACCAAATGGATCCTCTCTTTTTAAAATAAAATCACTTGTTTCTAAATCAAAACATTCTGGATGTACTTTATACACATTAGTAGCATTAACAGATAAAGGGCTATCAACATAAACTGGAATTTCTGGCACTTTTCCATTTTCAAAAATCTTATGCATTGAATAAACAAGTTCCTGTGTTCGACCAACACTAAAAGCAGGGATGAGAATTTTACTTCTTTGTTCATAAGCTTTTAAAATCACAGAGATTAGTTCATTTTCTGCTTCAGTAATATCTTTGTGTAATTTTCCTCCATAAGTGCTTTCGCATATAAAAAAATCTACATCAGGAATTTTTTCTGGGTCTTTTAATATTGGCATATTTTTTCTTCCTATATCTCCAGAAAATCCTAAATTAATAATTGTTCCATTTTCATTGATGCTTAGAAAAATAATGGAAGATCCAAGAATATGTCCAGCATCAAAAAAGGTTAAATTTATTCCTGAGCTAATTTCAAATTCATGATGATAGTTCAATCCTACGAATAGTTTTAAAGTCTGAAATACATCATCAAGTGTATAAAGAGGTTCAAAAAGATTTTGACCTCTTTTCTTTCTTTTTTTATTAACAAACTCTACATCCTTAATTTGAATATGAGCACTATCCTGTAACATAATGGCGGCTAAATCTCGAGTTGCAAAAGTTGTGAATATTTTGCCATTAAATCCTTTCTTTACTAACGTAGGTAAATTTCCAGAGTGGTCAATGTGCGCATGAGATAAAATTACAAAATCGATTTCCTTAGGATCAAAAAAATCAAATGTTCTATTAAGTTCGAAAGCTTCTTTTCTTTTTCCTTGAAATAGACCACAGTCAAGTAAAAATTTTTTACCACAAGCTTTAATTAAATGCATTGAGCCTGTAACAGTTTGAGTAGCCCCAATAAATTGTATTTCCATATTTTCACCATTAATTATAAAGGAAGGTTTTACATGTGAATAATTTTATAATTTTTATATGCATAATAAATCTCTTTAGCTGCTGTTTTAATAACAGTAGCCGCAGGAACAGCTAATAACATACCTAAAACTCCAAAAAGCTTACCACCAATAAGGATCAATAAAATTATTATTAAAGGGTGCATATCTGTACTTTTGGAAAATACTTTTGGTTGTACGTAGCCATTATCAAAAGTATAAATTATAGCAAATAAAATTATAATTTCAGGAAGCATTGAGAAATTTCCAAGTTGTATAACTGAAATGATAATAGCAGGAAGTCCGCCTATTATTGGACCAAAGTATGGAATTAGATGTCCTACTCCTGCAACAAATCCAATTGAAGCTGCATTATTAATTCCTAATAAATATAAACCTATACCTATCAAAATACCAACAATAGAAGCATCAAGAATCCAACCTCTTACAAACCTAGCAAGTTGAATTGAAATTTGTTTTAGTACCCAATATGAAACTTCAAAATATTTATTAGGCATAAGATTAATTATTCCTCTAATAATTCTTTTATTATCTTTTAATAAAAAGAAAGTCACAAATGGAATGATAATAAGAATAGTCACTAGTGAAAAAATACTATAAATGATACTACTAATATTACTAAACCAACCAAAAAGCAAATTCTGTAATTCTTTATAAATCTGATTAAAAATATTTTGAGTATCTATGTTAGGAAAAAGATTTTTTAACATAACCTCTATACCTGAAAAAACCGACAATATATTTTTAGGTGTAATTATCTGAGCTATTGAGTTCATTTGATTATAAATTTTTGGTAATATATAGGCCATTGAAATAACAACCAAAAACCCAACCAAACTAAATACAAACAAAACAGAAACAGTTCTATTAAAACCTTTTTTTTCTATGTAATCGACGGCAGGATTAAAAATCATAGAAATAAGAAGTGAAACTATTAGAATTACGATTATATCTGTAAAGATATATATCAAGCAAATTAGAAATGTTATCAATATTAGAGGTATTAAAAACTTCTTATAAAGAAAATTCGGATGCATAATATGCGTTAAAGTAACTTCGATTATACAAATATAAAAGTAAAGTTATAGCCCATCAAGAAAATAAGTTGCTAATAGGATACAATTATTAAAATTAATCATCCATATTTCCTTATATTTACATACTAAAAAATTTTAAAATAAGGTGATTTTTATGGAAGAATATGAACTACTCAAGCAAATTCGTACAAGAGCCTCACAAAGAAAAAAAACCATAATTTTGCCAGAATCGCATGATGAAAGAGTACTGCAAGCAGCAGAAATTTTAACAAAAGAAAACATAGCTTCAGTAATTACACTTGGGAATGAAGAAAGTATAAAAAATGAGGCAAAAAAACTTAATATTGGTTTAGATGGGGTTAAGATTATTAATCCAGAACAATCTGACAAGCTAAATGATTTTACAAATACCTTTTACAACCTTAGAAAGCACAAAGGTATCACTATTGAGCAAGCTAGAGAAACTGTAAAAAGGGATATCTTTTTTGCTGGTATGATGTTAAGAGAAGGGATGGCAGACGGAAGTGTTTCAGGTTCAGTAGCAACTACAGCTGATGTTACACGTGCTGCTATTTACTGCGTTGGTTTAAAAGAAGGTATTTCTATTTTATCAAGCTTTTTTTTAATGGTTTTCCCAGACAAAGTTTACACCTTTGCTGATTGTGCTGTAAATCCAAATCCAGATGCCAATCAATTAGCTGATATAGCTATATCAACTGCGGAGAATCATAAAAAATTAACTGGCGAAGAGCCTTACATTGCAATGCTCTCATTTTCAACAAAGGGCAGTGCAGAACATGAAATGGTAGATAAAGTTCGTAAGGCTACCGAAATTGTAAAACAAAAAAGGCCAGATTTAAATGTTGATGGAGAACTTCAATTTGATGCTGCAATTGTAGAATCAGTTGGTAAAAGAAAAGCTCCAGGGAGTAATGTTGCAGGCAGAGCAAATGTACTAATCTTTCCAGATTTAAATTCAGGAAATATTGGTTACAAAATTGCACAGAGACTTGGTAAAGCAGAAGCTATTGGTCCAATAAATCAAGGGCTAAAACATCCATTCTTTGATTTATCGCGTGGTTGCAGTGTTGATGATATTGTTAATACTGCTTCAATTGCTTGTTTAATGGCAGAATAATTTTTATACTACCCTCACATTTTTTTGTGGGGGTAGTAAATCTCAATAACTTACTACTCAATTTAAAAACTCTTTAAGTCTATCTCTTTCTCTTAAAATATTTCCTTGTTCATCAATTGCGTACCATGCACCGTTAATAAGATTTGTTTTTATATTTCCACACAAAAGAGGATTACCCCAAAAATGCGGAGTATCAAGAATTCCTACTTTAATTGCAGAAGCAAGTACATTTGCATCAGACCACGGGTCATCAGATTTATCTTTACCAAATATTTTTATTGCCATCAATAAATCTTTAGCTTCTCTTTTAAGTTCATCTTTTCTTTTAACTATTACTTCATCTTTTTCTACATCCGGATAACCAAACAAGCAATTTTGAATAACACCATGTACTATATTACAACTTTCAATAAGTTCTTCAGGGTATACTGCGTGGTCCCCTTCGCAATAAGCTACAACATGTAGAATATGTGGTTTTAAGGCCAGGCTAATAAAAGTGGACGAAGCAAGTTGTCCTTTTGCAATTTCAGGATTAGGAGAAAAGTGAGCAATGCCAGCACGTACTTCCCTATAAACATTAAAATTCTCATCCTTTAATTCTTCTATTAATTCATTTTTAGCTACCATTTTAGCTATATCCATTTGAGGTGAAGTTCCTGGCGGGGTATTGAACATAAATTGAGAAACATAATTTTTAACTCCCATCTTTTTTGCATTATATGCTGCTAAAAAAGCCATTGCAACTGCCAATGAATCGTGAGCATCTCGAAGGCTCCATTGATGCGATTCATTTACTTCAACTGGTACATTATGTTCGGCATACCATTTCATAGCAAGTTGATTTTCTTTTATTGATATTTCAAGAGGTCTCTTTGATCTTCCATCCAAAACGCTATACCAAGTTAGAGGAATAGCAGCCCATGCATTATTTATAGTTTCCAAACTCATCTCTGCCCATTTAATTAAATCATTTGTTCCGCTGTAACATCGCATTAACGGATAATTACCACATCTTGATGCTTCATACAACGCTATTAAATCCTCTTTCCTTCTAACAGGAACTCCTCCTGCACCATCTAATTCTGGCTTCATTAATTCTGGGGTAAAGAAAAACTCTTGTGCATTTTGGTCTGTACCAAGAGAGATTACATCTAAAACTTGAGCTTCTGAAATCTTTCTTATTCCTTCAATTGTCTCTTTTAATGATGGTCTCCCAAAATGATGCCTTAATATTGGATAAGGATATTTTTGTTCAATTCTTTCAATAAGTGTTTGAGGGAAAATTTTGTCAATGCTTTTTTCTACCCTACCTTTCAAATAAGCCTTAATTTCATTGATATTTTCTGTTCCATCAAATACTCTCTCAAAAAAATTTTTTTCTCTTGCTACTTTAGCAACAGATGGCGTGCCACCAAAAATGAATTTAGTATCACCAATGGATTTATTGTTGGCGGTAGCCTTTAGTAAATCAAAAAGATTGCTTGCAACTTCAGGGGTAAGGCGATAACTTACTGCAACTAAATCTGGTTTTAACTTCTCTATTTCACTAAAAAGTCTTTCAATAGAGACTGCTGGACCAAGCGAATATGTTTCGTAGCCTTCCAATTCGGCCAATTTCAAAAAATGATTTAAGCCTCCAATATGAACACAATTACCAAGTGCACATCCAAGAATTATTTTTGCTTTTTTCATTTCAACTCTGTTTTTATTTTTCACCTATTGCAAGTAAACGAAGTTCTTTTAATGACATATTATGAATGTTTAACCTCTCGACAGTTCTCCCTTCTTTCCAATAATCAGTTTGAGTTAATATAGATGCAAGATGAATTATAGCATCGATAGTAGGTGTCTCAACACCAAATTTTTTCCCAACTGAGGAAATTGGGATAAGGCTTGTAGGAACATCTTCTGTAATATATCTCATATTTAATCTATTGGGAGCTTTTATTCCTCTATATCCTTGATTAGCTTTCATTGCTTCATTAAGATTGTTTCCTACTGCATTATACGCAAGGTAAAGCCATTCCCTTGCAGTTAATGCTCTTATTCCAAGAGCTTCAGCAACCTTAACTCTTTCTTCATCTATCTTTTCCAAAACTTTTGTAACCGAAGGACTTGCACCTTGATAGTAAAACTGAAATTCTGCATCATCTTCTATCCACCCTGCATTTAAAACACATAACGCAGGATGAAATACAGCTCCAATATTATCAAAACTTGTTTTGAAAATATTATCACCTGGTACAAATTGAGGATATGCAATCCTAACTTTTTTTAATACTTCAGGAATTAAATATGCTCTTATAGAAGCCAAAGGAATTGAATTTTTAATGCGAAAAATATGTACTTGCCCAGGATTAACTGCCCTTGATGCATAAATAAAAGTTTGTGCTTCTGCAATTATAACATCTGCACTAACATTTAAGCTGTTCAATACTTGTCTAAATTCTAATGCACCAAAAGTTCTTCCTGGATTCAAAATAATAATTTGTCCATCTTTTAAATGTGGAGCAGTTATTGTTGCTATATCACGATGTGCAGTAGCTGGTACAACAACCATTATTATATCTACGTCATCAATAGCTTCTGCTATATTAGTAGTTGCAATATTAATAACACCAAATCCTTCAAGACCAAAATCGCTTTCTACTCTTATTCCACCGGTAGATTGCACCCCCCAAAGTCTCTCTTTAGTTCTGTTAAATAAATTAACTTGAAATCCCATTAAAGCTAAATGCCCTGCCATAGCCAAACCACCATGCCCTGCCCCAATTACAGCGAATTTTGGCTTATAGTTAATTGTTTCCATAATTTAATTCTCCGTCCACTTGTTATCTAAAGCAGGATATTAGACAAAAAAGGAATGTAAACAAAAAGTAATATGCAAATTTATTTATATTTATCAGACACTCTTAGGAAGCCATAATACAGTGCAAGGGCAAAGTGATTGATTACTTCTCACCATAAACAGTGATACTTAAAATTCTATTCTTACTATTAATAAACTTTTCTATTTCATTCATTGTAAGATACTTTTTTAATAATTCCTGAGGTAATGATATTTCATTGCTCTTTTTTATTACTACATTTCGGAAATTTAATTCATAAATAATATCAAGATATTCTTTCAAAGATAATGCCCCCGCTATACAGCCAACATAAAGCTCAGCTGGTTTTCTTAATTTTTCTGGAAGTTCTCCATCAATCACAATATCAGATATAGCAAAATGTCCTCCATCTTTAAGAACTCTGTAAATTTCCGAAAATACTCTTTTTTTGTTAGGAACAAGATTTAATACACAATTACTTATCACAACATCTATAGTTTTATCTTCAATTGATAAATTTTCAATATCACCTACTCTAAACTCAACATTATCATATTTCAGTTTTTTCTTATTTTCATTTGCCTTCCTAATCATTTCTTCTGTTATATCAATTCCTATAACTTTACCAGTTTCTCCTACTAAATTTCTTGCAATAAAAGCATCATTTCCAGCGCCACAACCTAAATCAAGTACCACATAACCTTTTTTAATATTTGCAAACTCTGTAGGAAAACCACATCCTAATCCATAATCTGCTTCGGGTATATAACCGTCAATCTTATAGTATTCATTCTGCATTAATGAAAATTCATTATTTGGACTACAACACGATAATTGAGGGCCACAGCAACCTTTTGATGACGTCTTAATAATTTCTCCATATTTTTATTTGACTAGGGGGTTTAATTCTTCGCTCATATTGGCCCTCAAGTAAATTAACAATTTTATTTTTTTTAACTCAATAACTAAATAAATAATTACTTTCCTCTTTTTTCCAATATTCCAAAAAGTAAAACACCTGCTGCAACAGAAACATTTAGTGAATTAATTTTACCTTTAAGCGGAATTTTAACAAGATAATCGCAATTTGATGCTATAAGTTTTCTTATTCCCTTTTCCTCGTTACCTAATATTAATGCCAAAGGAAACCTATAATCTAGTTCTGTATAATCTTTTGAATTATCAGAAATGTAAGAACCTACAACCCAATATCCATTTTCTTTAAGAAGTTTAATTACTTGGTTTAAATTATTTACCTTGCAAATCTTAACATGAGATAAAGCCCCTGCCGAAGCTTTTTCTACAGTTTCATTAATTGGCGCAGTATTATTTGTAGTAATAACTATTCCATCTACTCCTGCACATTCTGCCGTTCTAATAATGGCACCTAAATTATGAGTATCTTGAATAGAATCCAACAAAAGTAACAAAGGATACACAGATTTTTTAGAAATCTCTATTAATTCATTTATTTCATAAAAATTGTAACTTCTTTTAATTGCAATTACACCTTGAGAATTTTTTTCTCCTGAGAGCTTATCAAACTTATCTTTTGATAATTGAGAAATTTTAATCCCTTTATTTTTAGCTGCTGAAAAAATTTTATTTATTACTTCCCCGTGCTGACCATAAGCTATATAAATAACCTCTATTTCCGCATTAGAATTAATAGCTTCTAATACGGGTTTTCTTCCATAAATTTTAATCAATTTTTATCTCCCTTAGAACGATTCAGGAAATGTAAAATTCTCTTTAGCTACTTCGAACTTACAAAAGAAACGATTATTTTTCTTTTTAGGTATATACTCTCTCTTTAAAATTATTTCCCTCTTAAAAATATTAAAATGAAATTCTGCTGAATTAATTGTCCCATCTTGCTTTACAACATTAATAATATAATCACCTGTTAGCGTGTCAAAAAGGATTTCTCTTTTTGCAGGTTGGATTTGTGGTACAGTATCCATTCTTACAATTAATCCAGTAATTACAAAATAAACAACATTTTTTTCATGAACCAAATCTACTGAAATTTCGTAAGTGAAATTTGTAAATTCAATAACTGTTTCAATTAAAAAAGCTAAATATTGTTTTTTTAATTTAGGGTCATATTTAAAGTATGCTTTACAAATATATTCAAGTTTATCAGGTTTTTTAAGGGGAACAGAAGCTATTATTGCTTCGGGTTTTTTCTTTCTTGTCTTTGGTATTTTGGGTATTTCATCAACTTTACGAAGTGGCAATTAAGACTCCTTTATTATAGAAACTAATTTATTCCAATCACTAATTGGAATATTAAACTGTGTACCATCCGACATTTTCTTTAACAAGTAGAATCCATTTTTAAATTCATCTCCACCTACAAACAATGCAAATTTAGCTTTAAGCTTGTTTGCTTCCCTTAATTGAGCTTTTAAGCTACGATTAAAATAATCCAACTCCACTTTTAAATCAAAATTTCTCAATTTAATTGCAAGATCAAAAACAATATCAACAAAATCTTTATCAATAGCTAAAATATATAAATCAAATTTATCTTCTTCGAGTGATAAAATTTTCTCATTTTCGCATGCAAGTAAAATTCGTTCCATACCAGCTGCAAAGCCTACTCCAGGTATGTCTGGTCCTTCTAATTCTTTTACTAAGCCGTTATATCTTCCACCACCACAAAGAGCATTTTGAGCCCCTACACTCGAACTTATAATTTCAAAAGTAGTATTTGTATAATAGTCTAATCCTCTAACTAATTTAGGTTCAATTTCAAATGGAATTCCTGCATTAACAAGAGCCTTTTTAACCTTTTCAAAATGTTCAAGACTTTCATTGTCAAGATATTCTAACAACAGCGGAGCGTTTTGCATTATCATTATATCCTGTTCATCTTTGCTATCAAAAATTCTCAGAATGTTTGTTTGAAATCTTTTTTTACTTTCGTTTGAAAGTTTATCAAAATGTTTAATTAGATATTCACGTAATAACTTCTTATAATTTTCCCTCGATTCGGGTAATCCAAGTGAATTTATTTTTACTGTTAAATTCTTTAGTCCAAGTTTTTTCAAAATTGTATAAGCCACAATAATAATTTCAGCATCAAGTAAAGGGTTGTTACTCCCTATTGCCTCAGCTCCAAACTGGTGAAACTGACGTAACCTACCAGCTTGTGGTCTTTCCTGGCGAAACATGGGTGATATATAATAAAATTTATTCAAGCTTTGTTTCTTGTAAAGAGCATGTTCTATAAGAGCTCTTACTACAGAAGCAGTCATTTCAGGTTTTAAGGTTAAGCTTGTATTACTTCTATCCGTAAAAGTATACATTTCCTTACTAACAATATCAGTTGACTCACCAATGCCTCTTGCAAAAAGCTTTGTTTCTTCAAATATTGGTGTGCGAATTTCTTTATAATTATAATTATCAAAAACCGAGGTAACAACTTTTTCTAAAAATTTCCAGTTTGGTATTTCTTCTGGAAGGATATCTTTTGTACCAGTGACTGCTTTTATCATTAGGAAGGCTTCCCAAATAATTAATTAATATCGAAATATTGCTTTTCTTCATTTTCAAAAAGTTCATAAATTTCATCTGCTGTTTTAGCTTTTATAAGACTTTCTCTAAATTCATCTCTGCTCATCATTCGAGAAATTCTACTAAGAAGTTTGATATGAGGCCCTACCAAATTTTCTTTTCCAACAAGAAGAAAAATTAAATTTACTGGCTGTCCATCTAGTGCTTGAAAATCTACAGGTTCATCTACTTTACCAAAAGCTGCAATTATATCATTAACACTATTAGACTTAGAGTGAGGTATAGCAAAACCTTTACCTACTCCAGTAGACATAATTTTTTCTCGTTCATGAACCGATTGACGCATTCCTTCAAGATCTTTAACACGCTCATCATCTTTAAATAAATCCACTAATTCATTAATTAAATCAAACTTTGTTCTTCCCTTCATAGAAGGAATAATTTTGTCTTTTCTTAAAATATCACAAATCCTCATTATGATTCCAAATTTAGTTAAACTTCTAATTACAAATTTAAGAAAGGATGTTTCCTTAAGCAATGAAATTAAAATTAAGCTAAGTTTTTATTTTGTTGAAGTGATGGTTTACAAGCAGTAATTTGTCTATAAAGAAAATATTAAAATGGAGTTTTTATGGATATACAAAACAAAATAGTATTAGTATTAGGGGGCTGGGGATTAGTTGGAAATGCTGTAGTAAGAAAACTTATCCCCGAAAAACCAAAAAAGATAATTGTAACATCACTAAAAAAAGAAGAAGCAGAAGAAGCTGTTGAAAAACTAAAATCGGATTTTCCAAATCTTCCTAGTGATTATTTTATACCATGGTGGGGAAATATTTTCGTAAGATACGAATTCAAAGATGCTAATAGAGAAGAATTATTAAGTAATCCTGTTACAAGAAAAATTATTATGCAAGATATTATGGAAGAATTAAATGATGATATTCTACAAAGTTCTTCTATATACAATTTGTTAATGGAATTTAAGCCAGAAATTATAATTGACTGTGTTAACTCTGCAACTGCAATAGCTTATCAAGATGTTTATTCAAGATACTACAGAATTAAAAAGCTATTAGAATCAAAACCTTCTGTAGAAATATTAGCGGAAGAAACTGAAAAAATTTTTTGTACAGAATACATACCCCAATTAATTCGTCACGTTCAAATTCTTTATAACTCAATGAACAAAGCAGGCACAAAAATTTACGTTAAAATTGGGACAAGCGGAACTGGAGGTATGGGACTAAACATTCCCTACACACATAGCGAAGAAAAACCCTCTCGTGTATTATTAAGCAAATCTGCCGTTGCAGGAGCTCATACATTATTACTTTTCTTAATGGGAAGAACTCCTGATGGACCAATTACTAAAGAAATTAAACCTACAGCTGCTATAGCATGGAAAAGAATCGAATTCGGTGAAATAAAGAAAGCAGGTAAACCAATAGAATTGCTCGATGTATCACTTGACGAAGCGATTCAACTAAATGGGAAATTAAAACTGGTCCTTGATAAAAAATTTAAAACTTCGGGAGAAAATTTGAAATCTGTTTTTATCGACACAGGAGAAAACGGAACTTTTTCTCTTGGCGAATTTGAATCAATAACAACACAAGGGCAAATGGAATATGTTACGCCAGAAGAAATTGCTGATGACGTAATTTATGAAATTAAGGGAGGTAATACTGGACACGACATAATTAATGCTCTTGATAATGCCACTTTAGAGCCTACCTATCGTGCTGGATTTTTACAGCATTCAGCAATAGAAAAATTAAAAGAACTTGAAAAAATTCATAATGTAAGTAGCGTCGCATTTGAACTTTTAGGACCTCCTAGATTATCAAAACTCCTTCATGAAATTAACTTACTTAAAATAGTTTGTGGAACAATGAAACAAATTCTAAAAGAAACCCCTGAAGAATTATCAAGAAAAGCTTTTGAACATATAAAACAAAACTCAAAATTAAGAAACGAAATCATTTCTATTGGAATACCTATTTTGCTGCCTGACGGGAAATCTATTCTAAGAGGTAATGAAATAAAAATTCCTCCATATAGAGGCGAAAATGAATTAGAAATAACAGATGAAAAAATAGAATTATGGGCTCATGATGGGTGGGTAGATCTTAGACCAAAAAGCATGATGATGTGGCAATTAAGAATAAAAACAATTATTGAAGAAGCAGAATCTATTCCACCTAATGATACTAGTTCTATGTTTGTAAGAACAAAAAAATATTGGAATAATTTTGAAGCAATTGACATTGGAAAAGTTGTAGGCTGGATATTCAGCAAAGAAGAAAAAGGAGAAAGAATGAAAGCATAATTTTCACTAAAAAAAGAACATGATATTTTTTTAACTAAAAACTCGTTTTATAATTGTTAAATTCCTTTTTTAATAATTCATTAATTACTGTATATCTAGTTTTTTTATTCTGCTCTGTAGGATTTAACAATAAATTTTTATTTATATAATTCGATTTTTTTATATACCTTATGTTTAGGCTTTGTTGCTGTTCTATCTTATTTAATCTGTATGGATTATTTTTAATTAAAGAAACATAAGGTTGTAAGTAATTAACTTCGATGTTATTTTTAGGAAGTTTAGATTTCTTTCTAAAACGTATTTTTGATATAAAATATGTTGAAATTAATACAATGAATAATATCGCAATCAAAATTTTCAAACCTTCATATATAATATCAATAAATTCCATTAAGATTCGAGTTAATGAGTTTTTGTTTTTTTCTCAATATTAATGCCAGTGCTATAGTTTTAATTTTTTTAAATAAGGTGTTAACGCATTAAATAAATCAGTTTCAAATTGAGATTAATGACTACATGTAATACATAATTTATTATCTATCATAAAAAAATTGGAGCTATAAAGATGGACCCAAGAATTGAAATTGTTAAAGGTGACATTACTAAATTACAAGTTGATGCAATTGTAAATGCAGCCAATAGCACATTATTAGGAGGTGGTGGAGTTGATGGGGCTATCCATAGAGCAGCAGGACCTCAATTATTAGAAGAGTGCAAAAAATTAGGTGGTTGCCCAACTGGCGAAGCAAAAATCACTAAAGGTTATAATCTGCCAGCAAAATATGTTATACATACTGTAGGTCCTGTATGGAATGGAGGTAATAATAACGAAGATGAATTACTATCTAATTGTTACAAAAACTCCTTAAAGCTTGCTATAGAAAATAAAATAAAAACAATTGCTTTCCCATCAATTAGCACAGGCGCTTATAGATTCCCTGTCGAACGAGCTTCAAGAATTGCATTTAAAACTGTAACAGAATTTTTATCAAATCATAGTGAAATTGAAAAAGTAATTTTCTGTTGTTTTGATGAAAAAACTTTTGAAATTTATAAACAACTTTCTTATTTGGAATAAAACTAATTTAGTCAATATGATATTTTTGCAATTAACAATCTAAGCCTTTAGTAAGTTCTGAGTATCTTTTTTGAACAATTTCCCATACATAATCAACCGTTAATAATTCCATAGCCTTTTTCTCATCGTCCTCTGAGTAATGTTCTAGGACTAACGGAGATTTAATGTTGATGTGCAAATTACCGTAGGCTCCCCAATCATCAGGATGAGAAGAACCAAGAAGTGCTATGGTAGGAGTTTTAACAGCAACTGCAACATTCATAGGACCTGTACAATTAGAAAAAAACATAAAAGAATTTTTAATCAAAGCTGCAAGCTGTCCAACAGTTCTAGTTTGAGGCGCTCTAATAGCACCATTTCCAATTTTAGATAAAACAAAGTCAACAAGTTCTCTTTCTTTCTCTCCCCAAGTCAATAAAATTTTAACACCAAAATTTTTTATTAACCTTTTTGACACTTCCGCAAATCTTTCTGGCATCCAAGCCTTTGTAATTTTGCTTGCTCCAGGATGAACACAAACAGTTTTCTTTGTTTCTAATCCTATCATTTCGAAAAAATTGTCTGCATATTTTTGTTCTTCCTCTGAAATATAAATAACTGGATTTTCATCAATTACATTACATCCAATCGATTTTACAATATCAAGATTGCGATGAATTTCATGATAACGCCCGTTTGGATGTTTAATTTTAATTGTATACAAATTCATTAATCTTTTTGGTCCACTGCTTACTGTTTCTTTAGCTCCGCATAGATATGTAAAAATAGCAGCTCTTTCTGAGGTCCATTTTAAATTAATTGCCAGATCAAACTTTTTCTTCCGAAGTTGCTGTAAAACCAGTAATTGTTTGAATAATGAGTCTGTAAGTTTGTTTTTATTTGTACTTACAATTATATGTTCATCTACTATAAATTTTGGGGGGACAATTTGACTCATTAAACTATTTGTCAAAAGTGTAATATGTGCTTTAGGAAAATTATCTCTTACTGCCTTTATTGCAGGAGTACTAGCAATTAAATCACCAAGTGCTCCCCACTTAATAATTAAAATATTTCGAATATTCTCTTTAATCACAGCAAAAAATTTCTTCTATTTTTTTATAAACGTCTTCAACATTAATAAATCCAAGATACTTATAGCCATTATCATTTATTCTTTTACCAATAAAAGTAAAATGTTTTTGTTGCACAGAATAAAAGTCCCAGCACTTTACATTATCTTCCGGTAAAAGTGCAATAACTGGAATTTTTAATGCAACTGCAAGATGCCTTGTGCTTGTATCGTTTGTTACAAGTAAAAAAGATTTTTTTAATAAAGCTGCAGATTTCAGTATACTTCTTGACTCATAGTAAACTAAATAATCACTTTTTATTTCTTTTAGAATTTCTTCGCAAATTTTTTTATCGTTTGGTCCGGAAAGTAATAAAATTTTTATATCGTTTTTTTTTGTAAGTAATTTTATAAGATTAACAAAATTTTCAGCTGCCCATATTTTAGAAGATTCACTTGCTCCAGGATGAATACAAACAATTTTAAAATTATTCAATTGATTTTCAATAAAAAATTCCTTTGACCATTCTTCTTCTTCATCAGAAATAAAAAATTCTGTTTCCTTATGAATATCCTTTACATCAAATGCTGAAATTATTTTGTTATAATAATCTATATAACTTATAGTATCTTCATATATATCTACTTTGCAATTATATAAAAAATGAAAAGTTTGTTTTCTTGGAGCAATTCTAATTTTAGCTCCAGAAAACCATGCAAGAAAAGCAATTCTATCTCCTGGATGCAAAGCAATAAAAACGTCAAATCTTTCTTTTCGTATCTTCAAAATAAGTTTAATTCCATCTATTAACTTCTTCAAATTTTTTTTGCCTTTTAACGAAGTATTAAAAGTTAGTACTTTATTTATATTTGGGTTATAACGAAATACGTCTTTAAATTCTTCGCGAACTAAAACTGATATCTCAGCTAAAGGATATTTTTTACGAAGTGCATTAAGGGGAGCAGTAGAGATTATCAAATCACCTAAATGTTTTATATTAACTACTAATATCTTCAAAGCTGATTTATTAAAGTGCACAAGTTTAAAAATATCTTTACACTTCTTTATACTTATGTTATAAACATCCTCAAGCAATATACATAATAGAGAATTATTTCATTAAAAAAATCGATGCAAAAGCTTAAATTAACCAAAAATTACTTATAAATAGCTGTAAATTGTTCTGTTACTATTTTTTCTGTATCCAGTGCAATTACTAATTCTTCATTTGTTGGAATTCTAAAGACTTTTACTTTAGAATCATCTGAAGAAATTAAACATTCACCATTTACATTTTCGTTTTTATATTCATCTAATTTAATTCCTAAATATTCCATATTAGAACATACCTCTTTTCTAACCATAACTGAATTTTCTCCTATGCCACCAGTAAACACAAGTGCATCTAATCCACCCATTGCTGCAATGTAAGCTCCAATATATTTTTTAATACGATACGTAAAAACATCAAATGCATTTTTCGCTTTCTTGTTTCCTTCGTTAATTGCGTTTTCAATTTCACGCATATCGCTACTTTCACCACTTATTCCAATTAATCCACTATGTTTATTTAAAAGTGTATTAGCTTCGGAAAGAGATAATCCTTCTTTAGCCATAATGTAAAGGATTACAGAAGGGTCTATATCACCACTTCTAGTTCCCATAATTAATCCTTCAAGTGGCGTAAATCCCATAGTTGTATCTACTGATATACCACCATCTACTGCAGCCATTGAGCAACCATTTCCTAAATGTGCGGTAATAATTTTTAGTTGCTCAATAGGTTTACCCATCAGAAATGATGCTCTCTCAGACACATAACGATGAGATGTTCCATGAAACCCATACCTTCTAATTTTGTATTTTCTATAGAGTTCATAAGGGATTCCATACAAGTAAGCTTTTGGTGGCATCTTAGCATGAAAGGCGGTATCGAATACTCCTACTTGTGGAATATTTGGCAAATGTTCTTTTGCTGCTAATATTCCTTTAATATTTGGAGGATTATGAAGTGGTGCTAATTCTATATTTTCTTTTATAGCATTCATCACTTCGTCAGTAATTAGAACCGAGCCAGAAAAAGTTTCACCACCGTGAACAACACGATGTCCTACTGCATCAATTTCTTTTTTATCTCTAATTACACCATGATTGGGACTAAGTAAAACAGCTATTACATATTCAATAGCAATTGAATGATCTAAAATTTCTCCAACAATTCTTATTTTTTCTTTACCATAAGGTGTATGAGTTAATACAGCGCTCGACATTCCAATTCTTTCAACCATACCTTTTGCTAATGCAATTTTTGACGTTGTATCGATAAATTGATATTTTATTGACGAACTTCCGCAATTTAGAACTAATACTTTCATATCAACCTCTTAATTTAAGAAATTATTTTACCTTCAGAGTCGTATTTAAAAAATCCTTCTCCTGTTTTTTTACCTAATTTCCTTTCACGTACAAGTTTTCGAAGGATCGGACAAGCCCGATAGCGTGGTTCGCCCAAGCTATGCCACAGAGTTTCCATCCAAGTGAGGACTTCATCTAAGCCCATAGTATCAGCCATTTCAAGTGGTCCCATTGGCAAATTGTAGCCTAATTTCATTGCAGTATCAATATCTTTTGCAGATGCAATCCCTTCAAGAAGAATATACATTGCTTCATTTAATAAAGGAACTATTGCGCGAGTAGTAACAAATCCAGGATATTCATAGACTTCTACAGGTGTTTTACCAATTCGTGCAGCAAATCTTTTAATAATTTCTACTGTTTTATCAGAAGTTTCTAGTGCTCTTACTAATTCAACGAGTGGTACTTTAGGAACAGGATTAAGGAAGTGCATCCCAATAATCTTATCTCTTCTTTTAGTAACCTCAGCAATTTTAGTTAAACTAAGAGTAGAAGTATTTGAAATAAAAATTGTTTGTGGCTTAGCAATTTCATCTAGTTCTTTAAAAATTCTTTTCTTTAATTCATAGTCTTCATCTACTGCTTCAATTATAAGGTCACATTCTGGGATATCATTTCGATCTGTAGTCCATTTAATTCTTGATAAAATCGATTTCATTTCGCTTTGTGTCATTGCCCATCGAGCAATTTCTCTTTCCATAGATGCCTTAAGACTTTCTTTAGAATGTTCAACACTTTCTTCATCTTTTTCTATTATTACTACTTCTAAGCCAGCAGCCGATACAGTTTGGGCAATCCCCTGCCCCATTACTCCACCCCCTATTATTGCTACAAAATCAATACGGTCAGTTTCTTCGTTTCTTTGAACCCCACCAAGTAGATCTTC
The DNA here is from genome assembly GCA_026417975.1 of Melioribacter sp. GTDB lineage: Bacteria > Bacteroidota > Ignavibacteria > Ignavibacteriales > Melioribacteraceae > Rosettibacter. The sequence continues at coordinate 67,522 of JAOACD010000007.1, forward strand.
CAATTTTAGCTTTTCTTCTCCCATACAAATATTTTCCTTTTTTGTTGTAACAAATTTATAAAAAGAGCCAGTTATATGAACAAATATTATACCATACTCAGAACAACAAAAAATAAAAACTTTTAGTTATTTTTATGTAAAAATTACGAAAAATAAAAAGTAATAATTTTAATAATGAGAAAAATACTAGTAATGGATTGCTTTTCGGATTTAGATTAATAAAGTCAAAAAAAGAATGTGAGCGGGGAACTTTTTAATTAAGATTTATAGAAGTTGTATGTGTAGTTTTCTGATCCAATTCAAATTTTAATTTAAAAGCAAGGTTAAGAGTAAAAACTTACTACTACTCTTAACCTTGCAATTATTTTATTCCATATTTTTTACTATTTCTCTAGCAAAATCAGAACAGCTTACTTCTTTTGCTCCCTTCATCAGTCTGGCAAAATCGTAAGTAACAGTTTTAGCTTTTATAGTTTTGTTTAAGGCTTTTTCAATCAGTTTTGCTGCTTTCTTCCATCCTATATAATTTAACATCATTACACCAGAAAGAATAACAGAACCTGGATTAACCTTATCGAGTCCTGCATATTTAGGAGCTGTTCCATGAGTTGCTTCAAAAACTGCATGATAATAACTCATATTAGCACCTGGTGCAATTCCTAAGCCACCTACTTGAGCAGCACATGCGTCTGATAAATAATCTCCATTTAAATTAGGTGTTGCTATCACATCATACTCATCAGGTCTTAACAATATTTGTTGAAACATGTTATCTGCAATTCTATCTTTTATTACTATTTTACCTGTTGGAACTACTCCATTATAAGTTTTTGATACTTCTTCCTCTGTAACAATAATATCACTAAAATATTTTTTTGCCGTTTCATATCCCCATTCTTTAAACGAGCCTTCCGTAAATTTCATTATATTGCCTTTGTGAACAAGAGTTACACTTTTCCTTTTGTTCTCGATTGCATATTCTATTGCTTTTTTTACTAATCTTTCTGTCCCAAACTGACTAATTGGTTTAATGCCAATACCAGAATCTGGTCTAATACTTTTATCAAATTTTCTGTTAATGTAATTAATTAATGCAACAGCTTCTTTACTTTTAGATTTGAACTCTATTCCTGCATAAACATCTTCTGTATTTTCTCTAAATATTACAACATCTAATGCTTGAGGCTTTTTAACGGGACTAGGAACTCCCGTATAATACTTTACAGGTCTTACGCAAGCAAACAAATCGAGTTCTTGGCGTAGCGTTACATTTAAGCTTCTAATTCCACCACCAACTGGCGTAGTAAGAGGGCCTTTAATAGCAATAATAAATTCCTTAATAGCATCAAGAGTTTCCTTAGGTAACCATTGATTTTTACCGTAAACCTTTAGAGCTTTTTCCCCAGCATAAATTTCCATCCAAGCAATTTTCTTTTTACCTTGATAAGCTTTTTCTACTGCCGCATCAAAAACCATCTTAGAAGCAAACCATATATCTGGTCCTGTACCATCTCCTTCAATAAAAGGGATTATTGGATTATCTGGGACCGAAAGTTTCCCATCTTGAATAGTAATCTTAGTTCCATCATTAGGAACAACTATTTTTTTATACTTTGCCATATATTCTCCGCAGAGTTTTTTCTAAAAATATTTTTGGTATCTACTTTAATCAAATATCTTTATTAAATTAATTAAAAAAACTAAAACCAGATAGAGATTAGATTATAAAATTTTTTTAATAGCAAGATAAACTTTTGCAAGAGGCAAACCAACCACGTTATAATAACAACCATCTATTTTTTTTATAAACACTGCCCCGAAATCATCTTGTATTCCATACGCTCCTGCTTTATCCATAGGACTACCAGTTTCAATATATTTTTTTATTTCTTCGTCGGTAATTTTTCTAAATGTCACTTTAGTTTTTTCGTAATCAATTATTTTTTTACTAGTATCAATATTAGCAACTACAAACCCTGTATAGACTGTATGAGTTTTACCACTTAATTTTTTCAGTATTCTAAAGGCATCTGTTTTATCTTCAGGCTTTCCAATAATAGTTTTATTAAGAACTACAATTGTATCTGCAGTAATAATAATCCCTTTTTCAACTTTTTTTGAAGCAACTAAAAATTTATCATAAGCCAAACGTTTTACAGTACTTACAGGATGTTCCCCGTCAAAAATTTCTTCATTTAAATTTACTGAAAAAGCTCGGAAATTTATTCCAAGAAGTTTTAGTAATTTTCTTCTTCGAGGAGATTTTGATGCAAGATAAATTGGCAAATTAGTTTTAAGCATAATTAATAGATTTGATTATAATTTTTGAATGGTAATTTAGGAATAGTGTATTAACGGAATAATGCTTTAATACTACCCCAAGTTCTTTTAACACTTGATACACTATGGGCAACAGAAACTGCTGCAGAATAAGAAACTGTTCCATCTTTATCTACAATTTTTAATCTATATACATAAATTGCATCTAATGCTTTAAATGCCGTTTGATCTATAAATTCATAAGTTCTATCTGGGCGAGGTTCAATTCTTGCTATTGGAATAAAATTTCCTGTAGCATTTGCTCTTTCTACTACAAAATAATCAAGGTTAGTTTCTGATGAAGTCTTCCATTCAAGTATTACATTACCGTCTTTACTCGATGCAGTAAAGTAAATTAACTGTGCCCCAGCATATAATACTGTAGCAACTAAAGATGCTAACAATATTGATTTAATCTTATTCATAACTTTCACTTAGGCAATATATTTTTCTTAAATTATTTTGTCAAGTTTAAACTCGCTTATAACTATCCCAACTACCAAACTGAAACTTTAAAAAAATTATTAATGCATAAAGTATAACATAAAAAGGAAGAGCAAACCATGCTCCTAACAAACCAAATTTAAAAATGACACCTAATAAAAAAGCAATGGGTACAAAAACAAACCAATTGGCAACAACTTCTGCAACCATTACAAACAAAGTTTTCCCTGCTGCTTGTAAACCGTTAGCAAGAACAACCCCAAATGAATAAAAAATCTGACCAAATCCAGCTATCCTTAGTGCTGGAACAGCAGTTTCAATAACTTTATAATCATTTGTAGTAAGAATAAGTACTGCTCTTGGTACTAAAGTAAAAATTAAACCAATGAAAAGAGTATATATTGTTGCAAGTTTGCTTGTTTCATAACCATAATGTTTAGCTAATTTAACATTCCCACTACCAAGACTATTTCCTACAAGTGTTTGAACTGCTATACCAAATCCAAAACAAGGCATCAAAGAAATTAATAAAGAAGAAAACACTACATTACTTGCAGCTTGTTGTAATGTCCCAATAAAACCAGTAATTGCAATAAAGCTTAAAAATCCAATTAATATAAAAATATTTTGTAAAGAGACAGGCAAAGAAATTTTTATAATTGATGAAGCAATTTTGCTATTAAAACTAAGATTTTTAAAAAATCTATATCGCTTTCTATAAAAAGGTAATAACGAAACACTGAAATAAAAAAGAGCATCGCAAATAGTAGCAAAAGTAGAACCTAAACCTGCACCAGCAAGTCCCATTCCCTTGATTCCAAATGCACCATAAATTAATATATAGTTAAAAATAATGTTTAAGAAATTAGTAATTACTCCTGAATACATGAAAATTTTTGTTTTAGCTATACCAAAATAAAATCCTCGATAAGAAACAGTCATTAAAAAGAAAGGAATCCCCATAAAACGATAATGTAAAAACTCTCCAGCATAGAACCCTACTTTTTTATCCACTGCAAAAAAATCTGCTATATCATAAGCAAAAAGAACAACCAATAAACTAATTATTGTACCTATTATCAAAGAAAGTATTAATGAAGTATTCAATACTTTTCCACATTCTTCATATTTTTTCTCTCCAAATCTTCTAGCTATTAACACATGAGTACCAGTTGCAAGACTTGAGAAAAAGCTAACCACTGCCCATGTAGCCAAAACGCCAATGCCCATTGCTGCTAAGTTATATTTTGCTTCAGGTAAGCGTCCAACCATGGCAGTATCAACAAGAGATACTACCATTTGTGTTGATAATCCAGTAATTGCAGGTACTGCAAGCTTTAATATATATTTTTGGTCTTCTGTAAATGAAAATAATTTCATGATTTCTAAGATATTGATTTATGTTCTGTTATAAAAATTAAAAATTCATTCAAATATTATTTATTCATTTTCAAAAAAGAATAATTGAAAGATTAACAATTAACATAAATTTTACTATTTTACTTTAAGAATCTTTTAGTGACGCAGAAATTATGACTAAACAGGAAGAAATTAAATATTTAATTCAAAGTTATGACATAAAACTTAATTACATTGCAGAAAAAATTGGTATGAAAACTCAAACTTTAAACTACATACTAAACGATCAAAATCTTCTTGATGACGAGCTATATAAAAAAATTAAAGAGATTATTGATAATTACCAATTTGAGTTAAACTTATTCGACAACGCTTATGATGAAAATTTAGATTTATTTTCGGAAGAAAATCAATTTAGAATAGGAGAAAGATTGAGATTATTCGCAAAGAAAAAGTTTGGTACATTAAAAAAATTAGCAGAAGCAATGGATATTTCTCCTCAACAATTGCAACAGTATATTAGTGGTAAAAGAGAGCCCGGTTCTAAAATACTTATTAAGTTATTAAAACTAGGATGTGACATTAATTGGCTATTAGGTGGTAAAGAATCATTGGAATCTTATAAAATTTATAAGCTAGAATCTAAATTAAAAGAATTACAAGAAGCTACATCACAAATTGCACAGATAATAAAAAAACTTGAATAAGCTTAATAATTGCTTTCTGCTTTGATTCTAACTTATTTCAATTGCTCTGCCAAAATTAATTGTAAATGTTGTTCCAATTGATTTTTTTGTTTCAAGAGAAATCTGAGCATTATTTAAATCAACAAATTTTTTTACCAGAGCCAATCCCAGCCCCACTCCATCATAAGCTCTTCCATATCCCATTTCTTCTTGAATGTAAGGTTCAAAAATGTGCTTTTGATATTCTTTACTTATTCCAATTCCAGTATCTTTCACTTTTACTATTATTTCATTGTTTTCATTTTTATCAAGAATTATCTTAACATAACCTTTCTTAGTATATTTTATAGCATTATCAACTAAATTTGAAATTGTTTGTGTAAAAGAATATTCATCAATATCCAAATATACGTTCCCCAAATTATTCTCAAACATTAAATCTATATTTTTAAGTTTTGCTGCCGATTGGAACTCTAGGATTAAACTTTGAATAATTTCTGTAATATTTGTTTTTTGATAATTTACAGGAAATTCTCCTATATGTAGGCGAGAATAATTTAAAATCATATCAATAGTTCTAATTATTCTTCTGCTCGAATTATCTATACTTACAAAAAATTGTTCTTCTTCGGGACCAATGTATTTTTCAAAAGAATCTTTAATTAAGCTTACCATTCCAAGAATTCCATTTAAGGGGGTTCTAATTTCGTGTGAAATGTTTGCAATAAAGGCATCTTTTAATTTATTAGCCGACTCTGCTTTATCCTTTGCTTCAATTAATTCATTATATATTCTCTTTAATTCAGTAATATCTTCAACTGTGCCATCATAATACAAAGTTTTTCCTTCTTCATCTTTGATTGCTCTTGCAGATTCACGAACATAAATAACATTCCCGTCCTTTCTTTTCCAAGCAGATTCCAAACCCCTTACAATACCTTCTTTTTCAATTTTGTCTAAAAAAATTTTTCTTTCATAAGAAGGGGCAAAACCTTCTTTTTGAAGATTTCTTTTACTTAATTCTTCAAAAGAAGAAAAACCCAACATTTCTATTAATGCTTTATTTGCAAGTAGAATTTTCCCATCTGGAGTTGTTCTATATAGCCCTATAGTTGAATTTTCATATAACGAACGAAATCTTTCCTCGCTTTCTTTTAGCAATTCTTGTGCTTTTTTTCTTTCTGTAATATCTTCTGCAATAGATAAAATTGCTATTCTCCCGTCAGGTAACTTAACTTTTCTCTCTACTAAATGAACCCAAATTGGTTTTTTATCTTTTCTTAGCGAGATTATTTCTGAATCTAGAAATTCACCAGCAAGTAATCTTTTGATGTTTTCATTAACTAAAGCAATCTTATCATGTGGTTGAAATTCACGAACATTCATTCTTAAAAGTTCATCACGTCTATAACCCATAATTTGACTAAATTTATTATTAGCATCGATAATATTTCCATCTGTATCTACCAATATTATTCCAACAGGTGCAGATTCAAATAAAGATATATATAATTCTGCATTTAAATGGTATAGTTCTTCAGCTTTTCGTTTTTCTAAATCTTTTCTCATATAATCTAAAGCAAAAGAAACATCAAGAGACATCTCGTGAAAAAGTTTTATCTCTTCCTCCCCAAAGAAATTTACTTGTTCAGAATAAAGGGCAATAATCCCAGCAACTTTTTTTGAAATAATTATTGGGAAAAATGCAATTGAGTGTACATTCATTTTTTCATAATCTTTCCAATCAATCATCTTACTAAAACTATTAAGTATAATGTATTTTTTACTTCTTATTATTTGATTAATAACTTTTTTGTAAGATTTTTCTTCAATTAAACTTTGTTGTTTTGTTATAAATTTTTTTGTAAAACCTTTACAAGAACTAATTACCATTTTACCATTTTCTATCATTCCAATCCAACAAAGCAATCCAGCACGTTCATGAGATAATTTACATATCTTGTCAAATAACTTTTTCTGTTCTTTTACTCTCACAATTGTTTGATTAACATCACTTAAAAATGAATAAAGTCTAATCATTTTCTTTAATTTTTCACTCAATTCAAATTCAGTTGTAACGTCTTTAGCTACAACAAGTACAGCGTCTCTACCCTGATAATTTATTTTATGAGAAGTAATATCAACGTATACTGTGATACCATTTTTTAGTTGATGCCTCCAAATTCCAGAAACTTGATACGAAGGTCTTTTTCTTCTAATATTATTCATTAATTTTGGAATATCTTCTTTAGGTCGTATATCTTTTATAGTCATAGAAAGAAATTGTTTTCTCGAATAACCATACTTTTTAATAGCGGCGTTATTAACTTCTAAAAATTGAAGAGTTTTTAAATCATATATCCACATTGGTAAAGGATGGTTTATAAAAAGATAATTAAACGTATATTCCATATTTTTCAAAAAAGGCATACTTCCCCCAAAGGAAAATAATTTTATTTTTTAGTTCGAATTAAAACTAATTAATAAAATTTCAATACTCAAGAATATTTATCAACTTTAAAAGAGTGAGAATAATTCAATAAATATGGAAGGGTAAAAAAATTGTGGAGCTGGAGAGATTCGAACTCTCGACCCCTACAATGCCATTGTAGTGCTCTCCCAACTGAGCTACAGCCCCGCAGAAACCACTACAAAAATAGAAAAAGAATATTTACTATGTCAAATTAAGAAAACCAAATTTTTTACTTAAAAATCAAGATATACATATAGAAAATTGAAATCAACAATAATTCAAAATATATTTTGAATGATGATATTTAAGAATAATATGAAAAGAATATTTTTTAATTTAGTCTTTTTACTCACATTTAGTTTAATATTAACATATAGCTGTGATGACACAATTACTCAAGACCTTGATAATAGAATTATTCCATCATCAAATGTTAGTTACTCACAGCACATACAACCTATTTTTGATGCAAAGTGTAACTATTCTGGCTGTCATAATGATAGAGATAATGCTGGTGGATTAAGCTTAACAAATTATTATAATACAACCGCCAATTATTTAATTGTTGCACCTGGTTTACCTGAGAATAGTAAACTTGTTTGGTCAATAGAAGGCAGAGGGACAAATCCTATGCCGCCTGTTGGAAGATGGCCATTAACAAAAAATCAAATCGATGGAATAAAAATATGGATTAAAGAAGGTGCAAAGAATAATTAAACAGAACTCGGGTATATATCTACTTGAGATATTCATTTCAAAGAATACTTATATCAACTCGAAAAAATTTAGAAATATAAAATTAGAGAATGGTTTTTATTACTATGTTGGCAGTGCTCAAAAAAATTTAATTCAAAGGATTGAAAGACATCTCAAAAAAGAAAAGAAAATTTACTGGCATATTGATTTAATAACAAGCTTATCTAATTCAAAAATTATAGAAGTTTACATTTTCCCCAATTTATTGAAAGACTTTGAATGTCTACTTGTTAATAATCTTACAATAAAATATTCACTGAAAATTCCTATTAACAAATTTGGTAACTCGGATTGTAGAAAATGTAATTCTCATTTACTCTATTCAAAAAGTGAAATTCCTTATAACCACTTCATTTCTCTATACCAATTTATAGTTCTTTTTAACCCTTCTTCAAGCGAAACTGTTTGTCTGTAGCCCAATTCTACTTTTGCTTTAGATACATCGCATATCCAATTTTTCTGAACAAAATCTTTAGCTTTTTCCAGATTAAAAGTAGCAGCGTTTGAGCTAAACATAGCAAAAAGCTCTGCAAAGGCAGCAACAGTATATACTAATAAATGAGGTATTCTTATTATTAGCGCTTTTTTACCAAAAGCTCTTTCTATAGTTTTACTTATATCTATCCAAGTATATATTTGTTCTGATGCAATAAAGTATAATTTACCTATAGAATTTTCACTAGTGGCTGCAAGATAAATTCCATTTACAACATCATATACATAACTTAAATTTAGTTTTTTATCATCAAAGCCTACAATAGGCATAATTCCCATTTTATACGTTTTAAATATCTGATAAATTTCTGTATCTCTTTCACCATAAACTGCAGGCAGACGAACAATTGTTATTGGCAATTTATTCATATAACTTTTAGCAAGCTTTTCTTCAGCCAATTTACTTTTGCCATAAGTTGTAATTGGATGTTCTAAAGTCTCTTCGGTACATGGTATGCCATCTAAAGAAGGACCACATGCAGTTTGACTGCTTACAATTAAAACTCTTTTTAGCTTAGTATTTATTTCACACAATGAATCAAGAATATTTTTTGTAGTATCAACATTTCCAGTGAAATAACCTTCAATAGTTTTAGATTTTACTACACCAGCAACATGGAAAACATAATCAGCATCAGTCAAAACTATTTTTAATTTTTCTTTATTAAATAAACCAGTATAACAAATTTCCACAGGCTTGTTTTTTAACCATCTAAGTGAACTTGTTTCTCTTAAAATACATTTAACATAATGATTTTTCGAAAGTAAATAGTCAACAAGATGACTTCCAACAAAACCAGAAGCCCCGGTTACTACCGATATAATTTTCGATTCCATTATATTAAATAATTGTTAAATTTATTTATATTGTTTAAGCTATTTAAGAATTTTATATAAAAAACATAACTAAGATATAAAAAACATAAATTGTAAAACAATGTAGGAGGTATTTTTGGCAGATTTATTCAAAAAATGTTACGAGTTTACCCGGGCTGACGAAGTCAAAGCCAAGGGTGTATATCCATATTTTAGACCCATTGAAGAAAATGAGGGACCTGTAGTTCAAATTGAAGGTAGAAAAATTGTTATGGCAGGTTCCAATAACTATTTGGGTCTAACTGCTCATCCAAAAGTTAAAGAAGCTGCAATAAAGGCAGTAGAAAAATATGGAACAGGTTGTTCTGGTTCCCGTTATTTAACTGGTACTCTTGATCTCCATATTGAATTAGAAAATAGGCTTGCAAAATTTTTTGGTGTTGAAGCTGTACTCCTTTATAGTACTGGATATCAAACTGCACAAGGTATAATTGCAACTCTTGTACAAAAAGGCGAATACGTCATTTCAGACAGAGATAATCATGCTTGTATTGTAGCAGGACAAATTATGGCGCGTGGTGCAACTGCTGAATTAGTACGATACAAACACAACGATATGAATGATTTAGAGAGAGTTCTTCAAAAGATTCCTATTGAAGCTGGGAAGTTAATTGTAAGTGATGGAGTCTTTAGCACAGGGGGAGAAATAGTCGATTTACCAACTCTTGTAAGTTTAGCAAAAAAATACAACGCCAGAGTTCTAATTGACGATGCTCATGCAGTAGGAGTCATTGGTAAAGGTGGAAGAGGCACTGCAAGTGAATTCAACTTAGAAAAAGAAGTTGATTTAACAATGGGCACATTTAGCAAAACTTTTGCCTCATTAGGTGGTTTTGTAGCTGGTCCAGAAAGAGTTATTAATTATCTAAAACATCACTCCTCTGCTTTAATTTTTAGTGCATCACCAACACCTGCAGCAGTTGCAGCAGCTCTTGCAGCTCTTGATATCCTTGAACAAGAACCATGGCGTGTTCAAAAACTCATTAACAATGCTAATAAAGTTCGCCAAGGATTAAAAGAAGCTGGTTTCAATATTGTAGACGGAAGAACTGCTATTGTTCCTGTCATTGTTGGAGATGATGAACTAGCATTCAAGATGTGGAGAAAATTATTCGACGCTGGAGTATTTGTTAATGTCTTTATATCACCAGGAGTTCCGCCAGGAAGACAAATGATGAGAACAAGCTATATGTCAACTCACGAAGACGAACACCTTGAATTTATAATTGATACCTTCAAAAAAGTTGGCAAAGAATTAGGATTAATATAATTAATACTGATGACAACGGTTATTAAAATTAACCGTGTCATCAGTAAATATCTTTTTTATGGGTGGAGGCTCAAATGTCTAATATAAAAATTCTTAAAGTCGAATCCGTAAATGATTTAATGACTTTTATAAAATTCCCCTGGAAAATTTATAAAGATAATCCTTATTGGGTTCCCCCACTAATTTATGACAAGAAAAAAATACTCGATAAAAAGAAAAATCCATTCTTTGAACATGCTGATATGGAATTATTTTTAGCTATTAAAAATGGTGAACTTGCTGGTAGAATTGCAGCAATTAAAAATGACCTTCATAATCAATACCACAACGATAAGGTTGGATTTTTTGGCTTTTTTGAATGTATTGATGACCAAGAAGTAGCAAATATGCTTTTTGATACTGCAAAAGACTGGCTTAAATCAAAAGGACTTAGTGCTATGCGTGGTCCGGCAAATCCATCTTCTAATGATGAATATGGAATGTTGTTAGAAGGTTTTGATGATGAACCAAGATTACTTATGCCTTACAATCCAAAATATTATCTTGAATTGTGTGAAAATTATGGTTTTAAAAAAGCAAAAGATCTTTATGCCTATAAAATTGTTTACGAAAAAGTAATTCAATCAGATAAATTAAGGAGAGTTGCTGAGGTTGCAAGAGAACGCTCTAAAATTAGAATTAGTGAACTTAACCTAAAAGATTTCAAAAGAGAATTAGAAAAAGTCAAATACGTTTACAACAAAGCATGGGCTCCCAATTGGGGTTTTGTACCAATGACTGAAAAAGAAATTGATGCTTTGGCAAAAGATTTAAAACCACTGGTCGAACCCTCTTTAGTTTTATTTGGTGAAATTGATGGTCAACTTATAGGATTTTCTCTTGTAATGCTTGATTATAATCAAATATTTAAAACAATGAATGGGAAATTATTTCCTTTTGGTTTTATTAAACTTTTTACTCATAGAAAAAAAATTACATGGGTAAGAATTTTAACACTTGGAATAATTCCAGAATATCAAAGAAGAGGACTCGACTCTGTTTTCTATTGGGAAATTATACAAAGATGCCATAAACTTGGCATCAACTATGGAGAAGCGAGTTGGATTCTTGAAGATAACGAAATGATGAATCGTGGAGCTGAAGTTCTTAATGGAGAACTTTACAAAAAATATAGAATCTACGAAACCCCAATTTAATTTTTTAATGCTTCTTCATACTTTGCTATATGTGGAGCATCTATTTTTTTAAGAGTTTCAAAAATTGTTTTATCTGGATAATTTTTAAGATACTCAACTATCTCACCTGCTTTTGCATCAAAAAATACTTTTAACAAAACACTCCTGGTATCAATCTGATCCCTTACCTTTTCAAGATTTTTTATTAGCTTAACAATATTTTTCATTGCAGTTTCTGGTTCAGTTTCAAATATATCAAGCCCATTGTAATGATAATCATAATAATCTATTCTGAATTGTTGATATTTTGCATTAAGAAGATTTTCCACTAAACCTCTACGGTTATACAAAGTACCTTTAGGTTGCCATCCCTCTGCAAATTGGCTATTTGTTCCCTTAATTGTAATTTCTAATGCTTTAGAAAAATATTCGGAACCTCCTAATTTAATGTATGAATCCAAATCGAATCCAATTATAATGTAAGCATAGTAATCCAGCAAACTAACAAGCGGATCAAAATCTGTTTGATTAAAATACATGGCTTGGTTTTTTTCGTATTTAAAATTCCATGCATTATCTAAAATATTAAGCATAAGAGAATTTCTTTCAGTTCCTTCAATTGGGCGCTGGCTAGTTATTACAAGCTGTGCCTTATATTTTGTTTCATCATCAGAACTTATAAAGAAAATATTAAAGCTGCATTTGATTTTTTCGCCTTCCCACTTCCTTCCTGTAAATTTAGTGTTATTAAGGTAATCCTGAACCTGAGTTTTAAAATTCTCTAATCTTTCTTTTGCTGCAACAGAAAGTTGTTCATAATTAACTTCTACCGTTGCATCAAGTTCCTGTGATTTTATAAATGTTGAAAAAATAAAAAGAATAATTAACAAAAGCTTTTTCATATCCTTCCTCTTTTCTCTTTTTTCAAAATATGTATTTGAAAATTATTTTACAATGTTTTAACTTACAATTGCTTATGACGAAGGGTATAAGATTTTTCTTTTTTATATTACTTTTCACTAACTTTTGTTTCGCACAAATAAAACCAGGTGCAAGAGAAGCTTCTTTGTCTTTTTCAAATATAACTACTCAAGATGCATTTTCTATATTCTACAATCCTTCTGTAATATCTGATTATGTAGACAAAACTATAGGTTTTTCTTACGCACCTGCTCCCTTTGAGTTAAAAGAACTATCCACTACATACTTAACATTCATCTATCCTACTTCAATAGGAAATTTTAGTACTGGTTTAATGGTTTATGGATTTGAACTTTATAAAGAAACTCAGTTTGCTTTAGCATACAGTAATTACTTAACAAAAAGTTTTTCTTTTGGTATTACATCTATTTATAAAAATTTATCAATTAAAAATTATGGAAATAAAGGATATATCTTATTTAACTTAGGAGGTAAAGTAAACATAAATAAAAATTTAACAATAGGTTTCTTCGTAGAAAATTTCACAAGGACATCAATAAAATATGAGGATAATCAATTCCCTATAGTTATGAATCTTGGAATTTCTTATCAACCTGTAAATGAATTAAATATTTTTGCAGCCTTACACAAAGATATTAATTACGATTTTGCTTTTAGCATCGGGACAGAATATAACATTACAGATTTTTTATCGTTAAGAATTGGTACATCAAACCTATCTAATGAATATTCAGGTGGCTTTGGCTTAAAATACAATTTATTAACCTTAGAATATGCATTACTATCTCATAGTGAGTTAGGAATAACTCATCAATTTGGTTTAGTATTAAACTTTTAAGAGCAAATGAAGGGCACTTTCTTTTTCTTCTTTTTAATAATTTTGTCTACTTATTGCTTTTCTCAAACTGACACTATCGACAACAACACATATATTCAATCTTTAATTGAAGATGCTTCATTAGAAAATAACGAAAATCAATTAGTTGACATTTTCGAAGAATTAAGTCAAAACCCTATAAATATAAATCATGCTTCTATAAATGAACTATTGAAAATCCCATTTATGAATTATCCATCTGCTCAGGAAATAATAAAACTTAAAAATCAAAAAGGTAAAATAAATTCTATTGAAGACCTTAGAACTCTAGAAAATTTGGATGATAATTTTATAAATAAAATTTCTCCCTTTATAAAATTTGACGAAATGCCTTATCTTCCAAAGTTTACATTAAAAAATATTTTTTCTGATTTAAAATTATATCATCGAACAAGAATATTATATAATATTCAAAAAGAAAGAGGATTTTCTGAAAATAAATTTACTGGAACTAGAGGTAAACTATACAACAGAATAAATATTAATTCTAATAAATACTTCAGCACATGTATACTTTTTGAAAAAGATAATGGTGAAAAATCTTTATTAGACTTTTATTCATTTAATTTACAACTTAAAAACTTTTCACATTTTTCAGATATAACGTTAGGAGATTATAATATTGAATTCGGGCAAGGATTGGTTTTATGGAGCCCATATTCATTTTCGAAAGGTGTAGACGCGGTAAATTTAATATCAAGGAATTCCAAAATTATTAGAACTTACTCAGGCACTAATGAAAACAATTTTTTAAGAGGTCTATCGTTTAATTTATCAATTAAGAATTTAACTATTACCCCATTTATTTCGTTTAATTTACTTGATGCTTCAATTGATAGTAATACAAACAAAATAAATTCACTATTAACAGATGGCTACCATAGAACTAAAACAGAGCTTAAGAAAAAGAATATAGTATCAGAAAAAATTTTAGGAATGGTTTCTTATTATGAAATTAATAAATTAAATAAAGTAGGACTTCTTTACTATAATAATCAATTCAACCACGAATTTGAAAATAACCTCACATACTCAAAAAATTCATTTGATTACTTTTCGTTTTGTTATTCTTCTGTAATTAGAAAAATTTACTTATCTGGAGAGTTTGCTTATTATAATTCATTAGTAGCTTCTATCAATAACTTAAGTTTTGAAGTTAGTAAAAATTTATCTTTGTTATTTTCCTTGAGAATCTATCCACCAAATTTTTGGAGTTTACACGGAAACCCTTTTGGTGAGAAAAGTGTAACTCAAAATGAAACTGGGTTTTATAGTGGAATTTACATTAAAACAACTTTTGGTAATTTTAATTTTTACTACGACCAATTTAAATTTCCTAAAGGAACTTCAAATTCTTATTTACCTGCAAAAGGAGAAGAATTCCTTATTTTTTACTACCACAAAATATTTAAAAACACTGAATTAAGAATTAAATACAAAAAAGAGAAAAAAGAGCAAGAAACTGTTGTAAATAACATTAATGTTTTATATCCAAGAACTATTGAAAATATTCGTCTAGAAATTCAAAATAATTTAACTAATAAATTAAAATTAAAAACCAGAATAGAATACATTTCGACGAAATTCTATCAGCAAAACGAGAAAGGGCTTATGATTTTTGAAGATATTAATTACAATCCTATAAAAACCTTAAAAATTTTTACAAGAGTTATTTTCTTCAAAACTGATTCTTATTATTCAAGAATATATCAATATGAAAATGATTTACCAGGATTGGTAACAATTCCTTTTGTTTATGGTGAAGGTATGAGATGGTATATTTTGTTCAAGTATCAAACAAATTTTGGATTAATTTTATCGATCAAGTATTCTGAGCTTTTCAAACCAACTGAAAAAATAATAGGAAGTGGTTACAACGAAATAAAGGGCAATTTAAATAATGATATAAGTTTCCAGGTAGATTATCAATTATAAAATGTAATATTCAAAAATTCCTTTTTGCAGAAAATTAAATGTTTTTAATAGACTTATTCTCAATTCATTAATTCAATGGAAGCTAAAACAGATTCAATAAATTTTCTTTCTTCTGTTACTTTATCTTTCAAAATTGTGAAATCAAATTGTACTATTGTTTTTTTGCTATTAAAAACAATTCTATAGTTTACATACCCACCTATTTCATATTTAAATTGAGTAAAACTTATAGTTGAATTTTCAAAATTGGTTATTTCTAAATTGTTGGAAATATACTTTTTAGACAAAAAATTTTTGTAAATATTAAGTTTTTCGTTAAATGTCAACAAGCTATCTTTTAGCTCAACTAACCCAACATTTAAAAGGCTTTTGGAAGAATCATTAAAAAATAAGTAAAGAGGCTTAAAAATAAAGTTCTTTTCAATTTGATTATTTCTTAGTTTTTCATTTTTTTGAGAAAGTTCAGCATTTATCATCTGCCAATTTTTAGGTTGATAAAACTTTATTCCTAATTGTTCAGAGTTTATCAAATTATCCAATTTAGATTTATCTAATGAAAGTTTTTTAAAATCAGTTTTGGAATCTTCAGATTTTGTACAATGGCCTAACAGAATCATTAAAAAAAATAAATAAAAATAAAAGTTCTTTTTCATTTCTTTTTTTAGATTTAACTTTATACTATAATTTAGTAAAAAATAATAGACATATATAACAATATTTTAGATTTGTTAATTATAATCCCAATTCATAATTTTGACGTAGCAATTGGTCTATATATGAAATACATAGACTTCCAAAAATTAACTGGTAGAAAAAATCTTCGTAACTTTTTAAGCTCGCGTTTTGAACAAGTCTTTTAAGTTCTCTCCTGCTTTACTATGAACCTTTCTATTTTAAAATCATAAATTAGGAGAGATACATATGATTGAGAAAAAAAATTCTTCAGTAAATCCTAATAACGCTCTTGATATTTTAAAAAAAGTAATGCTTATTGATGGTTTTGAGATAGTGTTGGATTTAGAAAAAAGTAGTGGTTTAACTATTGTAGATAAACGAAACGGTGATAAGTACTTAGATTTTTACTCTTTCTTTGCATCTTCACCTCTTGGCATGAATCATCCAAAACTCAATACAAAAGAATTCAAAGAAGAATTAACATTAGCTGCAATGAATAAACCTTCAAACTCAGATATTTACACTTTAGAGATGGCAAAATTTGTAGACACTCTTTGTCGTTTAGCAATGCCTCAATACTTTAAGCATTTATTTTTTGTTGAAGGTGGAACACTGGGTGTTGAAAATGGCTTAAAGGCAGCATTTGATTGGAAGGTTAAGAAAAATTTTATGAAAGGATACAAAGAAGAAAAAGGTCAACAAGTAATTCATTTTAGGCAAGCATTCCATGGGAGATCTGGCTATACCCTGTCACTCACAAATACAGACCCTGTTAAAACAGCTCACTATCCCAAATTTAACTGGCCAAGAATTACTAATCCAAAAATCATTTTCCCAATCGAAGAAAATTTAGAAAAAATTCAACAAATGGAAGCTCAGGCAATAAATGAAATATATTCAGCTATTAAAAATAACAAAGATGATATTGCTGCAATTATAATTGAACCAATTCAAGGAGAAGGAGGGGATAACCATTTTAGAAAAGAATTTTTCCAAAAACTTAGAGAAATTGCTGATGAAGAAGAAATTATGTTAATAATTGATGAAGTACAAACTGGGGTTGGATTAACAGGTAAAATGTGGGCTCATGAATATTTTGTTAAACCAGATATAATGGCATTTGGGAAAAAGCTGCAAGTATGTGGAATTATGGTAGGAGAACGAATCGACGAAGTAGAAGATAATGTATTAAAAGTTTCTGGAAGAATAAACTCAACTTGGGGCGGTAATTTAACAGATATGGTTAGAGCAAGAAAATACCTTGAAATAATTATAGAAGATAACCTAATAGAAAATGCAAGAGTAGTAGGCAAGTATCTACTAGAAAAACTACTTGAAGTTCAAAAAGATTTTCCTCAATTAGTTCAACAGGCTCGAGGACTTGGATTAATGTGTGCATTTGATATGCCAAATCCAGAAATTAGAAAAAAATTTTTAACAAGACTTTTTGAAAACAAAATGTTAATGTTAGGATGTGGTGTTTCTACTATAAGATTTAGACCTCCATTAATTATAAGCAAAGAGGAAGTTGACAAAGGAATTGAGATAATAAGAAAGACACTGAAAAGCCTATAAAAAAAGGCTCGTTTACCGAGCCTTTATATTAGTTAGTTACCCGAACCTTGGTCATGCTTTTTTTCCATTTTCTGTACTAGCTTAAACCTAATTGGTCCGTTGAATAATTGATGTGAATTCCAAAGCTTATAACCTCCTGCTAAACTATTATCTTCTCCAAACCAAGCATCAATATCGCCATTTATATTTCCAACATTAGTATCTTTTAAGGTAAATGTTAATATGGTATGGCGATTTATAACAGTTCCTTCAAAATTAAACGTGATTGCATTCCAACTTCCCGTTCCATATACTTTATTTCCTTCGTGCGATAAAAGTAAAATGACTATAGGTTCAGGTTCATTAGATGAATATGGTATAGATTGATATTGCCCACTGTAATCATTATTTACAGTTGGCTCTACAATTTTTTCTGTAACACATGCGGTTACAAAAAATATTATCAACATTCCAACAACTAAAACCTTTTTCATAATAACACCATTATAGTTTAATCTTTATTTCTGATTAATTATCGGAAAGTGTTCAAGTAAGTTTAATTTGGCAGGCTTTAAAAGTTTTCGAGTATTTAAAAACATTTGAGGAAAAATTTTAGCACTAAAATTTTTTGATATATTTTCGAAAGTATATTTATATATTTTCTATTACATTTTATAATACTTTATATTACATGACTTCATCAAATCTTAACAAAAGCGCTGAAATCTTTGTTATTGCTACTCCTATAGGTAATCTTTCTGATATTACCTTAAGAGCATTAGAAATATTAAAACAAGTAGATTTCGTTGTATGTGAAGATACAAGAGTAACAAAAATTTTATTTGACCATTACAATATTAAAAAACGTTTTGTAGTAGTTAATGCAAAAAACGAAGCCCGGCAAGTAAATGAAATTATTAAAGAAATAAAAAAAGGGAATTCTTGTGCATTAGTGTCTGATGCTGGGACCCCATTAATTTCAGATCCAGGTTCTAAATTAATTAATGAAGCAATAAAAAATGAAATTAAAATTATTCCTGTACCAGGGCCAAGTGCAATCACTGCTGCTTTAAGTGTAAGTGGTTTACCTTCAAGTTCGTTTGTATTTGAAGGTTTTCTTCCTCAAAAAAAAGGAAGACAAAAAAAATTATCTGAACTAAGTAATGAAAAAAGAACTATTGTGTTATTTGAGTCCCCTTATAGAATTCAAAATTTATTAGAAGAGTTAAATAAATACATGCCAGAAAGACAAGTAATTGTTTGTAGAGAATTAACAAAAAAATTTGAAGAAATATGGCGAGGAACTCCAAATAAACTTTTATCTGAAATTAAAGATAAAACTATTAAAGGAGAATTTGTAGTCATTATTTCTCCAAATGATTGGGTTCAATAAACTATTCAAAATCATATTTTATAAGTGAGACCACTTCATAATTTTTTAACTTTTCTCTTCCATTAAGAAAAGAAAGTTCAATTAAAAAGGAAATCTGAGCAACCTTTGCCCCAAGCTTTTCAACTAACTTACATGCTGCTTCCATAGTACCACCTGTAGCAAGTAAATCATCATGCAATAAAACAATATCATTTTCAGTTAAGGCATCCTTATGCATTTCAATCGAGTCTATCCCATACTCTAAGATATATGTTTCAGTTAATTTTTCTGCTGGAAGTTTTCCCGGTTTTCTAATTGGAACAAAACCAGCCCCTAATCTTGCTGCCAATACTGAACCTAAAATAAATCCCCTCGACTCAATACCAGCTACTTTAGTGATATTCTTATCTTTAGAAAGTTTATACAGTTCATCTACTGCATATCTAAATGCTTCTTTATTCTTTAGCAATGTAGTAATATCTTTGAACATTATTCCTTTTTTAGGAAAATCTGGAATAGTCCTAATGTAATCTTTTAACTCCATATTAAGCTCCGAAGTATTATACTAAGTTAATTTCACTTTCTTTCCTTAATTCTTCGAGATATTTCATTAATAAATCTTCAATAGGAGCATATTCGGTTAATTTCATTAGTTCTTGTTTTACTTTTGAAGAATTTCTTAAACCTTTTAGATAGCCTGACCAAAATTTTCTAAAAGTAATAATAGCTGCTTTAGTCTCCTTAATCTTCAGTTCATATTTTAAGTGTTTGAGTGCAACATTAAATCTAAATTCTGGAGTGTCAATTAAGCTAATCGTGCCTTTTTCTAATAATTCTTTTGCTTCCATAAAAATCCAAGGCCTTTCTATAGCACCTCTTGCTATCATAATACCATCAGCATTAGTTTCTTCAAATGCCTTTTTTACGTCATAAGCAGTATAAACACCTCCATTTAATATAACAGGAATTTTAACAACTTCCTTCACTTTTGGAATCCATGACCAATCTGGTTCTCCACTATGCCCTTGACATCTAGTTCTACAATGAATTGTAATTGCAGATGCTCCAGCATCTTCAATTCTTTTTGCAATTTCTATAATATTTATAGAATCTTTATCCCATCCTATTCTTGTTTTAACTGTGACTGGTAAATTGACTGACTTTACTATTAACTCTACCATTCTTTGCATATAATCAGGATTTCTTAATAGTCCCGCCCCAGCTCCTCTATTTGCAATTTTTTTAACCCAACATCCCGCATTAATGTCTATAATTTCGGGATTTTTCCTTTCAGCTATTTTAGCTGCTTCAACCATAGGCTCAAGGTTGCCACCATAAATTTGTATACCTACAGGTCTTTCGTCATCCGAAATTTCAAGTTTCTTATAAGTTTTTTTATTGTCACGAATCAATCCATCGGAATTAACAAATTCTGTATAAACAATATCTGCCCCAAACTCTTTGCAAAGTTTTCGAAATGCCAAATTAGTTACATCTTCCATTGGGGCAAGTAATAATGGATTCTTTATTTGAATGTTACCGATTTTAAGCATATTTAATTAACTGTAAACTTTGGGTTAAATAATACTATAACAAAAATAATAAAAGTAAAAATAGCACCTGTAAGAAATGGGGCTTTATAACCTAAATATTCGTAAGAAAAACCACCCCATAATGGTCCCAATACTCTTGCAAGTGCAGAAAAAGATTGATTCACTCCTAAAATAGAACCTTGTAAAGAGGGATCAGAATACTTCGAAATCATACTGAGTACTAAAGGCTGTAAAATCCCAGTTCCTATTGACAAAACTGATATGACAATAATAACACCTAAAAAATTATGCCCATAAGGTATAAGTCCTAAACCAATAAACATAAAAAACAAACCTATTAATAACATAGTTTTTTCAGTAAGTTTATTTTCTACAATATTAACAAGAATACCTTGTACTAAAACACCTACAATTCCCATAATAACAAACAAAATTCCATTTTGCTGATCTGAAAAATGATAAAATTTATATCCAAGTAATGCAAATGTTCCATATAAATTTGCTATTGAAAAAATAATAATAAAAAAAATAAAAATTAAAAATCCAACAAAAGGGATTTTAAAAACATTTTTTATGAAAAACATATCAAACAATTTTACTTTCAAATTAATTCTTTCTTTTTTAACATCTTTAGATTCAGGCAATATAACCAAAGCAAATAGAAAGGCTACAAAAGAAAAGCAGGCACTACATAAACCTGTAAACGAGTAACCAAGTTTTGAAACAAAAGCTCCAATTAAAGGACCAAATACAAACCCCAATCCAAATGCAACTCCAATAAGTCCCATACCTTTAATTCTTTCTTCTGGTGGAGTAATATCTGCAATATAAGCTTGAGCTACTCCAATATTACTTCCACCAATGCCAGCTAAAACTCTTGAAAGTAACAACAGAAAAAAGGAATGCGCAAAACTAAAAACTACATATGAAAATGAAGTTAATAATAATGTTGCTGCAATTAGTGGTTTTCTCCCAATATTATCAGACAACTTTCCCAAAATTGGATTAAATAAAAATTGCATAAAAGAAAAGGAGGCTACGATTATACCTATACCAAAATCAGATATTCCCAATTCTTTGCTTGCAAAAGATGGAAGAATTGGGATCAATATTCCAAATCCCATTAAATCTATAAATATTGTAAGAAAAATTACTGTAAGAGATGCTTTATTTCTCATTTTATTACTTTCTATTTTAGATAGATAAACAAATATAAATAAAAAAGATTACTTTACGTTTAATGAAATAATTCCCATTATATCTTCATAACTTCTCTTTATAATTTCTTTGTCATTATTACTAAGAAAATTATACCTAACTAATTTACTTGTATCACTAGGCAAAATTAGAAATTTATTTTTATTACATTCTTTTCCTTTATAAACCCAAATTGGAATAACAAAAATACTATCTAAACTAATCTCATTTTTATAAATATCCTTTGAAATAATAATAGACAAAATTACTCCCGAATCTGAATATCTCCATCTTTGATTAGAGAGAAAATTACCCAGTGAATAAGCAACAAATTTTTTCCTATGATTTTTATTCACAAACATCATTCTTTGAACTACATGAGGATGACTAGCCACAATTACATCTGCCCCATAATTTAATGTCTTATCTACAATTTCTTCTTGATAAGTCGAAGGCTTTCTTTGATATTCATTTCCAAAGTGGAAATAAACTAAAATCAAATCAGTTTTTTTCTGTTTTAATTTTTCGATTTCTTTTTTTATTAAAATTGAATCAATAATTTTTACAACAAAGTTGTAGGTTTTACCTGGATTTATATTCAATCCATATGTATATGCTAGTAAACCAATTTTGATATTATTTAGAGAAATTATTTTTAGAGAATCATAATCTTTTTTTGAATAATAAGTACCTATAGAAATCATTCCTTGTTTCTTTATAGCATCAATTGTATTAATTAATCCTCCAAAACCTTGGTCAAAAGAATGATTGTTCGAAGTAAATAAAACATCAAATCCTGCATACTTAAGTGCTTCTAACAACTCTGGGGGCGAATTAAAGTAAGGATAGCCTTTGTATTCATCCTTAGTTTTACCAATAACAGTTTCAAGATTGCCAAAAGTTAAATCTGCGTTTTCAAGATATTCTTTAATGTACTTGAAAGTTGGTTTAAAATCATAATTCAAAGAATTAATTTTAGCATACTCAATTTGTGGGAGATGACACATTATATCTCCCACAAAATTTAATTTAATTCTAATAGATTGTTTTTGGATGGAGTAGTTTGATAAATTTCCATTATATAAAAACAAATAAGAATAAATTATAACAAAAGAAATAATTACAATAACTTTTACAAAATTATTTTTCAAATAATTGGGGCTGCCCATATCTCTCAATAAAATTATTAGACAACCCCAATATATTTTTAACCTTCTTTAGGTGCTTTGCGTTGTGCTTTAATTTCTTGAACTTCATTTCTAATTTCTTGAGCCATTTTTTTAAGTTCGCTTAATCCTTTTCTTAGTCTTGTTCCAGCTGCTGCTTGACCTTTTTCATAAAATTTAATTACATCTGCTTCCAAACTCTTAACAAATTCTACCAAGTTTTGATACTTTTGCATGTATACCTCCATTTAATTAGTTAATAAATTTTCGGCAATTATTTCTGCTATATCTTTTACCTGCACTCCTTCCGATTTATTTAAAGATTTCAATCCATCAGAGATCATTATCATACAAAATGGGCATGCAGAAGCTATTATATTTGCTCCTGTATCTAATGCCTCTTTCGTTCTATCTTCGTTAATTCTTTTCCCTTCGGTTTCTTCTAAAAACATACGACCCCCCCCTGCACCACAGCAAAAACCTCTATCTTTATTTCTTTTCATTTCTATCATCTCAAGATTTTCAATCATAGCTAAGGATTCTCTTGGGGCATTGTATATTTTGTTATATCTTCCAAGATAACATGAATCATGATAAGTAACTTTCATAAATTCACTTGCATTATTCAATTTTAGTTTATTTTCTTTCAATAGACTTATAATTAATTCAGTATGATGAATAACTTCGTATACTCCACCAAACATTGGATATTCATTTTTTAATGTATTATAACAATGAGGACACCCTGTAACTATTTTCTTAACATTATATTTATTCAAAGTTTCTATATTCTCTTGAATTAGCATTTGAGCAAGATATTCATTCCCCAATCGACGAGCAGTATCTCCAGTACATTTTTCTTCTGTTCCTAAAATTCTAAATTCAATATTTGCATTTTGCATTAATTTTGCAATTGCTTTTGTCACTTTCTGATAACGTGCATCAAAAGAGCCTGCACAACCTACCCAAAATAAAATCTCACAATTTGGATCTTCAGCCATTGTTTTAATATTCATTCCCTCTGCCCAATTAGCCCTATCCTGACTATTGAAAGACCAGGGAGTAAAGTTAGTTTCAATATTTTTAAAAACAATATTTAATTCTGAAGGGAAATTTGATTCCATTAAAACTAAATTTCTTCTTAAATCCACAATTGTATCTACATGTTCTATCATTACAGGACATTCAATAACACAAGCTCCACATGTGGTACAAGCCCATACTTCTTCATCTGAAATATAATCATGTATCAAAAATTTTCCATTACTTTCTTGAGAACCATTAATTATAAATGGAGCTTTCGTTTCTGTTCGTTTACGAATATTTTTAATAATTTCTCTTGGAGATAATTTTTTCCCTGTATTAGAAGCAGGACATGCATCGGTACATCTTCCGCATTCTGTACATGCGTAACCATCAAGTATCTGCTTCCATGTTAAATGTTCAAAGTCTGCAACTCCATATTGATTTATATTTTCGTCTTCTAAGTTAATTTTCTTAAGTGTAAACTTTTCCTCATCAAACTTTGAAAAATATACGTTAGGTATAGATGATATAACATGAAAATGCTTAGAGTATGGTAAAAAATTAAGAAAGCTAAAAATTAGTATGATGTGAATCCACCAAAACACTTCATAACTAATTTGGGCAATAGAAATTCCTTTTATAAAAATAATTTTGCTTAAGAAATAAGAAATTGGTCTAAATTCATTTTTAAGATATGAAAAATTATTTTGAGCAATTTGAGAAGAATACTGTCCATACATCGATATAACAACGCCTAAAATCAAAAGTAAAATTATTGCTGCATCTAAGCTACCTTCTTTATCTACAACTAATCTTGGTACTCTTTGAATAAATCTTCTATATAATGCAAATAAAACTGAAATTATAACTAAAAGACCAAAAACATCTTGAATAAAGGATATAAATTCATAAAATTTCCCCCAACTAGCAAAACTAAACTTAGAATAAAATCCTTGAATTATTGATTCTAAGACTGCTAAAAGAAAAACTATAAATCCCCAGAAAATTAGAAAATGTATAATACCTGCAATTGGCTCCCGTAATAACTTTGTTTGCCCAAAAGCAATTTTTAAGACATTATAAATTCTTCTAAAAGGATAATTAAATCTATCTTCTTTTTGTCCAAGAAGAATATATTTAATAATTCTTCTTAAGTTATAAAGAAAAAGAAAGAATGCAATAATAAATACAATTACAAAGACAAAGTTTTTTAAGGTCATTATTAATTAAGATTTATTCCTAAAATTGTTTAGAGTAGGTCTTATTAAAAAATCTAATTCGAAATGATTTATAAATTATAAAAGCAAGGGCAATTTTTATTAAGTCCCATAAAGAAAAAATCAAAGCACCACTAAATAATGCTGACTTAAAATTTCCATTTAAGAATATTGCAAGGTACGAAGCTCCTCCAAATAGAATCAAAAGCTCTCCTATAACAAATGAAAGTAATACGTATCCTACAGAATTCTTTCGTTCAATTATTAAACCCACAACAAATGCAGCAAATGGAAAAGACAATAAATAGCCGCCTGTTGGTCCAAAGAGTTTTATTAGACCAAAACTAAAACCCGCAAAAACAGGTAATCCCAAGGCCCCAAGTAAAACATAAAGAAATTGACTTAAAAAACCATATCTCGAACCAAGAAATGCTCCTGATAAAAGAACAATCATTGTTTGAAGAGTAAATGGAACAGGTTGAACAGGAATAGAAATTTGAGCTCCAACAAAAGTAAAAAATGCAAAAAGAAAAACAAGTATTAACGGATAAGAATTAATTTTATCAATAAAAATAATTAAGTTATTTCGTTTAAGAGATTCTTTAGTTACCATAGCTTCACCTAATTTATTTAAGATTTTTTAGAAAAAAATTATTTGTAGTACTTAATACTTTTTCAAACTTTTCATTTGTACCATTAAATGGATGAACAATATCGAAAGTATGACCTGTGCCATAAATTTTTACGAATTCAGTTTTAGAACTGTCTGCCCATTTATATAAATCCTCAGCTTCTTTAATTGAAACAACCATATCCAAATTACCATGAACAATTAATAAAGGTCTTTTAAAATTTTCTATTGCTTTTTTAATATTTAACTTGTCATTAGAATTTTTTTCCAAGTCTTCAAGTAGAGAAATGCCAAGTTTCATCAATTGTCCTGTTCTTGTATTTACAACCTCAAGAAACCCTTTCTTACGCCCTTGTTCCTTTTGACGTTTTGTATATCTATCAAGTGTAGAGACAGATGCCCAAAGTGCTACACACTTAATATCATTTCTACTACTTGCTGTCAAAATTGATATAGCACCACCACGACTATGACCTAAATAAGCAATATTCCCATTAAAATTAATATTCAAAAAGTCATTCTTAAGAGCATCTGTAATTTCATTTAATTCTCTAATTTCACGAGAAAAAGTATTTTTTGAAAATTTTTCTAATTCTGTAAATTCCGTTAAATTTTGTCCTATTCCATTATGCGAAAAATTAAATGTAATAGTAAGAAATCCTTGGTCTGCAAAATAATTACCTAAATAAGGAACAAAACCCCAATCTTTAAATCCTTTAAAGCCATGAACAAAAATTATAGCATTACCATTAAATTTACTTTCATTTAAATATGCAGTTATAGCAATATCTTCATGATCAGAAGTAGTAAAAATAAAATTTTCAATCATATACTACAAAATATGATGATTAGAGCTTGGAAAGTCAAGAAATATTAAGAATTTTAATGCATAATTTAGAATTAAATAATTTACAATCTGAACTAAAACTTTCCTTTTTTCTTTCGATTATTAATTAGAAAAATTAAAGTTAATAAACTATGACAATAGAAGAAAAAGCAAAATGGTTTGATGTGGCAATGAGATTTGGATTAGAGGGCAAAATCCATCTTGTTATGAAATCTTACAAAAATGGTGTTGCTAAATGGGCAATTGTAAATACAGAAAATAATACAGTATTAAATTCAAATTTAGAATGGGAACCTGAACCCCCAGCAAAAAAAAGAGATGAAAGCTTCTTAATAAGAACTCGATTTAGCTTTGAGGATGCAGTAGCACTTTATAAACAATACAAAATGTTTGCCTTAGAAACCTCTAAAGCTGTCTAGTGAATTAATACCTAATTTCTTATTGCAAGATTAATTTTATTTTAGAATTCATTTCTTTATTTTTCACATCAATAATTCCAATTAAATTTTTCTATTGCCTATGCTTCTCAAATTTACAGAAGAGCAAAAAATGCTTCGTTCTATGGTAAAAGAGTTTACCAATTCTGAAATCAAGCCATTAGCAAAAAAGATTGATGAAGAAGAAACTATTCCTAAAGATCTAATTAAAAAAATCGCAAATTTAGGCCTTCTTGGAATCATGTTCCCAGAAAAATATGGAGGGGGTGGTTTTGGAAAAGTTGGTTATTGCATAGTTTTGGAAGAAATTGCAAGAGCTTGCGGTGCTACAGCAACATTCATAGGTGCGCATCAATCCATTGGTGCAAATGCTATTTACATAGGAGGCTCTGAAGAATTAAAACAAAAATACCTTCCACAACTTACATCAGGAGAAAAAATAGCTGCATTTTGTTTAACAGAAGCAGAAGCTGGTTCAGATTCTTTTAATCTCAAAAGTACCGCAATTAAAAAAAATGGCAAATGGATAATTAATGGAGAAAAACTTTGGATAACAAATGGAGCAATTGCAGACCTATTTTCAGTATTTGCAAGAACAGAAAAAGGAATTACTGGTTTTGTCGTAGAAAAAAATTTTAATGGAGTTGAAATTGGACCTAATGAAAAAAAACTGGGGATAAGAGGAAGTGTCACTAATGCAATAAGATTTAACAATGTAGAAGTCCCACCAGAAAATATCATTGGTGCCGAAGGAAAAGGATTTTTAATTGCTATGAAAACTCTCGACGCAGGAAGACTAACAGTAGGGGCGTGTAGTGTTGGTGCAGCAAAAGAACTCCTCGAGCTTTCTGTTCAATATGCTAATCAAAGAGTTCAATTTGACCAGCCAATTTCAAATTTTGAAGCAATCCAATTTATGATTGCTGAAATGACAACAAAAATATATTTAATGGAAAGCGCACTCTACCGCGCAGCAGAAAAATATGATATGGGATTAGATATAAGTCAGGATGCAGCAATTGTCAAACTTTTTTGTTCAGAAGCAGTATCAGAAATAGCTGATATGGCTGTGCAAATTCACGGTGCTATGGGATATTCAAAAGAATTATCTATAGAAAGATTTTACAGAGATGTTAGAATCTTAAAAATATTTGAAGGAACAAGCGAAATTCAAAAACTAATAATTAGTAGAAAAACAATTAAAAACCAAGGCAAGTGGAGATTCGATGGCTAAATTATTAGTTATACCTTCAATAGATATTAAAGATGGAAAAACAGTACGAGTTGTACAAGGCATTCCAGAATTAAATTGTCCCTCTTATGGTAACGACCCTGTAGAAATGGCTTTAATATGGAGAGCTGAAAATGCCAAATGTCTTCATGTAGTCGATTTTAATGCCGCATGGGAACATTCACATGTAAATTACCCTATAATTAAAAAAATCTGTGAATCAGTTATCATTCCTGTAGAATTAGGTGGAGGCATAAGTAATTTTGAAGACGCTCAAAGAGCATTTGATTTAGGTGTTGCGAGAATTGTAATTGGGACATTAGCTTATGAAAATCCAAAAGAATTTTCAAAAATATTAGAAACATTTTCTCCCAACAAAGTTGTAGCAGCAATCGATGTAATCGATAACCAAGTTGTAACAAGAGGAAGAAGGGTTTTCACAGGAATAAATGCATTAGACTATGCTAAAATGCTAAAAGAACTTGGTGCAGAACGTTACATTGTAACTGATGTTCGAACAAATGGAATGTTGTTAGGTCCAAATATTGAACTATCAAAAAAAATTGCTGAAGTTACAGAAAGAAAAGTTACCCACTCTGGCGGTATAGGAGGTTATCAAGATTTGATTAAACTTCAAAAAGAAGCCGAAGGTTATGTAGATTCCGTTATTATTGGTAGGGCTTTATATGAAAATAAATTTCCATGCCAAAAAATTTGGCGTGTTGCAGAAGCAGGAATATTTAATTAAGGAAAATAATGAATAAAGAATTAAATTTTATTAGCAGCTTTTGGGCAAACTTATTTAAAACACCACCAAATAAAAGTGAACTTGAAGAAACATTACGCATAATGCCACCTTTTAAAGATTTAAGCAGCAAAGCATTTAAAAATTTACTAAAACTATTTCATAACAGAGTCTATCAAGCCAATGAATACATATTTTATCAAAATGATCCTGGAATTGGCTTATATGTAATAATTAATGGAGAAGTTTTAATTACTATGCAAGTAGAAAATAATGGGCAACTTAATTTAGCTCATTTAAGAAGAGGAGACTTTTTTGGTGAATTAGCTCTTTTAGATAATGATACACGTTCTGCATCTGCAATTGCATTAAAAGAATCACGAATAGCAGTAATTTTCAAACCCGATTTAGATGAATTTATTGATTCATATCCTCAAGAAGGTGTAAAAATTCTAAGAGGTATTTCACAAATAATTTCGCGTAGACTCAGAAATTTAAATCATGATTACCTAGAACTATATAATAAATTCAGAAATAAATGAGGTTAGTTATGGGAATAATAAATAAAATACTTGTCCCTATTGACTTTTCAGATTATTCTAAAAACGCATTAAAATATGCAGCCCAATTTGCTAAACATTTTAATGCTAAAATGTACTTAATATATGTTATTGAACCAGTAATATATCCAACAGATTTTAGCATGGGTCAAATTGTTCTTCCTTCTATCGATTCGAACTTACAAACAAGAGCAGAAGAAGAATTAAAAAATCTAGCAAAAAATTTTATCGACCCTTCAATTAGTGTTGAAACAATAATAAAAACAGGCAAACCATTTGTTGAAATAAACGAAACCGCTAAAGAAAAAGATATTGATTTAATTATTATAGCCACACACGGACATACAGGTGTTGAACATTTATTATTTGGTAGTACAGCAGAAAAAGTTGTTAGAAAAGCTCCATGCCCTGTTCTTACTTTGCGCGAGCCCATTAAAGGATTCAAATTTGAAAAAGAAAATTATGTACACTAACAATTAAATCTAAACATGTTAGAAAACAGACAAATCAAAAAAATAATATTAGATAATACGTCAGGTAGCAGCGATATATTGACACTTTTACATAAACATATTAAAAAAACATATCAAAATTTTTTACTATTCCCAGAATTAATTGATGAACTTCAAAAAAAATTTTTACATTTCCAAAATATTCAAAAATATCTAAAAGAATTTAAGCAAGTTATTAAAAGAAAAAACAAACTTGAAATTTTTTTTAATAAATACGATGAATTACTCGAAAATATTTATGATAAAATATATCATAAATGCAAAGACACACTAATCACCTATAATAGCTTTATAACAATTTCCAATAGTAAAACTGTATTCGAAATACTAAAAAGACTTAAAAAGGAAATTTCAAATATTAATGTAATTGTATGTGAAGCAAGACCACTATTAGAAGGAAGAATACTTGCAAAAAATTTATCTAAAAATAAAATTAACGTACAATTAATTACAGAAGCGATGATGAATGAATTTGTTAAAAAAATTGATGCAGCAATTATTGGAGCTGATGTAATATTAAAAAATGGGAACGTTGTAAATAAAGTTGGCAGTGCAACTTTGGCTATAGTATGCAAATATCACAAAGTTCCTTTTTATGTTTTGGCTGATAAAAGTAAATACTCAAATGCAATCCATTTCAACAAAAAAATAATGCCCAAAGAAGAAATATGGAAACAGCCCAAAAAAGTTAAACTCACTAATTTCTATTTTGAGGAAATAAATAAAGAATTAATAACAAAAATCTTTACTTCTTAATTTTTTCCAGATTGTCAAGCATCATTTTAGCATTTTTAGCAAGTTTACCATTCGGCTCTATTTTTATAACCTCATTCCAATAAAACCTTGCTTTTTTAGTATCCCCTTTAACCTGAGATATTACTCCCATATTATATAATGCCAAAGGGAAATTTTTTTTAATTTTTAGAATCTGCATAGTTATATTTTCTGCTTTATCAATTTCCCCTTTATTAAAGTAAAGATAATTCAAATGAAGAAGAATATCTACCCTGTTTTTATCAACATTTAATATCTTTTCATAAAGCTCAATTGCTTTTTCCTCTTGATGAGACAGCATTAACATATCAGCATATAATCTTGTTTTTAATGTATCATTAGGATTTTTTTCATAATCATCTTTTAATTGATTTAGTTTTTCTATTGCCTCTTTTGCAACATTTTCCTTTGAAGGAATATTTTTATTTTCAGATGTTATACTACGGTGAAATTCATCATCGGGCATTTGACCATGGGCCGAAATTTCAGCTTTTTGTTTAGCCCTTGGTGAAAATATCATTAATGAAACAATAAATGCTAAAAGTAAAACAATATATACATATACAGGCTTAAATTTCATATTATCTCCAATTATCCCAAATTAATACTACAAATTAAGAATATTTCTTGAGTGATAGTAATCCTCATTAAAAATATTACATAAAAATTTAAAAAATTATGAATCATTCTTCAAAAAGAATTGTTTATATTCTAGTGCTATTAACAAATTAGCATAAAAAACGATAATAATCCTGTAATTCATAATTTAAGTAAAATTTTTATAGACAATTAAGCTTAAATTTATTAATTTTATGGTGGAAAATTTCTTAACTTTTCAAAGAGCTGCTATATATTTTTATACATTCTTGCAACACTTCTTCAAAAAAGAAGTAAATTTACCAAAATAGCTCGTTAGTGAGTACTTTTTACCAATATTTTTGGGTAAGATAAAGGAACTTTTTTGTACTAATTAAAGTTGAATCTGAGAAAAATTTTTATATCTATAAACAAATTAGGAGAGTAGGAGATTTGAAAATAACCAAGCAATTCACAAACAGAGAGAGTAAATCTTTAGATCAATATTTACAAGAAATCGGTAAAGAGGAACTCCTTACACCAGAGGAGGAAATAGAATTAGCTAGAAGGATTAAAAAGGGCGATAAAGAAGCCCTTGATAAGCTAACAAGAGCAAATTTAAGATTCGTAGTTAGTGTAGCTAAGCAATATCAAAACCAAGGACTCCCTTTGGGAGATCTTATTAATGAAGGAAATCTCGGTTTAATTAAAGCCGGACAAAGATTTGACGAAACTCGAGGATTTAAATTTATTTCTTATGCCGTTTGGTGGATTCGACAGTCTATAATGCAGGCTATTGCTGAACAGTCTAGAATGGTTCGCCTGCCACTAAATCGTATTGGCACCTTAAATAAAATGACCAAAGCTCTAAGCCAGCTTGAACAAGAATATGAAAGACGTCCAAATCCTGAAGAAATTGCAGAACAACTTGATATGGACATTCAGGATGTAACTTATGCAATGCAAATAGCAGGACGTCATATATCGATGGATGCTCCTTTGGCTCACAGTGATGATAATAATAATAGCTTACTTGATGTAATGCCAAACGAAGATCAACCACCACCAGATCATGCATTAATGAAAGAATCATTAAAAGCTGAAATTGAACGTTCACTATCAACTTTAACTGAAAGAGAAGCAGAAGTAATAAGATTATATTTTGGAATTGGTAAAGAACATTCTCTTACTCTTGAAGAAATTGGAGAAAAATTAAACTTAACAAGAGAGAGAGTTCGTCAAATTAAAGAAAAAGCTCTTATTAGATTACGACATTCTTCCAGAAGCAAAAATTTGAAGGCTTACTTAGGATAATAAAAGTAGGTCGAATTTTTTTCGACCTACTTCCTAATTTATTAACTCAAAAACTTAACTTTCCCTTTACTTCTATATAACAATATACCTTAATCTGGTTAATACACATATTCCTGATAAACTTATAACTTTGTATAAAAATGCATTGTATTTTATAATTATTATTGACTACAAAATAATTTTTTATATATATTTGCACATATGATACAAAGAAAAGTAACATATTACTTCAATTCAATCTGGGCTTGGTGCTGGTGGTATAGTTATAACCGCACAATCTCAGTGACTTGAAGTAATATAAATATTTTTTAATAAAAACCCTTCTTAGTAGTCACTGAGAAGGGTTTTTTGTTTTAAAGGGATTTAAAAATGGATTACAAAAAATTTTTAGAGTTATCAAAAAAATATAATATTATACCTATTTACGAAAGAATAGCAGCAGATTTTCTTACACCTGTTTCTGCGTATTTAAAAGTAAAAAATTATAGCTCAACTTCTTTTCTTCTAGAATCAGTTGAAGGTATTGGGAAGTTAGCACGTTACTCTTTTATAGGAATTAATCCTTCCGAAATAATTTCTAATCACTTTAAAGATATAATCATTAATAAATCGGGCTCAAAAGAAACAATTAAAGGTAATATCTTCGACTATATAAAAAATAAAATCTCAAAATTTTATTACCCTCAATTCGAAGAGCTGCCATACTTTTCAGGTGGACTTGTTGGATACATTGGCTTTGACAATATTTCTTTAATAGAAGATGTTATTGAGTACAAATCAGACACATTATTTCCTGATTCAATATTGGGATTATATAACTCTCTAATTGTATTTGACCATTATAAGCATCAGATAATTTTAATATGTAATATCGATTGTGAAAATAAAAATAATCTCGAAGTAGAATATAAAAAAGCAAAAGAATCGATAGAAAATCTAAAAACTTTACTTAATAAACATATTGAATACAAATCAGACTTTAAATTTAATGCTATACCTTTCACAAAAACCGAGGAAGAGGAATTTTGTCTACTAGTTAATACTAGTAAAAAAAACATTTACAATGGCGATGTTTTTCAAATAGTTTTATCGAAGAGATTTGAAGCTGAATATAGAGGAGATTTATTTAATGTCTATAGAGCATTAAGAATGATTAACCCATCCCCTTATATGTATTATATGGAATTTGAAAATGATATTAAAGTAATTGGTACCTCACCTGAAGATTTATTAAAAGTAAAGAACAGAAAAGCAGAAATACTTCCAATTGCTGGTACAAGAAGAAGAGGTAAAACTGATGAGGAAGACGTAGAACTCGAGAATGAACTATTAAATGACCCAAAAGAAATTGCTGAACACGTAATGTTAGTTGATTTAGCAAGAAATGATTTAGGCAGGTTTTGTAAACTTGGTACAGTACGAATTAGTGAAAGAATGAAGATAAACCGGTTTTCTCATGTTATGCATATAGTTTCAAGAGTAGAAGGATTATTAAAAGACGATGCTGATTGTATAGATGCCTTGAAAGCTTCGTTTCCTGCTGGTACTGTAACAGGAGCTCCAAAAATAAGAGCAATTCAACTAATTAATGAATATGAAAAAATCAAGCGTGGCATTTACGCAGGTGCTGTTGGATACATCGATTTCAGCGGCAACTTAGACATGTGTATTGCCATAAGAACATTATTTGCAACCAAAGAAAAAATTTATTGGCAAGCAGGAGCTGGAATTGTTGCAGATAGTAAGCCTGAACTCGAATTAAAAGAAATAAAAAACAAATCTGCTGTTTTATTAAGTGCACTAAATTGTGCGGAGGTAATTGATGAAAATCTTAGTAATTGATAATTATGATTCCTTTACATACAATCTTGTTCAACTCATTGGACAATTTTCAGATGACATTATAGTTAAAAGAAACAATAAAGTAACAATAGATGAAATTCACCAATTAAAACCAGATAAGATTGTAATATCCCCGGGCCCTGGAACTCCTGAAGATACTGGTATTACAATAGATGTTATTAAACAATTAGGGCATAAAATTCCTATACTTGGTGTCTGTTTAGGACATCAAACGATAGGATACTGTTTTGGTGGTAAAGTAATTAATGCTCCGTATTTAATGCACGGTAAAACTTCTCGAATAATTCATGATGGAAAAACAATCTTCAAAAATGTAGAACAAAACTTTGAAGCAGGAAGGTACCACTCACTTGTTATTGAAAAGGAAACCTTACCAGAAGTATTTGAATTATCAGCTAGTTCAGAAGATGGTATTGTTATGGGAATAAGGCATAAAAGTTTTCCACTTGAAGGAATTCAATTTCATCCAGAATCAATATTAACAAAAGTTGGATATCAAATAATAAAAAATTGGATTGAACTATGATAAAAGAATACATCGAAAAAATTGCCTCTGGTATGAATCTTACTATTGAAGAAGCTTATAATGCAATGAATCATATTATGGAGGGGTCCTGCAACAATTCACAGATAGCTGGTTTTCTACTTGCTCTTAAAACAAAAGGCGAAACAGCAGAGGAAATAGCAGGCTTTGTAAAAGCCATGCGAAATAAAAGCATAAAAATAAATACAGAGTACGAAAATCTTATTGATGTTTGTGGTACCGGCGGTGATGGTTCAAATACTTTCAATATTTCAACTGCAGCTGCTTTTGTTGTTGCGGGCTGCGGAATTAGAGTTGCAAAGCATGGGAATAAATCCATATCTAGTAAATGTGGAAGTGCTGATATATTGAACTATCTTGGTATTAACATTAATCTATCTCCAGAAGCAGCAAGAGAAGCTTTAGAAAAAATAGGAATTACATTTTTATTTGCCCCCAAGTATCACCCTGCTATGAAATATGCAGCTGAGGTAAGACGTGAATTAGAAGTAAGAACGGTTTTCAATATTTTAGGTCCACTAACTAATCCTGCAAGCACAAAAAAACAGTTAATTGGTACATTTAATACAAAAACAGCAGAATTAATGTCACAAGCTGTTCGATATCTTGATATGAAAAAAGTTTGCTTTGTCTGTACATCGGATAATCTTGATGAAATATCCCTTACAGAAACTACTAAAGTTATTGAGTATGATCAGAATTCTACTATTAAAAAATATGAAATTAAACCAGAATCATTCGGATATAAAATTATTGATAAAAGTAACATAATAAGTAACTCTGTAGAAAAAAATGCTGAAATTATTCTCTCTGTACTTCGTGACAAAGTTAAAAATGATGCATTTTTTGTTGTTTCAGCTAATGCTGCCATGGCACTTTACACTGCAGAATATTCCAACGATTTAAATGAATGCATAAAAGCAGCAGAAGAATCAATACTATCTGGCAAAGCTTACGAAAAATTAATTTCACTTAAATCTTTTGGAGAACAATTTGCATGAATTTTCTAAACAAAATAGTAGAACAAAAAAAAGAAGAAGTAAAATTCTTAAGAAGCAAATACTCGTATAGTTTTTTTGCAGAACAAGATTTTTTTAAGTCTAACTCTCTTAGTATAGTCACAGCTATTAATAATAAAGACAGAATTTCATTAATTGCTGAAATTAAAAAAGCAAGCCCTTCAAAGGGAACTTTAATAGAAAATTTTGACCATTATAAAATCGCATCTATATACATGCAAAATGATGTTGACGCAATTTCTATACTTACCGACAAAAATTTTTTCAGTGGTGATATAAATTATTTAAAAGAAATAGCATTAGTTAAAACAAAACCACTTTTAAGAAAAGATTTTATTATAGATGAATTTCAAATATATGAAGCAAAGGCTTTTGGTGCTGATGCAGTCCTTCTAATTGCTGAAATACTTTCAAAAGAACAAATTAGCTATTTAACTGATACTGCAAAGGAATGTGGTCTTGAGGTCTTATTAGAACTACACTCTATTTCACAACTTGATAAAATAGACTTCAACAAAAATAAATTAATAGGCATTAACAATCGCAACCTTGAAACTTTTGAAGTAGATTTAGAAACAACAAAAATTGTTTCTAAATATTTGCCAAATGATATAATAATAGTTTCTGAAAGTGGCATAAATTCAAAAGATGATTTAGAAAAAATAAAAAATTATACTGTTAATGCAATCTTAATAGGTGAATATTTTATGAAATCAAAAAAATTAGAAGAAAGTTTAAAAGAATTTAAGAAATACTGCATTATTAACAATTAGCTTGAGAAATGAGAGTAAAAATTTGTGGTATAACAAATATAGAAGATGCTCTATATTGTTGTAAATTAGGTGCAGATGCACTTGGATTCGTTTTTTATAAAAATAGTAAAAGATTCATTGATTACTCTGAAGCAAAAAATATTATAAAAAGTCTCCCTCCTTTTATTTCTAAGGTAGGTGTCTTCGTCAATACTGATTACAAAGAAATAAACGAAGTTGCTGAAAAGATTGGATTAACATTAATTCAACTTCATGGAGATGAGACTTTTGATTTAGTCAATAAAATAAAATTACCTGTTATAAAAAGTTTTAGAATTAAAAATGACTTTGATTTTTCTATTTTAGACAAATATCCTAATTGTTACTATTTATTCGATTCTTTTTCTGAAAATGAATTTGGTGGCACCGGAAAAAATTTCAATTGGGACCTAATTCCAAATGAACTAAAAACAAAAATTATTTTAGCTGGTGGAATATCTACAGAAAATATAGAATTTATTTATAAAAACATAAAACCTATGGCTGTCGATTTATCATCATCAGTAGAAATAACGGTCGGTAAAAAATCCTACGATAAGCTTAAAAAATTTTTTAGTATTGTAAATAAATTAAGGTTTTCCTATTAGTAAAACACAAAAAAATAAAAAAAAATTATGTACCCCGATGCATACACTCCGTTCAGGCTCAATCGGACTTTCACACAAATGAAAGTTACGAGAGCCTGAATTATTTATAAAAATTTTATAACAATCTGAGATATAAAATGAAAAACTATACTTATCCTGATCAATATGGTAAATTTGGTATTTATGGCGGGAAATTTGTACCCGAAACTTTAATTCCAGCACTCTATGAATTAGAAGAAGCATACAATAATTTAAAAGAAGATCCATCCTTTATAGACGAATTTAACAATCTTCAAAAAGAATATAACGGAAGACCTACACCATTGACATTTGCTAGTAGACTAACAGAATATTATGGAAAAGCTAAAATATATTTAAAGAGAGAAGATTTATGTCACACAGGAGCTCACAAGCTTAATAATGCTATTGGACAGATATCAATTGCAAAAAAACTTGGTAAAGAAAGAATCATTGCTGAAACAGGCGCAGGCCAGCATGGAGTAGCAACAGCAACCGTATGCGCAAAATTCGGCTTAAAATGTACTATTTACATGGGAGAAAAAGACATCGAAAGACAAAAACCAAATGTATTTAGAATGAAATTGCTAGGAGCAGAAATTATTCCTGTCTACTCCGGTAGCAAAACACTTAAAGACGCAACTAATGAGGCAATAAGAGATTGGGTAACAAATGTAAAAAATACTCACTATATAATTGGTTCTGTTGTAGGACCTCACCCTTATCCTATGTTAGTAAGGGATTTTCAGTCTATCATAGGTAAAGAAACTAAAGAGCAAATCCTACTAAAAGAGAAAAAATTACCAGATTATATAGTTGCTTGCGTAGGAGGAGGTTCGAATGCAATTGGTATTTTTTATCCCTTTATTAATGATAGAGAAGTCAAGCTTATCGGTGTTGAAGCTGCTGGTTATGGTATCAGTACAAACAAACATTGTGCAACATTAACTCTTGGTGCTCCCGGAATATTTCATGGAATGCTAACATACCTTCTTCAAGATGAAAACGGCCAAGTTGCTGAAGTTCATTCAATTTCTGCAGGATTAGATTACCCAGGTGTAGGACCAGAACATTCATTTCTTAAAGATATTAACCGCGTATTATACTCTTCTGTAACAGATGAAGAAGCTTTGAAAGCAGCTTATTTATTAACTAAACTAGAAGGTATTCTTCCAGCACTCGAAAGTGCGCATGCATTTGCTTACCTAGAAAAATTTATTAAAGAGACTAATAGCAATGAAATAATTATTGTCAATTTAAGTGGGAGAGGAGATAAGGATTTATCAACCTACATGGAGAAATTTAAGGATAAAGAAAATGAGTTACATTAAAAATTACATAGAAAATTTAAACAAAAATAGCAGAAAAGCTTTATCAATATTTCTAACTGCAGGATTTCCTTCAAAAAATAATTTCATAGAAATAGCAAGAACAGTTTTAACTTCTGGGGCTGATATACTAGAGTTAGGAATTCCATTTAGCGATCCTCTTGCCGATGGACCAATAATTCAAACATCTTCAACTATAGCATTAAAAAACAATACAACAATAAAAGATGTTTTTTATTATACAGAAAAGCTTTCGAACTCTACTAACAAACCAATTATTCTAATGGGCTATGCAAATCCCATTATTCGTTATAACAAAAATAATTTTATGAAAGATGCTGAAAATGCAGGAGCAAAAGGTTTAATTATTCCTGATGTACCACTTGAAGAATATGATTACTTTTTTAACGGCTGCGACACAAACTTAGATATAATTTTACTTACAACTCCTACATCATCAAATGAAAGAATAAAATTAATTGATGAAAAAAGTCGTGGTTTTGTTTATTGTGTAAGTGTAACAGGAACTACCGGGATTAAAGATTATTTTACTAAAGAGACATATGAAAATCTTAAAAGAACTTATTCATTAATTAAAAAAAATAAAATGATGATTGGCTTTGGGATTTCAAAAGCTGATGATATCATAAATTTTTCTCAATACTGCGATGGAGTGATTGTAGGAAGCAAAATTATAAAATCAATTCTTGATGGATATAATTATGAAGAGATAGGAAATTTAATTTCAGAGTTAAGTACAGCTTGCGAAATGCATGGAAATTAAATTAAAATAAATGGCTTTGGTAAAATATGAAAATACTACCAAAGCCATTTATTTATTATTTATCTTTCAACTCTACCCGACCCACTGCTTTTAATCAATTTTTCTACTTCTTCCACACTTACCATGTTGAAATCACCAGGTATAGAATGCTTTAAGCATGAAGCAGCAACTGCAAATTCTAAAGCATCTTTAGTACTCTCTTTTGTTAGTAAACCATAAATTAAGCCACTTGCAAAGGCATCACCAGCACCCACTCTATCTACTATATCAATATCATACTTTCTCGAACGAAATGGGGTTTTACAATCTTTATCATCAAGTAAAATAGCACTCCAACCATTTCTAGTTGCAGAGTAACTCTCTCTTAAAGTAATAGCAACAGCTTTGAAGTTATAAATATCTTTTAGTTTTTTTGCAACATTAAAATAACCTTCTTCACTTAATTGACCAGCCTCAACATTAGTAGCTTCTGCTTTTATGCCAAGGCTCTTTTCAGCATCTTCTTCATTTGCTATACAAACATCAACAAATTTCATTAAGGGCTTCATTACTGCTTGTGCTTGTTCAGTAGTCCACAATTTTGCCCTAAAATTCAAGTCACAACTAACTGTTACATTTTTTGACTTTGCAACTTCACATGCTTCTGTCAATAATTCTTGAGCATTACTACCAAGAGCAGGGGTTATTCCTGTCCAATGAAACCAATCTGCATTCTCAAAAACCTTATTCCAATCTACTTCACCTTTTTTCATAAGTGAAATTGCTGAATTAGCCCTATCATAAATTACTTTTGAAGGACGTTGGCTAGCTCCAGTTTCTAGGAAATATATTCCTATTCTCTCTCCACCACGAACAATAAAATCATCTTTAACTCCAAATCTTCTTAAATGATTTACTGCAGCCTGACCTATTTCGTGCTTTGGTAACTTTGTTACGAAATAAGATTGCAAACCGTAATTGGCAAGCGAAACAGCTACATTAGCTTCGCCACCTCCAAATGTAACATCAAATGATTGTGTTTGAACAAATCTTGTAAATCCAGGTGTTGATAACCTTAGCATAATTTCACCAAAAGTTACTACCTTTTTAGGCATAGCTTCCCCTAATTTTTGTTATTTAAGCAAATTTAATTTAGAAAAAATTATTTATCATATTTTTTAATGACTAGATACTTCAGTTCCTTATCACCAACATTTCTAATTCCGTGCAAACTATTTGGAGGGCAATAAAAACTTGAGTATGCATTTACAATCTTAGTTTCCCCATCCAAAAAGAATTCGGCAGTCCCTTCTATTACAAAAAAGAATTCATCTTCTTTATGGCGATGAGGAGCATGTGTAGCTGAATGTGGAGCAACTACACTCAACTTTATCGTTCTTCCATCAAGAAATTCTTTGTCAACGAACCAATATTGATAGCCTACCTTTGTTTTCTCAACTTTATCATGTGAAAATTCATTTACACAATTTTCTATATTAAATTTTTTTGTTTTATCAGTGACAGTTTGTGCATTTTCTTCTTGAGAATAAATTATTACATAAAAGGAAATTATTATTAAGACTAATTTTTTAATCATATTCATATTAATATTCCTTTAGAATTATTTTATCATTGGGTTAACTCTTTTAACAAATTGTAATGGCAAACCATTTATATCTCTCATATTCATAATAGAATCGTTAGACGGGGTTTTATAAATATCATTCACTATAACTGCATTATTATTAATCAATTTTTCTTTTATTAATTCAATATTATTTACTGAAAATGCTACATGAAAACTTCCATGAGCAATTTTATTAAAATCAATAACTGGAGAGTTTGAATGCTGATAGAATTCAAACATTACTTTTTCGTCTTCGCTTGCTATAAAAGTACCAAAAGATGGAGCATCGCCTTTGCGTATGACCTTCATATTAAGATTTTTAACATACCAATTCGATTTTTCTCTTGAATCATTAACATTAACTGCAATATGCTCAATAAAAATACCATTTGTTTTTATCATAGGTTTAGTTCTTTGAACAAATTGTATAGGTAAACCCCAAGGATCTTTCAAAACTAGAACATAATCACCTGAATCTGTCTTACGTATATCACTCAATATTGAAGCACCTTCTGATACTAATTTTTCTTTTATCTGTTGTATATTGGGAACACTAAAAGCAAGATGAAATGAATCATAATTTAAATTAAGTTCGGAAACAGTAGGGAAATCTTTATTGTAATTAAATTCAATCATCATATGCAATGCTGAATCTGCTACAAATGCTGAATAATTTGGAGATTCGCTTTCTCTCAGGATCTTCATATTCAAATTTTTTACATACCATAATGCTGCCGACCTTGAATCTTTTACATTTATACCTATATGCTCAAATACTACCTTTGTATAATTGCTATTAGAATCTGCTATAACTTTAGCATAAACATTTAACAAATTAACAAACATTATTATCAGTAATAAAAAAAATTTCTTCATTATAACTCCTTTTGATTTACAAAGTTAATTAAGTAATCTCGGGAAAAGATAACTAAAAATTAGTATTAATAGCTGTTCCTACTAGTATTGTTCTACCAGGCATAGGGTATTCATTAATAATTTCATATCTTCTATTTAGTACATTATCCAGTTTCATATAAAGATTTATTTGGTTAAACACATCTATCCAGAGAGAAGCATTCAACAAAAAATAACTTTGTTTTTTCTCATTAGGCTTTAGAGTAGTATAAAGGTTCGAGATGTTTTTGAAGTTAACATTAAAAGTAAAAATCTTATAACTATAACTTGCTTCGAAAAATAATTGCTGTTGGGGTACACCAATTAATTTTTCCGAACTTTTTAAATAGCTATAATTAGCACTTAATGATAAATTTTTTGCAACATTAAATTTAGATTCCAATTCAAAACCACGATTAGTTATGCTTTTTATATTTTGATTCTGGATATTTGGATAGATACCAACCATATTAATAAAATCTTTCCCCTCAATTAAATATAAAGAACCATTCAAAAACAATGTGCTTTTCAAAGGCTCAGTTTTAAATCCAACTTCGTAACTCCACAATCGTTCTGGCTTTAAATTTATATTAGCTCCAAACAAAAACAGTTCATTTAATGTTGGACTTCTAAAACCTTCCGATATAGAAGCATAGACAGAAAAATTATTACTAGAATTATAACTTAAACTAAATTGAGGAATAAATAGGGAACCATAAACAGAGTGATGGTTCAATCTCAACCCACCATTTACAACATAACTGTTCATAATCTTTTGACTAAACAGAAGGTATACAGCTTTTTCTGAAACACTCTTGTCAATTATGGGGAAATTAAATCTTGCTTTACCTGTATATCTTTTAACTTCCACCCCCAAAGATGTGACGTTATTATCAAATAATTCAAAACTTTCATTAAATATCAACCCTAGAATATTATCATTAGAATGGAATCCATCATAAATATCATGTACACCGTTATTAAAAAAAACTAATAACGAGCCTTCATATTTGCCAAATTTATTTCTCAAATTTAAAGATGAATTTACTCTAGTAACATTGGTCCAAACAGAATTATTCAGGTACGGATTTGATATAGGACCAGGATTAAAAACTTTAGAAGAATTTAGATATGTATTAAAACTTAGTGACCATGAAGTGTTGAAAATAAACTCAGCATTATA
Source organism: Melioribacter sp. (assembly GCA_026417975.1). Lineage (GTDB taxonomy): Bacteria > Bacteroidota > Ignavibacteria > Ignavibacteriales > Melioribacteraceae > Rosettibacter. The sequence continues at coordinate 111,154 of JAOACD010000007.1, forward strand.
AATGCCTGATATTGACTTAGAGCTTGAGGATGGGCGATTATCGTTAGAATAATCGCTAGTAATAGAAAAATAATTTTTAAAGGAACCCTTTTTAAAACTAATAGAACCCTTTATTTTGTATGTATCAAAAGACCCATAATTTAAGTCCGTTGAAATATTAAAGCCTTCTGGTTGATGTTTATTAGTCGTTATATAAATAAGTCCTCCCATTGCATTCGTTCCATATAAAACTGAAGCTGGACCACGCACTACTTCAACAGCAGAAATTTCAGAGGATTGATAAACATCTGATATTGGATGACCAAAAATGCCTGCAAACTCTGGTCTACCATCAACTACTATTAGAGTTTGTTGCATGCCATTTATTCCTCTAATTGAAATTTTACCAGAAGCATTAGAACCTATTCCAAATCCTTTAATGCCACTTTCTGTGACAAAAAGTCCAGGAGTTCTACCACTAATGGAAGATAACAGAGCTGGTTTAATATCTTGTTTAATTTCTTTTTCGGAAAAAGCAGAATATGAATTAGTAAAAATTCTCAATAATTGTTCAAACTTTGTTGCTGTGACAGTAATTTGATTTAACTCAAAAGTTTTTGCACTGTCACTCTGAGCATTTATAAAAAGAAATGGGAAAATCAAAATGAAACTAAGTAAATTTATTATCATTTTACTTCACTCAAAGTTAATTTGGGAAAATGAAGAAAATACTTTCAAAATTTAATTTAAAAGATGTTATAATGAAAAATAAGCTTTTAATTAACTTAATATATTAGCATTACTCAATTTTTTTACCATTAATAATAACATTTTGTAATTTAAGATTTTTAACATTTTGTAACAAATTTTCCTTTTGTACACCATCAAATTTACAGTCAATTATTTGAACGTTGTTTATCGGTGATTCTTCAAGGCCCATAAACTCTAAAGCATATTCACTTTTTTTACTATTAACATTTTCTACTTTAATATTTCTAAAAGTTGGCGGATATTTTCCTTCGTTTCCTTCACTGGGGTCATACTTCATATTTAAATGTATTACTGCATTACTTACTTGTCCAACTTCAACATTTCTCATAAAAATATTTTCAACTATACCTCCTCTATATGAATTTGATTTAATTCTAAGAGCTCTATCTAGATTTGGACTATCCATCTTACAGTTTTCAATAAAAATGTTTTTCACACCCCCTGATATTTCACTTCCTATTGACACACCTCCATGTCCATCCTTCATAACACAATTTCTTATTACAATATTTTCACTTGGTACATTGATTCTTCTACCATCCAAATTTCTTCCTGATTTAATAGCAATACAATCATCCCCATTATCGAAATAACAATTTTCTATTAAAACATTTTTGCATGATTCTGGATCACATCCATCTGTATTAGGTCCTTCACTAATTGTTTTCACATCTCTAATTATTATATTTTCTGAAAGTACAGGGTGTATTATCCACATTGGAGAATTAGTAAAGGTTACCCCTTCAATCAAAATATTTTTACAATTAATTATCTGTAAAAAATTTGGTCGGAGATAATAACCTTTCCCAAATATTCTTTTTTCAACAGGAATTGCATTGTTATTCATTTTCATTAATCTTGGGCGCGAAGAACTGTCTCTTTGACTCGGCATTCCTAATTCCCAACCATATCGTTTATTGCCATTCCATTTCCACCAATTTGCAGAACTTGCTTGGCCATCGAAAATGCCCTTTCCTGTAATAGCAATATTTTTTTCATTATAAGCATATATTAACGGTGAATAATTATAACATTCTACTCCTTCCCATCTTGTAAAAACAATTGGTAGATAATCATCTGGATTAACACTAAATTTTATTATTGTACCTTCTTCAAGATACAAATTGACATTGCTCTTAAGATGTATTGGCCCTCCGCAATAATATTCACCTTTTGGAATAATAACTTTACCCCCTCCATTTTTACTACAGTCATCTATTGCCTTTAACAAAGCAGTTTTTATATCAGTTTTAATTTCTAATTCATGTCCATAATTAAAAATATTAAATTCTTTATTTGGGAATTTTGGCGGATTAATATTTTTTAAAATTTCTTCTACTAATTGCCATTCACTTTGTGTAAATGAATAGGAAACAAATACAAAATAAAAAAATAAGATGTAACATTTTATGTGATTCATAGGCATAAAATTAAGAGTAGTTGTTTTTAATATTAGTTAATTATGACTTCGATTACAAGTTCCACGAAGGATTAAATTTGTATCAATTATTATCTGTTTAGGTTTAAATTCGTCTTGATTATTAATATTTTCAAACAAAATCTCCATAGCATGTTGACTAAGTAGAGTTGTAGGCTGATCGATACAACTTAAAGGAGGACACAAAAACTCTTGTATTTTAGCATTTCCAAAACAAATTAAATCAACATCATCGGGTATTCTTAAACCTAATTCTTTTACAGCACTATAAACTCCTAAAGCAACTGGGAAAGTAACCGTAAAAATAAATTCAGGAAGATTTTTATTTTCATAAAGTTTCATAAAGGCATTATAACCAAATTCCTCTCCAAATCCACCCTCAATAACCCAATCGGGATTAATTTCTAAACCATACTTTTCCATTGCATCTTTAAAACCTTGTAATCTTTCTTTACCTATATTAATGTTAGTATAACCAGCAAAATGAGCAATTTTTTTATAACCAAGTTTAATAGCATGCTCTACAGCTTTAAACGCACCACCGCGGTCATCTATAGTAACAGAATTAATATTATCAAGAAAAGGTACTCTATCAATAAAAACTATTGGGACGTTTCTCTTAGATACTGTTTCAAAAATATCATATTTATTAGTTTGTTGAGTAATTGAAATAATAATGCCATCAACTTTCATTGCAAGTAATGTGTTAATATGCTTACGTTCCAATTCTGCATTTTCTTGGGAAACTGTCAAAATTATTTCATAATTATGCTCCATTCCTATTTTATAAATAGTTTCAATAATAGAACTAAAAAAGAAGTGAGCAATTTTGGGAACCACTACACCTATTGTGTTAGACCTTCTTGCAGATAAACTACGTGCAATTAAATTAGGAGTATACTCGAGCTCTTCAGCTAATTTTTTAACTTTTTTTGTTGTTTCAGGTGAAATATCTGGGTGGTTTCTTAATGCTTTCGATACTGTTACAGTTGAGACATTCAATATCTTAGCAATATCACTTAAAGTAACAGGTTTTGATTTCATTTTTTTTACTTCTCACCGTTCAGTTCATTTTTAGTGATAGGTTAAAAATTTTATATTCTTATGTATACTAATTTAGTAAGATTCGCTTATATATTAAACTACAGGGGATGGCTTTAAAGTTTCAAGCCATCCCCTTTTTTACAATTCTCTACTTAATTAATGACATTTTCTTCGTAATAGCTACTTCATCTGTCCTTAACTGATAAAAATATATTCCACTTGATAAGTTTTGGCCAAAACGATTTTTACCATCCCAAGTTATTGTATACCTTCCAGCCGACTGTAATTTATTATCTACTAACTTAGCAACCTCTTGACCAAGAGCATTATAAATTACTAATGTAACGTTCGATGTTTTAGGCAATGCATACGTAATATTAGTTGTTGGGTTAAATGGATTAGGATAGTTTTGTTCAAGTACAAAGTCTGATACCAAAATATTTTCTTCTTTAACATCAACAGTCTGCCCAGCCTCCCAGCGAACCTTCATATCAGGATACCAATTCAAATCACCAACTGGGAACCCTCTATCAGATCCATAATATGCAGGAGAAGTTTTCTCGTAAGAGCAATCAAGAGTATCTTCAAAATATTTGTAAGTTCTTCTGTCCATATCATGTAAATTTTTCTTCCATTTATCAGATGGAGTATTTTTTGTTTTATTTCCACCATTTGGGTCTAAATACCATTCCATCATATTAATCATTAACTTAGGTATATTTTTAAGTTTCAAATTAACCTTTTTGAAAGCTGTTTTTGCTGCAGCACCTAATCTTTGTTGAATATGCAATGATAGTGGAGAGCCTTCTCCAAATTTATACTTTGTTAAGAAATTCTGCCCTTCTTGAGAAATTACATAAAAATTATTTTTAACAGTCCATTTAGTAGTATCGTTTGGAGCTGTAAATATCCACGATATTCTATTATTGCCGTTAGCATAAGTTTCTCCAGTATTTGCCCACTCAGCAGTTCTTGTTGCATCAGTAGAATCTTCTCCTAAAGCAAATGCATCATAGAACAAATTATTTTTAATAATAACTTCCTTGCCTACATTTCCTAAAGAAAGTAAACCATGAAAACCAAGTCCATTAACAAAAGTATTATGATCAATCAAACAATATTGAATACCACCTGTTCCTGCAAGAGGATTGCTAAAATTATAATGACGAATTACACGATCTTGATAATTTACAAATGTGTTATTAACAAGTATTAGTGAATCACAAGAAGCTTCTCTTAAATCAAGACCCTTACCAGCTCCAAGATTTGATCTTCCTAAAAATCCCATATTCGCAAAAATTGTATTAGTTACCTTAATAACCTTAGTTGCACTACCTGTACGAATATGTTGTCCATTAATGTTGTTAAAAATACAATCATCAACTATTATTGATGAGCCTTCTTGAGTAGTATTAATAATTCCTCCTTGTAAATTATCTAACATGTTATAATCTGGCTCGAAATAACCTGATACGGCAATATTTTTCATTTCAAGATTACCACCTTGCAACACAAATAAATTTCCCGGAGGATTTTGTGGGTTACTTCCTGTACCTGTAGGGAATTGATAGATTATTGGTTTTTTAGGCCCATTACATACTAATCTTATAGTAACACCCTTTGCAACGTTAAACTGTTCAGTATTTAAATAAATACCACCACTTTCCAACTCATAAACTCTATCTGGTAAAACACCGCGATTTGCTGCTGTATCTGCTTTAATTTGCGCAATAAAATATGAAGATGGCGTACCATCATATGGCTTTAATTTTAGTACTTTTTGCCCCCACACAAGCGAAGCAAAAAACAAAAGCAAAATAATTGAACCTAATAAATTACCCATTCTCTTCATGGTGCCTCCATGTTTTTATTTTTTAATAGTTCACTTTTAATTAAATAAAGTGAAGAAAAACTCATAAATCTATTTTTACTCCTAAATCTGCAGTTAAGCCATAACGTTCACTTGTATTTAATATCTTATAGCCGTTAACTCTATTATAAACTAGGTTCTCTTCTTTTATATTTGTTAAGTTATTAATATTAAGCAACAATGAAATGTTTTTGTTAAATTGATACTTAAGAGCAAAATCAAGTCTTGTAAATGGACTTATTACTATGTCTCCTCTTCCACTTGGAGTAAACGACAAGTTATATTCAGATTGATGGAATAAAGAAATACGAGCCGATAGAGGACCTATATCATACCCTAATGCAATGTTTCCAAAAAATTCTGGTTGGTTTTCAAGTTGTTGTTTAATTTGAATTGCTCTTTCAGAGTATTGTGGTATTTTAATAACAACACCAGGGATTATTTGCTTGTCTACGTATGTAGTATCTGTCTTAGAACCTATCAACCAAGTTTCAGAGCGAACTAATGAAGCATTATAGCTTAATACAAAGTTTCTTAAAAGTCCAGGTAAGAAGGTAAAATTAATTTGGTGTTCAAATTCAAATCCCCATACCTTAGATGGCCTTGGTGAATTATAAGGAACAGTTAAAGCATATGTACCTGTGTGTAATGTTTTCCATTTTAAACCAAGGTAATGAAATAGCGTATCTCCAGTAGTATTTATTCTATTTAACATATGATACATATCTTTAATTTCCTTATAAAAAGCAGAGATTGAAATTAATCCTATTTCATTACCATAAAAAGAAGTATTTATTTCATAATTCCATGCTTGAGCAGTTTTTAATATTGGATTTCCAACAATAAGTTGTTTATCAATTCCAACTTGTGCAGGTCTCCAAGCAAAATATTTTGTTAATCTCATATTAAAATCTGGCCTGGCAAGAGCTTTATATGCAGCAATTCTAACAGTCATAAAGTTTGTTGGCTTTATATTAAGATGGAAATTAGGCAAGTAAATAGTTTGAGTAAAATTAGAACTTGTATCTTTTGTTACACCAAGAGGTATTGGGAAGCCACCAATTTGACTTGGCGAATACTTTGATTTATAATCATTATCTTCCCTTTCAACTCGTAAACCTGCAATAAATGTAATATTTTGCCCAACTTTAAGAGTATTCATTATGTAAGCAGCAGAAACACTCTCGGAAATATCATAATAATTTGCTTGATCTGAAGGATCGAGATTATATTCTCTTTTATTTCCTGTTTTATCTATTCCATTTTTATTTAGCTCATACCATTGACGCATCTTATCTCGATTAATTAGCGGATAAAGCTTATAAGTTCCATACAAATCTCTTGAAGCGGGTTTATCGTCTAAAAATTCAACAAAAGCTAGAGTATTGTATAATGGGTTTTGTAAATATCTCTGGAAAAATGCGTCGAATAGCGTACCACTTAAATTCTTTGGTTTAATAGTCCCATCAGCAGCTAATTCATAGGGCATCCAATATCCTAAATAGTAAGGAGCATAACTTGATGATGTAACATTCGATCTACTTTTTACTTTATACTTAGCACCAAATTTAAATTCACCTGCAATTAATTTACCTATTAAATATTCTCTAGAAGCATTTATAAAGGCTGTACGCTCTTTTTCAAAATTTCTTTGGGTATAATAATATGACTCATACAGAGTAGCTGTTCTGAAATTGTTATACGCAAAAGGAATTAATTTTTCTGGATTACTTTTTATACTTGGGGTATTTGCCATTCCAGAAACACCTGCATTCGAGGGTTCATGAAAATCTATATAATAATCAAATGGGAAATATGCTTTTGATTGTGCAAATGAAAGCCCCCAGTTAAGTTTCAGACCTAATAAATTATTATCTCCAGAAATTGAACTGTTAAAGGTTTCTATTTTTTGTTCACGGTCTCTAAAAGCATAAGTAACTGTTCCTCCTACACCACCACCCGAAGGATAATCTCTAGAATGCAAAATATAATCACGTTTAGTACTATTATAAACATTGTTTATTTTAATAGAACCTTGATCAGGAGTGTTAATATCAAACGTAATGCTACCTCCATTACGAGTTCTGATTTCATCAGTAAATTCAAGTGTAAAATTATTTATTCTATAATCTGTTTGATTATTAATAGTTTGATCATAGTCTAGGTCTATTCTTTCATTACTTCTTATTTTACTCTCAGCATTTGCATTAATCCTAACACCTATTAAATCACGGAAAAATCTTTCACCATATTTTAAAGAAAAATCATATTGCTTTACTGAACTCATAACATCATTATAACCACCTTTTAGAACTGCAGTAAGCTCCCTTAAGGAAGGGGCCTTTTTAGTAACAAGATTAATACTTCCAGCTATTGCATCGGCATCTTTATCAGATGTAAGTGCTTTATAAAGTTCAATACCAGCTAGAGAACTTTGTGATATTGTGCTTAAATCCAATCCTCTACTCTCTGCATCTGTAGATGCAATTCTAATTCCATCTATAGTTACTGTTGTATATTTATCACTTAGTCCTCTTAGAATTACCTTATTTGCTTCTCCTCCTGAACGAAGAATAGAAACTCCAGGAAGCCTTCCAATTGATTCTGCTGCATTAGCATCTGGTAATTCTTTGATTTTTTCTTCTGATACAACATTAACAATTGTATTAGATGATAATTGCTGGTTAATAGCAGCAGCTTGTCCTATAGCTTGAGCAGTTATAACAACTTCTGTTCCTTGAATTACATCTGGGACAAGAGAAAAATTAAAAACAAGAGTTTTATTTTTCTGAATAACAACGTCATAAACTTTTGATTTGTACCCTACATAAGATACTTTTACTTTGTATTCTCCTTCTGGAATTCTGTTTATAACATATTGACCTTCAATATCAGTTGCGCTCCCTAAAGATGTACCAATTAAAAATACATTAGCCCCAATCAAGCTTTCTTTAGTAAGCGAATCTGTAACTACACCTCTCATATTACCCTGTGCATAGCTAATACTTGCAACTATAAAAATTGCTACTAATAATTTTTTAAAAGAGATAATCATATTCTTCTCCCACTTAATTTTCTTACACATATTAAAAATGAACAATAAAGTAATTGTTTACTTAATTGATGACTTAAGTTTACAAATTTAGTTATAATTGTCAAGTTAATTTTTATATAAATTTAAACTAAAAAATTATTTAACTAATATAAATTTATTTACTAAAGTAATTTGACCATCGTTAATTCTGTAAAAATATATACCCGAAGGTAATGTTTTTGGAGACCAGTTTATATAATAAGTACCCTCAGCTAAATATTTGTTCAACAATGTCTCAATTTTTTGTCCTAAAATATTATAGATTTCAAACACAATGTGAGAAGAGCATGGCAGGCTAATTAAAAAATTTGTTTGATTATTAAAAGGATTTGGGAAATTAGCTACACTTATTTTATTCAAAACTTTAGGGTTATTTACACTTGTTGTTAAGTTTTTTGTTATTATAACAGGCAAAATATCAGGAGTGTCTAATTTATGTTTATATTTATAAGGCAATTCAAATTTGCATTCTTTTAAAGAGTAAATATTACTATTTACTAAATAATTATTAATCAAAAAACCCGAACCAGGTATTGTGCTATAATCCGAAAAAATTGCTTTACTTACATTTTCAAAATAATTATTCTCTACAATAACACATGCCCCCATTCTTGAATTTATCCCACTATTACAATTTTTATAATAATTATTGAAAATATGAGCTTTCCCAAATCTTATGCTTGGGAGCCTCGATTCACAATTGTAAAAAAAATTATGATGAAATGTTACTCTTATTACTGTATCAGCAAATTGTTCATCTCCTGAACTTATTAAAATTGCCTTATAATGGTCATGGAAGCTACACCAGGAAACAGTAATAAATGAAGATTCGTTCTTAATATCAATTAAACCATCATAGTAATCTGTTCCATGATCTCTATCAGAAAAAAACTCACAGTGGTCTATCCAAATATTTTTTGATTTACCATTAATTTCAATTGCATCTTGAGGAGTAACATGAGATATGGTAATATTTTTAATAATAATATTTCTCGCATTATTAATAGATAATTCAATACCTTTAAGATATGCTTTTGAACCAGTACCAAGTAAAGTTTTGTCAGATTTCACTCGAATAACATCGTTAGCTTCTATCATACCACTAAATTTAATTACATAAGGTTTATCACTTTCCAAATAACTCTTTAATTCATTTAGAGTATTTGCAGTAACTGTATCACCTAGCTTCCCTCCAATAACCATAAATGGAGTACCTTTGTCATCTTGAACTGTAGCATATCCTATCAAAGCTGTATCAGGTTTAATACCTATTGGTAAAAATCTTGCAATTGCATTTACATTACTTTTGATAGGAAATGTAAAAATTGAATCTGCACTTGTTTCTTCACCCATCCAACTTTCGAAAAAATAACCAGGTTTTGCATAAGCTTTTATCGTTACAAGTGTTCCTTCATCATAGTAATTCTGCACTGGGAAATATTCTACTGTCCCCCATTCTTCGTTACAACTTTTTACATTAAGTACATAAGATGGTCTACATTGAGCAGGTTCTACATCACCAATTACTTTCAAGTAATCATAGTTGCCCAATCCATTAGGTGAATAAGATTCAATTCTAATTTTATGAAAGCCTGCCGTTAAATAAAGTCGTAAAGGATTCGATTCTTTCCAAGAATCCCACTTATCTCCAGTTCTAGGGAAGAACACAGTATCTACAAAAACGTTACCATCTATTAAAAGTTTTGCATTTCTTTCTTGAGTATTACCACTTACTGCATATCTCCATATAAGAATAATCATCCCATCTTTTTTAACATTAATCTCCCAGCTTATACTTTTCCCAACTCCTAAATCTGTATCTGCATAACCTTTTCCTGTATACCCCGCAACACTTGTAGCTATAGTTCCATCAACAGAACAAAAACCAAGCTCGTTTTCCTGAATTATAATTTCATTTTGAGCAAATAATTTGATACATATAAAAAATATTACTAATAATTGTACATTTCTCATAGTATAAAAATTTGATTACTTAAGAAATAAAGATTTAATAACTTTAGACGAGCTTCCATAATACATCTTAATAAAATAAACTCCACTTTGTAATCTATGTAAACTTGGATTCCATTCTAAGGAATAACTACCAGCATTGTAAAACGAATCCGTTAATAATACCACCTTCTCGCCAAGAATATTGTATACTTCTATTTTAATATGTGAATATACAGGTAAATAAAAACTAATAATTGTTGTTGGATTAAATGGATTTGGGTAATTTTGGAACAATTGGAAATCATCTTTCCGAAACTCATTTTCTTTGGAAATACTTGAAACAGGATTATATTCAAAAGCACCTAAGTCTGGAGCATTTCCATAAAATGGCAATCCTACGTTTACCCCAGCATCAATGAATTGACTATTAGGACTAAGATGCATAAAATCTATATTAGGCAAACCTCCATCAGCATTGCGAGGTGCTGTAGTAAATAATGGATCAGTGCTGATAAAGTCTGACGCTGAAATTTTGAATGGGCTTAGCCAACTATTCTTTTCTTGAATAGCAAAACTACCTAATTCAACAGAACCATTATAAGAAATACAATTTTTTACGATTAATTGTTGTCCAGCATTTAACTGACGCGTTATACGATAGTTTGCTGTTTTATTTCCGAAAGCTGTACAATTTAATAAAGTCATCGAGCCAGCATTATTATTTTGGTCAAATCCTTTAGCTTTATTATTAAATGCAAGACAATTTTTTAAAGTAAAATGATGCATAAGATTTTGGCTATTACTATTATCACCTCCTCCCATCTTAAAACCATTCCCATTTCCTGAACCAAGTGTACCATCTTTTCTATAACCATTTAAAAAAGACCAACAATTTTCTAATACCGTAGTAACATTATCTGCCCCTCTTAAATATCCATCCCAACCATCATCAGAATTCTGCCATGCACGACAACCGTAAAAGTAATTATTTGTTCCTACAGTTAACTTTGGCGCAAATCCGTCAGCATTACCTTCGCTCGGGTCAGCATTATAAAATGAATCGCAATTAATTACTTTATTATTAGAAGCGCCGTTACTTAATTGAAGCCCTGAATCCTTATTTTCATAAAAAGCACAATTTTCAATTATATTAAATGAGCCTCCATTTATTTCCATCCCATTATCTCCAGCGCCCTTAATATCCAATCCTTTTATATACCAGTAACTTGCCCTAAGACTAATACCTTTATTACTACTACTGAAACTCATAGAAGAAAAATCTAATATAGGATGCTCTCCTGGATAAGCAAACAGGTAATATCTTTTCTCACTTGTACCCGATTTTGAAGAGCTTATAGTTATTGTTGAACTTAAGTTATAAACTCCCCCTCTTATAAAAATAGTATCACCTGGCAATGCAACTGAGATAGCTTTCGTAATTGATTTAAAAGGTGAATCAATTGTTCCTCTATTATTATCATCTCCATTTGTTGAAACGAAAATTTGTGCTTCAATCTTAAAAGAATTTAGCAACAATGTTAAAAAAATAACGTAAAAATTTTTCTTCATAACTCTCCTTATAACTAAAAAAGGGAAAAAACCAGCTGAAAAAAATTTTTCAGCTGGTTTAATGAAAGAAAAGATTAACTATTTAATTAAAGTCATCTTTTTGGTAGAAATAAAATTATCTGCCTCAAGTCTATAGAAGTATGTGCCTGAAGGTAAATTACTAGCATCGAAATTAACTGAATGCATGCCTGCGTCTAGTTGTTTTGACAAAATCGTTGCTATTTTTTCTCCTAAAGAATTGTAAACTGTCAATTTTACATAGCTCATTTTAGGTAACGTAAAATTAATTGTTGTAGTAGGGTTAAATGGGTTTGGATAGTTTTGGAACAGAGTAAATTGTAGAGGAATGTTTAGATCATCAACATTTGTACTTACAGCTTTTGTAATAGTAACATCTTCAATATCAAGATCACCGCCATCGGTTTCATTTGCAAATTTAATTCTATTTGCAGCAGGATCATTAATAACAAGAGTTATTTCCTGACATTTAGTAGTTCCTTGATCAGTCTTAGCTACTAAAGTCCATGTTTTACCATCATCTGCAGATTTATAAACAGAAACAACTCTATTAATTCCACCTCGCCCTTCTTTAAAAGTTAATTTTCCAATTCCTTTTTCTAATTTGGGAGTAATTGCATAACATGGTGGTTCAATACCAGCACCCTGCACTGTTGAAATTTTCGGCATTCTTAATGTTCTGGATGTAGCTGTAATAGTACCGCATGCATTTGTAGAACCTCCTAAATAAACTCCAAGAAAAATCCATTCGCCTGACAAAGTTAATTTGTAACTTGTTGGAGTGTTCGGTCCTGGTGAACTTCTAGGAACAGCTTTAGAAGTATCATCAAAAGTTTCTGTCCAGTAAGCTTCCTGAGCGCTAATGATTGTTACTATTAACAAATTAAATATAAAAAAAAGCTTGATAAGTTTATTCATATTTCCTCCAAATAATATTTTTTATTTCACAATGTGCATATAATTATTTGACATAATTAAATTATAGTTTGTTATATCATTAAAGTAAATGTTTACTTAATTGCTGACTTAACTTGTGAAATTTTATCTTTTTTGTCAAGTTAAATTTAGAGTAGAAAGAATATGTCTACAAATCAATGTATATAATTTCTTACGTCAGTAACTATCATATTTGCTTGTAATGCTGCTTCTATTCCTAAATCACCATCTTCAAATACCTGACAATATTCAGGCTGAATTTTAAGTTCTTTTGCTGCTTGAAGGAATATATCGGGGGCAGGTTTTGGTTTAATAGAATCGTCTGCTGTTAAAATTACATTAAATTGTTTATCTATTCCCAAAATTTTTAATTCTTCATAAACTACCTTTCTTGTTCCTCCAGAGACAACAGCCATTGGTAGAACATTTTGATATTTTTTAACAATCTCAACAACTTCGTTTATTGGCTTGATATCGCTAATATTATTTAAGAAATATTCATGTTTAGCACTTATGATTTCATGAGGATTAAAATTAAGTTTTTCTTCTTCTATTAAGATTTGGACAATATCTAATTCTTTCATTCCTTTTTTTGAAAAAAAGAAATTATAATCAAAAGGTAACCCGTATTTTTTCATTGAATATTCCCAGGCTTTCATATGAAGCGGCATAGAGTCCGCTAACGTACCATCACAATCGAAGATTAGTGCTTTTGCAGAAGGGTGAATAGGTATTAAACTCATATCAACTAAAGTATTGCTCGTTCCACATTAATTCTTTTTTAAACTGAGATATATCAGTTTTATCATTTATTAATAGGAATTCAATCCCTGCAATCTGGGCAAAATCTTCAATGAACTCTGAAGTAACTGATTTAGTGAAAACAGTATGATGTGCACCACCTGCTAATATCCAGGCTTCTGCAGCTTCTTTTAGATTTGGTTTTGGAATCCATAGAGCACGAGCTACTGGGAGCTTTGGCATCTGGTTTTTTAACGAAATTACTTTTACTTCATTTACAATCATTCTAAATCTATTCCCCATATCAATGATAGAGACATTCAATGCTTCACCTTCACTTACATCAAATATTAGTCTTGGCGGATCTTCTTTACCACCTATACTCAATGGGTAGATTTCAAGCTTTGGCTTTCCACTAGCAAGGGACTCACAAACTTCGAGCATATGTGCTCCTAAAACCATCATATTACCAGGTTCAAAATGATAGGTATAATCTTCCATAAAAGAAGTACCCCCATTTAGTCCTATCGACATAACTTTAATAGCTCTTACAAGTGCAGCTGTTTTCCAATCACCTTCGGCACCAAATCCATAACCTTCTGCCATCAATCTCTGGACTGCTAATCCTGGAAGTTGTTTTAATCCATGTAGATTCTCAAAAGTTGTTGTGAATGCTTTAAAGTTACCATCCTGCAAAAAATTTCTTAAACCAATCTCAATTTTAGCAGCATCTACTAAGTTCGAAAATTTCTCTCCATCTTTTTGTAACTTATCGGAAACATCATACTTATTAAAATACTCTTCTATTAATTCTTTTACTTCGTTATCTTTGACTTTGTTAATATAATCAACAAGATCTCCAACTCCATAACCATTAACAGAGTAACCAAATTTAATTTGAGCTTCTACTTTATCCCCTTCAGTTACTGCGACTTCTCTCATATTATCTCCAAAACGGGCAATTTTAGCACCCTGTGCATCTTGCCAAGCTAGTGCCGCTCTCATCCAAATTGACAATTTTTTTTGAACTTCTTCATCTTGCCAATGGCCAACTATTACTTTTCTTCTCTTCTTCATTCTCGTACAAATATATCCAAACTCTCTATCACCATGAGCAGATTGATTAAGATTCATAAAATCCATATCAATAGTATTCCATGGTATATCTCTATTAAATTGTGTATGTAAATGAACAAAAGGTTTAGTTAAAACATTTAGTCCTGCTATCCACATCTTTGCAGGGGAAAAAGTATGCATCCATAAGATTAATCCAACACAATTCTTATTACTATTTGCTTCGAGACATAAGTTATAAATATCTTCTGGTGTTGTTAATACTGGTTTTAACAGAATTTTAATTGGAAGCTTTCCAGAATTATTAAGCCCATCAACTATAGTCTGCGAATTTTTAGCCACCTGTTTTAATGCTTCTTGACCGTACAAATGTTGACTACCAGTAATAAACCAAGATTCATAGTTATTTATGTCAATCATTTTTTCACCTTAAAATTTGTTTGACCATAATAGGCATTGGGCCCATGTTTTCGTTCAAAGTGTTTTTTTAGAATATAATTAGGTAAAACTTTCAATCTAGGATTAATTAACAAAGAACCAAAAGCTAATTGAGCAATATATTCAAGTAATTGAGCATTTTTCACAGAATCTGCAGGAGTTTCACCCCATGTAAATGGAGCATGGCCTGCAACTAATACTCCTGGAACTTCAATAGGATTTATATTTTCACTCTTAAATCTCTCAACAATTACTTTTCCTGTATTCTTTTCGTACTCTTTTACTACTTCAGATTTTTTCAAAAGCCGAGTTATAGGAACACTCCCATAAAAAGTATCTGCATGGGTAGTACCTAAACACGGAATTTCATTTCTTGCTTGTGCGAAGACTGTAGCATAAAGACTATGAGTATGTGTAATTCCTCCTATTGACTTAAAAGCTTTGTATAATTCTAAATGTGTCGGAGTATCTGATGAAGGCCTATATTTCCCTTCAACTATATTTCCATCCAAATCGACTACAACCATGTCCTGAATTTTCATTTTCCTATAATCAATTCCACTTGGTTTAATCACAATTAAATTTTGCGAGCGGTCTATTCCACTAACATTACCAAAAGAATGTATAACTAAACCACTTTTATATAAATCGATATTTGCTTCTAGAACTTGCTTTTTTAATTTTTCCAACATATTACAATATTAAATTAATTCTTTTTTTACTTCATCTCTAATAAGTAACAAATCTTTCATTACATTAAACATAGAGCCTTTCCACTCTTTAGTTCCAAATGCATCATGAAGTTGCTTATACAATGAATAAAGTTTCTTATAAATTTGATTATGCTTAATATTTGGTTTATAAATCTTACTAATACCTGTCATAGCTTGTTGGGCCTCTTTAATGCTATCATATCCACCATTTTTCTTTCCAGCTGCAACTGCCGCAAAAATTGCTGCACCTAAGGCAGGGGTTTGTTCGCTCCTAGAGATTTTCATTTCTCTACCTATTACATCTGCATATATTTGCATCATTAAAGAATTTTTTACAGCAAGTCCACCACAATTTATCACGTCATCTATTTTAACGCCATATTTTTCAATTCTGTCAATTATAGTCAACGCACCAAATGCTGTAGCTTCGATTAAAGCTCTATAAATTTCATGTGGTGTAGTATGAAGTGTTTGACCTAAAAGTAAACCTGTTAATCTAACATCGACAAGAATAGTTCTATTTCCATTATTCCAATCTAAAGCTAACAATCCAGATTCTCCAGGTAAAAGCTCAGAAGCTGCCTTTTCGAGATTAGAAAATTTTTCTTCCTGTGTAGTACCATATTTTTCTGGGGTAAGGTAATTTACAAACCACAAGAGTATATCACCAACAGCAGATTGACCTGCTTCTATACCATAATAATTACTTATCACAGAACCGTCCACAATACCACACACACCTGGGATATCATTCAATACTTTTGAGTTAGGCCAAATCATAATATCACACGTACTAGTTCCAATGATCTTAACCATA
The DNA here is from genome assembly GCA_026417975.1 of Melioribacter sp. Classification (GTDB taxonomy): domain Bacteria; phylum Bacteroidota; class Ignavibacteria; order Ignavibacteriales; family Melioribacteraceae; genus Rosettibacter. The sequence continues at coordinate 127,609 of JAOACD010000007.1, forward strand.
GTATTTTCTTTTATACCTGCGCCTACTGCTCCCATATGTGCATCAAAAGCTCCAACTGCAATAGCTACATTTTCTGATAAACCTAATTTTTGAGCCCATTGTTTTGACAAATAACCAGCCAAAGTCTCAGCTCCATAAGTTTTTTCATATAATCTATCTCTCAATTTTCCTAATCCTGGAGACAATCTTTCCAAAAATTCTTTATCTGGTAAACCGCCCCATTGCAAATTATAAATTGCTTTATGCCCTGCAGCGCAAGTACTTCTTCTGATTTCTTCGGGTTTAGTTTTCCCAGTCAAAACAGCTGGGATCCAATCGCATATTTCTACCCAGCTATATGTATCATTGAAAAGTTCTTCGTCTATATTTTTGCAATGAAGAATTTTACTCCAAAACCATTCTGAAGAATATTTTCCTCCAATCTTAGACAGATATTCTGGTCTTATCTCTTCTGCTAATTGTGTTATTTTTTCAGCCTCTGCAAAACTTGTATGATCCTTCCATAGCCAAACTAAGGCATTAAGATTATTTTTATATTTTTCTTTTAAACACATGGGGTTTCCATTTTCGTCTACTGGCATTGGACTACTTCCTGTAGTATCAACACCAATCCCAATTACATCTAAGTTATTAAAGTCAGGTTCTATTTGTTTAGCTTTTTTCAGTGCCTCTTTAATAATAAATTCAATACCTAGTATATAATCGTTTGGATTTTGTCTTGCTAAGTGTGGATTTTCTTCATCGATAATAACTCCATCATTTCCAGATGGGTAAGGAAATACAACGCTTGCTAATTCCTTTCCATCAGAAACTCTTACGATTAAAGAGCGACAGGAATTTGTTCCAAAATCTAAACCAATTACATATTTACTCATTTTTCACCTTTAATAATTAATCAGCCTGTAAAGTATAAATAAGCAAATAAAATACATAACAAAACAATAGCAGATGCAATAACATCCCATTTGTTCCAGCTTGCTCTTGTTTCTTTTCTGTGCTCTTCAGACATTGTTGAAAAAGTTAAATCCTTCAATTTTTCATAGGAAGGTTCTTCGGTAGCATAGCTAACTACTACCATCACAATCAAACTAATAAGAAATATCAATAAACTATAATATTGGAAATAAATATTATTAATTATCCACAAGAAAGAACCTTCTGGGTATTGAAAACCTTTAATAAGTTTTACAGGTGTATCAATAGCTAGCCTAAATAATCCAAGAGCAAATCCTGTATACAAAGCAGCGAGACAACCTTTTGCATTTAATCTTTTATGTAACACCCCAGCAAAAAAGACTACAAAAATTGGTGGGGCAAGATATGCTTGTACACCCTGAAGATAATCATATAAACCTTTCCCCCCACGAATAACCGGTAACCATAATAAACCAATAAGTACCATAACAGCTGTTGCTATTCTACCAACCCAAACTAATCTTTCTTGAGATACATTTGGATGTAATCTTGAATAAAAATCGATAGTAAATAATGTAGAACTTGCATTGAAAGCTCCTGCCAGCGAACTCATTAGTGCTGCTAATAGACCTGCTACAACAATTCCTCTTACACCAATAGGAAGAACGTGAGCCACCATCAATGGGAAAGCCTGTTGTGCATTATCCCTTATTATATTTCCATTTGAATCTAATAAAGTTTGTTGAATTGCTGGTATTTTACCACTTACTGCCAATCCATAACAAATTATTCCTGGAATAATGAATATAAAAACTGGGAGTAATTTAAAGAAAGCAGCAGCAATCGAACCCCTACGTGCTTGAGTTTCGTTAGGTGCTGCAAGCACTCTTTGAACAATATATTGATCGGTTGTCCAATACCATAAGCCAATTATAGGTGCACAAAATAACATTCCGACCCAAGGATAATTGTCATTAAAATACCATGCCATTTTACCAGCTTCCTTTATTGGGGCCCAAGTTCCCTCAACCCCTGCAGGAACAAGCGGCTTCCACAAATTAAACATTTCTGAGCCAACAATTGCTTTTAGCTCACTCCAACCTCCAATTGCTTGTAATCCAAAAAAAGTAACAAGAGCAGAACCTACAATTAAGATTATTGTCTGAAGTGCTTCTGTATAAGCTACAGCGCTCATACCGCCTAAAATTGTATAAAGCCCTGTTACAACAATAACAAGAATAGAACCTATCCAAAAGCTATCCATGCCCATAAAATTTATATCTGGTAGAAGAACAGCAAAAACAACCCCTCCCGCAAAAACTCCTACAGCAATTTTAGTTAAAATATATGCAACTAAAGAAATACCTGAAAGAACAACCCTTGCCCTTGGTGAAAATCTTTTTTCTAAGAATTCAGGCATTGTAAAAACTTTTGATCTTAAATAGAATGGAACCATTACCCATGCTAAAACAAGTAAACACCATGCATGTAATTCGTAATGAGCCATTGCAACACCATCTGTAGCCCCCGAACCAGCTAATCCTACAAGATGTTCAGAACCTATGTTTGACGCAAATATTGATGCTCCAACTATAAACCAACCTAAACTTCGTCCAGCTAAAAAATATTCATCAGATGTTTGCTTTTGTCTCTTTATAACCCACCAAGCTAAACCAAGAATTATAGCAAAGTAACCGGCTATAACAAGCCAGTCTATTGTAGTAAGTACCCCCATAGCATCCTCTTAATTTGTGATTATCTTACTAAAAACCTGTATATGGTTTTTTGTTTATATTTTTCTCCAGGTCTCAACACAACAGATGGAAAGTTGGGGTGATTAGGCGAGTCAGGATAATGCTGAGTTTCTAAACACAGTCCAGTACGATAGTCGTATATAGTACCATTTTTACCTTTGATAGACTTATTCAAAAAATTACCAGAGTAAAACTGAATACCAGGTTGGTCTGTTATAACTTCCATTACACGTCCGCTACTCCTTTCATATAACTCTGCTACTTTCCTAATCTCTCCATTATAATTATTCAAAACCCAATTATGATCGTAGCCTTTACCAAAAATCAATTGTTCATGATTCTCGTTAATTCTTTCACCTATTTTATGAAATGTTTTAAAATCGAAAGGAGTGTTTTCAACTTTCATTAGTTCACCTGTTGGAATAAGCTGATTATTAATTGGAGTAATATAATCCGCATCTATCATTAATTCGTGATCCAAAATCGTATTTTCGAACGAACCGCTTAAGTTAAAATATGAATGATGTGTCGGATTGAGTATTGTTGGCTTATCTGTTTCACCTAAATAATCTATTATAAGTTCATTATTATTATTCAATGTATATATTACTTCTATTTTCAAATTACCAGGATAACCTTGTTCACCATCTTTGCTTATATAAGTCAATTTCAAAGATTGAGAACTATCTGTACTAAAAGGCTCAGCATTCCATAATACTTTGTTAAAGCCTGTTGTTCCACCATGAAGATGATTTTCACCATCATTAATTGTTAGTTGATACTCTTTCCCATCTAAAGTAAACTTTCCTTTATTTATTCTATTGCCATACCTTCCTACAATACATCCAAAATACGAACTGCCATTAATGTAATCTTCAAGATTATCATAACCCATAACAACATCATCAAACTTATTATTCTTATCAGGAACTTTTAAAGATACAATGGTAGCACCATAGTTAATTATTTTAATCTCCATTCCATTATCATTAGTAAGAGTATAAATATAGACATTTTCACCATTTGGAAGTGTACCGAATAAATCTTTCTGGATCATTTTATTCCTCGAATTGCTTTTTTGACATGAAATTAATATGGACAGTAAAAATAAAAAACTAAATATTTTTCTAATCATAGTTAATACTTTTATAATTATACTAAAGTAATTTTCAATCTACATACAACTTTATTAAAAGTTAATTTACAAAAAATATCAATTAACATAAATAATTTTTTTACTAAGTATCTTTAGCATAGAGTACTTTGAATTTTGATAATTGAGTAGAACAAGTTGTTATTTATCATAACTAATTTTTGGATAGCCTTTTTCTATAGGTAGCTCAAAACTTCTTGACCATTCATTCCATGATGCGAAATAATTTCTTACGTTTTCTATTCCCGCTAGCTTTAATGCAATAAACATATTTGATGAGCGACCACCCTTGAAGCAATAAATGTTAACAGTACTATCTTCACAAATATCGAATTTACTGAATAATTCCCTTAATTTTTCTGGCGTTTTAAAATATGCAATACCATTTCTATGTTCCATTGTTTTATACCATTCAATCCAAATCGAGCAAGGTATTCTTCCCTTTCTTGGTGCAAAATCTGGTCCATAGGGAGAAGAACTAATACCTAGCCACTCTGTATAATCCCTACAATCCAATTTAATAATTTTATCATTATACAATGAATTAAGCATTTCTTCTTGAGTTAAAATAATCGAATTATCTACACTTATATGAAAAATTTTTTGTTTAGGCTTTGGAATTTCTTTTGTTATTGGAAATTTTTTTAATAACCAAGCCTGATATCCACCATTTAGTACTGCAACATCTTTATGCCCAAGATACTTTAATAAAAAATAACCTCGACACGATCTACCATAACCATTATCCATTGCATCTTCATAAACTACAACCTTTTCTGAGCCATCAATACCTATATCACCAAATATCTGAGCAAACTTTTGAGCCATTCTTAAATAACCGCCATTTTCTTTTGTGCTTAAATAAGTAAATACATCATAAACATTTATTGCACCAGGAATATGCTCAACGAGATAATCTTCTGGTTCACGAGTGTCTATAATTATTAAATTTTCTTTATCCATTAATTCAAACAATTCTTCTGCTTCAATTAAGTAGTTGATTTTATTATTCATATTAACATTTCTATTTTTTACAATTAATATCGAACAAAAAAGGCTTTTTTAAATACGTCTATTTGGTCTGAGAAATTTTATCGGGATCTTTGACATATGATAGCAATATAATGCCAGATAAAAAGAAAAAGCAGACTGAAAGGATGGCAAACTTCTGAGTCCCTGTCAAATAACTTATAATTCCAAAAACCAAAGGACCAATAATAGCAGAACTTTTACCAAAAAATGAATAGAATCCAAAAAATTCCGTTTTTCTTTCTAAAGGAATTAATTTAGACATCAAACTTCGGCTTGTTGATTGTGTTGCCCCCATTACACTACCAGCGAATAATCCTACCAAGTAAAAGCTATAGTGATGTACAGAATTCAAATCAATATTAAAAAACTTTGATGACACTTTTATAAAAAAACTTTCTTTGTCACTCGTAACAAAAGCAAATAATATAGTTACAATCCAAACTATAAGAGATATCATTAATGATTTTTTTGAGCCATAAGAATCAGCTAGTAATCCAAATAAAACTGAACCTAGAATTGCTGTAGTCTGTACTATTATAAAAAAAACAATTAATTCTTCAAATGAAAACTTCAAAGTAGTAGAAGCATAATTACCAGAAAAATATATTACTGTATTAACACCTTCTATAAATAAAAAAAAAGAAAGAAGAAACAGAACTAAATTTTTATGATTTTTCAAATTCTTGATTGTAAAAGAAACCCTTTGAAAACCAATTTTTAAAAAAGAAATATTATTGTTTACAAATTTTTTAGACTCTTTAATAAATAAAAAAAGTGGTAAAGCAAACAATAAAAAAATAAATGCGGATAGCGGAAAAGTTTCCTTAATCATATTACTTTTTATAAAAGGGTAAACAACTAATAAGGTGGTTAATGAACCAAAATAACCCATAGCAAAACCATAACCACTTACTCTTCCATAATTTTTAGGTTTAGTAATTTCTGGTAGAAAAGCATCATAAAAAACTAGGCCTGCTTCAAAACCTACATTGGAAAGAACAAAAAGAATAATCCCTAAAATAATTTCGCCTTTGCTTACAAAATAAAGAAGAGAAGTACAGATTACACATATCAGTGTAAAAAAAAGTAAAAACCTTTTCTTACCAGCTGAATAATCTGCAATAGCCCCAAGTATAGGTGAAATTAATGCAGTAATTAACATAGAAATGCTTGTTCCAATACTCCAATAAAAATCTCCTATTGGTTTGCCCTCTGCAACAATCTGCTTAAAATAAACTGCATAAATAAAAGTAACTACAATAATAGAGTAAGATGTATTTGCAAAATCAAATAGTGTCCAAATAAATATTCGAGATTTATCATTAAGACTTTTTTGACTTTTTAGGGAGCGAATGTTCAATAAGTCCTCGCCCAGATTTGTTAAGTTGTCCAGAATTTTTTAATTCATTGTAAATTGCATCAAGGACGCCATTTATAAATTTATTGCTATTAGAAGTAGAAAAGTCTTTTGCAATTTCTATTATTTCATTTATTGTTACTTTTGGGGGAATATCAGGAAAAAACATTAACTCAGTTATACCAATCCTTAGTAAAATTCTATCTATAAGCGCAATCCTATCCATTTCCCAATTAGCTACTTTTTCTTGAATTTTTTTATCCAGCAGCTCTATATTGCTTATAGTTTTATATATTAATTGTTTTGCGAAATCAATATCGGTCTGAGATGATAATTCAGATAAAACTAAATTAATAAGACTTTCTAATCCTTCCCCGTTTAGCTCATATGCATAAAGAATTTGTAAAGCTTTTTCTCTTAATAATCTTCTGTTAGTTTTTTTTGCCATAAAGTTTAAGAACAAAATTTTTACTTACAAAATTAAAATAATAATTAAATTAAATAGCAAATAACCAAAATAAAAGCAATGCAATAGCTTCGCGAAAACGATAATACAATGTTTTTGAAAATAATAACTTATAATCTGATGCAATTGCTTCCGCTTTGACATGGAAAAATTTACAAATTTGCATTATTCTTGGTAAATGAAAACTATCTGAAACAATCAATATTTTTTTATTTGCTAAACTATCTTCCAAACTTTTTAGATATTTAATCTGTTCGGTAGTTGTTGATGACTTATTTTCAACTATTAAGTCCTTATTTGGTACTCCTAATCTTGTTAATAGAATAAAAGCTGCTTCTGCTTCTGAAACTTCTCCAGGAGCATTACCCCCTGTTACAATTATTCTTTTGAGTCTTTTTTCTTGATACATTTCAAAAGCTTTTCTAATTCTTCCCTCAAATATTGGACTAGGTTTATTTTTACTCCATACTGCGGCTCCAGGAATCATTGCTATTTCATATTGGACAAAATCGTCTCTCTTGTAACTATACTTTTTAACATCCCAAACATAAAAAATTGAAACAATTATCAATAACATAACAACAAAAATAGTTCTCACTATTGTTCTTAGTTCATGTAATTTTTCTATGAAGAAAATAGCACCCCAGATGTATAAGACCACGTAAATAATTATTAAAAAACTCAAGATATAGAAAAAACCAGTATATACTTTTTTAATTTGAAAGGAGAATAAGTATGAACTCTGGTCGTAAACAAAAAACTCCGAACTAAGATATACTAAAACCAAAAGAAAATTTGCAATTACTAAAAGAAATACTATGAATTTTTTTTGAGCTGGTTTGAAATTTTTTTCCTTAAAATTAGCAACTAAAATTCCAATAAATAATAAACCACTAAAAACAATATTAACTATATTTCCTAAGTAACGAAATGAATAATTTTTAATTGATAGGCCGTTAGTATAATACTTTAGGAAAGATAAGCCAATCAAATAAAGAATTGATAAAATTAAACTTATTAATAAAAAATTATTTCTCAAACTTTTCTTAGCCAATTTTAGTCACTTGTTATATAGGATTAATTAACACATTAAAAACATTATCTTTTTCTGACTTATAAACTTTAGTATTTATATTAAAAACATTTTTAATATTTTCTTCTTTCAAAAGTTCACTTTTAGAACCGCTCTCAATAATTTGACCATTAAGAATAAAAGCTACTTCGTCAGCATAAATTCCAGCTAAGTTCAAATCGTGTGTCACAGCTAGAATAGTCAACTTTTTTTCATCTTTAAGTTTTTTTAATAAATCGAAAGTTGAAATCTGATGCTCTAAATCTAGGTGTGCATTAGGTTCATCTAACAAAATAAACTCTGGATTTTGAGCAAGAGCCTTAGCAATTACAACTCTTTGAAGTTCACCACCTGATATCTCATTAATTCCTTTTTTCCTTAAGTGACTTATTTCTAATATGTCAAGAATTTCATTTACAATCTTTTTATCTTCTTCTTTTTCAAAACCCATAAAATTCAAATAAGGGGTTCTTCCCATCATTACAAACTCGTATACAGAATAAGGGAAAATAGTAACTATGGATTGTGGAACATATGCTATCATTTTAGATAATTCTTTTCTACTAATTGAGGATAGCTCTTTATTACGGAATTTTATACTACCTGAATTATAATTAAGTATCCTAATAATTAATTTTAATAATGTAGACTTTCCACTACCATTTGGACCCAATAAAGTAACAAAAGAGCCAATATCTACTCCCCAATCTTTAATTTTTATTTCAAAGCGATAGTTATTATTTGAGGGGTAAGAAAATTTTAAGTTTTCGATTTTGAGTAACAAAACAAATACCTAAATACAATTTCAAAACAGTCACAAAATAAAAGTTTTATAATTATTTTAGCAAAGTTCTATATAGAAAAAAGGCGCTATTATAGCGCCTTTTTTTATTGAAGTTTAAATACTATTGGGATGGAAACTTGAACTTTAACGGGTTTGCCTCTTTGTCTGCCAGGTTTAAATTTTGTTTGTAGTACAGCTTGAACTGCAGCTTCATCGCAACCTGCTCCAATACCTTTAATTACCTCTGCTTTAACAACATCTCCATTTTCATTAACAAAAGCTTTAATAAAAACTCTTCCTTGTACACCAGCTCTTTTAGCAATTTCTGGATAAACTATTTTTTGTTGAATTGCTTCTATTCCACCTATTGGTTCTGGTTGTTCCTCAACTGCAACAAAGAAAACAGCCTCTTCTTCCTCCTCTTTAACTTCTTGTTTTGGAGGTGGAGGTGGTGCAGCAACTTGTTCATTTACATCTAACTCAGTAGCCCCAATCTCAACATCTTCCAAAACATCTTCAGAAGGAGCTTCAATTGGTATAGGTGGTTTAGGAGGAGGTGGAGGTGCACTTTCCTGTTTAGTATTAACAACATCTTCTACATTTACCAATTCCTGTGCTGCTTCAAGCTTAACTTTTTCTTTTTGAAATTGAGGAAAATACTTGAAAGCAACTATCGTAATTGCCAGAGAAATAATTAGACTTGTTTCGAACACTCTCTGGTATTTTCTTCTCAAATCAACCTTTGGATTTTTCTTTAAAGCCACTTAATAATCCTCCTTTTTCAGCATTTTTGCAGAAACTAACTTAACAAATAGATAAAGAATTGTCAATTAATTGAGAAAATTTTACACTAACTTTCAAATTTTTATCCAAAAAATTTTAAAATCACTAATCACAAATTAGCTTATGTGCATATTTTAGTTATTAGGTCTATCATAGTTTAGAAATAAAATGGAATTTATAGCAAAAGAATGTGTACTTTTCACAAAAAATCTTCGATTAATTTGATACTTTATAGTCTTCCTCCTTTTGAGTTTTTTAAATAGTTTTTCCGATTTATTTCCTAACCATAGATTTAAATAATAAAGTTTTTATAATCAAAAAATTTATGCCATAATTGGTCTATCAAAATTTTTATTAATAATTAATTCCTTATATCAATATTACTAACTTTTACAAAATAATATGATAAAACTACACCAAAAATACCACCTGACATATCTGCCAACCAATCTATAAAATCGCAATACCGACCCGGCACATAAATTTGGTGAAGTTCATCGATAGTTGCATAAATTAATAAAAAGATTATTGTAAAAAGAAAAGATTTTTTTGAAATATGCATATTCTTTTTTTGAAAATGTAAACTTAACATTAAAAAAAACGCTAAAATTAAATAGGCAAAAAAATGTTCTACTTTATCTTGGTAATCAAAAAAATGAGGTAGCTTATCTTGAGGGATTGTTGTCATTATGAATAAAAAAATCCAATAAATTACTAATGGTAAGTAAACAAAATATAAAGGATTTTTCTGAAAAGTTTTATACAAACGAGTTAATAAGGAATTTAATTGCATTAGGGATTTCTTCCATTAAGTCGGTAGCTATATAACCATACTCTGTTTTTTTATCTAAAAGTAAATCTGCTGCTAAGCTGTGAATATAAACTGCGCTTATTAAGCTTTCTTCAATATTATCTGATTGTGCTTGAAAAGAAGCTATTAATCCAGTTAAAACATCACCAGAGCCAAACTTAGCAAGACCAGGATTACCGGTTGTATTAATAAAGGTTTCTCCTTTAGGATTAAAAATCATAGTTGGAGCTCCTTTTAATACCAAATAACAACCTAAGTCTTTAGCAAACTGCTTTCCTATCGATAGCAAATTATTTTCTAAATCTTTTACTTCAATTCCTAGCAGATCTGCAAATTCTTTATGATGAGGTGTTAATATTTTTCCTTTCAAATTAAATTTCTGATATTCTTTATTCCTAATAGCATAAATAGCATCGGCATCTATTACAATTTTTTTTGTTTTATATGAATTCAATATTTCTTTGACAGCTTCTTGAGTTTCTTCCTCTCTTCCTAAACCTGGGCCTATGGCAATAACATCTGTCCATTGCAATCTATCCATTAATTCATTTAAATTGTCTTTCGAAAGATAACCTTTTCCTTCGTCATCATAAGAATCCACAATAGCTGAATCTAGTTTTTGTTGAGCTAAAAGTTTTATTGATTTAGGAAAAGCAAGAAAGCAAGCTCCTGTACCAGATTTCATAATAGTATTAGTTGTAAAAAAAGAAGCTCCTGGCATCTTAGAAGAACCAGCTATAACAAATACTTTGCCTGCTGAATATTTATGAATATTTAATTCTTTAATAGGCAGTCCTACAAAAGCATCTTCTGGTTCAATTAAATAAGTGTCGACTGTCAATTTCTGATAATATTCTTCACCAATTCCAATAGAGCCTTTGACAATATTACCACAATTTGTGTAGCCTTTTCCATAAAACAATCCAGTTTTAAATTCTGAGAGTGTAACTGTTAAATCAGCATCAAAAATAGTTTCTCCTGTAGCTGTTTCTAAGTCAAGACCAGTTGGTAAATCTACAGCTATACGATAAGCATTGAGTTCATTGATATATTGGACAATCTGTTTATATGGTTCATTCAAAATTCCCCTACTTCCTGTGCCAAGCATAGCATCAATAATAATATCACAATTATCCAGAATTGTTAAATCTTTAAGACTTTGGTAAACAATTAATTTCGATTGTGGATACTCGGCAAGTAAATTTTTAATAATTCTAAAATTAATAAGAGCATCACCTTTCAATTCTTCTTCTGAACCAAGTGAAATGATGTAAACCGTAAATCCATTAATTACAAAATGTCTTGCTAAAGCAAATCCATCCCCACCATTATTTCCTTTACCACATACAATTCCTACAGTTTTAGTTTTAATATACTCTTTAGCATACTCTAAAACATAAAAATAAATACTACGAGCAGCATTTTCCATTAAAACTATGCTTGGAATTCCAAGAATATTAATAGCAAAACTATCTGCTTCTCTAACTTGCTGTGTTGAGTATAAGGGAATCATTGGTTTAATTATTATAAAATGTACAAAACTAATGGTTTAATTTTATTATTACTACTTTATTGCATCAGTTATAATATTCATTAATAAGTCCGGTATAATTCCAAATAATATCACAAATAGACCACAAATAACAACAGAAACCATAGCATAAGGTGTCAAATAGGGTTGGAAATTATAATTAGATTCTCTGAAATACATATAAACTATAACTCTTAAATAAAAATAAACACTAATTACACTTGATAAAACTCCAATAATAGCAAGCCAAGTAAGGTCTGCTTTAATGGCACCTAAGAAAACATAATATTTACCAAAAAAACCTGCAAATGGTGGTATACCAGCTAGTGCAATCATGAATAACGACATCAATGCTGCTAGCAAAGGATTTTTTGAATTTAATCCTGCAAAAGCATCCAAATCGGTTCTCGAATCATTTTCACCTTCTATAATTGCAATTATTCCAAAAGCTCCTAAATTAATAAAGGAATAAACCATAAGATAAAAAATTATTCCTTCTATACTCTCTATATTTCCTGCAGCTAAACCAATTAACATATAACCAGCATGAGCAATAGATGAATAAGCAAGCATTCTTTTTAAATTTTTTTGTGATATAGCTACTATACTTCCAAGTAGCATAGACATTGTAGACAAAGCTGCGAAGTAAGCACTAAAAGTATTTGTTACATTTAAAAAGTAAACAGCAGACAAACTCAAAATCAAAACACTGAAAGCAGCAACTTTACCTGTAGTTGACATTAATCCAGTAACTGTTGTTGCAGAACCCTGATAAACATCAGGCACCCACATATGAAAAGGAACAGCAGCAATTTTAAAACTAAACCCTATCAAAAATAAAATGAATCCAGTAACAAAAATTACGTTATGAATAAGAGAAGAGAAATTTGAAACAATATATGAAATATTTGTTGTAGTTGCAGAACCATAAATTAATGCAATGCCATAGACAATAAAACCAGTAGCAAAAGCTCCTAGTAAGAAATATTTCATAGAAGCTTCGTTTGCTGAAAGTTTTTTTCTATTTATGCCTGCTAGTACATAAAAAGATATTGACATTAATTCTAAGCCTAAGAAAATCATAATAATATCAGATGCAGCAGCCATTATCATCATACCCAAAACAGAAAATTGAATTAAAATAAAATACTCACCATAATAGCTACCATATTTCTTAATATAGTCAACCGAACTCAATGTTACTAATAAAGCCCCCAAATTAAAAACAAAGTTAAAGATAGCCGAGCGTCCTCCTACTTCTATCATCCCATTAAAAAGAATGAAGTGTTGATTGATGTTCAATAATGAATACAAGGAGATTATAAAAAATGAAATGATAGAAATCCACGGGAGAATTAGTTCACTTTCTTTAGAAACCATTTCTATAATCAACGATATTAAAATTGTAACACCCAAAATTACGAAGGGCATTAAATAAATATATTCAGAAACATTCGTAGGCATATACTTTATACAGTTTATTTTTAGTTATTTTAGAAAATCGTATGTAAAAGAAGCTACACTTTTTAATATTGATTGAGTAGATACTTCTGTTAATTTCAAAAATGTTGAAGGATAAATACCAATCCAAAAAATAAATAACAAAATTGGTATAAGTGTTATTAATTCTCTTATATTCATATCAGTAAGTTCTTGACGTAAATTATCATTCTTTATGACACCAAAAACAACTCTTTGATACATCCATAATAAATAAACAGCTGCAAATATAATCCCTGTAGCAGCAAATATTGTGTACCACCAACTATTCAGAACAAGCGACTTAAATGAACCAAGTAAAATTAAAAACTCACCAACAAAACCATTCAAACCTGGCAAACCTATTGATGACAATGATACTATCATAAGAATAGTTGAATATATTGGTACAATTTTAGCAATACCGCCATAGTATTCAATTTCACGGTGATGAGTTCTTTCATATATAATTCCTACAAGAAGGAATAAAGCACCTGTAGACAAACCATGATTTATCATCTGGATTATTGCACCTTGCATAGATTCAATAGTCATAGCAAAAATTCCAAGCACTACAAATCCAAGATGAGAAACGGATGAATATGCAACAAGTTTTTTCATGTCTGGTTGCACCATAGAAACCAACGCGCCATAAATTATCCCTATAACTGCAAGTATAGATATTAAAGGTGCATATTCAACTGCAGTTTGTGGGAATAATGGGAGACAATAGCGAATTAAACCATATGTGCCCATTTTAAGCAAAACTCCAGCTAAAATAACAGAACCGGCAGTAGGAGCTTCTACATGGGCATCAGGCAACCAAGTATGCAAAGGAAATAGAGGAACTTTTATAGCAAAACTTAAGAAGAATGCAAAGAACATCCATTTTTGAATTTCTCTAGAAACTAAAGGACCTACTTTGTATAAATCAAGAAGATTTGTTGAGAAAAATCCTAATTGATTTGATGCATAAACAGCAAGCCAGATTATTGCTACCAACATTAACAAGCTTCCAAACATTGTATACAAGAAAAATTTAATCGAAGCATAAATTCTTCTTTCTCCTCCCCAAATTCCAATAATAAAATACATAGGAATAAGCATTGCTTCCCAAAAAATATAAAACAAGAACAAATCAAGTGATATAAATACACCTATCATTCCTGCTTCGAGAAGAAGCATTGAGAAAGTAAACATTTTAACCTTATCATTAATAGAATTCCATGTTGAAAGCAATGTTAATGGTGTAATAAAAGTTGTCAATAAAACTAAAATTAAAGATATTCCATCAATACCAACATGATAACTAATATTTAAGCTTTTAATCCACAATACTTTATGGATTAATTGAAAATCTGTTTTTGTACTGTCAAATAAATAATAAACAAAAAGAGAGATTATAAATGTAATTAGTGAAAAAACAAGCCCAATCCATCTTACTAATTTTTTTTCATTTTCATTAAAAAAAAGAATAACTAAACTTCCAATTATTGGAACAATTAACAAATAAGTTAACATAAAATTATTAGTCATATTTGAATAAAACCCTAATAATTAGGAGGTTATAAATTCACAATTATCCAGAATAGTATTAAAACAATTCCAACACCCATAATCAAAGCATAAAATTGAACAAGGCCATTTTGAATCCTTCTGATCTTTTCTGAAAAAATATTAACAATCTCTGCAACTCCATTTACCATTCCATCTATTATTATAGAATCAGTAAATTTCCATAAAATTTTTTCTGAGACAATCTTAATTGGTCTTACAATTATTGAATCATATATTTCATCAACATAATATTTATTGAAGAGTAGGTTGTAAACTTTAACAAATCGTTTTTTAAGTTTATCGATAACAAATATATTTTTGGTATAAACATATATTGCAATGTAAATTGCACAAAGTGCTAGCAAAACTGAAATTAGCATTAATAAAACTTCTTCAAAATGAGAATGGAAGCTAGAAGTAAGCAATTTTTCTTCTGCCGATTTATATACCGGTTCTAACCAATTTTTAAATAAATTACCTTCTTGGTCAGAAAAAATTTCTGGTATACCAACATAACCACCAAGTATAGACAATATAGCAAGGATTATTAAAGGAATAGTCATAACAGAAGGTGACTCGTGAGGATGATATTTATGATGGTCAAATCTTTCATTGCCAAGAAAAGTTAATGCAAATAATCTAAAGATATAAAAAGCTGTAAGCATAGCAGTTACAGCACCACCAAACCAAAATATAAAACCACCATTAACGTAAGCATACCATAAAATCTCATCTTTACTAAAAAAACCTGAAAATCCAGGGAATCCTGCAATTGCCAATGCAGCAATAAGAAAAGTAAAATAAGTTTTTGGCATGTAATTTTTTAATCCACCATAATTTTGAATATTTTGTTCTTCATGCATCGCGTGAATTACAGAACCAGCTCCTAAAAATAGCAATGCTTTAAAAAAAGCATGAGTCATTACATGAAAAATTGACGAACTAAAAGCTCCTACTCCTGAAGCTAAGAACATATAACCCAACTGACTAATTGTAGAGTAAGCTAACACTTTCTTTATATCATTTTGTACTAAACCAATAGTTGCAGCAAGGAAGGCAGTAAGTAAACCAACAACAGCAATAATCATCATTACAGTTGGAGCAGAAGCAAATAAAATAGATGCACGAGAAACCATATAAACACCAGCTGTAACCATCGTAGCTGCATGTATCAATGCTGAAACAGGGGTTGGACCAGCCATAGCATCAGGCAACCAAATATAAAGAGGAATTTGTGCAGATTTGCCGGTAGCTCCTATAAATAAAAATAAAGCAATTAGATTAAATGTATTTTCGTTTATTAGGAATGTTTGAGCTTTTGAAAAAACATCTTGGAAATTAAGAGAATCAAAAGTTTGATAGATTAAAAATAACCCAAGTAAAAATCCAAAATCACCAATTCTGTTTACAATGAAAGCTTTTTTAGCAGCATCGGCTGTAGTTCCTTTTTCAAATTTTCTATCGTACCAAAATCCAATTAACAAATAAGAACAAAGACCTACACCTTCCCATCCAAGAAAAAGAACTACAAAATTATCTCCAAGTATTAAATTCATCATTGCAAAGATGAATAAATTCAAGTAAGCAAAAAATCTCCAAAAACCTTTATCGCCATGCATATAACCTATTGAATAGACGTGAATTAAGAATCCTACTCCAGTTACAATTAAAGACATTGTAAGAGAAAGCTGGTCTACGAGGTAAGCAAATTTTATGTTAAGACCATTAGCTGAAAGCCAAGTAAATAATTCAACAGTATTTGTTCTTTGTTCTACTGGAAATTGAATGGTTTGCACAAAAGCAAGTAGGGAAATTAAAAATGCAATTCCAACAGTTGAACTGCCAATAATACCAATAGTTAATTCACTTTTAATCTTCCTTCCAAAAAACCCATTAATTAAAAAGCCAATTAATGGGAATAAAACAGCAAGATAAATATATTTAATCATCAGATATTACCACTTAAAAATATTTATTTCATCAATATTAACAGTTTGTTTATTTCTAAATATAGCGATAATAATTGCCAATCCAACTGCTGCTTCGGCAGCTGCAACAGTCATAACAAAAAAAACAAAAACTTGACCAACTGGATTCCCAATATATGATGAAAAAGTTACCAAAGCTAAGTTAGCTGAATTAAGCATTAATTCTATACACATAAAAACAACAATAGCATTTCTTCTTATAAATACTCCGATTACACCAACTACAAACATAAACGCACTCAAGATTAAATAATATTCTATTGGAATAACTGACATAAACAATCCTGAATTTATTCGAATTTTTTCTTAGCTAAAATTATTGCACCTATTGTTGCTGCTAATAACAAGAACCCTGCAATTTCAAACGGAATAAAATAATTTGTATATAACTCGCGACCTATAGTTTGAATAGTCCCGATTTTAACACTCTGAACTTCGTTTTGTATAAGAGAGTTTGATGGTTTAGCATAAAAAATTAAGTAAGCGAACTGAACAAAAATCAAAATTCCTATTAATATTGCAAAATTTTTTAGCAATTTATTTTGACTAAATATTAATGGTTCATTTTCTGTTTTTAATAACATAATAACAAAAAGGAATAAAACCATAATAGCTCCAGCATATACTATGACCTGAGCAACTGCAATAAACTGTGCATTTAAGAGTAAATATAAACCTGCTAGAGCAAAAAAATTTATGATAAGAAATAATGCACTAATCACAGCATTTTTTCTTGTAATCATCAACACTGATGAAACTACAGCTATTAAAGAAAGAATACCAAAGATCAAAATCGTGAAATTCATATTATGGTGTATTCCTGTAAATCATTCTTGGGAAAGGAATAGCTTCTCTTAGATGTTCTAAGCCACAAATCCAACTTACAGTTCTTTCCAAACCTAAACCAAATCCTGAATGAGGAACAGAGCCGTATCTTCTTAAATCGAGATACCACTCAAAGTATTCTTGAGGCAAATTATGCTCTTTAATTCTTTGTATAAGTGTTTCAAGGTCATCTTCACGTTGACTTCCACCAATTATTTCACCATAGCCTTCAGGGGCTAACACATCAACTGCTAAAGCTAATTTTGGATTTTGTGGGTCTCTTTTCATATAAAATGCTTTAACTTCGGCAGGATATCTATGAACCATAACAGGTTTATCAAATTGTTCAGAAATAATAGTCTCGTCGCCACCACCAAAATCGTTACCCCACTGAAAATCAACACCATTTTTTCTAAGTATTTCTACTGCTTCATCATATGTAATTCTAGGGAAAGGACGAACAACTTTTTCTAACTTTGATGTATCTCTTTCAAGTTCTTTTAGTTCTTCCCTGCGTTCTTCAAGCACTGTTTGAACAATATATTCCAGAAATTCTTCTGCTAAATCCATATTATCATCCAAATCATAAAAAGCCATTTCAGGTTCAACCATCCAGAATTCCGTCAAATGTCTTCTTGTTTTAGATTTTTCTGCTCTAAAAGTTGGACCAAATGAATAAACTTTTCCAAGAGCCATGGCACCACTTTCTGCATAAAGCTGCCCTGATTGTGTTAAATATGCTTTACCTAAATCAAAGTAATCAATTTCAAACAAAGTTGATGTTCCCTCGCAAGCATTTGGAGTAATTATTGGGGGGTCAAAAAGAACAAAGCCACGTGAGTCAAAAAAATCACGAATAGCTTTTACAATTCGATGCCGAATTTTTAATATAGCAACTTGTTTTTTAGAGCGAACCCAAAGATGACGGTTATCCATTAAGAATTCTATTCCATGCTCTTTAGGTGTAATTGGGTAGTTTTGTGAAAGGGAGATTAATTTAAGATCTATTACATCTAGCTCGTATCCGCCTATAGCGCGTTTTTCTTCCCTTACTTTCCCTTTAACTTCAAACGAAGATTCTTGTGTAATTTTATCTGCTATTTCAAAAACATTATCATCTACATTATTTTTAACAACAACACATTGTACATAGCCTGAACCATCTCTCATAATCAAAAACTTAATTTTTCCACTCGACCTTTTATTATATAGCCACCCTTTTAATATTACTTCTTCCCCTACATGTTTTGATAAATCTTTGATATAAACTGAAGGTTTTATCATCTGAAAAATCTCTAAATTATATTTTCAAATATAACTAAGTGATTAACTATAATGCAAAAGAAAGATTATGTTTGGTTAGAAATAACTGCTTTTATTTTTTTGTTAAAAACTTCTTCAAATAAACCTTTGCGTCTTTCAAAGTTCCACAATTCTATATCCGGATTATACTTTTTGTCATAATCTAGTTGAAGCAGAACAATATTATTGTCTATTTCTACATTAATGTTTTCTATAACTTGTCTATGTGTTCTATCCAGCGAATCCGCAATTCTTAATATAGAAGAAAGTTTTTTTATTATTTCTTTGGTATGCTCAGTTAATATTTCAAATTCGATATGACTAGTTTTGGGATGGCTTTTTCTATGATATCTCGCAGTATGCGCAATTATATCAATTTCATTTTCATTAAAGCCTAATAATTCGCTATTTTTAATTAGATAGTAACTGTGATAATGATGATTTGCATGGGAAATATTATGTCCAATATCATGCAATATAGCTGCAGCTTCAAGAAGTTCTCTGTACTCTAAATTAAGACTATGAAGTTCCTTTAATTTATCAAATAATTGAAGAGACAACTTTGCTACATGCTCACAATGTATTTTATCATAATTATACTTTTCTGCAAGATGAATAATAGAGTCTTTTCTAATATCTGATAATCTTGGTTTTGTTGATTCCGAACCATATTTTTGAAGAGTATCTATAATAATTCCTTCCCGAAGAGCATATCCTGATATTGTCATTTTATCTAATTTAAGTAAATCAAAGATTGTTTGAAGTATTATTATACCAGCAGGAATTATATCAGCTCTTTTTTCATCCATCCCAGGTACTTTCTTTCTTCTTTCTGCTGTTGTTCTTTTTAAGATTTCTTTAGTAATACTTTTTAATTCATCTTTTGTAAAAGTAAAATTATTTAATGTTGTTAAAGAATTAAAATTTTTTCTTTCAATAACATTAATCATTTGTCCCACAGCCATTATTGTTCCAGAAGTACCAACAACCATTTCAAACCCTAATTTTTCTATTTGATTAGTAACAGTAAATATTTCCCCTTCTACCCATTTTTTACATTCTAAAACTCCTTTTTCTGTAATAACAAAGTCTGGGAAAAATTTATTAGCTAAACGAACAGCTCCTATCTTCAAACTGTTGGAATATATTTGATTCCCTTTTTCGCCTATTAAAAACTCAGTACTTCCACCACCTATATCTATCAGTAAAATTTTCTTATCATAAACAGGAAGAGCTTTTAAGACACCAAGATAAATTAATCGAGCTTCTTCAAATCCACTAACAACTTCAATATCAATTCCAATTTCTTGTTGTACTTTTTGAATAAATTCATTTTTATTATGTGATTCTCTAACCGCACTTGTTGCAACTGCTCTAATTTTAGCATTATATGATTCTGCTATACCTTTAAATCTTTTCAAACATTCAAGACCTCTATTCATAGCTTCTGGCAAAATAAATTTAATATCACCTCTACTTCCTTCTCCTAATCTTATTACTTCTTTTTCTCTATCAATAATATCAAAATTGCCGTTATTTCTTATCTTAACAATAATTAAATGAAAAGAGTTAGTTCCAATATCTATTGCTGCCAAATTTTTTTCTTCCATTGCTTACTTCTTATTTTGTTCAAGAATCTGTTCGCATAATTTGAAAACATCATCAACTGCAATATCAGAAATTAAATCTGACTTTCTTATAAAAAATTTATTATTCCCCAATGGTGCCCAATTAAATGGATTTGTTGGTCCAAAAAGAGATATTTGTGGAGTTTTAGTAACCCCAGCAACATGCATTACACCAGTGTCATTAGTAATAAATAAACTGCTTTTAGAAATAAGAGCTGCCAATTGTGAAATTGGTTTATTAATAAAATAATTAACGTTGACCTTCAAATTTTCTTTGATGTATTTTATTTCATTCCAATCAGCATTGCTGCCTGTAAGATAAATTTTTACTTTATACTTTTTGTGTAATTTATTGATAAGTTCTATAAAATTATTTAAAGGCCATCTATTTTGTGGTTTACCTGCCCCTATATGCAATCCAATTAATAATTCATTATCACATAAATCCATAGATGAAATAAATTCATTTACTCTCTTTTCATCTTCCTCTGTAATTTTTATATGCGATATAAAATTTTGAGTTGAAATACCAAAAGGTCGAACTATATCGAGTATAAAATCAGAAACATGCATATCAGGATTTTTTCTCCAATCAAGACTAATTCGATAATGGAATAAGAAAGATAGTTTATTTTCTTTACCGTTAAGCGATAATGGGCCAATCTTAATTTTCGAATTTGATATTGCGGCTAAGATACAGCTTGTATTAGAAATTGCAACTGTAGCAGGAACAATTACAACATCATACTCTTTTTTCAAAAGTTTTATTAAACGAAACAAATATAAAGGATTGAACAATTTTTTTTTGTTAAAGACAAATAAACTGTCTATAAAATCATTTTTTTCAACTGCAAAAAAGTTTTCTGGACTTGCTATCAAAGTTACCAAGCTTTCAGAATATTTTTCTTTAATTGCTCTAAACAATGGTACAGAAGCAAGCATATCACCAAATTGATTATGTTGACGTACAATTAAAATATTTTTAGGCTTACCAAGTTCAAAATCTTTTCTTTCAGCCACAGAAAAATTTTTTTGAAGAATTTTTATTATAAATTCAGAAAAAAAACTTTGACGGGGCATTGAGTTTTAATTTTTAGAATTGTTTTTTACTTTTGGATTTATATCTTCAAATTTAGCCTCTATTATATCCTCTTCCTTAATTATATACTTAGAATTATTTTTTCGAGTTTTACTTTCTTCTTGCTTTAATGAAGCCCAAGCGCTTTTAACTATTTTGATAATAGTATATAACAAGAAAAATAATATTATCCATATTAATAAACGTATCATTTTTTATTTCCTTGCTTCTGGGTTAAAGTATTCAATAAATCCACGGTCTTCTCTAAAAATTTGTTTGTAAAGTTCTTCAAAATCTTCCTCTCTATTTACAAAATCTATTTCAGACGTATTAATTATCAATAAAGGAGTATCATTATACTTAAAGAAAAAATTATTATATGCCTCTGATAGTTCTACCAAATAAGCCCTTGTTAAATTTCTTTCAAAGTGACGACCGCGTTGTTTTATATTTTGCATTAGTCTGTCTATACTTGCTTGGAGATAAATTACTAGGTCTGGTTTTGGAATATCTCTCTCTAGTAAAGGGAAAATTGTATCGTAAAGCTTTAATTCTTCACCAGAAAGATTAAGATATGCAAATATCTTATCTTTATAAAAGATATAATCTGAAACAATATATTGATTGAATAAATCTTGCTGACTTAAAAGTTGTAATTGTTTATAACGATTTATCAAGAAAAATATTTGAGTTTGAAAAGCATATTTACGTCTATCTTCATAAAATTTTTCTAGAAACGGATTTTCTTGAAATTCTTCTAGGATAAGATTAGCATTTAGTTTTTCTGAAAGTTTTTTTGCTAGGCTTGTTTTGCCTGCTCCAATTACACCTTCGATTGCAATATACCTTATTTCTTTCACAGTTATAACTAAATTAGTGAATAATCGAGTTTATTAATAATATGTTTTTCGATATTTGACAAATCAAATTCTTTAATTTTTTTCTTTTGACCTGGTGGAACAAAATCTGGTGCAATCTCAATTAATGGAATTAAAGCAAAATCCCTTTTATAAACTTCAGGATGAGGAATTATTAATTCTTCGGTTTCATAAATTAAAGTATTCAAAAAAAGAATATCAATATCAATTTCTCGTGGCGCCCACTTTTCATGAGGATACTTTCTTCCAAGTTCTATTTCTATATTTTGCAAAAATTTATGAAGCCCAATCACACCTAATCCTGTATCAATTTCAATAACAGCGTTATAAAAATTTTCTTGATTAGAATTTCCATATGGTCTAGTTTCATAAACAGATGACACAGAAAGAACTTTGCAACTTTCAAAACCATGAATTTTTTTTACAGCTGCCCTAAGAAAATAAAGCCTATCACCTTTGTTGGAACCTAACCCAAGAAAAATATTATTCACCATTTTCTTTAATCACCTCCGCTTCGACATAATCAAGAACTCCACCAACAGGGACATTATGTTTTCGAACTCTTACTGCTATTTTATGAATTTTAGGATATCTTTTTAAGAGTTCGTTGGCTATTGTCATTGCTAAAGTTTCGATTAAGTAAAGTTTCTTACGGTGAACAACTTCTTTAATAAATTTATAAACTTCATCATAATTAATAGTTAAACGAAGGTCATCTTTTGCAGCTGCTTCCGAAAAATCTGTATAAATATCAACGTCTGCTTCAAATCTTCCGCCAATATTTTGTTCTTCTTTAAGAGCACCATGATATGCATAAAAACTTGCATTTTTAATTCGAATTATGTTTATCATACTAATAAACTTTTTTTGTCTTAAAATTATTTATCAACACAGTAAAATTAGCAAATAAAATTCCTATTAGCACAAACAAACTACCTAAAATTGCATTCGCAGTTAATTGCTCTTTTAATATTAACCAGCCTAAAAAGACAGCTATAATAGGAGTTATAAACGAAGATAATGAAAGAATTACAACATTGATTCTCTTTAGAAGCCAATAATAAGTTGTAAATGTTACAACGGTTCCAAAAAAAGAAAGAAATATAACAGAACTAATAGCTTTATAATCAAATTTCCAATATGAAGTATCTTCTACTAAAAATCCTGTAAAAATCATTAATAATCCTGAAAATAAAAGTGGATAGAAATTCATAGTTAATGGATTAAGGTATGAACCATGTTTTTTTATAATAACTGCAATAGCAGATTGCATAAGTGAACTAAGTAAAACTGCAATTATACCCAAGAAATATTTCGACATATCGAAATTTAAATTCTCTGAAAAAATTATAATTATTCCTAAAAAGCCCAATATTACACCAACAATCTGACTAAAAGAAATTTTATTTTCTGGCAATAAAAAAGCAGAAAAAACAATAACCCCAAATGGAAGTGTTGCAAAAACTATTGAAGCAAGTCCTGATGGTATGTATTGTTCAGCCCAATAGACTAAGCCAAACGGAATAGAAAATGAGAACAGTGTAAGAATTAAATATAGTTTTAATGAAAAATGGTCTTTTTCTAATTTGATTTTTCTCCACTTCATAATAATAAAAATCAAAACAGCAGCAAGTAAAAATCGCAATCCAACAGAAAAAATTGGGGTTAGTGAATCTAATCCAACCCTTATAACAAGCCATGTAGAACCCCACAAAATACATATTAAAATATAACCAAGTATTATTTTTAAGCTTTCTAATTTCATTTGTGTTTTAAAGCTATTAAACCTATAGCTCTTCCAGATAACTTGCCATCTCTTCTATAGGAGAAAAGCAAATTTTTTTCTTCAAAAGAACATAATTCAGAAACTTCAATATTTTTTTCGGGGATATTATGACTTATAAGAATATCAAAATTAGCCTTCTTTATATCAAGAAAAATTTTATCATTAGTTTTTAATAAGTATTTACAATCAAATAACGAAGCAACGTCTTTTTTGACCTCATAATTTTTTTGTGAAATAGAAGGACCCATATACACGAATAAATTTTCTGGTTTTGAGTTATATTTTTCAAATAAAATATTTATGGTTTTTTCAAGAATCTTTAAGTATGTGCCTTTCCAACCAGAATGTACTGCAGCAATTACTTTATTCTTATTATCGTATAAAAAAACTGGGACACAATCTGCTGTAGAAATTACTAACCCAATGTTAGGATATTCTGTAATCATTGCATCACTAATTCCAACAAAACCAGGTTTTGTAACAATATTAACAATATCGCTATGAATTTGCTTTTGAAAAGCAATATATGAGGAATTCAGTCCAAGATATTTAAAAAATTCTTCACGGTTTTCATCAACTATTTCCTTTTTATCTCCTACATTATATGACATATTGAAATAAAAAGGTTCTTTCCTATTTAATCCAATTTTAGTAGAAAACCCAAAAATAATTTCTGGAAACTTTTTAAACAAAGAACAATGAATTACTTTTAACATATGAAAATTAAATTATCTTAAGGCACTGTTCTAAATCGAAGAGTATATCATCAGGATTCTCAAGTCCTATTGCTAACCTTATGCCTCCAGCATCAATTCCTCGAGCTGATAATTCTTCTGGTGGAACAACAGAATGAGTCATAGAAGCCGGATGTTCGAGCAAAGTTCTAGTATGACCAAGACTTACAGCAAGAGTCATTGTGTAAGCATAGTCAGCAGCATAGTCCATAAACTTTCTACCGTTTTCTTTACTTTCTGCAGGGGTATTTCCTTTAATTACAAAGTATATTAGACTTCCTGGAGCAAAATTACCATTAAAGTCTCTCATCTGTTTTTTTGCCAATTCATAAAACTTGAACGAAGGTAAGCCAGGGTAATTTACAAATTCAATTTTAGGATGGGAATTTAAATATTCGGCAATCTTTGTTGCTGAATAAATTTGTTGTCGCAGGCGAATTGGGAGAGTAGGTAAACCATAAGTTAAAATAGACCATGCGCTTTTTGGGCTTAAAACACCACCAAAATCTTTTCTATATAATTGAAGTAAATCCTGATATTTTTTTCTCCCTATTACAATTCCTCCCATATCAGTTCCAAATCCACCTATTCCTTTTGTTAAAGAATGGACAACAAAATCAGCTCCCAATTCTAGTGGTCTCTGACAATATGGGGTTGCAAAAGTATTATCAATTACAATTTTAATCTTATTTTCTTCTGTTCTGGTCTTGTTTACATCATCTACAATTTTTCTTACTTCTGCAATATCAATTATTTCAAGGTTTGGATTCGCGGGGGTTTCGAAATAAATTACTTTAGTTTTTTCGGATATAGTGTTACTCAAATTTTGAATATTTGTCAAATCAATAGGAGACCATTTAATATTATAACGTGGATACCAATTAGTTAATAACGATAAAGTACAACCATACAAAGTATTATGAGTAATAATTTCGTCACCAGATTTTGTTAAGATACCAAGCACAGCAGAAATTGCAGCCATACCACTTGCAAAACTTACAGCCATTTCACCTTTTTCAACATAAGCTAAATTTTCTTCGAGCATATCTTTGTTAGGTTCACCAAGTCTGTCATAAATAAATATAGGAGCTTTGTCACCGAATTCTTGAGTATGAGCAAATCTCATAAAACCTTCTGCACCTCTTTCAACAGAATCAAGCCTAAATGTTGTAGAAGATGAAATTGGTGCGGTTACGTGATGTGAATAATCCCATTTGTCTGTCACAAACTTTCCATAAATCAAATGAGTATCCATCGAATACTTAGTTTCGTCATAATTATTTCTTTTGGCATTTTCTGCCATAGTAACCTCCTACTTTTCAAAATATAAATTAAAGAAAAGAATACACGAATACTATCCTTAAGTTCAAGCAAAAAATTCACTGCAAATATTAAATTAAATTATGCTTTTGTAACCACTCATCATTATAAATTGTAGAAAAGTACTTATAACCACTATCGTTAATAATAGTAACTATGTTTGCAGGTCTATCAATTTCTTTTGCTAATTTTACAGCCCCCCAAACATTTGCACCCGAAGAACCACCCGCTATTATACCTTCTTCATATGCTAATTTTTTTGTCCATCCAAATGCTTTTTTATCTTCCACTTGATACATATCATCAAGTAAATCCAATTGTGCTGTTTTAATTAAAAATTCATCTCCCATACCTTCAAGCAAGTATTTACCAGGTTTTATAAGCCTTCTGTTTTTAAAGTATTCATAAAATACAGAACCTACAGGGTCAATACCAATTACTTTAATATTAGGATTTTTTTCTTTCAAAAATTTGCCTGCTCCTGTTATTGTTCCACCAGTTCCAATTGCTCCTATTAAGTAGTCTATTTTTCCTTCCATCTGTTCCCATATTTCAGGACCAGTAGTCATATAATGTGCTTCATTGTTATCTAAATTATTGTGTTGATCGATGTAATATATAGATGGGTCTTTTTTAGCAAGGTTTTGAGCATAATTATTATATGATTCAGGGTGTTCTGGTGGCAGAGATGCATCCACCTTAATTACCTCCACACCAAGCACTTCAAGCATTTTAATTTTTTCTTTGCTAGTAGTATCTCTAATTACAACTTTTAATTTATAGCCTTTTTGTCTACACACAATTGCAAGTCCCATTGCAGTATTACCCGAAGAATTTTCAATAATTGTATCACCCGGTTTAATCTTTCCTTCACGTTCAGCTTTTTCGATCATGTACTTTGCTATTCTATCTTTAACACTTCCACCTGGATTCATAAATTCAAGTTTTGCATAAATAGTAGCTTTTAGACCTTTAGAAATATTTCCTAATTTTACAATTGGGGTTCTACCAATTGCATCAAGTATGCTATTGTAACAAAAATTTCTCATTATCCAACTCTTTTACATTTTTTATGAAAATTTATAAAACAAGCAATATAGAATTTTTCTAATTCAATCAAATAATAAATCCTAAAATCTTTATTTTAGAATCATCAATTTAACTTATAGCCTCTTAAAAACTCTTCTGCTTTCATTCTTTTCCTACCTTCGGGCTGTATTTCAAGAATTTGTAATGTTCCATCAGAAGTACCAACATAAATTTCATGTTTACTGAAAAAAAATTCTGCTGGTTTAAGTTTTGGTTCTTGGGTTACTTTTGTTTTGTATATTTTATAAATTTTGTTTTTTAAGACAAAAAAAGCAGCGGGTGATGGAGAAAGACCTCTAACTAAATTGTGAATTTCCAAAGCACTCTTGGACCAATTAATTTGACAAAGTTCCCTTGTTATTTTAGGTGCAGGAGTTGCTTTTGTATTATCTTGTTCGATTAATTCATAATCACCGGTTTCAATTAAATCAATAGTTTTTATAACTACATCTGCACCAAGTATTTTTAATTTATCATGAAGTGAACCATAATCATCTTCATCATCAATTTCAATTTTTTCTTGAAGAATTATATTACCCGTATCAACTTTCTCTTCAAGAAAAAAAGTAGTAACCCCAGTCTCTTTCTCACCATTAATCAGTGCCCACTGAATTGGAGCTGCTCCTCTGTATTTAGGAAGTAAAGAAGCATGAAGATTAAACGAGCCTTTTGAAGGAATGGTGTAGACTTCCTTTGGTAAAATTCTAAAAGCAACCACAACAAATAAATCTGGATTAATAGACTTAAGTCTTTCAATAAAACTTTCCTCTTTAAGTGAATTAGGTGATAAAACTTCTAGTCCTTTTGAAATTGCAAATTCTTTTACAGGGGTTGGTAATAATTTTTTACCTCTACCTCTTTCTTTATCTGGAGCAGTTACAACTAATTCAATTGAATGCTTACTGTTAATTATTTTTTCTAATGAGGGGATTGCAAATTCTGGAGTTCCCAGAAAAACAATTTTCAATTCAAGCTCCAAAAAAATATTTATTTAATCTTCGGCTATTGGATAATCCGTTTTAATTTCTTTTCTTTTAATCTTTTCTAAATCCTCTTTTAATTTTTTCTTTATTTCAGAATTAACTCTATCAGGGATTAACTTACCAATCAAATGGTCGTATTCATGTAGTATAACTCGAGCAAATAAATCCTCAGCCTCTAATTCTTGTTCATTCTCATCTGTATCTAAATATTTAACTTTTATTTGTTTTGGTCGTTCAACTTCTACTCTTATGTTTGGCAAACTTAAACAACCTTCTTCAGCTATTTCAGTCTCTTCTGATTCCAGAAGAATTTCTGGATTAATCATTACGATAGGCTTAAATTTTTCGTAACCATCTACACCTTTTAAATCAACAACAAAAATTGATTCAGTAAAGCCCACCTGATTTGCAGCAAGTCCTATACCACTAGCATTTCTCATTGTATCAAACATATCTTTAATCTTTTTTATATGCTCGTCTGTAATTGACTTTATTGGTCTTGTTTTTTGTCTTAAAATTTTATTACCAAAAACTGTAATTGGTATTATAGCCATTACTCGTCCCTTTCATTATCAAGTTGTGTTACAATTTCTGCAGCAAGGTCTTTGTATAAAATTACTTCGCTTGAACAAAACAACATTCTAATTAATAATCGAAAGATAACTAACATTTGTTGAAATATAAAGGAAAGAATTAAAAAGTAATAAGGTGTTCTTGGTATTTCTATTATTATTAGATTATAAATTATTGAACCGAGTGCTCCAAGTAATGCTATAAACATAAAAACTAAAAATACAATACTAAAATTATTCTTAATAAAATTTATAGAGTATATTATTTCTTTTATTACATTGTTTTTATCCTTAAGTGCAAGTGAAATTTTTGTATAATCTGAAATAATTGAAATTAGGCCAATAAAAAAAATTAGTAGTCCATACCTTAAAAACATTAAAATAAACTCTGCCATTTTATATTCTGTATCTGAAAATAGATTTGCAATAAAATTTTCTAAAAGGTCATTGACTTTGAAAACAAGAAAATAAAAAAATAAAGATACTAACAAAACCTTAAAGAATCTGTAAAAATATCTTACACTTCCATAGAAAAAATCAATATAATGATTTTTTTTAATTTGGTTAAAAACCGCTATTAGCCCACCCAAGTAAAAAGTTTGGATAATAGTATAAACTCCTACAACAACAAAAATTGCCCATGGAACTTGGTCAAGTGAGGTTTTATAAAGATTTCTAAATTGGATATACCAAAAATAATCGAAACCTAGGTTAAGTTTATCACTAAGCAAAGAATTTTTAAGATCATTTAAGAGCAAATTATAAATAGGAATACTTAGCAAAAGTGCAAAAATAGAATTTGTAAACCAAAATAGGATAATAAATTTGATATTAATAATTACATTCCTTATTGAATAAGTTAATGTTTCACGTATATACTTTATCATCCAATGCTTCCTAGAATCATTAGTGCATTTTGAACCCAAAAAAACCAGCGGAGTGCAATTGAAATTGAGGCCCAATATCTGGGTTTCAATGTATATGAATTGTTAGCAAAATTAATATCGAGGAGATTTTTCCTTTTAGGGTCAATTTCAGCGGCAATTACTTCATCGGTAGTTTTAAAATAAAAGCTTTTCCATCTTTCTTTTCCATCCCAATTTTGAATTAAAGTATCTTTATTTGTATAAAGGGCTATTTCATTTTTGAATATTCCATCTCCTAATCTTTCAGCAATAACTTCGTATTCATTACTAGAAATCTTCTTTACTAAGGAAATTTTATAATCAAATACTCTTGCATCATAGAACAAATTATCAAAAAACCAATCCATATTCTCATGATGATTATTTTTTACTTCATTTATAAAATCAACACTCTTAGGGTGCTTATACTTATATTTTTCATAATAGTTTTTTAAAATCTTCATCATTTTATCAAAACCAATATATCTCTCTAAAGAAAGTAGCATCAATTCTGGTTTATCGTACGAATTAACAATGTATGAAAGCCTATTCGGATGTTTATAAGATGTATCTGCAATAGAACCAATTGTTAAAGATCGATAATAGTTTTCTATGCTTGTTCCACCTTCTGGTATTCGAAGTTCTGCAAGTGTATAAATAATTGGTATTCCATTATATGATAGAAAATTTAAGCCAAAAACAGGTACAAAAGATATAACTTTGAAATGTTCTAAAATTTCTGGGTAATATTTATACATAATTTTAGTTGCAATATAAGATGTAAGACCTTCATCAAGCCATGCTTCATATACTTCGTTATTTGCTATTATTCCGTAAAAGTATTGATGTGCAAATTCATGAACAACTAGATACTCAGGCCAACCAGTTTTAATTGGAGAAAACAAATTTGCGCTAACAGTAAACAAGGTTGGATATTCCATTCCACCAGAGGCACTTGTAAAAGGAACATCTACTAGAGTAATATTTTGATATGGATAAATTCCAACATAATCTTCAAAGTATTTTAGCGAATTTTTAATGCATTGAACATATCTATTTAAATATTTTTTCTTTTCTGGTTGGACATAAGAAAGAATATTTACGAGAGTACCATCTTTTCGTCTAAAAACATCTTGATAAAAAAGAATTTCATCAGAAGCCATCCATGCAAAATCATGAACGCCTATTTGTGTAATGTAATAAATAATACTATTCTCTACATTTTCTTTTTTATATATAACACCAGTTGAGGCAATTAGATATTTATTTGGTACTTTAATTTTAACATTATATTCACCAAAGTCAGAATAGAAGTTTAAATAAGGATGATATTGACTACATATCCATTTACCATTTTCAAAAACACCTATTTTAGGAAACCACTGAGAAATAAAATAAAAATTCCTTCCTGCTGCTCTCCCAAATCTTTTTATCGAGACAGGAATCTTTAATGAATACTCACAATATACCTTAACTGAATCTCCAGGATTAATTTGTTTATCTAAAATAATTTTAGCTACTGTACTATCATTTGGATTTTGAATCTCAGGCTGGCAGTAAATTAGTCTATAAGTCTTACCGTTAACATTAAATTTTTTTATTAATAACTCAGTTTGATTTTCAGGCCTCAAATAAAATGCTTTGGCAAATAATGTATTATTGCTTTTATAAGCATTGGCATATAAATGAAAGTAAAGTTCATTAGTAGAAAAATTTGTTTTATTTATCCAAATAATTTTTTCTTTGACATATATTAAGTGTTGTGAAGATATTAACTCAACTTCAATATTATAGTTAGCAATACAATTTATTTTATCAAGCTCAGATTTTAGTATTCCTTTGAAATAATAAGAAGTATCCTGCAAAGTCAACTTTTGGTTGGACTGCAAGTTATTTTCATAAAAGTAAAGTATGCCTGTGAATAAAACAAAAAAAGTAAACAAAAATATTTTTTTCATACATAATGAAATTAAGAACGAAAGAATTCTATTTCAAATAAAATAAAAAATGCCCGAGGTTTTTCTGGAGATAAAGTACACATTAACCTCGGGCAAATTATTTAAGAATAGGAGATTATTTAATTTCAATCAATTTTGGTTTTACTCTTTCATGCTTTGGCAATTTTACTTCAAGCACGCCATCTTCGAATTTCGCATCAATTTTAGTTTCATCAATACTATCAGATATTTTGAATCGTCGATAATAGTTTGCAGTTTCTGTTTCTTTAAGCACATATTTACGATTAACGGCTTCGTCATAATTGATTCGTCCCATTATGACGAGATGATTATCCTCAAGTTTAATTTTAAGATTTTCTTTTTTGACTCCCGGCATGAATGCTGTCAAATAGTATTCATTATCAGTTTCATAAATATCTACAAGTGGAGCAATCCAGCATTCATTTTCGAGAGCCTCTTCCCAGCTTTTCTGGGTTTTAACTTCTTGAATTTCTTTTACTTCAGTCATATTTACCTCCTTTTTTTATTTTCAAACTTTATTTTTTATCATCGTCTACTACTTCGTAAGAAGCATCTTGAACTTCCTTATCATCTTTTCCCGTACCAGATTTACTTCCAGTACTTGTATTAGCTTGAGAATAAGTACCTTGCTGAGCATATAAGTTCTGAGCTATTTCATTCCAAACTCGGGTCAAAGAGTCAGCAGAGTTTTTAATTTTTTCCGTATCATTAGTTTTTAATGCATCTTCTACTTTTTGGATTTCACTTTCGAGTCTATTTCTTTGTTCAGAAGTTAATTTATCTTTCAATTCCTGAATTTGTTTCTTCGTTTGGAAAACGAGATTATCGGCATTATTTCTAATTTCAGCAGCTTCTCTTTTTCTCTTATCTTCGGCTGCATGTTCCTGAGCTTCGCGTTTCATTCTTTCAATTTCTTCTTTGGTTAAACCGCTCGAAGCAGTAATTCTTATGCTTTGTTCTTTTCCAGTAGCTTTATCTTTAGCAGATACATGCAAAATACCATTAGCATCAATATCAAAAGTGACTTCAATTTGTGGAACACCACGTGGAGCAGGTGGAATTCCATCAAGATGGAATCTTCCAAGTGTTCTATTATCCGCAGCCATTGGTCTTTCACCCTGCAAAACATGTATTTCAACCGAAGGTTGATTATCTGTTGCGGTAGAGAAGATCTCGCTCTTTCTAGTTGGTATTGTAGTATTTGCAGGGATTAAGACCGTCATAACGCCACCAAGTGTTTCAATACCAAGTGAGAGCGGTGTAACATCGAGTAAGAGAACATCTTTAACATCACCAGCAAGAACACCACCTTGTATAGCTGCTCCTATAGCTACAACTTCATCAGGATTAACACCTGTATGTGGTTCTTTACCAAATATCTTCTTTACTATTTCTTGTACTTTTGGAATTCTTGTAGAACCACCAACAAGTATAACTTCATCTATTTGAGATGGAGTTACGCCAGCATCTTTCATTGCTTTTTCACAAGGTGGAATTGTTCTTTGAATTAAATCATCAATTAATTGTTCAAACTTTGCTCTTGTTATAGTTATGTTCAAATGTTTAGGACCATCTTGTGTTGCTGTAATAAACGGTAAATTGACATCAGTTTGCATTGAAGAAGAAAGTTCAATTTTAGCTTTTTCAGCAGCTTCTTTTAATCTTTGTAAAGCCATAGGATCTTTTCTTAAATCAATTCCCTCTTGTTTCATAAATTCATCTGCTAGATAATCTATTAATCTTTGGTCAAAGTCATCACCTCCAAGATGTGTATCTCCATTTGTTGATTTAACTTCAAAAACTCCTTCACCAATTTGCAATATCGAAATATCAAATGTACCTCCTCCCAAATCATAAACAGCAACTATTTGGTCTTTATGCTTTTTATCCAATCCATAAGCTAAAGCAGCTGCTGTTGGTTCATTTATTATTCTTCTTACATGCAAACCTGCTATTTCTCCTGCATCTTTTGTTGCTTGTCTTTGAGCATCATTAAAATATGCAGGAACTGTTATAACTGCTTCTGTTACTTCGTGACCAAGATAATCTTCGGCCGTCTTCTTCATCTTTTGTAAAATCATTGCAGAAATTTCTGGTGGTGAGTATAATCTATCTCCAATTTTTACTCTAGCAGCTCCATTATGATCAGCAACAACTTCATAGGGAACAGACTTTGTTTCCTCGTCTACTTCGTCAAGCCTACGTCCCATAAATCTCTTTATAGAGTAGATTGTATTTTTTGGATTAGTAATAGC
Source organism: Melioribacter sp. (assembly GCA_026417975.1). Lineage (GTDB taxonomy): Bacteria > Bacteroidota > Ignavibacteria > Ignavibacteriales > Melioribacteraceae > Rosettibacter. The sequence goes on from JAOACD010000007.1 coordinate 161,625, forward strand.
CTGACGTTTAGCAGGTTGTCCTACAAGTATTTCTCCTGTTTTTGTAAAAGCAACAATAGATGGAGTTGTCCTTCCCCCTTCTGAATTAGGAATTACAACTGGTTCATTACCTTCCATTACTGCAACGCAAGAGTTGGTAGTACCTAAGTCAATTCCAATTATTTTTCCCATTTTAATCACCTCTCTTTTTGTTTATAAAAAAATAAAAAAGTAATAGAGTTGAAGTAAGATTACTTCAACTCTATTATTTTTTCGTTCTTTGGTTTAGGATTAAGTTTCTTTAAATTGATCCTCAGAGTACCGTCTTCAAACTTAGCTTCTACCTTATCAGCATCAACTTCGGTAGGTAAGGTGAAGCTACGTTTGAAGCTTCCAAATACTCTTTCGGATCTGTAATAATTTTTACCTTTCTTTTCTTCTTCTTTTTTCTTTTCACCTTCAATTGTTAAAATATTATCTTGCAATGTAATTTTTAAATCTTCTTTTTTTACGCCAGGAATTTCAGCAACAACATTGATATCATTTTCATCTTCCGAGATATCGATTCTCGGATTGAAATTATCTGTGAAGGAGAAACCAAAGTTCATGAAATCTTCAAAATATCTTTGGATTCTGTCATGTAATGTTTCGAGTTCTTTTAAGGGTTCAAATCTTACGAGTGTCATAGCCATCACCTCCTTCTATTTATTTTTTTTATTTTTGCTATTGTATATTCAAATGATGTACCAGAAGATAAGAATTGCTCGTAAGTTATTGAAATACAATAAGTTAGATAAATTCATACTTAAAAACTATATTCTGAAAACTTGACAAGTTAATGATAAACTTTTCATATTCAATGTATTATTGACATATTTTTGCGACAATATTTCAACAAATGTCTGGAGGTAAAAGTGTTTAACATTGAAGAATTCGATATTAAATTAGATACAGAATTTATTGGTCGCAATTTTATTTATTGCGACGAAGTTGATTCAACGAATAATGTTTTACTTACAAACAAAGAATTCAGCAAAGATGGTACAGTTTTATTGGCAGAATACCAAAGTCATGGCAAAGGAAGAAAAAATAGGACATGGGTTAGTAATGCTGGTCAAAATCTTACGTTTTCGATTTTATTAAAAAGAGAGTTCAAGGAAAACAAGGTTAATTTAATTAATTTAGGAAGTAGTCTTGCCGTAGCCCAATCCTTAGAAAATCTTTATCAATTCGATGTTGAACTTAAATGGCCAAATGATGTTCTAGTTAATAAGAAAAAAATTGCGGGAATTTTAATTGAAACTACCTCTAAAGGTAATAAAATAAATAAAATAGTTGTGGGTATTGGCATTAATGTTAATCAACCAAACTTCCCTGGCAAGTATGATATTCAACCAACATCAGTTAGAAAAGAATTTAAAACAATTGTAAGTCGAGAAAAACTATTAAGTGAGGTACTCAACAACTTCGAAAATATTTTTTACTTAGTTAATGATGATCCTAAAAAAATATTAAATGATTGGCGAAATAGATGCAAAATGATAGGGGAAAAAGTTAAGGTTGTTTTAGACGACAAAATTAAAGTCGGCATTTTTGATGATATTGATGAAAATGGATTTTTAATTTTAAGAATTGGTGATACTGTTGAAAAAATTCATTATGGAGATGTAAGCTTAAGATAAGATAACTAAACTATGAAAGTATATTTCGACAATGCAGCTACTACTCCTCTTCATCCAAAAGTTTTCGAAAAGATGAAGCCATTTTTAATAGAACACTATGGGAATCCTTCTTCTATTCATTCCTATGGAAGAAAAACAAGAGTAGCTATTGAAGAAGCAAGAGAAACTATTGCAGAATTTATAAACGCAAAACCAGGGGAAATATATTTTACAAGTGGTGGAACAGAAGCTAATAACTTTGTAATAAAAGGAATTTCAAAGACAGAATATTATGAATCAAAAAGAAATAAAATTATTACATCAAAAGGGGAACATCATAGTGTTTTAGATACTTGTCTTGAGTTAGAAAAAGAAGGGTTCAATGTTCAAATAATTGATATTGACAAAACTTCAAGAATTAGAAAAGATATTTTAGAATCACAACTCAATGATAGTTTTTCACTTACTTCAATAATTCATATTAATAATGAAACTGGTAGCATAAATCCTATAAAAGAAATTTGTTTGCTAACAAAAAGCCAAAATACGTTCTTTCATACGGATGCTGTTCAAAGCTTTGGAAAAATTCCAATTGATGTCAATGAATTAATGATAGACGCTCTTACTGCATCTTCTCATAAAATCAATGGCCCAAAAGGCGTAGGTTTTGCTTACGTAAGAAGTGGAACTCCTTTGTCGCCTCTTATTTTAGGAGGTTCACAAGAAAGAAACAGACGTGGTGGAACAGAAAATGTAGCAGGAATTGTTGGATTTGCTGAATCTGTAAAAATTGCAAAAGAAGAAATGATAAAAAATTATGAACATGTTAAAAAATTACGAACGGAATTCATAAAAGGGATACAAAGCCTAGACAAAGATTTTATCAAAATAAACGGTGGTGAAGATGCTCTACCTTATATTTTAAGCATCACTTTTCTTTCAAAACAATATAAAAATGATGCAGAAGCTATGTTAATGTTCCTTGATATAAATGGAATAGCAGCTTCTAATGGTGCTGCATGTACTTCAGGTACACTTAAACCTTCGCATGTAATTTTAAATTCTGGTTATAATCAAGAAGATGCAGCAGGAACAATTCGATTTTCTTTTGGCAGTCAAAATACTCTTGAAGAAGTAGAATACACACTAGAAGTTATAAAAAAGATGATCAACAAGTTTAAAAAATAATTTAATCCTTATACTCTAAACCTTTTAACCTCTTTTTCAAATTGATGAAAGTCATCAACATTATCCAAGTAAAATAAAGTTTATCTAAATCAATGTCGACGTATTTATAAATAAATATATTTCTTAATCGTACCATTTTAAACAACTTATCAAAAAATACTTCACTTATTTTTGAATACTATCATAGCTTGACTTCGAGATACTTAAATTTAACTTGGTCATTAAATGACAAAAAATACCGATTACTATTTGTATTTACTCAAATAAACCATATATAATAATCCTCTACAATCTCAAATCTTTTTTCCACATTTTTTAAGTCGTATTTTTTTATAACTCATTCAAAAAATTAGTTTCAAACTGTGCTTATCTTTAGAATATATTTTAGGTTCATAAACTCATTATTTATTATTCGTTAAAACAGTTCATCCTTATTCTGCTCTATCAATCCTTTCAGAATAAAAAGTAAAACAGCAAAGTAAGCTTTTTAAAGTTGTTATAAGCGTTTATATCTATAATATTATTTACAACTAGAAATAATTTTAAAGGCAAATAAAAGATTTTCTTATAAAGTTCATTAAGTTCAACAACAACAATTTTTTTGATAAAATTTCGAGGGAGGCTATAATTTCGCTCAATTATGCTAAATTAAAATTTTCATTGGCATTTACACATATATCCATATGATTAATACCTTCAGATTCATTTTTGACATATCTGCCAAAATAAAGTGCTGAAATTATTTTTTAATTTTTCAAAACACACTTTCTTATTACTTCGTACACAATCTATAGTTCAAAAATTATGTTAAATAGTCAATCATCAAAGATATTTTCTCTTTTAATTGTTTTCTTGGAACTATAAAATCAAGGAATCCATTTTCGAGCAAAAATTCTGATCTTTGAAACCCTTCAGGTAAGTCTTTCCCTATTGTTTGCTTTATAACACGTGGGCCTGCAAATCCAATAAGAGCTTTAGGTTCTGCAATAATAATATCACCAAGCATCGCAAAGCTTGCTGTAACACCGCCAGTAGTAGGGTCTGTCAATACAGATATATAAGGAACTTTTGCATCGGCCAAGCGTGTCAGACGTGCACTTGTTTTTGCCATTTGCATTAATGAATAAGCACCTTCCATCATTCTTGCCCCACCACTTTGACTTATTATTATTAAAGGAATTCTTTCTTCATAAGCAACATCAATTATGCGAGCTATTTTTTCTCCTACTACTGAACCCATGCTTCCACCAATAAAGCTAAAATCCATACAAGCAAATGCTACTTTTTTACCATCTATTTTACCTACTCCAGTTCTCACCGCATCATTTAATCCAGTAGACTTGATAGTAGAATTTATTCTGTCACTATATTTTTTTGTATCTTCAAACTGAAGAGGATCGGCTGAGCGCATTTTTTTGTCGTATTCTTTAAATGAACCTTTATCCAAAATCAATGATATATACTGTTCGCTTCCTATTCTAAAATGATAATTGCATTTTGGACATGTCCATATATTAACTTCTAATTGTTTATTGTGGATTATTTCACCACAATCTTCGCACTTTGACCATTGGCCATCTGGTAAATCTGTCTTTTTACTTTCTGGTGAGATATTTTCTTTTTTTCTTCTAAACCATGCCATTATTTCTTCTTCCTTATGTTTGCTAATAAGGTTATTATTTGAACAGAATTTTCAGGGTCATTTGAATAGATTGATACTGTTCTAATAAATTGTCCTTCTCTATTAGTTGTATCTAAATTAATTTTAACTGTAGTTGCTTCACCTGGTTGAAGTACTTTAGTATTTAACAAAACTGCAGTACATCCGCATGTTGTTTTCACATCTTTTATTTGCAATGTTCCAGTACCATCATTTTTAATACCAATATTCGCCTCTAAGATTTTTCCTTCTTCAACATTACCAAAATTGTATTCCTTTGTGCTAAGAACCAATTTAGGCTTTTTAGTAGTAAAAGGATTATTAGGTTTTTCTATAACAACAGCATCGAAACTTAATTGATATTGTGAAGCTGTAGGATCATTATTAAACACAAAAACATATTTTTTCTGAGGGCCTAATCTTCCACGTGAATCAAATTCGATTTTAATTTTTGTTTTTTCATTCGGCTTTAATATTTTTTGAGATGGCTGAACAGCTGTGCACCCGCAAGATGCTCTTACATCCTTAATTATCAAGTCATCGTTACCTTGATTAATTATTTCAAATTCGTGCTCTACGATTTGTCCTTCTACTATTTCTCCAAAGTTATAATGTGGTTCAGGAGAATAAATTTTAGGGGATTTATTTTGAGCATTAATAATTGTTACAAATAAGAATAAAGCTAAAATAACTTTTTTCATTTTTTCACCTTAGCTACAAATTCTTTTAAATAATAAGGTTCTAAATAATCGTAATTATAAGTTAATAAATCTCTACCAAATAAATAAGACCATTTTGCAATAGATATAGCTCTTGGACCTTCTATTTTAATTACATCTGAAAAAATATTTTTGTCAGCAAAGATAATACTAATATCTTTTATCTTATCATCCAATTCGTTTTTATGAATTAATGTTACATCATTTATTTTTTCAAAAAAATTACTTGTTCTTTTATAAGTAACAAAATAAAAATCTTCGTGGCCAGCTGTTTTAAGTATTGCAAATTTTTTTTCGATGTCTATTATTTCGTATACTTCTAATGCATAAGCATCTATAGAAGGAACAGGAACAATAGGCAAATTACTTCCTAATGCTAAACCTTTTGCTGCAGATAAACCAATTCTTAAACCAGTAAAAGAACCAGGACCAATAGAAACAGTAATATAAGCAAAATCTTTTAGTTCTATTTTAGAATTTTTAACAACATAATCTATCATGTCAAAAATTTTTTCTGAATGAATATGCCTGCCTAAAATGTTTGTTTCAATATAAAATTTTTCACTAAGCATTACTGCTATGCTACATAATTCTCCAGAAGTTTCTATTGCAAGTATTGGAAATTGTTTACTCATGTTTTATAATAGATATTAATCTACTATTTTCATCTAAAAAATTAAAACGAATTTCGTAATATTTTTCAGGTAATATATCTTTCCACAATTCTGCCCATTCAATAAAAACAATTGCTTCTTTATCATTAATGTACTCTTCAAATCCCAAGTCATAGAGTTCTGTAATTTTTTTTATTCTATAAAAGTCGAAATGATAAATTTTTTTCTTACCATGATATTCATTTACAATTGTAAAGCTTGGGCTCGATACATTATCAACTCCAAATAAACTGCAATATGATTTTACAAAGAAAGTTTTACCTGAACCAAGTTCTCCATTTAATGCTATGATGTCTCCACTGTCAATGACTTTTGAGAGTAATTTTACAACATTTTCAGTTTCTAATTCAGATTTAACTATAAACTCTGCAGGAAACTTCATTAAGCTTTACTCTCCAATGTAACAATTGGTAGTATCATTTCTTCCATAGAAATACCACCATGCTGAAAGCTATCTTTATAATAGCTTAGGTATTTATGATAATCTGTTGGATAAACGAAATAATAATCTTCTTTTGCTATTATATAACTGACTGCTACACCGCGTTTTGGCAATTTATATTCTTGAGGATTCTTTATAAAGAATGCATGTTTATCGTCAACTTTTAGATTACGACCATATTTAAATCTTAAATTTGTAGAGGCTTCTTTATCTCCTAAGACTTTTGCCCCTCTTAAAGTTCTTATGCTTCCATGGTCGGTTGTAATTATAATTCTTGCTTTTGGAATTTTTGATATTGCTCTAAAAGAATTCAAAAGATAAGAGTGCTGGAACCAGCTATTTGTTAAAGAGCGATATGCAGATTCGTCAGGAGCAATTTCTTTTAATATTTGAGAGTCCGACCTCCCATGTGCAATCATGTCTAAAAAATTTACTACAACTGCCACAAAATGATTTTTTTGAAACGATAAAATATTTTGTTCAAAATTTCTTCCTACGTCTGGATCAATAATTTTAATATATTTTAATTCATTTGCCAATTTAATTCTTTTTCTATCTAGTAACAGCTGAAGTAATTCTTTTTCATACTTATTCATACTGTTTTCATCTTCATCTGGACTTGAAGTCCACAAATCAGGATAATATCTTTCAATTTCAGAGGGAAATAAGCCTGCAAAAAGTGCGTTACGTGCGTAAGGTGTTGCTGTAGGAAGTATTGAATAGTAATAATCTTTTTTAATATTGAACAAATCTTTCAAGTGTTTTTCCATTACAAACCATTGGTCTAATCTTAAGCAATCAATAACAAAAAGAAATAATGGATCGCTTGAATTAGCTAGTATTGGCAAAACATATTTTTCGAGGACAGAGACTGTAAGAGTAGGAGTCTCTTCACTTTTAAAATTATCAATCCAATTTTTGTATTCATTCTCTATAAATTTAGAAAATTCTTGATTGCATTCTCGCTTTTGGTCAATCAAAGTTTGCCGCAAATCTATTTCAGGATGTATATCTAGTTCCATATCCCAATAGACAAGTTTAAGATAAATCTCTATCCAATCAGAATAATCTGGATTCATTAATAATCTTTTAGATATTTCATTAAAATCATTTAAATAGTCTTTTGCTGTATATTCTTGGGATATTTTTTTGCTTTCAAGTATTTTTTTACAAACCATTAAAACTTGAGAAGGAACAATTGGCTTGATTAAATAATCAGTTATTTTGCTCCCAATTGCTTCGTGCATTAAAGATTCTTCTTCGCTCTTTGTAATCATAACTACAGGTATATCAGGATTTATTTCTTTAATTTGCGATAGAGTTTCTAAGCCACCAATACCTGGCATCATTTCATCTAAAAAAATTATATCATATTGTTTGTTTTTTACCTCATCAATTGCATCTTCTCCATTAGTCACAGTATCCACATCATAACCTTTCTCATTAAGGAAAATTATATGAGAGCGAAGAAGTTCTATTTCGTCATCAACCCAAAGTATTTTATTCTTTTTCATAGATCTACATTTTATTTGTAATTAATTTTACTGAATTGAAATATGAACATCAACACCAGCTTCGTTTGTTGTAGTTGGTGGAATTCTTGATGCTCCTTGCGGTTGAATAGTTGTTCTTCTATAAAATATTGACATTGTAACACGTGAACTCATAACATATCTAATTTTAGGCTCAATAACAATATTTGTTTTCCCATCTTGTGGGGTACCACCTTCTTTGAAATTTTCCATGTCATAAATTACACTTGAAGTTTTCCCATTTGTATATGAAAAAGAAATTTCAAGATCGTTCTTCAAAGAAATTCCAAACATTGGTAGTTCAAATCCACTTTTTGAGTAACTAGCTGAAATATTTATATCACGAGATAAACTTTCTGTAATATTTCGTGTAGATGCACTTAAACTATAAGATGTTCTTGATGTATATCTAATAGAGCTTTGAAATGCTCCACCAAATAATTTATCAAATTGAAATGTTATACCTATTAAAGGTGTAAAAGCATAATCAATTTTTTGACTTTGAATTTCTTGCAAACCATCAGGATTAATTTTCCATCCTTCACTATAAGAAGATGTATATGTGTGAGTTATCGAAACTCGTTTTGCAAAAGAAAAGATTTCATATTTCTCAAGTCCTGACCAACTAAAATTCCAGTTTGGTCTAGGAATATATTTAGCAAATTTAGATAAAATTGGAATCTTTGATAGAAATGAAGTCGTTTCAAATCCTTTAACAAATGCATCCGACAAGCTTTGGTTTGGATTAGGCGACTTTTTATCATAGAGTTCACTTACTTTTTTAATCCCATTACCAAAAAACGAAAAAATTAAAGTTGAAGGGAATGTTAAAAACGATCTATCAATTGCTCCTGTTGAATTTATAACCGTAGAATAAATATTACCTATGGAATCAGTTCTAAAAGTAATTGATTTATTTATTCCCCAGCCAATTTTCCAGTTGATATCTATTTGGGCTCCTTCCCAAAGAGGTCTCGAAGTTCTTAAATCAATATCGTTTTTATGAGAATAATTATCTGACAGATTGCCATTCGGTGCGCGAGGGCCAATATCATTTGAAAATCCAAGCATAAACAATCTTGATGGGCCATTTAAAGGTTTTTGCTTCAAGCCCCAAAAATTATTAAAACCTGTACCTTCCCCTAATAGTCCACCTCCTGTATAACTACTCGACTGAGAAAAATTAACGGTAATTTGATCATACTCAAAAAAGAGCCATTTAATTCCAAGCTTTAAATATGCAAGAGCAATTTGAAAATTACTTGGACCTATTATTGTATCTTTTTGAATTCCTTCATCCTTAGCTTGAAATTTTTGATTAGTAGAATCCTTAGATATATTTTCCTGGATTTTTAATTTTTCTTGAGCACTTTCTTGTGCTCCCCTAATTCTTTCATCTACATTTGTAGACCTTTGAGGTCTTCTTGCACCTCTTCTTCCTTCTGGACTAGTTTGAGGTTGCACTTGCTCCTGCTGAGTAGTAGATTCTTGGAATAATGGGGCAAATAAAGATTTAATTCGAAATATGAGACTACTTGATATCCTATTCGAATAACCTGCGCTTCTTCCCAAATCAGCCTGCTGAAAATTATTTTGCCAACTATATGCAACACCATAAGAAAAATTCAAGTTTATATATCTATTTATATCCCACAGTGAAGGTAGTCTTGGATTTAATCTTACATCAAAATTTTGTCTATAATTAAAATCCTTCCCAAAAAGACTCTTATTAAATATATCGCGCCATATTTCACTTTCACTTCTTTCAATATCGTTTACAACCCATAAATGAATTAACGAAGATTGCACATCAAAATTGTATGCGAAAGATAAATTAAGTAATCCCCCCTCGGTAACCATCCAATTAAATCCTGCACCTCTTGTTGCTGTAAAGTCTCTCTGAATATTTGGCTTACTTGCTAAAGTTCTGTTTAATGTAAAATTTCTTCTTCTCTGGGCAGTTATGGAAGCACTAAAAGTTTGAGGCAGAAAATAAATTCTAAGATTATTATAATCCTTAAATACATTAATCAAGTCGCCTATTAGAGGAATATCTGCTGGTTTAAAATATAAATCCCGGCTTAAATTAACAGAATAGCTTGCGTTTGCATTCCATAACCAACCAGTATTACTCAAAACTGTTGGAGAACTACCAGAAGTCTTATTATAATTAAATCCAAAAGTTAAATTGTTAATGATATCTCTAATATACCATTTTTCCGAAGGCACTTTAAATCTGATGTTTTGAATTGACCATGTTTCGGATAAATTAACAGTTTGAGATTCTCTTTTAATACTTTGAACAGAATCTTCAATTACCTTAGGACTAAGATTTCTTTCTTCTAAGTACTTCCTAAGCTGATTCTGTGCTTCTTGTACTCTAACATCTGTTCCTGGTTTGAATAAAGGATTAATTGTTTGCTCTGTACGGGTATAATTAATTCTTAAATTACTTCCAGATAAATTAAACGGAAGTATTTTTAATAAATCAAAATCAACAGAGAACCCCCAATTTAATCTATCATCACGTGTACCAAATCTATCGTTTAATCTATGAAAGAAAGGATTAGATTTACTAATATTGAAATTAACTTTCATTAAATCTGCAAAAGCCAATGAACCAGTTGCGTTATAAGCCCAACCTGGTGTGTCATCTGCTTCAAGTACCCGTAGTTCATTTATCCATACAGTACCCGATATTCTTTGACCTGGAGTACCTTTATTGCTTGGGTTTAAAATTCCTATTATGAAAAATGAAATTCTTGTTAACGTTGGATTTCCTTTAATTCCATAAGTATGCCCTTCTTTCCCCTCAACAGGGACTGTAAACAAGCTTTTAATTTGTGCTGAATCTCTTCTTTGTTTAATAGCAGTCAGTTCAGAAAATACTATCTTTATTTCACTCCAGTTGTTATCCGTAATTTTTTCACTGGGTCTTAATGGTTGTCTATATTCATAGAAATTAGATGTATCGGAGCCAAATCTAATGTAAACTTCTGCAGCATAATCGTTAAGATCTCTGTAATAAGATACATTTCCAGGAACAACATTTTCATCTGTATGAACAAACAATTTCATTTGCTTATAATTAAAAACATCTAATGGTTTATAAAGATAGCGTACTACTTCCCTTTTATCCCCGTCTTCCAATTCTTTTATTATTAATTCCAGAGATTGTTCGTTCTTATATATCTGATAATCTGGTTGACTTCTATCCCGTTCGCGATGTACTCCTGGAGGAGACTTATACTCTGGATTATCTTCAACATTTACTACAGAAATTGTAAGTACTGTATCATCTGCTGTTACTTTATTAGGCTTTGTACTGTTTGGAGGGTCAAGAACTTTTTGCCATTGATTTCCTACAAGATTCATTTCAGCAAATCTTAAATGAACAGGTTGACTAGAACCCGAAATCCAAAATCTAATAAATTCTACTACAGAAAAACTTGGATCACCAACTTTCTTAACAAAATCCTTCAGTGGGATTCTAAATAAATACCATCCTGAATTGCTACCTCCTCCTTGAACAAATGGGTTCACTTGTTTATTTGTATCAATTGGGACTTCATAATGAAAATAACTATTAACCTTATCCAGTGTAAAATTATGATTTAAATCTTCTGTATCAGGTAAGCGACCCAAATCTATCGAAACAGCATTTCCTTCTGTTCCATTAATGTTAGAATAATCAGCATTTGCTGTTAAGCGAAATGAATAATTATCATGACTTGGGTCTGGATTATTTACTGGATCATATCCCGGTTCTTCAGAATCTTTAAGGCCATCCATACCCGTATCTTCACCTTGATCAACAAGGTCATTAAAATTTTTGTCCTCTGTATCAAGTTTACCGTTAGGTATAACATCTTCACTTATTTGACCTAAATCTATATTTAATTTCAAATCTTTTGGCGCTTTTTCAATCTTAAGCCAAAATTCAATGAATTGAATGTTCTCTTCAACAAGGTTATTTGCTGTTGAAGAAAGAACTTTCATTATACCAGCCCAATTTCTTTTTGTATCACTCAAATCTGGATACCAATTATAATAACCAGGCTTATCTGGTAAATAAACGAGGTCAAGTGCCGTAATTAGATTTTGATCAGGTGGTGCTTCTTTTCTATTACCATAAATGTCTCTTATAGTCACATCAGAAGGAGTTCTATTGAACCAATAGGCTTTAGCTTTATAATTCATTTTTTGAATTTCACTCATTCCTTCTAGATAGGGAATTTCAACTGGAACACTTATATCCTTCCATGATCCATACTGCATACCAAGTGGTATAGTTCTTTTTGCACCTTCAAAATCGTCAATATATGCTATACTTTTACCTTCGTCACTTTCAATTGTGCTTTTTTTAGTGTTAGGGTCTGGATTTATATAAGCATATTCAGCATTTATATTAAACGAAGAAGGAGCACTTGTAGAAATTACTTTATCAAGAGCTTTAGTTATAAAGGGCAAATTCACATTTGTTTTAAAATCTATTCCAAACATCGAATTATTTAACGGTTCTTCGCCAATTCTTACTTTATCACTAAGAGTTTGTTGATTTAAATTAAAGAATGAAAACCCAAGTGTTGTTTCTCTATTAAATTCATATATTCCTCTTAAACCTACCAAAGTTTTAGATGCAAGCTGGAAAAGATCATTTTGTTCATATGTAATTCTTAAATCTGCACCAGGTACAAGAGCTTCTGGTTTTCGAATAATCACCTGACCAATATTATAATCTACAGTATAATCAATGCCTTCCTTTAATGGGTTTCCGTTTAGCAAAACTCTTACAGAATTTTCAACAACATTAAAACCAATGTTATAAGATGATGTTACTGCAGCAGAATATTCACCTGTAATTATAAATTTATCCTTAGCTCTATCTTGTTTTGCAAATGTGACCGTTGTATCGTAAACCGACTGATATTTTAAATTATCAGGTAGATTTTTAGGAAAATCTCTTCCAAAAGGTTCAAGCACAGGAAAAACTATTTCTCCAGTTTGAGGGAAAATAGTTCTTCCAGGGAAAAAATCGAATGCTCCATCAGGACCACTAGTTCCACTTTTATCTGTTTTATCCAAACCAAAAGCTTGTATTAATTTAATTCCATTATATTCACTTTGTGGCTCACCGCCTTCAAATTGAAACTTAATATCTAGAGTAAAACCATCCTCTTTAATATCCCTTCCACCAATAGGATAAATATTTCTTAATTGTAATTTCCAAGCTTTTTTGAATTGCGGTTGAAGATTAGGGGGTTTAACTAATTTCAAAACTATCCTTGCACTAGAATCTGCTGCTACATCTTGAAGGAATTCGCCATAATAAATATCGTCATCTGGAGAGGAAGTAGGACCTTCTATTCTATAAGCAACCGCAATAGCATCTTGGTCTTGAATTTGTGTTTTAAAACTTATAAAGCCAGTTTCCTTATGAATTTCATAATCAACTCCTTGTTGCAATAAAATCCAACGTCGATCAATTTCTTTTATTCCAGGTACAGTCTGATCTTCTGCCCCTCTTAAATTATCATATCTCTGATTTTTAGTTCTTCTTGGTAAATCGATATATGCATTCCCTTTTCTCTCATTAGGGTTTACAAGACCTGTAATTGTTTTCCATACTTCTATATCTTTGACACGAATTGAGTCAATTACAATAGGCACAGGGTTACCATAATAATTATTAAACACGTTCAACTTTGGATCTGTATAAACATCGTTAATAAAAAAGTGGTTAGGCGAATAATCATAAGCACGAATTTGGAATTGTTGAGACTTTGCACCACCACTAACCGACACTTCTTGAATTTCTCCTTTTTTCTGAGAAGCAAGTGCAGTCAATTTAAATGGTCCCATTTGCATCTGAGCTTTAACACCAAATAAAGCTTCGCTTCCGCCAACAAGTGGAGAAGTTTGAAGAGAAACATTTCCAGCTTCTATGCTTTGAATAATTTCGTCTTCATATCCAGTATATTTTATTTTTAATTGATTTTCGTATTGAAATGTTCGTTCAGTATTCCAATCTGCAGATAAATTTAATTTATCTCCTATTGTTCCATTAAGATTAATTTGCACTTGTTGTCTAAAATCAGGTTCATTTCTTGTATTCCCCAAAGCAGAAGTGGTAATACCTTCTGTTGTTTCATTACGCCAAGCACCATGAATATCAACAGCTCCAGCAATTCTAATATTAATTTTGGGAGGACCAAAAATGCTAAATAGAGATGTACTAGGTAGCGGTATTTCAATGTTGGTTATATCAGTTATTAATTGAGTTAAATCTTTTTTAGTTTCTTTTAATTCATACTTATAAGCCAATTGTTCCCAGTTATCTCTTGTTATTGCTTCCAGTCTTAATTTTATATACTCTTCAAGCGGCATTTCTAGAAAAATCTTTGCTTCTTGTCCAGCTATTTTTTCCTTTATTATAACCTTTGTGCCCGTTGAATCAAGTTCTATTGTTCTTATTAACGTTGAGGAAGATGGGTAAACAAAGAATGCAGATTGTTTTTTAGGTCTAAATGGAACAACATAATAATCATTTCTATATGCACGAAAATATTTAATTCTTGCTGTAGAATCGGCAGCAAGCGAATCTATTCTTTTAATTGAATCTTGTTTTTCTTTAAGCTTTATTGAATCTGAATGTGATAACTTTACAAGAGATGTATCCTTATTAAAAGCTCTTTTAGTACTTTCTGTAGAATCAGGAATTGTTAGCTGTAAATTCAAATAAGAAAGATATTCTTTGAAAAGTTTTTCTTCTGGTTTAGGTGGGAAATTATATTCTAAGGTTTTTGAGCTTTCATAATTAAAACAAGCATCAAATAAAATTAAATTTTGATTAATTCGATGTGAATTTGTAAAACCAAAAAAGGCTACAATAGTGACGAAAGCAAATGGGACAAAAAATACTTTAATTCCGGCTCTAAAGATATTTTTTACTTCAGGAGAAATAGCTTACCTTCTGATTTTTTACAATAGTAGAAAGAATGTAATGAGTTTCCTCCTATTAATTTGGGCTTCAAATTTAATAAAAAAAATTTTTATTGCAATTAAGTCTATGGTTACAAATTAAGATTTGATTAGGTTATCAAAAGAATTATTAAGGCATTTTTAACAATCCAAAACTAATAATTTTTCTAAATAATATCATTTAAATGAGTTTTTACTTCCAGAGTTTGAATAATTTTACTTTGTTCTACTATAACCGCGCTTAATTTATTTCCCACACAAGCACCAGTATCAATGTAAACAGCATTAGAATCTTCAACAAAAGTAATTTCAGGTAATTTTGTATGACCAACCACCTGGAGTTTTCCAATGTTAAGTAAGGGATCTCGTGTCCACATAATTCCTCTATCACTTGAGATATCATTAATTAATAATGGCGTAAGTAGATCCAAATTATTTTTAAAGTCTGGAGGCAAAAACTTCTCATAATAATTAGAGATTCCCGCATGAGATATAAAGCAATCTTCTAAATTATGAAAGAGTGGGGCAGATTTAATAAACTCAATGTGTTCAAACATTTCTTTTTCATGTTTTTCGTATGAGAGTAAAGTTGTTTCATTTCCATTAAAAAACCACGAACGAGCAAAAATACTTGATGGTTCTTTAAAGAAATGATAAAACATATAATCATGATTGCCAGGTGTTAGAATTATATTTTTTTCTTTAACAAATTTCACTACTTCATAACTATAATTACCACGGTCAACCAAATCCCCAACAGTATAAATAGGAATATTCGGATAAAGCTCAATAATTTTATTATAAAGCTCAACTAAAGTATAATAACACCCATGGATATCACCAATAATAGCAACCATATTAAATATGATAAGTTTTTTTTGCGAATTCAGTTAGTTCATCTCTAAATGCTGGATGTGCTATTTCAATTAAGGCCCTTGCTCTTTCCTGGATGCTTTTACCAAAAAGATTTGCAATCCCATATTCAGTAACTACATAATGAACATCGCCACGAGTAGTAACCACTCCAGCACCAGGTTTAAGTGTTGGAACTATTTTAGAAAATTTCAAATCCTTAGTAGCAGAAGGGAGAGCAATAATGGGCTTTCCACCTTCTGAACGTGAAGCTCCACGGATAAAATCTAACTGGCCACCAATTCCACTAAAAAATTTTGTTCCTAAACTATCAGCACAAACTTGTCCAGTTAAATCAATTTCTATAGCAGAATTAATAGCAACCATTTTATAATTTTGGGAAATTAAGAACGGGTCGTTTACGTATTCTTGTGGATGAAATTCAAAAATTGGATTATTATCAATATAGTCATATAGTTTTTTTGTCCCAAGAACAAATCCAGCAATAACTTTTCCTGGATGCAAAGTTTTTTTCTCGCCGTTTACAACACCTTCTTCTATTAAATCTATTAATCCATCCGAGAACATTTCTGTATGAACACCAAGATCATTCTTATTATGAAGATATCTCAGAACTGCATCTGGTATTGCACCTATTCCCATTTGCAAAGTCGAGCCATCTTCGATTAAACTTGCAACATTTCTACCAATTTTATCAAATATTTCGAGCATTTCAGATGTAATATCTGGATCTACCTGAGGCAATTCTTGAAGAGGTAAGTCAACTTCAACAATGTAGTCAATTTTATTAACATGAATAAAACTGTTTCCTAAACCTCTTGGCATTTGCTTATTAACTTGCGCAATTACGCATTTAGCTTTTTCTGCAGGAGTTTTAATATTTCCTACATCAATACCATAGCTGCAGAAACCATGTTCATCAGGAGGAGAAACATGTATTAAAGCCACATCTGCTTGTATAATTCCTCTTTTAAATAACAATGTTACCTCAGAAAGAAATATTGGGATAAATTCTGCTCTACCTTCATTAATTGCTTGGCGAACATTAGCTCCAATAAAAAAAGCTTTGTGCTTAAAATGCTTTTCCATACCGGGCTTAACATATGGCAAATCCCCTACAACAAGAATGTGATAAATTTCAACATTATATAGTTCATCTTTTCTATTTACCATAGCATTAATTAATTCTAACGGAGCCGCACATCCAGGCTGCACAATAATTTTATCACCACTTTTAATTATTTTAACTGCCTCTTCTGGAGTAGTAATTTTTGCATTATACTTTTTAATCCAAGCGGCGTTAGTAGGTTTATCAAATTTTATTTGTTCTGTTGTCATAGGAAATATTATTTCAATTAGTTGGGAATACATGTAAACGTCGATACTCAAGCCCAAAAGCATCAGCTATTGCTTCATTAGTACAAAATCCATTATATGTACAAACACCTTTAGCCAAACCAATATTGTTAATTAAAGCACGCGATAGACCATACTCAGCTATTTCATTTATATATTCCATTGATGCATTTGTTAATCCATAACTAGCTGTTCTTGAAACAAGGGCAGGCATATTTGGTACACAATAATGAATAACATTATGTAAAATAAAAATAGGGTCTGAGAGAGTAGTAGGTCTACTTGTTTCTACACATCCACCTTGGTCAATCGAAACATCAACAATCACTGCTCCTTTCTTCATAGATTTAACCATTTCTTCTGTTACTATGTGGGGTGTTTTACCTGCCTTGATTTGAATAGCCCCTATTAATAAATCTGCGAACTTAACACCACGAGCAATTGTGTATTGATTAGCTGCAACTGTAGTTATGCTTTTAGAAATTTCATCATTAATTTTTCTTAATTTTCTTAAATCTTTATCTAGGACAATAACATGAGCTCCCCTTGCATGTGCAGTTCTTGCAGCGTTAAAACCAACAACTCCTGCCCCTATAATAACAACCGCAGCTGGAGCCACTCCAGCAATTCCCCCCATTAAAATACCTCTACCATATTTAAAATCACTACCAAGAAATCTTTCGCCTACTTGAACAGATAATTGTCCTGCAATTTCACTCATTGATTGTAATACTGGAAGTTGCTCATCTTTTTCAATTAATTCATAAGCTATAGCTGTAATTTTTTTTGACAATAATTTTTCAAGAATAATTTTCTTTCCAAGAGCCAAATAAAGAAAAGAAAAAATAATCTGTTCTTCTTGAAGCATATCTACTTCATCTTCAGTAAGTGGAGCTACCTTTACAATCATTTCTGAACGATGATAGACTTCCTCGACATTGTAGACTATTGTTGCACCCACTGCACGATATTCTTCATCTGTGAAATGACTTTCATATCCTGCGCCGGTTTCAATAAATACAGTATGTCCTGCTTGAACCAAAGTATTGACCCCTGCAGGTGCTAAAGCAACTCTTTTCTCTTCTCTATGTGTTTCTTTTGGTATCCCAATTCTCATATTAAAATGACTTCATTTTTCTTTTTTATTTCACCTTAAACAAAAATAAACATAATATATTTTCAAACAAATTGATCAAAGAATTAAACTGGGGTTAATGGATTTTTACCATTTAAAACTGCAATAACATTCTTAGCAACAAGCTCTGCCATTTTTGTTCTAGTTTCTACAGTAGCACTACCAATGTGCGGTAATAAAAACACATTATCTAATTTTAATAATTCTGGATTGATATTTGGCTCGTTTTCATATACATCGAAACCTGCTGAAAATACTTTTTTCTTTTTTAATAATTCAATTAAAAATTTTTCTTCAATTACTTCTCCTCTGGAGGTATTAACAATAATTGCATTTTCCTTTAAAAATCTAAGTTTCTCTCTATTCAACAGATGATATGTTTTCTCTGTTAAAGGGACATGAATTGAAATTATATCCGAATTTTTTAATAAATAATCTAAGCTCACTTTTTTTGCACCTATTACGTTTTCAATTTCTATATTACGTGACCTGCTATAGTATATTATGTTTGTTTTAAAAGCTTTCATACGAGAAGCCACTTCTGTACCAATTCTACCAGCACCAATAATTCCTACTGTTTTATCTTTAATATCGTAACCAAGTAAAAGATCAGGTTTCCATCCTTTAAATTTTTTTTGACGCATCATTTTGTTTGCTTCATTAAATCTTCTTGCACAAGCTAGAATAAGAGCAACTGCAACATCAGCTGTTGCATCAGTTAATACATCTGGTGTATTTGTTACAATTATATTTTTGGATTTTGCATATTGTACATCAATATTATTATATCCAACAGCATAATTAGCTATAATCTTACATTTATTCAAATTATCTATTACTTCTTTATCAATTTTATCGCTTAACAAACAAATTAAAGCATCAGCATCTTTAGCTCCTTTTATTAATTCTTTTTTTGTTATTGACCTTTCCTTATTAAACGTGTAGGTAATAAATCCATGCTTAGTAAGAAGAGCTTCAATGTTACCAGGCAATTTTTGAGTTATAAAAACTTTCTTTTTCATACTTCAACCAAAAATTAATTTAACAATAAAAAAAGCACCTAATATTCCCGCAATATCAGCAAGAACACCTGCAGCTACAGCATGTCTTGTCCTCTTAATATTTACAGAACCAAAATACAAAGCAAGAACATAAAAAGTTGTTTCGGTACTACCCATAATAGTAGATACAAGAATTCCAATAAAAGAATCAGGTCCGTGCACTGAAATAATTTCAGACATAATTCCAAGCGACGCACTTCCTGAAAGAGGCCTCATTAATGCCATTGGTAAGGCTTCTGCAGGGAATCCTATTAAATTTGTAAGTGGGGACAATAAGTAAATTAAAAAATCCATAGCTCCGCTTACTCTAAAAATTCCAATTGCAATTAACATTGCAACAAGATATGGTATGATTCTTATTGCTACATTAAACCCTTCCTTTGCCCCTTCTATAAATACTTCATAAATTTTTATTTTTCTAGCAAAACCATAACAAACAAAAAGAAATATTATTAATGGAATAGCTAAAACTGAAATCAATTGTATTGTTTCTCTAATAAGTTCAATATCAAAATTTATTAGTATATTTTTCAATTCTGTTAATGAAAGAAAAATTAGTAATGCTATAATAAAGACAAGGGTGATAATTTTTTTATAATTCTTTCTTATCGATGCTATAACTTGTTCTAGATTAAACGGAAATTTCTCCAAAGTTTTTGCCGCAATTATTCCTGTTAAAGTTGCACACAAAGCACCAAAAAAAGAAGTCCCAATAATTATAGCAGGATTACTACTTCCTGCGGCAGCTCTTATAGCAATTGCTGTAGCAGGTATCAATGTTAACCCCGCAGTATTTATAGCAAGAAAAGTACACATAGCATTAGTTGCAACTCCCTTATTACTATTGAGTTTATCAAGTTCTTCCATAGCTTTAAGCCCAAAAGGGGTGGCTGCATTTCCTAAGCCTAACATATTTGCTGATATATTCATAATTATAGATGCAATTGCTGGATGGTCTTGTGGAACATCGGGGAATAAAAATTTTGTAATTGGCCTAACTAATTTCGAAATTAATGTTATTAAACCTGCTTCTTCTGCAATTTTCATTATCCCTAACCATAAAGCCATAATACCAATTAAGCCAATAGCAATTTTTACAGCATTTTCTGCATAATCAATAATTGCATTTGTCACTTCTTTCATCTTCAAGAACGAAACTTTTTCCAAATACAAGTTAGCAGAATAATTAAGCGAATCAAGTTTTTTACTTAAAATCAATCTTCCTGTTATATCATAATCTTTCCCAGAAGACTTAGCAATTTCTTTCCATATCTTAGGAGCTGTTTCATCTATTTTTAGGTAAACAGAAAAAGAATTTTTATTATCTCTAGCCAAAGTTATTTTTTGTTTAATGTCATGTTTAATAGTAGTTTTGTAGAAGCTATTAAACTCTTTTAAAGTTATTAAAACTTCTGCACTGATAGTTTTGGACTTATTAATATCATCTTCGAAATTTATTATAACATTTAATGGATGATTATTTTTATACTTATCGTTAGAAAGGTCTTTAATGTCGAGAGTAAAAGCTGTTATAATTCCTAATGCCAATAATGTAAGCCAGATATAATTGAGCATTTTTATAATTTAATAGATTTTATATTGACAAATTAAAAATTAATATGAAAAAAGAAAGTTTTTTAATTAGGCATTAAAAAAAATAAGAGGTGATATGAAAATAGGACTTGTTCAATTTTCACCAATATGGGAAAACAAAGCAGCAAGCATACAAAAAATTGATTTTATGATAAATTCTATTAACGAAAAAATTGATTTATTAATTTTTCCCGAATTGACTTTAACTGGCTTTACAATGAATACTAATAAGTTTGCTGAGGAAATCGATGGCGAAGGAATGAAATACTTTATCGCGCTTTCTAAACGATTAAAGGCAAACATATTTTTCGGAATAATAGAAAAAAGTGAGAACGTTTTTTACAATTCATTAATACATTTAGACAGAAATGGTTTAATTAATGCATGCTATAGAAAAATACATCCTTTTACTCACACAAAAGAGGATAAGTTTTATAGTGCAGGGGATGAAATTGTAATTACTAAAATAGAACAGACAAAAATTGGATTGAGCATTTGTTACGATTTAAGATTTCCAGAACTATTCAGACTATATGCCAAGCAACAGGCAGAAATTATGGTAAATATTGCAAATTGGCCTATTGATAGAATTGAACATTGGAAAACTTTATTAAAAGCAAGAGCAATAGAAAATCAATGTTTTATGTTAGGAGTAAACAGAACTGGTAATGACCCATATTTTCAATACAATGGTTTTAGTGCTATAATAGATCCATTAGGTAATATTATTCATATGGCAGAAAATGAAGAAAAAATAATAATAAGCGAATTAGACTTAAATAAAATAAACGAAACAAGAAATAATTTTCAGTTTTTGAAAGATATAAAATTAATATAGTTGTAAATTAAGTATTCTTAAAATAAACTATGATTGATTACAAACCAATTTAATTATATTACAAAAACTTATAAATCAAAGTCCATTCAATTCGGTTCTATATTGATTTAAAACATAAACTAGATCCTTTGCTTCCATAATTGTAGACATAACAGCTACTCCTGCTGCGCCAGCAGATAAACATTCTTTAACTCTATCAGGAGTTACTCCACCAATAGCAAAAACGGGCAATTTTATAGAAGAAGTAATTTCAGCAAGTTTATCTATACCTTGTGGATTTCCATAATTTATTTTTGATGGAGTAGAAAATATTGGACCAAAAACAATAAAATCAGCACCTTCATTTTCTGCTTGAAAAGCACTTTCCAATGAGTGACAACTTACACCTATCAAGTGTTTAGGGTACATATATTTTACTAATTTTATGTTTAAGCCATTTTCTTTACAATGAATTCCATGAACGCTAACATTATTAACAACATTCAAATTATTATTAATAAAAAACTTCACTTTGTTCACAATTTTTGAAGTTAATTTTTTGGTTAAATATATAAGCTCATCATCAGATAAATCATTTTCTCGTATTTGGATTGCTTTCACACCATAATCAGCTGCTAACCCCAGAATCTCCTCTAATGTTAAAAACTTACACAATTTGCGATTTGTAACTAAATATAGTTTAAAATCAATTTTACTCATGCCTACCAATTATTCCTTCTAATGGACTAGAAGCAGTAGCATATAATTTTTTAGGGATTCTGCCAGCTTCGTAAGCCAAACGTCCTGCTTTCGCTGCATAGTTCATTGCTTTAGCCATTTTTACTGGATTTTGAGCACATGCTACAGCCGTATTTAACAATACACCATCAACTCCTAATTCAAATGCAATTGATACATCCGACGCAGTCCCTACTCCAGCATCTATTATTATAGGCAAATCAATCAATTCTCTAATAATCCGAATATTGTAAGGGTTCCTTATCCCCATGCCTGAACCAATAGGGGCACCTAAAGGCATTATAGCAGCACACCCAATATCTGCAAGTTTTTTACATGAAACAGGGTCATCGTTACAATAAGGTAACACAACAAAGCCTTCTTTTACTAATGCATCTGCTGCCTTCAATAGTTCAGGAATATCTGGAAAGAGTGTTTCATCATCACCTATAACTTCCAATTTAATCCAATTTGTATTCAAAGCTTCTCTTGCAAGTTTAGCTGTTAAAATTGCTTCTTTTGCAGTATAACAGCCTGCAGTATTAGGTAATATAAAAAAATTATTGTCTAACAATATCTGTATTAAGTTTTCTTTTTCTTTATTATCTATATTGACTCTTCTTATTGCTACTGTAACAATCTCCGTTTCGCTTGCTTTAAGCGCTTCTAATAATATTTTATAATTAGGATATTTAGCTGTACCTAAAATCAATCTTGATTTAAACTCTTTATCTGCTATTTTCAAATTTTCCATAATGCCTTCCTTTTTAATTAAAAAAATTAATTTATCCACCTTGAACTGCTTTGACTATTTCTATTTGGTCGCCGTCTTTAATAATCTGTTCCTTCCAATGTTCTTTAGAGATGATAGTCTCATTAATAGCTATAGCTATATTTTTATCGGTGATATCAAAGTATATTAATAAGTCTTCAACTGATATATATTGACTATTAATATCTAATATTTTTTCTTTTCCATTTACTATCAATTTCATATACAATCATGTTTTTTTATAAAATCTTGAAAGATGAAAATTAGTTAAAATATCAGCATATGATATACCTATATTGGAATCTTTGCCATAGAATTTTGATACTAGTAAATGAGAAATTGCATATGATGTTATAGGAGCTAATAAAATTCCGTGCCTATAATGACCAGTTGCATAAAAAAGGTTTTCAATTTCTGTATCGCTTACAATAGGACAGTTATCAGGTGTTGCTGGCCTTAAACCCACTTTTATTTCTTTTATTTCAAGGTCATAAATCGAAGGTGCTGCTTCCCAACCACGTCTTAATAGCCACATTATTTCTCCAGCTGTAGGTTTTAAATCAAATCCAACATCTTCATTAGAAGCTCCTATCAATAATCTTCCATCCGATTTCGGAGTAAGATAGACATCTGGCGCGCGTATAATATGTGATAACTTGTAGGAATCTTTTGAAACTAAAGCTACAATTTGACCTTTTACAGGTCTTACAGGTGGTAATAAATATTCTGGAATACCTTTAATTTTTTTTGACCAAGCACCAGCAGCAATTACAATAAAGCAATTTGATACATCCAAGCATTCATTATCCAATATAATTCTAGAAGCTTTATAATTTTTTATTTCTAACTCATTAACACTTATGCCATCTAAAATTTTTCCACCAAGTTTATTTACAGCATTTTTTAATAAGTGAATAAGTGTTCTATTATCTATTTCTCCCTCTTCTGGAATCCATATCCCCGCTATAGTTTTAGGGGACAAGCAAGGTTCCTTCTGTCTAATTTCTTCTCCATCTAACCACGATACTGGAAAATTATTTTGCTCATAAAAATTAAATATACGCCTTATTCTTTCCACATCATCTCTATTAAAGCCTATTATTAATGAACCGCATTTATCAATTTTGAGCTCAATTCCTGTATCTTCTTTTAGCTCGTCTAAAAATTTTGGATATAAATAAAAACTTTCTTTACAAAGATTAAATAATGTTAGTTCTTCAAAATAAGCTTCTGAAAATGGAGAAAGCATGCCTGCAGATACCCAACTTGTTGAATTTTCTAAATGGTCTCTATTATAAACCTCAACAAAAAAACCTCTCTTTAGTAATTGCCATGCTATAGAAAGGCCTATTACCCCTCCACCTATAATTACAACTTTTTGTTTCATATGTTAAAAACTTTTTTTTACAAAAATAAAAAAGCCGTTTTCATTAAAATTAGGAAAACGGCTTTAACTTTGTTTCCGTTTTCCTACGCAAGTATTACCTTGCTCAGGTTCAAGGGTATAATCTCAGCCTGCTATACGCAAGCACCCCTAACGGAAGTAAGAATTTATAAACTGAAAAGAACTATTAACAAACTTACTTAAAAAGTAAAGTATATAAAAAGTTTTACTCAAAGTTAATAAATTCTATAATAAAATACTTTTTCTAATAAATTAATTTAATTCTTTTTAATATAAGAGAAAAATAATTTCAAAAGCTTACTTGATTGTGGAGTATTTTTCAAGCTTTTTAAAATTGATAAAATCTTCTTTTTTCTTTCTAAATTTTTAACTCTATCGAGTGACTTTAACAAATATTCATTCATTATATTTTTATCAAACTCTGGATGGAATTGAACTCCCCAAATATTCTCACCAATTCTATAAGCATATATTGAATCACTTTTATCATATGCAAGTATTTGAGCGTTCACTGGCAAAGAAAAAACAGATTGTGAGTGAGAGACATTCGCAAAAAATCTTTTAGGTAAACTTGAAAACAATTTATCATCATTTGCATTGTTGGTTAATTTAATTTGTATACTTCCCATCTTTTCGCCACCTGGATGATAATCAACATAACCACCTAGAGCTTTTGCAATCAATTGATGTCCATAACAGATACCTAGAACAGGTATATTTTCAGTTAACAGCAATGGGATCCACTTTTCAACTTTAAGGCTCCAGTCTTTATTTTCTGTTACCATTGAATGTGAACCTGTAATTATAACACCTAAGCAATTCGATAACTTAGGCAAGGATTCGCCCTCAACAACATTTATAACTTGAATATTGCTATTTAAATCCTTGCCCAAACCTTTAATAATCCAATCTTCAAAATCTCCATATTTTTTTCTTACACTATAAAAAGTGGATCCCATTTTAAGTATGTAAAGTTTCTTACCCTTCATAAATTACAAAGCTGCTTCTCCTGATTCTCCGGTTCTAATTCGTATTGCATCTTTTACATCATAAATAAAAATCTTACCATCTCCTACTTGACCTGTTTTTCCAACATCAATGATTATTTGAACGGCTTTTTCTAATCTATCATCTGTACATATTAACTCTATTTTTACTTTAGGGACGAAATTAATATTGTATTCAGTTCCACGGTATACTTCTTTGTGACCCTTTTGTCTACCATAGCCTCGTACTTCTGATACGGTAAGTCCCATAAAACCAGCTTCACTTAAAGCTTCTTGTACTTCATCTAACTTATGAGGACGAATAATAGCTTCTATTTTCTTCATAATTGTTTCCCCTTATTTTTGAAAAATTATAGTGAAATACCTACGACATAAAAAATACTTTCTTGAGAAGGATTCAAAATAATCGAACCAAAAATTGGTAAACTAAATTCATTTGTTATGGTAATCGTTTTTGATACAGTAAATCCTAAATTAATAATGTCAAACTTATCAGTTAAATAATACTTATTTTCATCTCCTGGGGTAACTCCTGCAAAGATATTTAGAGCAACTCCACTTATAGATGTACTATAGCCCAATTGAAAATAAATTGGATTATTAGGAATATTATGAACAAATATATTTGCAGAGAGACTTATCGGAAAAGATTCTGGGCCATTATAGTTTAAATTAATTTCCAAATTATGAGCTCCTGGGCCATCTTCAGAATCATAATTAGAAAAGTTAAAGAATTTAATACCATTATCTGGATTAATATAATCTGTAAAGCCTAATGAAATGCTACCTGCACTTTGTAAAGAAATAGCATATGAAGCATAAATATCAATTTCGCTAAGTGCTGCATTTTTTACTATTGGATATGCTCCCCAAAAACCAAGTGTAAAATTTCCAGCATTAAATTTAATATTAGGTTGAATACTCGGAACATTTCCTCCCAAATCTATACCACGCCATATATATCTACTAACAAAATCTGTATTTACAGAAATACTTTGTGAAAAAATGCTTGAAACAGAAAAAAGTAACACTAATAATATTTTATAGAAAGTTCTCATTTTTCCTCCTTTATAGTTTATTTTGCTACTTTTTCAAATTCTGGGTATGCTTCCATACCATGTTCACCAATATCAAGACCTTCAATTTCCTCTGATGGAGAAACTCTTAAGCCTATTAATTTCTTCAATATCATCCATACAATGTAAGAAATTACAAAAGTAAATACTCCAACAGCAATTACTCCAATTAATTGATTAAAGAACAGTTTTAAGCCACCACCAAAGAACAAGCCATTACCTGTAGTTCCTGGCATAAAATGGTCCTCTGCAAATAGTCCAACTGCTAAAGTTCCAAAAATACCATTAACTAAGTGGACAGCAAGGGCACCAACAGGGTCATCAATTTTAACTTTATCAAAAAATATTACTGCATAAACTACAAGAATACCTGCTATTGTACCTATAATTAAAGAACTCCATACACTTACATAAGCACATCCAGCAGTAATTGCAACAAGACCTGCTAAACATCCATTTATAGTCATACTCAAATCAGGTTTACCAAGTACTAACCAAGCAACTATTGTTGAAGATAAAATGCCAGCAATAGCAGCACTATTAGTTGTAATAACGATTCGTGATATGCTATTTATGTCTGCAGCCATTGTGCTACCAGGATTAAAACCAAACCAACCTAACCATAGCACAAAAACACCAATTGTAGCAGAAGTCATATTATGACCTGGGATTGGGTAAATCTTATTATCACGATACTTATTTAATCTTGGTCCTAAAATCATAGCACCTGATAAAGCTGCCCATCCTCCTACTGAATGAACTACAGTAGAGCCAGCAAAGTCCCAAAATCCAAGTTTAGCTAACCAACCACCACCCCAAATCCAGTGTCCAGTAATTGGGTACATAAAAGCAACCAGAATAAATGAGAAGAGTATAAAATCAATATATTTTATCCTTTCTGCTACTGCTCCTGATACAATTGTAGCAGCAGTACCTGCAAATACTAACTGAAAGAAAAACTTAGCAAGTAAAGGTACACTTGCCCAACTAATTGCTGAATAAACACCTTGATATGCATCTCCAGTTGCAGGACTATTATCTGCCCCACTTAAGCCTATTAAACCTTTTAATCCTATAAAGTCATTGCCATCACCAAACATTAACCCCCAACCTATAACCCAAAATGCCAATGAAGAAATAGCAAATACAATAAAATTTTTCGACAGAATATTTACTGTATTTTTACTTTGCGTAAATCCGGACTCTACTAATGCAAAGCCAAGATTCATAAAAAAAACAAGACACGCCGTTATAAGAACCCAGATTGTATCCATTACAACTTTATAGTCCATAAATGTTTCCTCCTTAATATTTATTAGTTAATTGAGCCTGTCAAAAAAATTGGATGAATTTTTAATTCAAAAAGCTATTGTTGGATAAACCCTGTGTAATACGGGCGGTCTCTTAAAAAGAAAAAATATTTAATTGTTTTGCTCTTCATTTTACCTCCTCCTTTTCATTATTAGCAACAAAATAATATTAGGTTTTTTTTATATATTGACTTAATAATTAAGGTAATTCTAATTGCAAATATAATAAATTATTGTTATTTGTCAATAATGCCTTATTTATTTTTTTATTAAAAAGATATAAAGGTAATAATTTTTTGAGTAGATATTATATCTTGGGAATACTTTTGAAGGCTATAAAGAAATGACTATCTACGTCCTGAATATAAACCGCGCGACTTGGTTATTTTAATGTCTTGAAGTTCTGGTGCTTTCATTCTAATCTCAAATCTAAACCCTTTATAATTTCCTACTGGATTCCAAATAAAGTTCATCTCCCAACAATGCAAATCCCTATAAATTGTAATTTGAGGTGTAGTAATTTGTTTCAATTCAAAATCGTAACTACCACGAATAGTAAATTTCCAGTTTTTTGTAAGACTAAAATTCAAACCAATTCCTAGGCTCGAATATTTTGAAAGAACGGCTGGATTGTATTTACTTAGATTAAAGTTGTAACTCAGACTTAAATCCCAAGGACTAAACACATTAGTTACTAAACTATCTTCTTTTATAATTTTACTTACTCTTTCTAATGTTGAATTTTTTTTGTCAGTTTTAAAAATCTTGTCATTCAAATTAGTTGTTACAGAAATGCTAAAGTTCGTTAACCTTAGTAAACCCTTTTTTGCTGAAATTAAAAATCGATTAATTTTTGTATTATTTTCATAATCGTAAAATGTATAATTTGATGAACCATAGAAGCTAATCAAATTTCCAATTTGTGTCCTATAAGTCAAATTTAAGTCCGATAACTTGAATTCAGTTTGAGCAAAATTATATCCTATACTTGCGGATAAATTTAATAACTGAATTTTATTACTTGACGTTTTTTTCAAAGTATCACTTTTTTCCTTTGAAGTTTTTATTTCAAAAACATTTCCCAAAGCAAAATTCAATGACTGTTGTTGGCCAGCGTCAGCACCTCTAAAAACTTCATTACTAAACTTATCATATTTTATTTTTTCACCCTTTGATGTTGTGTAATAGTCATAATAATTCCAAAAATCACTTGAGAAATCTGGTTTATAAACATAGGTTATTGATGGTGTCAATGTATGTCTAAAGGCCTCTATACCAAATATATTTGGTTGAAATATTCCGTATAACTTTGTATTAGCTGTAACGCTAAAATCAAACGTTCTTACAAAATTAATTTCATTAATATCTCTTGTAACTATAGAATCTTTTTCTGTTACTTCTCCAGTAAGTGAATTGATTTTTTTTACTATAATATTTTCTTTTTTAATTCTTTTGTTATACCACTTTTCCGAATAATTCAACCTTGGAGCTATACTGAAATAACCAATTTTTGGAGATGCACTAATATTTAAGCTATGCTGAATGCCACCACGTAATGATAAATTGCCTTGACTTTTAGTCTTATTGTTTAAGAATTGACCTGTATAAGTATATCCAATTTGCTCATACCATTTTTGTTTACTAAGAACTTCAGAAGCTTCATTTCTGAAAGGGTAAGAAATATTTTTTGTGAAAGTGATATTAGGCAAACTTTCAAAAATATCACCGTTTACTAAATTTTGAGTTCTACTGTAATTAATTACTAAATTATTTCCTGATTCTTCCCAAACTTTACTAAAAGTAGCATTTGAAATAATATTTTGTGAAAGAATATCATTATAATCTACGCTATTATTTTTCAAGTAACTAGAAGAATAAAATTGCAAATTCATATTAAGCTGTGTTGAAGGATTAATCTGATGATTATGATACCATGATAAACTCCAATCATTAACATCTTGTTTAAATGCAATTGGGTCATTTGATTCTCCAATTTTAATTTTAGAATATCCTGCATTCAAGCTACCATTAAAATCATATCTTTTAGCATATCGTATTCTTGAACGCAAACCATATCCCCCTTTCGTATAATAATCTCCGTTGACAGTAAAGTCTATATAATCACTTATTGCCCAAAAATAACCTAAATTATAAAAATACTGCCCTCTACGTATATCTTTACCATAACTAGGAACTATAATACCACTTCTTCTACCTCCTTCACTTGGAAATACAGCAAAAGGTAAAGGTATAGGAAATGGGACCCCCTCTATGTGCATAAATATCCAACGTGCAAAAACTTTGTCTTTTTGAATAACTTTCATTTCATCAGCTGTAAAATATGTATGTGGTGTATCCCTTTCACATGTAGTAAACATACCATGTTTAATAAAGTAAATATTTTTATCTATTTTCTTAACTTTTTCCCCTTCATACCTTGTTCCCTGCATTTCATTTTTTGCAAGAGAAATAAAACCTTTTTGAGTTTTAAAGTTATATTTTAAATAATTCCCTTCATAAGTTTCAGAACCCTCTTTCAGTACAGGCATTTGAATCAGAGAAGGCTTTCCCTTTTTCAAAGAGTCTAATATGCCAAAAGCCTCTAATTGGTTTGTATTATAATCAATTTCAATTTTGCCGCTTTTTAATTCTGTATCTTTATACTTTAATTGTCCATTCCCATAAACAAACATTTTTTTTGTTGTAATATCAAATATTATTGAGTCAGAAGCTGAAGCATAAACAACATCATCAACATCAAATTTCTTTCCTGATTCTATAGTATCAACAGCTAATGTATCAGTATACATTTCTATGATACTTTTTATAACGTCAGTATTAGACAAACATAATTCCTTAGCATTAAGGATTACATTAAAAAAGAAGATTATGACAATAATTCGTTTCATTCAAAATTCAGCTTTACTTTAATGAAACTTGCTTATTAAATATTATTATTTTTCTATTTACAAAATTTTCAAAAATTCTTATCAAAGATTTATATACTAATTTTGGCTCTGCTAATAGACTCTTCTATTTTCTTTATTATCATATCTGCTACCTTTAATGCTTTCAATCCATCAGCTCCTGTTACAGGTGGGGGAGTATCATTTAAAACAGCATTAATAAAGAGTTGTAATTCGTATTGCAATGGGTTTATATTAATTTGAGAAGGGCTTTCGTAAACAACGTATTTCTTTTTTTCTCCTACTCCTATTTCACCAAGATTTAAATAACCACCTTTTGGCAAATTATTATGAGATAATAATCGGATAATTTCAGTGTTGCCTTCAATAAAATCAATCGAAAAATATGTGTCCTTTTGAAATATTCTCATTTTTCTCATTCTTTTCTGAGAGATCCTACTGGCAGTAACATTAGCCACTGCAAAATTTTCAAATTCAATTCTTGCATTTGCTATATCAATATTATCTGAAACAACTGCAATTCCACTTGCCCTGATATCCTTTATTTCACTTTTAACAAGACTTAAAATAATGTCAATATCATGAATCATCAGGTCAAGTACTACTGCTACATCTGTACCTCTAGTATTAAATTGTGATAGTCTATCTGATTGAATAAACATTGGATTAAGTTCATACTTTTCTAAAGCTACAAGAGCAGGATTAAATCTTTCAATATGCCCAACCTGCAGCTTCAATTTTTTTTCTTCTGAAATTTTTACAAGTTCTTCTGCTTCCCAGATATGTACTGTAATTGGTTTTTCAACGAAAACATGTTTATTAAATTCAAAAGCCTTTTTAACTAATTCATAATGAGCACTTGTAGTGGCAACTATTACTATTGCTTCTGAATCATTTAATAACGATTCGATTTCAAGATATTGCTTTGTATTAAATTCTTCGGCTACATTTTTTGACTTGTTAAAGTCTTTATCAAAAACCCCTATCAACTCACAATTTTCTATACCTTTTAGCAATCTAACATGAACTTTTCCTAAATGTCCTGTCCCTATTACTCCAACTTTCAGTTTATTCATAATGCACCACTATTTATTTTTTTATAACCAATTATCTTATCATAACCTCCTTTTTCGGGAGTTTTATAATAAAGAAAAATATGATAATCGTTATTTGTTTCCCAAAAATTTCCTTCAAGAATATACCAATCAATATTACTTATTTCGTTATTATTATTCGATGCAGTTACATATTGATAGTCATAAATTCCTCTTTTTAATTCAACAGTTAAATTTAGTAAACCATTGTCATTTAACATTTCATATTCAGGTAAAACCTCCCAATTGGTAAAATCACCAACAAGAAAAACTGCAGACGTTATATTTTCTGGCTTACGCATTCTGAAAGTAACATTCAAATATTCTGCATAAATATTTTTATAGTTTACTAATATAGAACCTCCATTTAGATCTTCTCCCCTTTTCTTAAAAAAATTTGATACATCAATTCCATCAAATTGAGCATTTACATTTTTTTGATTAAAGCGATTTGTATCACGCAAATCTGTTTGGCGGTATTCATTGCCTGGTTTCAAATCCTTGGCTATAAATGAAAACTCATTTTTACCGTTCCACACGTAATAATTTTTTTCAGTAGGCTTTTCTTTTTCAATTCTTATTGGATATGATATTTTTTTATTTTCAATAATTTCAATCATCATCAAATTAGATATGAATAAAGTATCAGGTAATTTAAATGAAGCTTTTAATGTAATTGTTCTTCCCAGAGCAGCCAACTCGGGGATTTCACTCTCCATTCTTGTTTTAATTATTGTAGATTTCATATCGACTTCAGATTCAACTACAAAGAATTTGCCTACATAAAAAATCTTTTCAGGATTATGTGAATCAACAATAAAAAATTTCCATTTACCTGAGAAAGGGAATGTTACATTTTTGTTTGGGAAAGTCCCTTTATAATGATATCGCGCATCTACAACTCTAAGTGGTAGCTTGTCTAACCATATATTATACTCTGTATTAAATCCTAAATTAGCTAAAAATATATTTTCATATGGCTTCCAATCCTTATCACAGAATTTAAAGACAATATTTAAATTTGGTGCATAATTACATTGTACATCAAACTCTATTGTGATAAACTGCTTAGATGGGTCTGATTTATTTATTAAGGGGAAGGATGCTTCATAATTATTTGAGTATACACGTAAACTTTTTATAGTTAAGTCATCTGCAAAATTATTTTGAAATAAAATAAATAAAAAAATAATTAGAATATTTCTACACATTTCATTGAACTAAATGGTACAAAAATGTTGTAGCTTTGTTCATCCCGTTTTGCTTCGAGTAATAGTCCTTCGTCATAAGCAGCTACTAATTTACCTGTTTTAAATACTATCTCATAAAAAGTAGGATGTTCATTCTCTGATTTCCCATATACTACCCCATAATTCTCATACATAGTTATATTAAGCATTCTACCTATAAATTGTGACCAGTCCATTTTCATATAGAATTCCTTGAAATATTTTAAATAACTATTGAAAAAGTATGTAAAAATGAAGTCTTTTCCAACTAATAGGTTATAAAATTAGCCTGCACATATAAGATACGTGTTATTAAATAAAAGTCTTAGAATTCCAAATAAAATTTGAAGAGTAAAAGCTTATTTTCTTATTGATATTAAAAAATTATTTCTCTTTTAAGATAATATCACCTCCACTAGTTTTAGCTCTCAATTTTTCTCCTCCACCATTTAATTCTGCAATAAGACTGCTTTTTGTTAGCTTTTTACTTTTCATATTTGAAAAATTACATTCGATTTCTCCACCATAAGTTGAAATATCAGCATTAGCTTTTATATCAGACGGCAATTGTAATTCTATGTCCCCTCCAGAGGTTTCGACTTCAATACCATTAAAGTCTTTTTCTAATAAGATTTTAATATCACCTCCTGAAGTATTTGCCAAAATTTTACCCCCTAATGAATGTATTGTAATATCTCCACCTGAAGTTGAAGCTTTTAAATCACCTTTTACTAATTCACAGATAATTGCTCCCCCCGAAGTAGATACATTTAATTTACCTGAAGAATTACTTAGACTAATATCACCGCCTGATGTTCTCGCAATAATTTCCCCATAAACACTTTTTAATCTAATATCACCACCAGAAGTATATATATACTGCTCCCCATTCAAATCTTTCAATAAAACGTCTCCACCTGATGTTTCAACTTTTATATTGAATTTTTCAGGGATCACTGCTTCAATAGTAATGTCAAGGGGTCTCCAAAAACTAAAAATCGAAGAATTTTTTCTTTTTACTATTACATAAATACCATTTTCCTTTTCCTCAATTTCAAAAAACATTTTATCTTCGCTGCTTTTATTCCCATAAATTTTTATTTGTGCTTCATTTTTATTCCAAGACTTTACTTCAACATCAGCACTAGAGGCATTAATAAACAAGTTTCTTTCACTAGTAACTATAAAAGTTTTTTCTCTAAGAACTCTCTTTTCTTCTGCCTTAGAAACAGAGGTTATAGTTATAAAAGAACAAAGTGTTAATAAAAATATTAACTCATGCTTTCTTTTTAGTCCTATCATTTTAATTTCTCCATTTTATTTATATCTTTAGACTAAGATATTCTTAAAAAGTTACATCTTATTTTTTTAAAAAAATTTCAAAAATAAAATGCTCAAAAATATTTTTACTCAAATATTAATTTCTTATTTGATAGCCATATCAATTAACACAAATACATTTTCTCAGAGTAATTATAATTTCTATCAATTCAAAGAAGAAACAATAAAATATTTTAAAAGGCCTTTAGAATGGGATAGCGAAGATTGGATAAAACTAAGTGCTATAAGTTTAGGAACTATTTTAGCTTTTAATATTGATCAAACAATAAGAGATGAGTGCTTAAAAAATAGAAGTTATTATAAAAGTTTTCCAATTGAAGCTGGTAGAAAGTGGGGAGAAATATACACAACGGTTATTTTTGGAACAACTGTTGGATTACACAGCATTCTTACAAAAGATAAATCTACAAAGAGAATTGCATATGAAATTTTCCAATCTGCATTTTATTCGGGATTGATTACACAAGTAATAAAGATATCTTTTGGGCGGGCAAGGCCATTTACAAATTACGGCTCTAATTTTTATAAACCATTCACATTATTTAACGATGATTTTCATTCGCTACCTTCTGGACATGTAACGCTCGCTTTTTCTCTTTCAACTATACTAGCAAAGAATTCTGATTCTGATGTACTAAAAACAATATATTACATGCCTGCATTACTTACTGCTATATCAAGAGTTTATCAAGATAACCATTGGACTTCTGATGTAATCTTAGGGGCTACAATAGGTTACTTTGTAGGTGTTTGGGTCCATAAAATTCACGACGAAACTAACTTACAAACTCCAAATCTCAGCCTTATAAATACTGGCAATTATAAATCTATAAATATTAGAATAATATTTTAATGACCGACATAAACAAATTATTAAGTTCTTGATTACTGCATATTTCAGGATGATAGTATTAATCAGTTCTCTAATTAATTTCTCATTTTATCCAAACATTACATCAATATTTTTGTAGAAAGCTGCAAATCTTAATGCTACGCATTTATAAAACTCCAGAGAAAAAGTTGCCAATAAATTGACAGTCTTTTAATAGAGTTTCAAAGATGCTCTTAGTAATTTTTTATTTCGTGCACTAATTTTGTAATAGCTTCTTTAGCATCGCCAAAGTACATTAGTGCATTTGGATAGAAAAACAATTCATTATCAATTCCTGCATAACCTACATTTAATGACCTTTTATTTATTACAACTGTTTTTGCATAATCAACATTTAGAATAGGCATACCATATATTGGACTATTCTTGTCATGGCGTGCTGCTGGATTCACCACATCATTAGCACCAACAACAAAAGCAATATCGGTATTAGGGAAATCATCATTAATATCTTCCATTGCAAGCATTTTATCATAAGGTATCTGAGCTTCTGCTAAAAGAACATTCATGTGCCCAGGCATTCTACCAGCTACTGGATGTATTGCAAAGCGTACTTTCTTTCCTCTAGCCTCTAAAACATTAACTAAATCTCTAACTGCATGTTGTGCTTGAGCAACTGCCATACCATAACCAGGCACGATAATAATTGATTCAGCAGCATCAAATAACATTGCTAATTCTTCAGCGTCTACAGATTTTACCTGTCCTTTTTGATTAGTAACTACAGCACTTGAGCTAGTAGAACCAGCAGATTCCCATCCACCTAAAACAACATTCATTAAAGAACGATTCATCCCTTTACACATAATATTAGTTAAAATAATTCCTGAAGCTCCAACTAATGCACCAGCAATAATTAATTCATTATTTTGTAGAACAAATCCTGTTGCTGATGCTGCTAATCCTGAATATGAATTCAGTAGAGAAATTGCAACTGGCATATCTGCGCCACCAATTGGAAGTACAAGAAGCACTCCTAATATTAATGAAATTATGCCTATTGAAATAATAAGCCACTGAAGTTCAGGATTAAGAACAAAGTAAGTTCCGCCAACAAAAACAGATAATAACAATAAAGCATTTAATGGATGTTGCAAAGGATAACGTACTACTTTCCCAGTCACAAGTCCTTGTAATTTACCAAATGCAATTAACGAGCCTGTAAAAGTTACAGCTCCAATTAAGATACTTAGTACAATAGTAATTGATGTTTGATAATCATGTGTAAATTGGGGGAAGTTGATTATCTTATAATATTCCGAATATGCAACCAACATTGATGCTCCTCCTCCAAAGCCATTTAACAATCCTACCATTTGGGGCATTCCTGTCATAGGCACTTTCAAAGCCATAATAGTTCCTACTGTAGCACCAATAATAAATCCCAACAATATCCATTCATATGTCAAAACATGCTGATCCAACAAAGTAGCAACAATTGCTATTAACATTCCAACTGCAGCAAGAAAATTACCATTTCGAGCTGTTTTAGGTGATGATAGTTTCTTTATTCCAAATATGAAAAGAACTGAAGAAAGCAAATAAGAAATTTCTATTAATAACTTCATAATTCAGCTCACTTTTTTTTGAACATTTTAAGCATTCTGTCAGTTACCAAAAAACCACCAACAACATTTATTGTTGCAAATATTACAGCTATTAGTCCAAGAATTGTACTTACTGTGAATTCATGCAACCCAGCACTTAAAATTGCCCCTACAATTGTAATTCCCGAAATAGCATTTGAACCAGACATTAAAGGAGTATGTAACGTTGGTGGTACTTTTGTTATCAACTCAAATCCAACAAAAATAGCAAGAACAAATACGTATATTAACATTAATAAACCAACCCCTTCCATTTTTAGACCTCTTAATTTGTTTTAATTACATTTAATTTTTTATAAGTAATTTTGTTCGTTCATGTACTATTTCACCACTTTTAACGATTGTAGCTCCACCTATAATTTCATCTGTTAAATCATGGAGAAATTTTCCGTCTTTACTTGCGTAATCTATTAAATTAAATAAATTTCTTGCATACATTTCACTTGCATGATATGGGACAAGACTTGGTAAGTTGGGTTCACCAATAATAGTTACATCATATTTTTTTACTATTTTCCCTTTTTCACTTAATTCGCAATTTCCTCCAAATTCAACTGACATATCAAGTATAACAGAACCT
Organism: Melioribacter sp.; assembly: GCA_026417975.1. GTDB lineage: Bacteria > Bacteroidota > Ignavibacteria > Ignavibacteriales > Melioribacteraceae > Rosettibacter. The sequence continues at coordinate 199,274 of JAOACD010000007.1, forward strand.
GGCTTCATATTTTTTACCATTTCTTCAGTTACAAGGATAGGAGCTCTTTTGCCAGGAATTAAAGCTGTTGTAATTACAATATCGGCTTCGGTAACATGTTTAAAAATTAATTCTTTTTGCTTTCTTAAAAATTCTTCTGATTGTTCTTTAGCATAACCATTTTCGTCCTGCATAGAATCATCTGTAGGAACCTCGATAAACTTTCCACCTAAACTTAGCACTTCTTCTTTTACTTGAGGGCGCACGTCAGACACTTCAACAACAGCCCCCAATCTTTTTGCAGTACCTAAAGCAGATAATCCAGCCACACCTGCCCCCATAATTACTACTTTAGCAGGTGAAATTGTACCAGCTGCTGTCATCATTAATGGAAAAATTTTATGAAGATAATTAGCAGCTAAAATTACACTTTTATAACCTGCAATAGTCGCTTGTGAACTTAATGCATCCATTCTTTGTGCAATTGTTGTTCTAGGAATTGCATCCATTGATATAACATCAATGCCCAATTCTGCAGCTTTTCTTGCTACCTCTGGATAATGAAGCGAGTAGAAAAAAGAAATTAATAATTTACCACCCCCTATTAATTCTAACTCATGCCTATTAAAATTAGGATGTTCAATTGGTCTTTGAACTTTTAATACAATATCTACATTATTATAAAGTTCTTCAACATTCTTTATTATTTTCGCACCTGCTAATTGATACTTTTCATCTGGGAAGCCAGCTTTAATTCCTGCTGATTCTTCAATATATATTTCAAAACCTTTTTTAATTAATTTGGAAACAACTTCGGGAACTAAAGCTACCCTATTTTCGCCCAACATTATTTCTTTTGGTACTCCTATTACCACTAGAAACTCCTATAATTTTTTATTTTCAGATAACATAACTTAATAATATTCATTTTTATTTACTAATTTTGATTATTAAAAAAATCTTACACCTAACTTTTATTCTATTCAAATCAGTTTTAAATAAATTGCATTAAAATTCGATTATAAATCTGAATATTATAATAAAATTGCTATACAATTTTTAATTTAATATGAACTTTCTTAAGACATGCACTATATTAATAAACTTATTACTTATTGAAGCATCATACGCTCAAAATTTGCGTTTTGAGAGTTTAACCTCAGAAGATGGTCTTTCTCAAAACACTGTCCTTTCAATCCTACAAGATAGTGAAGGATTTCTTTGGTTTGGAACTTATGATGGCTTAAATCGTTACGACGGCTATTCATTCAAAATTTATAAAATAGAAAAAGGAAATCCTAAAAGCATTCAAGGACAAACTTTCCGCTCTATCGTTGAAGATAAAGATGGAAATTTATGGATAGCCTCTGTAGGCGGTGGACTTAATAGATATAATAGAATAACAGACGATTTTACTAACTTCTTACCTCAACAAAATAACCCAAATTCATTAATATCCAATAGAGTTAGGACATTATTGATTGATAAAAAAGGAAGATTGTGGATAGGAACGGAAGAGGGCTTATGTAGATATGATTTTAAAGAAAACAAGTTTATTAATTACACTAAAATTTTGAATAACGACAAATATCCATATTCAAAATATGTTGTATCAATATGTGAAGATTCATCTGGATTTTTATGGTTAGGCACACAAAATGGACTAATAAAATTCAATCCTGAAAATAACTTTTACAAATACTATTTTAATGAGCCTAATAATGAATATAGTATAAGCGGAAACTTTGTAGGCAAAGTTTATGTAGATAAAAGTAATACACTTTGGATTGGTACGGGAGATTGCTTGCATAAATATGATAGAAAACTTGATAGATTTATTAGATACATAAATCCATATACTGTCAATAGTAAAGATAAAACTATAACAGACATTATAGAAGATAAATTCGGAAACTTATGGATCACAACCTTATTAAATGGCCTTCAAAGATTCGATAGAAATAATTCTTCTTTCACAGTTTATACGCATGACCCTTCTAACCCAGAAAGTATAGGTAGTAATATTTTATTTTCTTTGTATGAAGATAGAACTGGAATTCTTTGGATTGGCACAGAAGGTGCTGGTGCAAATAAACTTTATAGAATGAGATCATATTTTCAACTCTACAAAAACATTCCACTTAATAAGAATAGCTTGAGCTACAATAAAGTGTACTCAATCATTGAAGATAAGAATGGAATAGTTTGGATAGGCACTTTTGGTGGTGGACTTAATCGCTTTGACCCTGACTCAAAAGAACAAAAATTTACTAGATACAATTTTAACCCTCATAATAAAAATTCATTAGTTGACGATAGAATTAGAACAATGTGCGAAGATAACGAAGGAAATATTTGGATAGGGACTGAATACGGTTTATCAAAATTTAATCCTAAGAAAAACATGTTTACAAACTTTATTAGCGACGGCTCAAATGGTAATCTAAGCAACAATATAATTTTTTCTATTTACCAAATTAAAACAGGAGAAATATTAATTGGTACTTTCGGTGGTGGATTAAACATATACAATAAAAAAACTAATACTTTTACAGTTTATAAACACAACCCTAATAATCCAAAAAGTATAAGCAGCAATAACATTTGGTGTATATTTCAAGATAGCAAAGGAAATATTTGGATAGGAACTGATGATGGTGGATTAAACAGATTTGATATAAGCAAAGGTGATTTTTATCATTATAAAAGAAATCTAAAAGACCCAAATAGCATTAGCAGCAATAAAATTCTAAACATTACTGAAGATAGCAAAGGAAATTTATGGATTGGAACAATTGAAGGCTTGAACAAAGCAATTATGAGCAATGATAATAGATTAAAGTTCATAAGTTACTCTGTAGAAGATGGCTTACCCGATAATAATATTCAAGCTATACTTGAAGACCACCGTGGTAATTTATGGATTAGCACCAACAAAGGTATCTCGAAATTTAACCCCGAGAAAAAAACTTTCAAAAATTATGATGCACTGGATGGTCTACAAAGTAATGAATTTTTTGTAAGAGCGGCAGTAAAAAGGAAAAAAACAGGCGAGATGATTTTCGGGGGAAATAATGGATTTAATATTTTTCATCCCGATAGCTTGAAAGAAGACACCTCTATTCCAAATGTCTTTATAACAGAATTTTTAATACTTAATAAACCTGTAAAGATTGGAGAAAAATACAATGGTGAAATTGCCCTTACAAAAAATATTACAGAAACAAAAGAAATTAAGATTTCATATAAAAGCAATATAATCACTATAAAATTTGCTGCTTTGCATTTTGCTAAACCTGGAAAAAATATGTATGCCTTTAAAATGGCAGGACTAGAATCAGATTGGAATTACGTTGGAAATCAAAACTTTGCATATTATGCTTATATACCACCGGGAGAATATACATTCTATGTCAAAGCAGCTAATCCTGATGGATATTGGAATACAAATGGTGCAAAACTAAAGTTAATTATTACACCACCATTTTATGAAACAACAAATTTTAGAGTAGCAGTAATATTGTTTATATTATCTATTGTATATGTTGGTTACTTATACAAACTAAAAAGTATAAAAAAGCATGAAAAAGAATTAGAAAATCTAATCCAAGAAAAAACAAAATTAAACGAAGAGCTCATACAAGAAATTGAAGAAAGAAAAAAAATTGAGAAAGAGTTAATAAAAGCAAGAGAAAAAGCAGAAAGCTCTGAAAGATTAAAATCTGAATTCTTAGCACAAATGTCACACGAAATTCGCTCCCCAATTCACACTATATTAAATTTTTCAGAATTAATAAAAGAACAAATCACACCAACTGATAACGAAATAATTAAAGAAAGTTTCGATTCAATTGAAAGAGCTGGAGAAAGAATAGTAAGGACTATTGATTTAATTCTAAATATGTCCGAATTACAAGCAGGTAGTTATGAATGTATTTACAAAGATATTGATATAAATGACATTTTAAGAAAGCTGTACCCAGAATTTTCGTATAAAGCCAAAAAGAAAAATTTAGAATTAATCTACAACATTAATGAAAAAGAATTAAAAGTAAATGCAGATGAATATTCAGTTACACAAATTTTCATTAATTTAATTGAAAATGCTATTAAGTATACAAATACTGGAAAAGTAGAAGTATCAAGTTATCTAAATCAACAAAATCAAATTGTAGTTAAAGTTAGTGATACTGGAATTGGAATTTCAGAAGAATTTATTCCTAAATTATTTACATTATTCAATCAAGAACAAAGGGGCTATACAAGAGAATTCGAAGGTAATGGTTTAGGATTAGCATTAGTAAAAAAATATTGTGAATTAAATAATGCCCAAATTAGTGTTGAAAGTAAGAAAGGTATAGGTTCAACGTTTACAGTAACATTCATTAAAAATAAAAATTAAAAAAGCTGTCAATATAAATTGACAGCTTTTAGCTAAAACACATTTGATAAATTAATTAGTAAGAGATTCGTATACACTTATATATTTTCTATTATTCTTTTTCCTTTCAAACTTGACATAGCCATCAATTAATGCAAAAAGTGAATGATCACCTGCCAAACCTACATTCCTACCAGGATGAAAATTTGTTCCTTTTTGACGAACTAAAATTGAACCAGCAGTTACTTTTTCACCACCAAAAACTTTTACACCTAAATATTGCGGATTACTATCTCTTCCATTCCTTGATGAACCTTGACCTTTTTTATGTGCCATAATTGACCTCCAATTTCTAAGCTATTTTTGTAATTTCAATTCTTGTTAAATGTTGTCTATGACCTCTTTTACGCTTGTAAGAGATTCTTCTTTTCTTTTTAAAAACAATAATTTTATCGTCCTTTAAATGTTCTAAAACCTTTGCATAAACTTTAACATTACCTATAACAGGAGTACCAATTTTAGTAGAATTATCATCATTTATTAATAGTACGTTATCAAAAACAATTTCCGAATTAGGTTCGGCTTTTAATTTAGGCACATAGTACTTTTGATTCTCTCTTACAATAAACTGTTGTCCAGCAATATTTACAACAGCAAACATTATTCCTCCAATTATTCAAGTTTTTGAATTACAAATATAAGAACGGCTTAACTATTAAGTCAATTTTTCTCGTTATGAACTAAAAAAGGGATGAATGCACATCCCTTAAATTTGTGGGCAGAGACGGAATCGAACCGCCGACACAAGGATTTTCAGTCCTTTGCTCTACCAACTGAGCTATCTGCCCAACCAGTAGTCTTAAATTTGTGGCACAAATCTATAGAAAATGGAAATAATTTTCAAAATGTTTTTTGATATTTTCTCAAAAAGCTATGATTAAAATCTTACCATTTATCTTAATCTTTGCAAAACAGCTTTTTGTATTACAGAAAATCTATCTTTTATTCCAAAATCTCTGTACAAGCTTTGTGTTAAAGAGCCATTTGGATAATTTGTCTTCTCTTGAATTGCTATTAATTCTATAACTACTAATAAAAATTCAACTGAAAATTCACCTACTTCATCTAAACGATTAAAACGTTCTACATGCTCATATCTAAAAAATTGTAAATTAGGTGGAAAAGAATTTACTGGTGTAATGTTTTCAAACATCCCTAAGATATGTTCTTTTAACTGTAAAGTTAAATCAGGATCATAAGCATGTTTAACATACATTTCTACAATAAGATGAATATGCTTTGGGGTTCTTTCTCTTCTGCCGGGCTCCAAGTAATTAACAATAAAGTCATAAGGAGATTCAGGCTTTCTACCTGGATAAACTCCTTATTTCAACATTATTTCTTGTCCTATAAATAACATCATCTATTTGTATCCTTTTAGTTTTCCAAACCTTATAAATGAGAACAAAATAGTAATATAAACCTTTTATTTTATTGATTACTCGATTTATCATCTAACCTCATAAACAAGTAAATATTGATGAATAATCTCAAGTTCATTATGTATTTTTTTGATATCTACATTATTGTTTTCTGGTACAACTATTATTATTTCTTTTAACCATAATTTAGTATGGTCGATATTCTCAATTATCTTTAATGCCAGTGGTACAATATAACCATTTATTCTAAAATCTCGTGCCTTTAACACTAAAAAACCTTCTTCGATTAAATTAGACAATTTATTAATGATATCTTTCAAGGTAATAAGATAATTTTCAATGTCTAAAAGTGAATTAAATCCTTCTTCGGGTAATTTTACATATAATAACTCATTTTTATTAACTGACTTTTTTATTTGCATACTTAATTCATTAGCTTTGGAAGAATTTGTTTTAACAATTAAATAATTATTCCCATTTGAATATCTAAATATTACATTTTTATCTACTAGTTCATCTGAATCTTTCTCTGGAAATACCCACACTGTAGTAGTTTCGAGTTTATTCAAGTCTTTTTTTAATTTTAATTTTTCTTCTTTAGCAGAAAAAAGATTATAATTTAGGGGTGCTTCTTTTACGTAAGTTAAAGTATTACTTCCCGGTTTTTCAAAAATTGGAAGATATTCATGAGCCAATAAAAGGAAATTATACTTTATGCTATTATCATACCAAAATCCGGTGGTTTTACAATTATGCTGCCTTTTTATAATTAATTCTTTTAATAAAAACCCAGCTTTCAAGAAAACATTTATTAATTTAAATCCAAGTGGGACTATGTGCTTCTTTTTTCTTGTATCCCCAATTAATATTGCACATTTCGAATAAGGTTTCAAAACTCTAAAGCTTTCTTTTGCCACCTTATACATTTCAGTTAAAAATTCATCAATACTAAGCAATGAAAGGTCGCCTTCTTTAAAATGTGTATAATGAATAATATTTGCATAAGGTGGATGAGCACAAATTAAATCAACAGAATTATCTTCCAAAAAAGATAAATTTCTTGCATCTCCTACAAGCAATTTCGGCTCATAGAATTTTTCTGTTTTACTTTCATGATCAAAAAGAGTTTGCTGAGGTTCTACAACAAAATCCAAATTTTTCTTTGCTAATTGGATAGCATTTTCATTTATAACCATTGCAATACATCTTCTTCCCAATAATTTACATTCAACAGCAGTAGTCCCTGCACCACAAAAATAATCAAGCACTAAATCCCCTTCTCTTGAGTACTTTAATATGATATTGCGAGGAATATATGGTGACCAATTGCCTCTATATTCTCCACTGTGTGTTGCCCAATTTCCTCTTTGTTTGAAACTCCATACGCTACTTTGTTCTTCACTAAAATTCTTTGGTGAATAAGTTTTTATTTTTTTATTATTATTTATTGAACTAACATTCAACCCTTTAATTTTTGTAATAACTTTTTCAATGTATTTAGATGAAACACCATACTTTTTGCCAATTTCTATCTCTGTTGTGCCTTTTAACTTTTCATTTATTATTGCCAATTCTAATTCGTTGCAATGTAACCTTTTATTATTCATATTTCACTCTACATTAATAAAGCCATAATAGCTTTCTGTACATGCAATCTATTTTCAGCTTCATCAAAAACTACTGAATTTGGGGAATCAATAATTTCGTCTGTTACTTCTTCTCCTCTATGAGCTGGTAAACAATGCATAAAAAGATAATCATCTTTAGCTAATTTTATTAATTCTAAGTTTACTTGAAAATTCTTAAATATCTTTTTTCTTTCTTCAGCTTCTTTTTCTTGTCCCATACTTGCCCATACATCTGTATAAACTATGTCAGCATTTTTAATTGCTTCTTTAGGATCATTAATAATTTCAACTTTACTTCCAAAGTATTTAGCTATTTCAATGGACTCTTGTACAATTTCTTTTTTAGGTTCATAACCTTTTGGGGAAGCTATTACAATATCAATTCCCACTTTTGAACAACCGTGAAGTAAACTATGTGCAACATTATTTCCATCACCAACGTAAGCCAATTTTAGCCCTTGAAGTTTATTTTTCTTTTCAAGAATTGTAAATAAATCTGATAATACCTGACATGGATGCATCAAATCTGTTAGTCCATTAATAACGGGAATTGTTGCGTATTTTGCTAAATCTATTACATCTTGATGAGAATAAGTTCTTATCATTATTCCATCTAAATATCTTGATAATACCTTTGCAGTATCATGAATATTCTCGCTTCTTCCTAATTGTAAATCACTCTGGTTAAAATACATTCCATGTCCACCCAATTGATAAATACCTGTTTCAAAAGAGATTCTTGTTCTTGTAGAAGGTTTAGAAAATATCATTCCAAGGGTTTTTCCTTTAAGAAAATGATGTTCTTCTCCAGTATAAAGTTTTCTCTTTAGAGATTTTGCTACATCAAAAATTTCATAAATTTCTTCTAAGGAAAGATCCATAATTGAAATTAAATCTTTCCCTTTCATATTAACAGCCATATTCCCACCTTTGTTGTTTTTTTTATAAATACAAAGTTGTAATTGCTAATTTTAAAAAACGAAAATAAAAATTATTCTAAAGTTATTCTTGTCCCACAATTATCTTTTTCAATCTCATCTTCATTTGTAATAATTGCTTCTTTACCTCCTCCTTCAATGAATTCTATTGCTGCTAAAATTTTAGGTCCCATAGTACCTTCAGGGAATTCACCCATAGCATAATATTTTTTAGCTTCTGAAACTGTTAATTTATCTAACGGGCTTTGGTTTTGTTTTTTAAAGTTAATATAAACTTTAGGAACATCAGTAATGATATAAAATCTATCTGCCCCGATTTCTTTAGCTAAGAATGCAGAAGCCAAATCTTTATCAATTACTGCTTCAATAGCCTCAAGATATTTTGTATCTTCATGCCAATATACAGGTATTCCACCGCCACCAACTGCTATAACAATATTACCTTTCTTTACCATATCTTTAATAACTTTTTTATTCATTATGTCAATTGGTTTTGGAGAAGGAACAACCCTTCTCCAACCTCTTTTGGCTGGATCTTCCTTAAAAATCCATCCGTTAGTTTTAGCTAAAAGCTCAGCTTCTTCTTTCAAATAAAACCTTCCAATCGGCTTTGTTGGATTTCGAAAAGCAGGATCATTAATATCAACTAATACCTGAGTTATAATTGCTACAACATTTCTTTTAAGATTAGTTTTACTTAATGCATTACGCATTTGTCGTTCTATCATATATCCTATACCACCTTGAGAATCTGCCACACAAATATCGAGTGGCATTTTAGGTATGTTGTATAGACTATTACCCGCTTCGTTTCTTAAAAGAATATTTCCTACTTGAGGGCCGTTGCCATGGGTTATAACTATGTTATATCCAAGTCGTAATAATCCTATAAGTTTTTTACAAGTTTGGAGTGTGTGTTTTTCTTGTTGTTCGATAGTTCCCGCTTCATTACTTCTTAAAAGAGCATTGCCGCCTAATGCGACAACTGCAATCTTTTTCATATAATTCCTTTAGACTTCAGAATACTTTCTAAGGTATTTTGACCAACTTCTTGTAGTTCATACATAACTCTTGTTGTAGGCTTGTTTATTTTTAGAATTCTTCCTAAATCAATAGGAGTTGCTATTACAACAGAGTCGCAATCTGTTCGATTAATTGTTTCCTCTAAATCTTTAATTTGCTTTTCACCATAACCCATTGCTGGAAGAAGAATACCAATGTGAGGATATTTGGCATAAGTATCTACTATTGATTTTACTGCATATGGCCTTGGATCTACAATTTCTCGTGCATTAAGTTTTTTTGCAATAACTGTTCCAGCTCCGTATTTCATTTCGCCGTGTGTCAAAGTAGGACCATCTTCAATAATTAGAACTCTTTTACCTGTTATTAGTTCAGGTCTGTCAACAGTAATTGGAGAATTTGCTTCTATTATAATTGCTTTAGGATTTACTAAATGTACATTGTTACGAACAGTTTCTATTCCTTCTTTAGTGGCAGAATCGATTTTATTGATAATAACAACATCAGCTATTCTCAAACATGTATTACCGGGATAATAACGTAATTCGTGACCAGGGCGATGAGGATCTGTTACAGTAAAAATAAGGTCAGATTTAAAGAAAGGCATATCGTTATTTCCTCCATCCCATAAGATTATATCCGCTTCTTTTTCTGCTTCTCTTAATATAGCTTCATAGTCTACACCAGCATAAATTATACCACCTCTTGCAATGTGAGGTTCATATTCTTCTCTTTCTTCAATCGTGCAATTATATTTATCAAGATCAGAGAAATCGGCAAATCTTTGCACTCTTTGTTTTACCAAATCTCCATAAGGCATTGGGTGACGAACAGCCACTACTTTTTTATTTGCATCTGTAAGAATTTTTACAAGCTTTCGTGATGTTTGAGATTTTCCACAACCTGTTCTAACTGCTAAGACAGAAATTACCGGTTTTGAACTTTTCAAAGTAGTTTCATTCATACCCATTAATCTAAACGAAGCACCTGCTGCATTAACAATAGAAGCCTTTGTCATAACATAATCAAATGGTACATCTGAATATGCGAACACAACTTCATCGACTTGATATTTTTGAATTAGCTCTACAAGTTTTGATTCCTCATAAATATTTATACCTTTTGGATAAAGTTTACCAGCAAGTTCTGGAGGATAAATTCGTCCATCAATATTTGGAATTTGAGTAGCCGTAAAGGCAACTACTTCGTAGTTCTCATTATCTCTAAAAAAAACATTAAAATTATGGAAATCTCTGCCTGCAGCGCCCATAATTAAAACTTTTCTACGTGTCATAAAAAACCTCACTTCTGTTTATTCAACCGTTACACTTTTTGCTAAATTTCTTGGTTGGTCCACATTTAATCCTTTTTTAACAGCAATATGATAAGCAAGTAACTGAAGTGGAATTACACTTAAAATTGGTTGAAGCATATCTATGGTTTTAGGAATTCGAATTACATGGTCTACTAGTTTTTCAATATGGTCATCCTCTTCATTAACTATTGCTAATATTCTTCCTTTTCTTGCTTTAACTTCTTGTATATTACTTAAAACTTTTTCATAAACACTATCTTTAATTGCTAAAAATACAACTGGCATATTTTCATCAATTAATGCTATAGGACCATGCTTCATTTCTGCTGCTGGATAGCCTTCTGCGTGTATGTATGAAATTTCTTTTAACTTTAGAGCACCTTCAAGAGCTACTGGGAAATGATAACCTCTTCCTAGGTAAAGAAAATTTTTACAATCACTATAGATTTCTGCAATTTTTTTAATTTCATCATTAAGCTTTAGGATTTTCTCTACTTTTGAAGTTAAGTTTTGCATTTCTTTAATAATTTCTTGCCCCTCAATTAAAGTCATACTTCTTTTACGTGCTAAAAGCAAAGTTATAAGTGAAAGAACAACTAATTGAGAAGTAAAAGCTTTAGTAGAAGCTACACCTATTTCAGGTCCTGCATGAATATAAACCCCTGCATCACTTTCTCTTGCAATTGAACTACCAACTACATTACAAATACCAAGACAAAGTGCTCCTTTCTTTTTAGCTTCTCTTAGTGATGCTAATGTATCTGCTGTTTCACCACTTTGAGAAATAAAAAATACAGTATCATTTGGAGTTATGATTGGTTTTCTATATCTAAATTCTGATGCATATTCAACTTCTACTGGTATACCTGCATATTGTTCTATCATATATTCTCCGACTAGCCCTGCGTGCCACGAAGTTCCACATGCCGATATGATTATTCTATTTGAATTAACTATTTTGTCTTCGTACCCTTGTAATCCACCAAGTTTTGAAATCCCTTCATCATAAAGCAGACGACCTCGCATTGAATTATAAATTGATTCTGGTTGTTCCATTATTTCTTTAAGCATGTAATGAGGATAACCACCTTTTGAAATTTCATCAACACTAATATCAACTTCGTGAATCTCCTTAATTATTTCTTCATCATGAATATTTTTTGCATGAAAATGATCTTTAAATACTTCTGCAATATCTCCATCTTCAAGATATACAACTTGACTAGTATAAGTAATTAAAGCATTAACGTCAGAGGCAACAAAATTTTCATTTTTTCCTATTCCTATTACTAAAGGAGAGCCTTTTCTTGCAACCACAATCTTGTCAGGTTCATACTTATAAATTACAGCAATTCCATATGTACCTTCAACTTCATTCAGTGCGTATCGCACTGCCTGAAACAAATTATGTTTTAACTTAAGGTAATGATCAATTAAGTGAGCTAATACTTCTGTATCAGTTTCGCTTATAAAGTTGTAACCTTCGTTTATCAATCCTTTTTTAAGAGAAGCATAGTTTTCAATAATTCCATTATGAATTACAAATAAAGTTTTATCATTATTCATATGAGGGTGAGCATTTTCAATACTTGGCTCACCATGTGTAGCCCACCTTGTATGACCAATCCCAAGATTTGCATATAAATTCTCTTTATAAATTAGTTTTTCTAAATCTGCAACTTTCCCTTTTGTTTTTACTACTTTGCTGTCATCTTGACTTATAATCCCAATTCCAGCAGAATCATATCCCCTATATTCAAGTCTCTTTAATCCTTCCAATAAAATTGGAATACAATTTTTGTTGCCTATATAGCCAACAATTCCACACATATTAACTCCTTTTAATTATAAAGTGAAAAAAGAGAAATTTAATGATCAGGGCAAGGACGTAAAAGTAGCAATCTCGACTTGATAAAAACCCTCAGGTTAATTTTTGAGAAAATAAGCCTTAGCATAAAATTACTTAATACTCTGAAACAAATTTCTGAAAAAGTTACTGGATAAGCAAATACTTTATGGACAAAAAAATTAGTATTATGTAAAAGTGAAGTCCTCAAAATTGAATGTTGGAAACAGTAGTTGTATATTTGTAAAGAAAATTAATACTTTTTTCTATTTAATGCGCCCGTAGCTCAATTGGATAGAGCGTCTGACTACGGATCAGAAGGTTGAGGGTTCGAGTCCTTCCGGGCGTACTAAGTGCTATTCCTCAAAAATTCAAAAAAATAATTAGAAAGTAGAGAGGGTAATTTCTGATTAATTAAACTTAATTATTCATTTAAGAATAAAGAATTAAAATGAATTTAACAAAAAATTATAAAATTACTTTCAGTCCTTTATTCTTAGTTATTGGTTTATAGAGATTTCTAAACTTACTCAATCAAAAAAAATAATTCTTATCAAAGAAGGAGGGTTTATGGCAGAGTTTATATTGATGGGTAAGTACTCACAAGAATCTATTAAACAAGTTAGTGCAGAACGCACAAAGCAAGCCAGCGAACAAATTGAAAAACTTGGAGGCAAAATCAAATCCATTTATGCACTGCTTGGAGAAAAAGACTTAATAATCATTGCTGAACTCCCCGATAATGAAAAAGCATTGCAAGCTTCACTAGCATTATTCAAAATAACAGGGATTGCATTTACTACTCATCCTGCATTTTCTGTTGAAGTCTTTGACAAGCTTGCAACTGAAATTTAAATAGTAATTGTAAAATGGGTCACCTTGAATCTAGGTGACCTATTAATATGAATTTATTTTATAGTTTCTTCTTTCCTTAATTTTTTACTTTCCACAATAATTGAAATAATATAAATAACAAAAAATCCTATAGCTAAGAAAAGTGCAGCCAGGTCTAAAATTGTATACTTTTCTCCTTCATGAGCAAACTCGCTTGCTCCAAAAAAGTAAACTAATGTATTTAGAATAATTATTATTAATCTAACTTCTGTAGGACCAATTTTGTAATAAGAAATTTTAAAAACACCGTAAACGTAAGTCCTTATATATACAAGAATTGACATTAACAAATAACCAACAAGAGCAAACATTACAAGATCAAACCTTGCATAAGGAGAAAGGCCTGCGCCTACAGCAATTGCAATAATACTCAAAGAATCTAAGGTATGATCTATAAAATATCCATATTTTGGTCTCTCAATTTTTCTATAGCGTGCTAAAGTCCCATCAAGACTATCACCAAACCAGTTAATAATTAAACCGAGATCAGCTAACCACAAAAAAAGTTCATCGAAAGATGTTAAATAATAACTTAATCCTGTAATAAAGGAACCTATAACACCAATTAAAGTAAGAATATCAGGAGTAATATATCTAGGCATTTTTTGAGCTAACCAGTTTAATGCTGGTCGTTCCAGAGGGCCAAGTAAAATGTCATTTATGCGAGTATGAGATTCCATTAAAAATTCGTTTATAATGATTTTATTAAACTAATTAAAAATAAAATCCTATTTCTAAGTTCGTTTATATCACAATTATTTTCCACTATAAAATCAGCTAACACTCTTTTTTTTTCATCAGGTATTTGATATTGCATTCTTTGACGAATCTTTTCTTCGTCTACATTATCTCGCTGCATGATTCTTTCTATACGAGTTTTTTCATCCGAATAAACAAGTATTATATAATCAAAGTAATTTTGAATTTTTGCTTCGTAAACTAAAGCAGATTCCACAAATACTAAATCATTTTTTTTGAAATGTTCCTTCGCTAAATTTAATACTCTTTGAATTGTAGGTGGATGAACAATAGAATTAATTTTTTCGACATTTTCTTTGGATGCAAAAATCTTTTCGGCAAGAAATTTTGTATTTAATTGACCATTTATGTAAGATTCTTTACCAAAGTAATCAATAATTTTTTGTCTAACAGACTTATAATTTATCATTATTTCTTTAGCAATTATATCGGCTTTAAGTACAATAAAACCCTGATTTTCTACAATAGAACTAACTGTAGACTTTCCTGAACCTATTCCACCTGTTATAGCTATTAATAATTTTCTCTTCATAAAAAAAGAAAAGACTGTGCTTAATTCAAGTAATTAAAATAGAAAACAGAATTATAATTAAACACAGTCTTCTTTAAGTTTATTTTGCGTAAGCTATTTTTCGTACTTCACGTATTACAGTTACTTTAATTTGTCCAGGGTATTCCATTTCATCCTGGATTTTTTGAGCTATTTCGTAAGATAATCTATCAGCAAGTGCATCATCTACTTTATCTGGTTCAACAACCACTCTAATTTCTCTACCAGCCTGAATTGCATAAGTTTTAGCAACACCTTCAAAAGATTTTGCAAGTGCTTCTAGATTTTCAAGGCGTTTTACGTAACTTTCTAAAGGTTCTCTTCTTGCACCAGGACGAGCACCACTAATTGCGTCAGCTGCTTGTACCAAAGCTGCAATTGGATGTTCCATTTCAATATCTTCATGATGGCTTCCAACAGCATTGACAACAATTGGATGTTCGTTATACTTTTTTGTTAATTCATAACCAAGAAGTGCATGAGGGCCTTCAGCGTCTCTATCTATAGTTTTACCTATATCATGGAATAATCCAGCTCGTTTTGCAAGATTGGCATCTAAACCAAGTTCTGCTGCCATAATACCAGTTAAATAAGCAACTTCTATACTGTGCTGCAATAAATTTTGACCATAACTTGACCTATATTTCATTTTACCTACATGTTTTATCAGTTCTGGATGTACTCCATGCAATCCCAGCTGAATAACTGTATTCTCGCCTACTTTCTGTATTTCTTCTTCAAGTTCTTGTTCAACTTTAGCAACTACTTCTTCTATTCTTGCTGGGTGAATTCTTCCATCGGCTATAAGGCGTTCTAGAGCAATTCTAGCTACTTCTCTTCTAAACTGGTCAAAAGCTGAAAGGATTACGGCTTCTGGTGTATCATCAACAATAACATCTACACCTGTAGCAGCTTCGAAGGCCCTGATATTTCTTCCTTCTCTTCCAATTATTCTACCTTTCATTTCATCATTCTGAATTTGAACAACAGAAACTGTTGTTTCGACAGAATGATCGACAGCCGTTCTTTGAATTGCTTGAACAATTATTTTTTGAGCTTCTTTTTTAGCCTCAAGTTTTGCTTGTTCCCGAATTTCCTTAATCATCTGAGAAGCATCTGCTTTTGCTTGATTAATCATATTTTCCATCAGCATTTTTTTTGCTTCTTCAGATGTTAATCCAGCAGTTTTTTCGAGGCGTAAATTCTGCTCGGCTATAAGTTTTTCTAATTCTTGATTCTTTGCTTCAATTTCCTCTTTTTGAAGTTGAAGCTGTTTTTCTAAATCCTTTAGAGTTTTTTCTTTTTGTAAGATTAGGTCATATTTTTTTTCGAGATTTTCTTCACGCGATTCTAATTGTTTTTCATAAGCTTGAAGCTTTTGACGTTTAGTATTAACCTCGTTATCGAATTCTTGTTTCTTTTTTAACCATTCATCTTTAACCTCTAAGAGTTTTTCTCTCTTTATATGTTTAGCTTCTTTTTCAGCTTCTTCAATTATTCTTTGTGCTTTTTCTTTTGCAACAGCTATGTTATTCCTGCCGATTTTAGTATTAACAAACCAACCCAGCAAGAACGAAACTACAGCAGTTACAGATGCAATAATAAGTACCATAAACATTTCCAACTGCATATATCCTCCATTATAAGAAATTAATACCGCAGCTGCCGACCATTTATATAAAAAGAACCCTTCTTATACACTGTGGGAAATTGCCCGGCGCTTTTTACTTCCACTGCCCCCGAATAAATCGGGAGACCGTCTAAAAAGACGGTTGAGGCCTGTAATACACGCCGCGAGCCAATAACCCTATTTTCTTTTGCTGTTAGTTCTTTTATAAATTGGGTCGGCAGTGCGGAAACTTTTTATGATGGAGAGGATATAAAATTGGACTCACTCAAAAGAAGCTTAATTCTTTTTATTTTATCAGTTGCTTGTATACTAAATTCACGAAATTTATTTTTTTCCATAAATAAATCGTATGCTATATTTAACGCAGCTATTATTGCTATTGTGTCTTTTGGTTGATCTGGTAACTCTTCTTTTGTCTCTTCCATAATATTATTTACATATTCAGCTAACTCTGTTGCAATCTCTTCGTTTTCTACAAGCAATGAATATTCTTTATCAAATATTTTTACTTTAAGCTTCTTTTTTTCGCCCATTTTTATATCTTCCATCATCAAACAATATTTTAAGAACGCAAATGATAGTCAATCCTGGCTATCAATTCGCTTATTTTGTTTTTTAATGCTTCTCTACTTTCATTATTAAAGTTTTCTAAACTAAATAAATTCTCATTATTCAACAAGGGTTTTGATATTTTCGATTCAATTTCTGCTAATCTTTTTTTTAGTATTTCATTTTCCTTTTCTAATTGATTAATTCTATTATTTAACATTTGATTCTGTTCTAAAAGTTCAGAACCTTTTTGTAAAAAATAATAAATTTGTTTCTCTAGTGCATTTAGCTCTTCTAAAAACATATCATATTTTGAAATTTCTGCCACTAAATGCCTCTCAGTTTTGCTTTAAGTTTTTCTTCTACAGCTCTAATCGCATTCCAAAAATCTTTATCTACTTCCTCTTCCGTTAATGTCCTGCTTTCATCATAATACTCAAGTTGAAAAGCAAGACTTTTTTTACCTTTACCTAAACTTTCACTTTGGAAAATATCAAATAACTTAATATGATGCAATAAGTTAGAACTGGAATTTTTAATCACTTCAATTACTGTCTCGGCTTCTATTGATTCATCAACAATAAATGCAAAATCTCGATACACTTTTGGAAATTTAAGAAGCTCCTTAAACTCTTTTTTAGTAGTAGGTATTGACTTTATTTCATCTAAATCAAATATAAATGAATAAACATCTTGGTTTATATCATAAAGCTTTAATAGTTCTTTTTGAATTAATCCTCCCCTTCCAATTATCTTAGTATCATATTTTATTTCAATTCCAATATTGAAATCATTTGTATTAAAAATTTTATTTGTAATAAGTTTTTCGGAATTTAATAATTTCTCTAAAATTGTCTGAACATATCCTTTTAAATCATAGAAATCAAATTGACGAGTTTTATCATACCATTCTCTATCAATAGCTTTACCTGTAATTGCAATGATTAAACTTTCTTTTTCATAAAAATCATCAAAACTTTTTAGTTGATCATTATGCTTTCTTTCGAAAACCTTACCTATTTCAAACAACTGCAAATTTTTTTCATTGACTTTTAGATTATTCAATATTGCCTGTAACATGCCAGGAATCAAAGAAGGCCGCAAGTGCGTCATTTCTATGCTTTGCGGATTAAGTACTGCTATAGGATTCCCAAATTTATTTGCTATATCTTCTTTTAATAATGAGTTAGTTACTATCTCAAAAAATCCAAGTGATGTTAATATATTTCTTACATTGTCATTAAATTGTGATTGATCTATTTTTTCTTCTAATGTAACAGAAATTTTCTCTACTTCAGGAATTTTATCGTAGCCGTAGATTCTTGCTGCTTCTTCAATTAAATCAACTTCTCTTTCAATATCGTGTCGATAAGTTGGGATTTCTAATGTAATCTTTTCCTTATCATGCTTAGTAATATTAAAACCAAGGTTTACAAAAATCTTTTTTATTTTTTCTTCTGGTATTTCATAACCTAAAACTTTTTTAAGTCTATCGAAACGAAGACCAATATATTTTGTTTGAAATGGATTAGGATATACGTCAATTTCATCCTTTGCAACATCACCACCTGCTATTTCATAAATCAATTGTGCAGCACGTCTTGCAGCCCAAATTGTTATGCCATAATCAGTTCCTCTTTCAAAACGATATGATGCATCTGTTTGTAATCCCAATCTTTTTGCAGTTTTTCTAATGGATGATGGATTAAAAAAAGCGCTTTCAATCAAAATATTTTTTGTTGAATAAGTTACTTCAGAATTTTCTCCACCCATTACACCTGCAATTGCAACAGACTTTTCTGCATCACATATCATCAAATCTTTAGATGTTAATTTCCTTTCTTTTGAATCAAGTGTAATAAACTTTTCTCCATCAGCAGCACATTTTACAATTATTTTTCTTCCACTTAGTTTATCTAAATCAAAAGCATGTAATGGCTGACCAATTTCATATAAAACATAATTCGTAACATCGACTACATTGTTAATTGGTCTTAAACCAATACTTTTCAGTCTCTTCTTAAGCCATTCAGGAGATTCCTGTATTTTAACATTCATTATAACTTTTCCAACATACCGAGGACAATTAACTATATCAAAAATTTCTACTGAAGCTATCTCATCAGACTTAAAGTTCGATTCCTTAAGTTCAACTTTCGGTATTTTAATTGGTCTATCAAAAATTGCAGATAAATCTCTTGCAATACCAATATGACTTAGCGCATCTGCCCGATTAGGTGTAATTGCAATATCAAATAAAATATCATTCATACCTAAGGCTTCAGAAAGAGGCATCCCTTCTTTCAACTCTGAGTTTAGAACCATAATTCCTTCGTGGTTATCACTTATTCCAAGTTCTTTTTCAGAACAAATCATTCCTTCGGAAATTTCACCACGTATTTTTGCTTTTTCTAATTTAATACCTTCCGAAGGGATTATTGCCCCAACTTTTGCGAATGGAACTTTTTGACCTACTTGAACATTTGATGCACCACAAACAACATTAAAATCATTATTCCCATCTGTAACAATACAAACCGAAAGTTTATCTGCATTAGGATGTTTCCTTTTGTCTTTAATATAACCTACAACAATATTTTCAAAATTTTTAGACTGATCAATTATCTCTTCTACTTCCAATCCAGCTAGAGTTAATCTATTAACAATTTCATCAAGAGGAATATCTTTTAAATCGATATAATCATTTAACCAATTAAAGGAAACTTTCATTTTCTCCTCTTCAGAATTGGCTTAAGAAGCGTATATCGCTATCAAATAAAATTCTAATATCATCAATACCATACTTTCTCATAGCAGTTCTTTCTATCCCCATTCCAAATGCATAACCAACATATTCCTCTGGATCAATACCAACATTTATAAAAACATTAGGGTCTACCATACCGCAACCTAAAACTTCTAACCATCTTCCTTCTTTACCTTTAGGTTGCCACCAAACATCTAATTCTGCACTTGGGTCTGTAAAAGGAAAAAAGCTTGCACGAAAACGATATTTAACATCTTTTCCAAAAAATTGCTTGAGGAATGCAACCAATGTGCCTTTTAATTCGGCGAAAGTCACGTCCTTATCAACATAAAGTCCTTCTACCTGATGAAAAAGACAATAACTCTTTGCGCTTATAACTTCATTACGATAAACCTTTCCAGGCATTATTGCACGAATTGGGGGTTTCATTGATTTCATTAATCTTATTTGAACAGGGGAAGTATGTGTTCTTAAAAGAAAATTTTCATTAATAAAGAAAGTATCCTGCATATCCCTTGCAGGATGGTCTGCTGGGAAATTTAATGCTTCGAAGTTATTATAATCTGATTCTATTTCTGGACCTTCGTAAACAGAAAATCCCAAGCTTTTAAATATGGACTTTATTTCATTAAGTGTTTGAGTAATTAAATGTTTACTTCCAATAGTTTTTACTCTTCCGGGTAATGTAACATCAAATAATAATTCTTGTTTTGATTTTTCTTCTTCAAACTTAGCTTTAAGTTCTTCATATCTTGACTGTATATAATTTTTTAATTCATTAAGTGCTTGCCCAACAACTTTTTTTTCATCTCTTGGTATTTCCTTAAACTCATCAAAAAGTTGTTGGATTATCCCTTTGCGACCCAAATATTTTATACGAAGTTCTTCAAGACTTTGGGGATCAGAGATTTGCAAAAAATCATTATCAAAAATACTTCGGGTTTCAGAAATTTTATTTATCATGATAATTCCCCGAGAATTTAAAAAAAAATCCCTTCCTTTATTAGAAAAAAATAAAGGAAGGGATAAAATTAGTTCATAGCAAAACTTACTATATCTGAAAAAGCTTTTGGGTTCTCTACAGCAAGACTTGCAAGAATTTTTCTATTTATTTCTATTCCTTTTTTATGCAAAGCACCCATTAAGCGAGAATATGTTGTTCCATTTTCTCTAGCAGCTGCATTAATTCTGACAATCCATAAAGAACGAAATTCTCTTTTCTTTCTTTTTCTATCTCTGTAAGCATGAAGCAATGCTTTTTCTACGTGGTGTTTTGCTATAGTGTAGACTTTACTACGGGCTCCCCAGTAACCCTTAGCTAATTTCATTATTTTTTTTCTTCTTCTTCTAGAAGCAACATGATTTACTGAACGTGGCATTTCTATTCCTCTCCAATTTATTGAATCATAATTTTAACTCTTTTTAAATCTGCCTTAGATACAAGAGTAGCTTTTCTTAATCTTCTTTTTCTTTTTCTTGACTTTGTAGTAAGAATATGTGATTTGTATGCTTTTGTTCTTTTAATTTTTCCCGTGCCAGTAACTCTAAATGTTTTTTTGGCACCACGATTACTTTTCATCTTTGGCATTATGTCACCTATTTATTTTTTCTTTTTTCCTTTTTGCGGTGCTAATATGGCAAGCATCGCTTTGCCTTCAAACTTTGGTTCTTGTTCAACTTTAGCTATATCAGATAATCTTTCTATAAATTTTCTTAAAAGTTCTTCCCCAATTTCTGTGTAAGCCAATTCTCTCCCCTTAAATATCACAGAAACTTTAACTTTATTACCTTCCTCAATAAAATTAATTGCATGGCGTACTTTAAACTCAAAATCATGTGTATCTGTATTAGGATGCAATCTTATTTCTTTGAGTACACTAACATGTTGTTTCTTTTTCTGGAGCTTTTCTTTTTTTTGTAATTCATAGACGAATTTACCATAGTCAATTATTTTGCACACTGGTGGATTTGCTTGAGGTGCTATTTCAACCAAATCCAACCCACTTTCTTCTGCTCTTTTTAATGCTTCTTGTATTGTTACTATTCCTACTTGTTCTCCATCAGCACCAATTAGTCTTACCTGTGGAGACTTAATTTCCTGATTTACTCGATGTTTTATTTGTGTAATATACTACCTCTTTAATTGTGATTAATTCTGTTTTTTATTTCTGTCAAAATTAAGTTTATAAACTCTTCTACTGAAAAACTTCCTTTATCCCCTTCTTTATGTTTTCTTACGGAAACAGTGCCTGAACTTCTTTCTTTTTCTCCTACAATTAACATATATGGTACTTTCTGTGTTTCCCAATCTCTTATTTTGTACCCAATTTTCTCATTTCTTTCATCTAGTTCTGCAAAAATATCTAATTCTTTCAATTTTTTGTAGACCTCTTTTGCATAATCAAGAAAATGTTGTGATACAGGTACAACTGCTACTTGAATAGGAGCAAGCCATGTTGGAAAAGCTCCAGCATAATGTTCTATCAAAATTCCCATAAACCGTTCTATAGAACCAAGAAGAGCACGATGTATCATAAATGGCCTATGTTCTTTTCCATCTTCACCAATATATTTCATATCAAAGCGTTCTGGTAAATTAAAATCAAATTGAACAGTACTTAATTGCCATTGTCGATTTAGAGCATCACTAATTTTTATATCTATTTTCGGCCCATAGAATGCACCTCCACCTTCATCAATTTCATATGTTAAATTTTCTCTTTCAAGTGCGCGTTTAAGCGAACTAATTGCTTTACTCCACAATTCATCATCACCAATAGCATCTTCGGGTTTAGTAGCTACATAAAATTTCATGTCAGAAAATCCAAATTGCTTAAGCATAAAAATTGAAAATCGAACAACTTCTATAATCTCATCTTCCATTTGCTCGTGTGTACAAAAGATATGAGCATCGTCTTGTGTAAAACCACGTACTCTCAGCAAACCATGTAGTACACCACTTTTTTCGTAACGATATACCGTGCCAAGCTCTGCCCATCTTAATGGTAACTCACGATAAGAACGAAGTTTAGATTTATATATCATTATATGAAATGGGCAGTTCATAGGCTTTATATAATAGTCCTGTTCATCAACTGTCATAGGAGCATACATATTATCCTTATAGAAAGAGAGATGCCCACTTGTCTCCCATAGCCAACTTTTACCCATATGAGGAGAATAAAGTAGCTCATAGCCATTTTTAATATGTTGAGCACGCCAAAAAGTTTCGATAGTATTACGAATCCTTGCCCCTTTTGGATGCCAATATATTAAACCTGCACCTGCTTCTTCATGAATACTAAATAAATCAAGCTGCTTACCCAATTTTCTATGATCACGTTTTTTTGCTTCTTCTAAAAATTGGAGGTAATCATCAAGCATCTTCTTTTTAGGGAAAGAAATGCCATATATTCTTTGTAATTGCTTATTCTTTTCATCACCTCTCCAGTAAGAACCAGATACACTCAGAAGCTTAATGTATTTTATTTTTCCAGTATCAGGTAAATGAGGACCAGTACACAAGTCTATAAAATCACCCTCCTGATAAATACTTATTATATCCTTCGAATCATCAAGTTCGCTCAAGATTTCTAATTTATAATTATCACCCTTTTTCTGAAATAATTCCACAGCTTCAGCTTTACTTAATTCTCTTCTAATAAAAGGATTTTTTTGTTTTGTAATTTCAAGCATTTTGTTTTCAATTTTAACAAGATCTTCTTCTGTAAGTTTTGTATCAATATCAACATCGTAATAAAATCCAGAGTCGATTGCAGGACCAACACCGAATTTTGCTTCTGGGAAAAGAGTTTGAATTGCATGTGCCATCAAATGCGAAGTAGAATGCCAATAAGTCTCTCTTCCTTCTTTATCTTCAAAAGTCATTATTGCAATTTCTGCATCATCATTTATTTTAGTAGAAAGATCTTTTACTGTCCCATTTATTTTTGCAACAAGTGCTTCTTCTGCAAGACGAGAAGAAATACTTTGTGCTATTTCTAATGGAGTAATACCTTTAGGGTATTCCTTTTGTGAACCATCAGGAAATTTTATTTTAACAATTTCCATAATTTATTCCTTAATAAAAAAAAACGGAGGTAACTCCGGTTTATGTGGGTTCTGCAAGATTCGAACTTGCGACCTTCTGCACGTCAAGCAGACGCTCTGACCAGCTGAGCTAAGAACCCAAATAAATAAATATTGCCATTTATTAGAAATCCTATAGTTTGTACAAGAGTTAATTTGAAAAGCGTACCGAGGGCCGGACTCGAACCGGCACGGGTGTATTCCACCCACAGGATTTTAAGTCCTGTGCGTCTACCACTTCCGCCACCCCGGCTAATTACACTATAATAAGAACAATTAAATTGCTTGCAAATATAAACTTTTTTTTTAATTCTTTGCAATAATCTATTTGAATGCAAATAGACTAATTTTTAACAAAAAATATTACTCTGTTTACTCCACAAGGGAAAAAACTAAAAAATGCTAAGATTTATAAAATAAAATTTGCATAGATTCTTATAAAGCATTATTTTTGCAACGCTTTAATAAGGGCCCATAGCTCAGTTGGTTAGAGCAGCTGACTCATAATCAGCGGGTCGGAGGTTCAAGTCCTTCTGGGCCCACTAATTTATCAAAGTTTAGAAGTTTCCTATAAATCAATTAAATATACTTTTAATTTTTGTTAAGACTACCTTAAAAATTTATTTTGAAAGAAACTCCAATTCAAATTGTAAAAATGTTTCTTTAGCAGTGTAATTAGCATTTTTTACTTAGTTTCAAAACCTACCAATTTGGTACTTCTTCTACAATTAATAAAGACCCCTAAAAATAAAAGCATCATGCTTTATTTACATAAATTAGCAATTAGTATGGAATTATGATTTCTTGATGCTTATTCTTTTATAAATTTTTGGAAATTATACTTAAGTATAATTATTAAACTCATCTAGTTACAATAAAAAATAGGTAGTTGATTTATTATAACCGCACTTTATTTACTTCTTTAAGCAATAAAAATTTTTCAGGTGTTAACTCTTTGTTTGTAAAACTAATAATACCAATCGTGCCCTTAAACCATGATTTCTTATTTTGCCTTACACCTATTGAAAGAGTGCTACCTTTTTCAAAAGGTTGAAAATCAACTTTGCCACAAAGCTCTTGTTCACCATTTACAAAATGTTTCATTATACCATCATGATACGTGAGAGCCACATGAAACCATCTGTTCGTTGGATGAAAGATGGATGTATCTATCAATGTACAACGTGAGTTCCCTGATTTTATAAATGTATCGAGAGACCATAAATTCTTCTTAATAAGTCTTGTCTCAATCAAAACTCTCTTACTATCATCTTGATTTTTAATGTGAAGAAATCTCTGTTCATAATGCTGAAGATTAGATGATGAATCGGGCATAAAAACTATTTCGATAGTAAAACTTTCCCAATCAGAAATTGGATTTAAATTTAAAAGCAAGCCATCATCGTTGCCATCAAAATAAAGTGAATTACCAAATGGGGATTTAATTTTAACTGGTTTGTCTGTAAGAGGAGTTGTTATAGCACCACTTATAGTATCAGGATTGTTAAGGTACCATATTGTATTAATATCTTGTTGAGGATAAATGACACAGTAAAAGAACAAAATAAAGCTAAAAAATATTGAACAAAAAATTTTTTTCATTAACACTATTTTTTTATCTCTTTTGCACCTAATTTTCCTATAATTTCATTAACAAGTGGGTTATTATCTTTATTAAGGTTTCCGTTTAATGATGTATCACCATTATTAAGCTTGTCTTTATGTGCAATCTCAAATTCAATTTTTTTTCCAAATATTTCTTTTGTTTTCTTCTCAAGGTAATCTTTATTATCACATATCATATCCCAATCTTCAGGTTTTTCTACATCTATTCTCAATTTATTATTCATAAAATCAACCGGATTGGAATTCAGTAGAACAGAGCCAAAAAAAAGTTTCTCACTTTTTACTTGTTCAACAAACTCTTGCCATTTTGTTATAATGTTTTTAAAATCATCTGTATCCTTAGCTATTGGGGGAATAAACTCTTTTACTTCGGGAATTTTTATTTCATTTTTAAACGCAGGTCTAACATTTGAAATTTCTTTTCTAGTAATTTGATTAGAACTAGAATAAATCACATCTTTTTCTTTCAATGAATTTAAATTGTCACTATCGATTTTAGAAATTAATTCACTAATAGTAGAAGATTTCTCAAGTCCGATCAAGTGACACAAAGCTACTTCAATCTTTAATTTAGGATTGGAAGACATCCTTAATTCGAACTGTGTTTTATTTAGGAATGAAAGAATTCTTAACAGATCACTTTCAGAAAATTTATCAGCATATGATAAATATTTTTCTTTATATACTTCAGCACTTTCTACCAATTTAACATCTTTTCTTATTACTACTGTTAAAATGTTTCTAAAATGTTCATTAAGGCCAGTTAAAAAGTCAACATAATTCCAGCCATTATCATAAATTTTTTGAGAAATATCAAAAGCCAACTTAAAATCTTTACTTAGTATTGCATCTGAAATTTCAAAGTAAATATCCTCATCAATTAAATTAAACATTTTAGTAACAATAGCAGCATCAACTTTGGTCCCACTAAATGATATAGCTTGATCAAAAAGGCTTTGTGCATCTCTTAAGGCACCATCAGCTTTTTTTGCTATAATAGTTAAAGCAGTATCATCTATATCAATTCCTTCTTTAGTAGCAATGTCTTTCAACTGTTTCTTTATAACATTCAACTCAATTCTCCTAAAATCAAATCTTTGACATCTAGATATAATTGTTAGAGGAACTTTATGAACATCTGTTGTAGCAAATATAAAAAGTGTATGTTCTGGTGGTTCTTCTAAAGTCTTAAGAAGTGCATTAAATGATTCGGTTGTAAGCATGTGCACTTCATCTATAATGTAAACCTTATATTTGCCTTTTGTAGGAGCATACTTTACAGATTCTCTTAAGGTTCTTATTTCTTCTATTCTTCTATTAGAAGCGCCATCTATTTCAATTATATCAAGTGTTTGTGAATTCAGAAAGGCTTTACACATTTCGCATTCATTACACGGTTCACCATTTTGCGGATTCAAACAATTTAATACTTTTGCAAGTATTCTTGCAGTTGTAGTTTTTCCTACACCTCTTGGTCCTGCAAACAAATATGCATGTGCAACTCTATTATTGATAATAGCATTTTTCAAAGTAGTTGTTATATGCTCCTGTCCAACTACTTCATCAAACCTTTGTGGGCGCCATTTACGTGCTGTTACTAAGTAATTCATATTATTTTAAGCTAAAATTTTGTTAATATTATCAACATTAATTTTATTTAATAAAAAATTGCAAAGAGCTTCTAAATTTTTTTTATCCACATCATTAAACGCTGAATATTGGTAACTATCCAAATCAAGTACACCATACAGTTTATTTTCTTTTACTAGTGGAATAACTATTTCAGATTTCGAGTTGCCATCACATGCAATATGCCCTGGGAATTTATTTACATCTTCAACAATAATAGTTTCTTTTTTCAGTGCAGAACTTCCACAAACACCTTTACCTAATTCAATCTCTGTACAAGCAATTTTACCTTGAAATGGACCAAGTACCAATTTATTATCTTTCAAAAAATAAAAACCAACCCAGCTTATTTTATCAAAAGCATTCTTTAATATTGCAGTAAAATTTGAAAAAGTAGAAATAAGTGCATCATTATTATTAATTAAATTTTCCAGTTGAGTTATAATAGTTTTATAAATTTCTTCCTCTTTTAATTGCTTATTTAATACAAACTGTTTATTCATTTTAACGAATTCTATCTTTTATTTTTTTCTTTTTCCCATCACCAAAGACATAAGATATAGCTTCTTTAATTGTTGATATAGGAATAATCTTTAAGCCTTCTTTCACTTCTGGTTTAATTTCACTTAAATCTTTTTCATTTTCTTTAGGAATAAGAACAATTGAAATATCATTTCTTCTTGCAGCAAGTAATTTTTCATTCAATCCTCCAATTGGCAATACATTACCACGAAGTGTAATTTCACCAGTCATTGCTATATCATTTCTTGCAGGTTTACCACTAAAAGCTGAATATAAAGCCATAGCCATTGTTATTCCAGCTGATGGTCCATCTTTTGGGATCGCACCTTCTGGTATATGAATATGAATTTCTTTACCTTTGTTAAAGTGAGTTGGCAATCCAAACTCTTTTGCATGAGATCTTAAATAACTCAATGCAGCCATAGCAGATTCTTTCATTACATCGCCTATTTGACCTGTAATTGTTAATTTTTCAGAACCAGGCATCACGGTTGCATCTACTTGCAATATTTCTCCACCTACACTTGTCCAAGCCAAACCTGTAACACTTCCAACTTGTAATTCTTTATTCGCTTTTTGTCTTCTATATTTTGGCACTCCCAGAAATTTTTCGATAGTTTCTTCATCAATTACAAATTTTCTTTTTGATTTTTTTGTTCCATTCTTATATTGCTCTAAAACAATTTCCTTTGCTGTTTTTCTAAGAACAGAAGCAATTTCTCTTTCAAGATTTCGTACACCTGCTTCTCTTGTATACTCATTAATAATTTTATTTATAGCTTCATCCTTAAAATCAATATTAAATTTTTCTAAGCCGTGAGCTTTTAACTGTTTTGGAATAATATGTCTTTTTGCAATTTCAAACTTTTCAAATTCTAGGTAGCCAGGTAATTCAATTATTTCCATTCTATCCTGCAAGGGGAGTGGAATATTGTATCTAACATTTGCTGTAGTAATAAACATTACCTGAGAAAGGTCATAATCAACTTCAAGGTAATGATCATTAAATGTATGATTTTGCTCTGGATCAAGAACTTCTAACATAGCAGAAGATGGATCTCCTCTAAAATCCATACTCATTTTGTCTATTTCATCAAGCAACATAACAGGATTTATAGTCTTTGCTCGTTTCATAGATTGAATAATTTTACCCGGCATCGAGCCAATATAAGTTCGTCTATGACCTCTAATTTCAGCTTCATCTCTTACACCCCCTAAAGAAATTCTAACAAAATTTCTACCTAAGGCTCTAGCTATAGATTTTCCTAAGGAAGTTTTTCCTACTCCCGGAGGTCCAACAAAGCATAATATTTGTCCACGCATGCTTTTTACAAGATTCAATACTGCTATATGTTCAACTATTCTTTCTTTTGGTTTTTCTAAGCCATAATGATCTTCATCTAAAATTTTTCTGACATTATTTATATCAAGGTTATCTTTTGTCTTTTTATACCATGGAACATCTATTAACCAATCGAGATAGTTTCGAATTACAGTCGCTTCTGGAGAACTTGGGGGTGTTTTCTTAAGTTTATTTAATTCTTCCATTGCTTTTTCATGAACTTGCGGAGGCATCTTTGCTTTTTGAATTTGCTCTTTTAATTTTATAAACTCTGGGGAAGTCTCTTCTTCTTCACCAAGTTCTTCTTGAAGTATTCTTATTTGTTCTTGAATAATAAACTTACGTTGAGTTTTAGCAATATTTTCTTGTACTTTGCTTTCAATTTCTTTCTCAATTTTTAATATCTCTATTTCCGAATTAAGTATTCTTATAACTTCATAAAGTTGTTCTCTTAAAGAAAATTTTTGAAGTATTTTTTGTTTTACTTCTATTGATTGATTGATATTCGCAGCAACATAAAAAAGTTTTCTATCTGGTTCTTCAATATTTTCATAAGCTGTTAAAGCTTCCGGTGGTAGTGCTTTATTAATCTTTACATACTCTCTAAAAAGATTAGACATTTGACGGATTAATGCTTTTAATTCTCTTGGGTCTTCAATACTTGGTGTTATTACTTCAACTTCTGCTTCGAAAAAGTTTGTTCTCTCAGTAAATCTTACAATCCTTCCCTGAATTACTCCATCTACTAATATTTTCAGAAGTCCATTAGGCAGTTTTAATATTTGTATTATTTTAGCTACTGTTCCTTCGGGGTAAATATCATCTTGCGTAGGTTCGTCAATATTAGAACGTTTTTGAGCCGCAAGAAATATGTATTTCGAATTTTCTAATGCATAATTTGCAGCTCTAATAGATTGTTCTCTTCCAACTAACACAGGAAATATCATATACGGAAAAATAACTGTATCTCTCAAAGGCAATACTGGCAACACTTTAGGGATATCTTCAATTATCGAATATTCGGTTTCTTGTGCATATAGCTTTTCTTCCATTGTTTACCCTGATTATAATTTTCAACTTATATTTTACAACTCAAAATATACCAAAATGTTAAAGTGCTATCAAGGAAAAGAAATGTAATAATTAAAAACCTACCAACCAAACTTAGTATCAAATAAGTTTTTAATTATGTAAAACGAAAAAATATAACTAATTTTGTGTGTTTATTATCAAAAATTTTCTAAAAAAATGATCAACAAAGTTATTGAAATTGCTAAAGAAGCAGGAGAGATAATAAGAGAAGGATTTAGAAAAAATTTTTTAATAGAATATAAAACAAATGCCTCTAATCTTGTAACAGAAATTGACAAAAAATCCGAAGAATTAATAATAAATTACATTAGAAAGGAATATCCATCACACTCAATTATAGCAGAAGAAAGTGGCATTCAAAAATTTTCTTCTGAATATGTTTGGGTTATTGATCCGCTTGATGGTACAACAAATTTTGCTCATGGGTTACCAATATTTTCTGTTTCAATAGGTATTCAAAAAAACAATGAAACAATTTGTGGTGTAGTTTATGATGTAATGAGAAACGCAATGTATCAAGCCGAATTAGGTAGTGGAGCTTATTGTGAAAATCGTAGATTACACGTAAATAATAATGAAGATTTAGAAAAGAGTGTTTTAGTAACTGGGTTCCCTTATAACATTAAGGAAAATCCAGATTATGCAATAGAGAGATTTATTGCTTTTCTTAAATGCACACGTGCTATTAGAAGATTAGGTTCAGCTGCAATTGATATGTGTTATGTGGCAGAAGGAGTCTTTGACGGCTTCTGGGAAGTTTTTTTAAATCCATGGGACGTATGTGCTGCAAAGTTAATAGTAGAAGAATCAGGAGGAATAGTTACTGATTTTAATGGAAATAAAGCAACAATCTTTAGTAAGCAATTTCTAGCAAGCAACCCTAAAATACACCCCAAGATGCTTGAGGTACTTAAGTTAAATGAAAGATAAAATTAGTACAAATTTTTATGCATATGAATAGATAATAAATCACTAAGAATAGCAAAGCCAGTCTCTATTTTACCAGCTCCTTTGCCTACAATAGTTACATCCCCAAGTAAATCTGTTTTAAAAGTAATTGCATTTGTAGATTCCAAAACTCCTGCCAGTGGATGTGAAAGAGGAAGCATTTCAGGCTTTACAGAGGCTTTTATTTCGTCCCCAATTTTTTCAACAGTAGCAACTAATTTCCATCGTGCATTATTTCTTTTTGCCTCTTCAATATCTAATTGTGTTAATTTAGTTATTCCTTCACACTGTACATCATGAAATTTCAAGTTCAAATTCATTAATACGTTTGCCAAAATTGTTATTTTTGCTTTTGCATCGTAGCCCTCAACATCATTTGTTGGATCTGCTTCTGCATAGCCAAGTTTTTGAGCCTCTAATAGTGCATCATTATAACTCATTCCTTCTTCCATTTTAGTAAGAATAAAATTTGTAGTCCCATTTAAGATTCCTTTTGCAGATAAAATTTTAATCCCCGCAAGAGGACCTTTTACTAGATTTAAGACAGGTGTACCACTCATCACAGTCCCCTCTATTAAAAACTTAACGTTATTCTTCTTTGCAAGTTTGGACAATTTTTTATATGCAAAAACAGCAGGACCTTTGTTGCTTGTAACTACATGTTTTTTAAGAGAAAGAGCAGTTTTACAATATTCTATTGCTGGTTGCCCGTCAATCAAATTTGTGTAGGATAATTCACATATAATATTGGCATTAGACTTTTTTATTGTTTGAATTGCATCCCATTTCACTGTATTACTTATAAACTTACGATGTTCATTAATTTCTTTAAGAAGATTTTTTATATTAAGTCCTTTGGGGTTATAAGCAGTACCATATTTTATATCGTTGATAGCAACTATATCAAATTCATAATTATAATTTTTTTTAAGTTCATTTTTCTTATTAAGTAAAATTTCGCACAAACCTTGTGCTACTGTACCAAAGCCAATTAATGCTATCCTTTGTTTCATATCTAGAAAAATTTTTATTTATTAGTCAAATCTATAACAAAAGTAAAATATATAAAACAAAAAAACCCCACAAAATAAGTGGGGTTTTAAATTATAAATCCTGGCAGCTACCTACTCTCCCACGCACTTGCGCGCGCAGTACCATCGGCGTTTACGGGCTTAACTTCTCTGTTCGGAATGGGAAGAGGTGTTTCCCCGTAGCTATAGCCACCAGAAAATTAAAGAACAAATTTTATATGAAAGATTGAAAGAGAGAGTCAAGAATAAACATCTATCCTTTAATAAAATTTATGGCTAAGTCTCACGACCTATTAGTACTGCTCGGCTCAATCCGTT
>JAOACD010000012.1 GCA_026417975.1 Melioribacter sp.
GGAATAATCCTTATTGTGAAATGCTTTCTATTTGTTCTTGATAAATTTAACTAATAATAAACAAAAATCAAATATCTATGAAAAAAATACTTGGCTTAGACTTAGGTACCAACTCAATTGGTTGGGCATTAATCGAAGAAGCTGGTTTTAATATCTAAAAAGAACAAATAGAAAGCAAATCACAACTATATCCAAATATTAATCTCAAATGTTTTTGAAAATGAATAAATTATTAGTTTATATTCGCAAGTTAGACTATAAACCTATCTGTATTCTCAAGAAAAGATTGAGGTAAAAAATTATTATTTTAATTCAAAAATTATGAAAATATTGCACATCACAACTTTCATATCGTGATTGATACTAACACATTTATTAAAAAATGCTAATGTTTATTACCTAACCAAATAATTCTGGAACCATTTTTAGGTGAAAATTGTAAACAACCCCCTGATGATATGTTTTTTAAAGAGAGCACTAGAGGGTAACATCATAAAAGGTATCTTTTCTAGAAATTTTATGAGTAAAAAGAAATTACCATTAAAACCAATAAAAAGGTTTTAGTATAATGGTAATTTGGATATTTATGCTATTATATAAACAGGGGTTTTAGCTAAGTGTTTAATAGTTAAGATGTAATTGTAATATTTTCTTAGGGGGTATCTATCTTAAATTGAGGATAAAATAACTCATTAAGTTTCAACAACAAAAGAGGGTTACTACATGGCTGCTTTATTACTTTTGGGTATTTCAATGGTAATTCTTACTGTTTTCTTTTGGTATAAAGAGTTGCAACCTTTCTTAGAGAACCGGTATGTTTATAAAAGGAGAGGGAATCCTTTAGACATATTTGGCATTTTATACTCGGCGGGGAACAACTTTGTGAGATTTTTCTATTACGGTAGGTATTTTATTCTTGACTTGCTTGCCACAGGATTTCTTGTGTCCATGTTAGGCTTTGGAGATGCTGTAACTGGCGGTATTTTAGGCCTAACTATGTCAAATGCTCTTTCAATTTTAATTCTCTATGTACAAAAAAGTTCTAAAAATCTTACACAACAACAGAGCAAAATTGGAATTAGCAATGGTAAATCAAACTGAAAGAGAAAAACGAAATTTTTTTGATCATATCGAAAGTGGTTGTGCTTCAATTTCTGCAGCTGGCGCTGGGATGGTAATCTTAGCAATGCTTCTTGGCAGTGTATGGTTTTTAATACCAATTGTGATATTTCTGTTTATTGTTGGCTTTCTAAATAGTAAACTCAAAGAGTAGTTAAAGTTAATTTTATCGATGAAACATTGACTTTTTGAGCTAACATTCTTAACAAAAAACATATCTAATCTTATCACAACTATCTATAAATAACAAACAAAAGGAGTTATTTATGGTTAAAAATACTAAAGGACTTTCTAAAAATATTCGCAAACTACTTTTTGAATCTCTTTGTTTGCCTAGAGTTTTTATTATTGGAGACTTTGGAGAACGTGTTGAGCTTAGAAGGATGAGTTTTGGACTAGATAACAATTTAATAAGTAATTATTTTCTTTACTTAAATGTTTTGGATATTTTCATTAGACCAATTTTTCTTGGAATTATAATTATTACTCAGTCCAAAAACGAACTTATTAAGAAAAATCATGATGAAGAAAGTCTGTTATTATTCAACGAAAATGGAATTGAAGGCTTTGATGATTTAGTTCAATTTTTGCCATCAGATACCAGAAAAGAATATCATGGCCCTAAATATAGTATGTATGTTGTTATAGATTCCAGAATTAACAAATCCAATATCGAAATTATAGATCCCAAAGTTTCAATAGAAGAGATGTTTCCAAGGAAACGCAGATTTTAATGTAAAAAGTTTACAACTGATATTGATACTGACTGTAACAGGTACTATTGTGAAAAATAAACAATACAACTTTTACATATTAAAAATCATATGCTGCTAGCAAAAAAATGTAAGAAATAAATTGGTCACATAATGATGAAGAAATTAGTTATCTCTTTAAAAGACTTTCTCGAAAATTTGTACTTCTATTGCAGAAGAGGAAAAACTTTTCATCTTATGCTCAAGAATAAATAACCAAAATAGCCCCCAACCTTATATTACTTTTGCTACTGGATTTTTATATACAACTGATGCTTCTCAGGATAAAGGCTTGAACGCCTTTTTCCTGAGAAGCGATCCTTGTTTAATGCTTCGTCTAAGTAATCCCAAAGCTTAAAGGAGCTTAGTGCTTTGTAGTCCATATTGTCTCCTTAATGTCTAAATTGTTTTAATTGCTATACTGCGCTATCTAAGGAAAAACCAAAGTATTTGCTACGGCGGCCTAAATAGTCGTCTTTGTAGCTGTCGTATAAGAAACAAAGTAGGTTTTAGTAACTAAAAAGAATTAATAGTAATAAAAATCATAACTAAAATTTCTGCAAGTTTTAATTCTTATTTAAAAAATTGAAAGTAAGTTATATCATTAAAAATTTTTTTCATAAAATTCTTGTAACTTATTATTACAATTTTTTGATAGGTTGAAAAAAATGAAAAGTTATTTAGACAATTTTTTTGCTATTTCTGAAAGGCAATCAACAATTAAAACAGAAATTCTTGCTGGTATTACAATCTTTTTAACAATGTCATATATAATTTTTGTCGAACCTGCTGTTCTTCAAATTGCTGGAATGGATTTTGGTGCTGTTATGACCGCCACATGCCTTGGCACGGCATTAATATGTATCCTTATGGGATTAATTGCTAATTATCCAATTGCTGGTGCTCCACTTATGGGAGAAAATTTCTTTTTTACTTTTACAATTGTCATTGCTATGAAATTTCCCTGGCAGGCAGCTCTTGCTGCAGTTTTTATTGAAGGTATATTATTTCTTATACTTACTACACTAAAAATTCGCGAAATTATTATTGACTCTATTCCTGAATCCCTAAAGCAAGCTATGGCAGTTGCTATAGGTCTTTTTATAGGTTTTATTGGTCTTAAGTGGTCTGGCATTGTTGTCACTAATACATCAACTTCTGTTGCATTAGGAGACCTAAAATCACCACCAGTTATACTTTCTATTATTGGAGTATTAATTACATCTACTTTAATGGTTAAAAAAATTAAGGGAAGCTTTTTGTGGGGGATTATTATTACAACTATAATTGGTATTTTAATTGGTATTGTAAAATTCGAAGGGGTTATTAGCTTACCGCCTTCTATTTCACCTGTTTTTTTGAAATTCGATTTTTCATTTATAACCGACTTCAACTTTTGGGTTCTAATTTTCATTCTACTTTATATGGAAATATTTGATACAATCGGAACAATAATTGGGATAGCACAGGAAGGAGGGTTCATCAAAAATAATAAAATTCCAAATGCTTCAAGAATTTTATTTGTAGATGCTCTTGGAACTTCTTTGGGCGCAATTTTAGGAACATCAACAATTTCAAGTTACATTGAAAGTTCGGCAGGAGTTACACAAGGAGCAAGAACTGGTTTAGCCGCTATTACCACAGGATTTTTATTCTTAATTGCTCTATTATTTTATCCTCTCGTAAAAATGATTGGTGGAGGATTTATACTTTCTGAAAATAATGTCATTTATCCTATTGTTGCACCTACTCTTATTCTTGTAGGTTTTTTAATGCTTAAAAACATAAAGAACATTGATTTCTCTAATTTTTCTGAATCAATTCCTGCTTATTTAACAATAATGGGTGTTCCACTTACTTACTCAATTGCAGATGGAATTGCATTTGGAATAATTTCTTATCCAATAATAAAACTTTTGACTGGAAAGGCTAAAGAAGTTACTATAACAATGTACATTCTTGCATTAATTTTTATAATCAGATACTCTTTTTTTCATTTATAAGTATAAAAGGAAAGAACAATACGTAGAATCATTTAACTCAAGGAAAAACTAATCTCTTCATTTTTATTATATTTGTTCACATTTATAAAATAAAATTTTGATTTTAATATGACATCAAACGAAATAAGACAGCAATTTATTGATTTTTTTATTAGTAAAGGTCATAAATTTGTTCCAAGTTCTCCTGTTGTACCACAAGGTGATCCAACATTGCTTTTCACAAATGCAGGGATGAATCAGTTTAAGGATGTCTTTTTAGGATTGGGTACTCGCGATTATAAAAGAGCTGTTAATACTCAAAAATGTATTAGAGTTTCTGGTAAACACAATGACCTCGAAGAGGTTGGTCATGATACTTATCATCACACATTTTTTGAAATGCTAGGGAACTGGTCATTTGGTGATTACTATAAAAAAGAGGCAATTCAATGGGCATGGGAATTACTCACAGAAATCTGGAAACTTCCTAAAGAAAGACTTTGGGCTACTGTATTTAGAACTGACGATGAAGCATTTAATTATTGGAAAGAAGTAACTGATATTAATCCAACACACATACTTAGATTTGATGAGAAAGATAATTTTTGGGAAATGGGAGAAACTGGCCCTTGCGGTCCTTGTTCAGAAATCCATATTAATTTAAGTAATGATTATAATAATCCTGCATGGGTCAATGCAGGAAAACCAGAATGTATTGAAATATGGAATTTAGTCTTTATCCAGTATAATCGTGATGAAACTGGAAAGCTTCATGAATTGCCCGCTAAGCATGTCGATACTGGAATGGGCTTTGAAAGAATAACCGCAGTACTTCAGGGTAAAAAGTCAAATTATGACACTGATATTTTTACCCCAATATTAAATTCGATAGAAAACTTGTGTGGCTTAAAATACAATTACAATTTACCAGCAGAAGATAAATCAACTGAAGGAATTTATAATGTTGCAATGCGTGTAATAGCAGACCATATAAGAACTTTAACCTTTGCGATAGCTGATGGTGCAATCCCAAGCAACGATGGTCGGGGTTATGTTTTAAGAAGAATTTTAAGAAGAGCATCAAGATACGGAAGAAAAATTAATCTAAAAGAACCTTTCTTATACAAACTTGTAGATAGTGTGGTTAAAAACTTTTCAAATGTTTTTCCAGAAATAAAAGAAAATCAAACTAAAATAGAAAAAATTATTAAAGCAGAAGAAGAAAGCTTTAATGTTACGCTTGATAGAGGCATAGAATTATTCGAAAACTTAGTAGCAAAGCTCAAAGAAAAAAATGAAAAGATTATTCCAGGTGAAGAAGTTTTTAAATTATACGATACTTACGGATTTCCCGTAGATTTAACGAATGTTATGGCTCGAGAGAGTGGATTTAGAATTGATGAGGCTCGTTTCAATCAATTAATGGAAGAACAAAAAGAAAGAGCAAGAAAATCTACAAAAGAAAAATTAGCTACTCTGAATGTCATAATTAATTCCACAGATGACTTCGACAAAATTTCAGACAACCCTACTGAATTTACAGGTTATGATGAATTAAAAACAGAAGCAAAAATTATTGGAGTCAAAAACGAAAATGGTAAATCTTATATAATTTTAGATAAAAGTCCTTTTTACGTTGAATCTGGTGGACAAATAAGTGATACAGGAAATTTAATAATAAATGATACTCACTTTTCTGTAACAAACTTATTAAAAGTTAATAATCAAATTATTCACATCATAGAGAATGAATCTAACATCAAAATAATAACTGGCGAAAATGTTACAGCTGCAGTAGATGAAAAACGAAGATGGGATATAATGAGAAATCATTCAGCAACTCACTTTTTACATAAAGCATTAAGAGAAATATTAGGCACACATGTTCAGCAAGCGGGATCTTATGTTGGCCCCGACAGGTTAAGATTTGACTTTAGTCATTTTCAAAAATTAAGCGAATCGGAATTAGAAGCAGTCGAATCTTTAATTAATGAAAAGTTAAGAGAAAATCTTCCATTAATACATCACCGTAACATTCCATTTGAAGAAGCAAAGAAGATGGGTGCCTTAATGTTTTTTGGTGATAAGTATGGAGAAAAAGTAAATGTAGTTCAGTTTGGAGATTTTACAATGGAATTTTGCGGTGGAACTCATGTAAAAAATAGTTCACAAATAGGTTTGTTCAAAATCATTACAGAAACATCTATTGCAAGTGGAATAAGAAGAATCGAAGCAGTAACTGGAGCTGGAGTTGAAAAATATATTAGAGAGCAAGAAACAAAACTTAAAAAGAACGAAGAGCTATATGAAAAACTTTTAGATGAAAAAAAGAAACTTGAAAAAGAACTATCAGAATTAAAGCTGAAAGAAAAACTTTCAACTCTGGATTCAATTATTAAACTTCCTATTAATATTAATGGAATTAATGTATTCAAAGGGAAAGTGAATGCAGAAAATATGGACGAGTTAAAATCTATGGGAGACGAATTAAGAGCAAAAATAAAAAGTGGTATTGGTCTCCTAATTTCAGAAATCGAAGGGAAAGTTGGGATTGTATGTGTTGTTACAGACGATTTAATAAAAGATAAAAAAATTTCTGCTGGAAAAATTGTAAGTGAAATTGCAAAGATAGTTGGTGGAGGCGGAGGAGGTAGACCTCACTTAGCTACTGCAGGCGGAAAAGATATATCTAAAATTGACGAAGCACTAAACAGTTTCGAAAGTATTATAAGCAAAATATAATTACTCCTCTTAACTCTCTTGAATAAAAATTTAAAATCATTAATGAATATAAAAGCTCCTAGAAATAGAACTTTAAGACTAACAAAAAAAGAAAAATCTATTTACTCTAAAAAACTTATAAAACTGTATTCAAGCACCGACGTAAACTCTATCATAAACAAAACTATAAATCAAGATTTATTTGAAGTATTAGATTACTTACCTGATAATTTTGTTGATTTATTATTTGTTGACCCTCCATATAATATAAACAAGAATTTCAATTCAAACACTTTTAAAGAAATGAAAACCAAAGATTATGTAGAATGGATTGATGCATGGCTATCTAAACTGATAAGAATATTAAAAAGAACAGCTTCCATTTATATATGTGGAGATTATCGTTCTTCATCTGCTATACAGGAAGTCGGAAGAAAATATTTCAAAGTAAGAAACAGAATAGTATGGGAAAGAGAAAAAGGTAGAGGAGCTAAAAAAAACTGGAAAAACAATACCGAGGACATTTGGTTCTTTACTATGAGTAATAATTATACTTTTAATGTAGAAGCAGTCAAATTAAAAAAGAAAGTAATTGCACCATATCGAGTTAATGGTAAACCAAAAGATTGGGAAGAAACTCAAAACGGTAAATACAGATTAACATATCCTTCAAACATATGGACAGATATAACTGTTCCTTTTTGGTCAATGCCAGAAAATACAGAACATCCCACTCAAAAACCTGAAAAGCTTCTTGCTAAAATAATATTAGCATCGAGCAACGAAGGAGATATTGTATTTGATCCATTTTTAGGTTCTGGGACAACTTCTGTAGTAGCAAAAAAATTAAATAGAAAGTATGTAGGAGTAGAAATTGATACTTACTATGCATGTTTAGCAGAAAAAAGATTAGAAATGGCCGAAAAGGACAAATCTATTCAGGGGTATTTCGATGGTGTTTTTTGGGAAAGAAACTCTTTGTATGACAGATTAAAAAGCATAAAATAAAACTTACAAAATAGTAAAATAGTCAACATAATTAATAGATTTTTACAACTTTCTCTACGCTTGATAATATTTCCCCACTTTTCACTAACACTAAAATCTTATCAATATCATTTTTAATTAATCTATCATTTTTTAACGGTTGAATATTTTTACGAATTATTCTATAAGCTACATCTGTTCCTTTACCACATCTTAGAGGTTTAAGAAATTCAAGAGCTTGAGTTGCTGCCAATAATTCAAGAGAAATCACTGTTTGAGTATTTTTTAACACTTGATAACATTTCCTTGCAGCAATGGAGCCCATAGAATTAATGTCCTCTTTATTAGCCGAGGTAGGAATAGAATCAACACTTGCAGGATGAGAAAGAACTTTATTTTCTGAAACTAAAGAAGCAGCTGTGTATTGAAGCATCATATAACCAGAATTTAATCCACCATTACTAGTAAGAAATTTGGGAAGTTTTTCTGAAGAACCATTTACAAGTCGATCAATTCTTCTTTCCGAAATGCTTGCAAGTTCAGAAAGAGCAATTGCCATAAAATCGAGAGGAAGAGCGATTGGTTCTCCATGAAAATTACCGCCACTTAAATAATCTTTTTCATCAGGGAAAATTATTGGATTATCATTAACAGAATTTAATTCAATCTCTATTTGAGTGCTCACAAAATTAATAGCATCTCTCACAGCTCCATGAATTTGAGGAATGCATCTTAATGAATAAGCATCCTGAATTCTAGGATCGTTTTCTTTATGTGACTTTCTTATTTCGCTATTTTTTAATAGTGCTATTAAATTTTTTGCAACTGTAATTTGTCCTTTATAAGGTCTTAACCTATGCAAACGAATATCAAAAGCAGAATCTGTAGCTCGTAAAGCTTCGTGAGATAATGCTGCTGCAATATCTGCTAGTTTTATTAATTTAAGTGCTTCTATACATATGTAGGCACCAAATGCAGTCATCATCTGAGTGCCATTAATCAAAGCTAATCCTTCCTTTGCAACAAGTTTAGCAGGTTTTAATCCAAATTTTTTAAATGCATTTTTTGCAGATAATGTTTTTGCTTTTTTTATTTCCTTCTCATCAAGAACATTTTCGATTATTTGAACATTACCATACCCAATCATTGATAATACAAGATGAGCCAATGGAGCTAAATCACCACTTGAACCCACCGAACCTTGTGAGGGAATAACAGGAATAATATTGTAATTAATCATATCAATTAATAATTGAAGTGTTTCCAATCTAATTCCCGAGTAGCCACTTGCAAGAGTATTTAATCGTAGAAGCATCATTAACTTTACAATATGAGGGGGAAGATTTTCTCCTACACCCGCAGAATGACTTATAATTAGATTTTTTTGAAGTCTTTCTATGTCATTTTTACTAATTATTGAACTCGAAAAAGCTCCAAAACCTGTTGTAACACCATAAATAATTTTTCCATTCTTTATCCATTCATCTATTAATTTCCTTGATTTAAGTATTCTTTCTTTTGCCCCTAATGAAAGTTCAATCTTCGGATTTTTATTCAAAAAATAATCTAGTTTGTTAAGAGATAATGAGTTCCCATCAATAACCAATTTCATAAATTATTCCTATTCACTAATAAAATTATTTTGGCAGGCCAATAACAAAAGGGATGATAGACATAATTGCATAAAATTTTTGTGCCTTTTAATTTTTATTATAAACCAATTTTAATATTCTATTCTGCACAGAAGCACTTGCCCGATATTTTAATAATACATAGTCATCTTTATAAACTGTATCAAGAACCTCTGCCAACTCATATATAAGAGAAATTTTTTTTGACTGATTGTGTCTTAACTTAAGCTGATATTCTATAAAATTTCTTTCATAATATTTTAATAAATTCTCTTTAAGTTTGGGTATCCCTATCCCCCTTTCAGCAGATATGAATAAACTATCAGGATAATGCTGTGTCAAAGTATTTAATACATCTCTATTTTTCAACGCATCAATTTTGTTGAAGATCTTTATCTGATTTTTTTTGTCACAATTCATTTGACTTAAAGTCTCTTCAACTACCTTTATATGCTCTTCATAATATTGATTTGTAATATCAATTACATGAAGAATTATATCTGCATCTCTAACAACATTTAATGTACTTTTAAATGATGCTATTAAATGATGTGGAAGTTTTCTGATAAATCCAACAGTATCGCTTATAAGTATTTTCTTATTTTTATCTAATTCACATGATCTTGTTGTTGAATCGAGGGTTGCAAATAATTTATTTTCTGCAAGTACATTAGCATTAGTTAATCTATTCAATAAAGTTGATTTTCCAGCATTAGTATAACCAACAATAGCTGCAGTAATAAATTTTTTATGAGAAGAACTTTTAATAGTTTGTTGTGATTCAACTTTTTTAAGATTTTCTTTCAATTTGCTTATTCTAGTTTTAATTAATCTTCTATCTGTTTCTATTTGTTTTTCACCAGGACCTTTTGTTCCTATTCCCCCATATTGTTTTGAAAGGTGAGTCCAAGCTCTAGTTAATCGTGGTAGCATATATTGAAGTTGAGCAAGTTCTACTTGTATTTTTGCTTCGCGTGTTTTTGCATGAGAGGCAAATATATCAAGTATTAAACCACTTCTATCTAAAATTTTTCTACCAAACAATTTCTCGAGGTTACGAACTTGCCCAGGACTTAAGTCATCATCAAAAATAATTAACTGAATATCATTAGGTTCTATTAACCGAGCAATTTCTTCTGCTTTACCTCTCCCTATAAAGTAAGCAGGATCTGGCTTCGATTTTTCTTGCATTATTTTAAATACTGTATCTGCTCCAGCAGTATCCGCTAGCAGTTCTAATTCATCAAGGTGTTCTTCAATTTGTTCGGTTGTATATTCTCCTGTTGACAATGCTATAAGTATTGCTCTTTCTCTATCTGTTTTCTTTACTTCTACCATCTAAAAATATTATTTCGCTCCTTTTAATTTATAAACTAGAAACTATATCATTCAATTCAATTTTCTGTAATATCTTTTTTAGAACTCTTTGCTAAAAACATTTCAAAAAGTGCAAGAACAAATGCCAAAACCAAAAAGTGCTTCCATAGTTCTATTCCATACCTTGATTGATAAATAATTTTTGTGTAGTTATCACCGGGTTTTAAGCTTATTATATTTTCATTATAGCCAATATCTTTCAAGTATTTTTCAAAATTCTCTATTGAATCATATTCAGAAATAGATTCTTTAGGATCACAATTAACAGCAAAAAAATCAATTAAGTTATTGTTAGAATAAAATTTATAAATTCCTATAACATGAGTTCTAGTATAATTTAGAAAATTTTTATTAATGAGAGAATCTGTGTTAACAATTGTCTCGGAATTATCAGGATTTACAATTTTAATTAAATTTGTTTTAGCACTTTGAAGATTAACAACCAACTGGTCTCCTGCATAAAGTTTATTCTGAGACTTTGTTTTAGATGAAAGATAAAAAACTATCTTATTAACAATGGGAGCAAATAACGATTTCAATGGAAAATTACTCCAGTCTAAAACAGGAGCTACATTAAAAAACAAAACTTTCCCTTTATCAAGTTTATATTCACTAAGAAAAGCAGAATTATCATATAAAGAAATTATTGTTCTTGAATTATGACTGGGTTTGTTTTTTAGATAATAATAAATTTCTGGAGATTCTATTTTAGTTTTATTTATCTCCTCAAATAAATCCTCGAACAAAGGATGCTTTAAATCTACAAAGCTGAATTGGTTAAAAAACTCGTTTGAATTTTGTTTTCCAGAAAATGATTGTGGTCCATCTATTTCAAGTACTCTTGATAAATTTTGTAAAGAACTTAAGGAACTTTTTGAACCAGGAAATAAAACTACACCACCACCATTTATAACATATCTCTTCAATTTCTCTGGTTCATTTATTTTATCTGCACCAATTACAATAACTACATCATAATTATCAAGACTTATTGATGAATAATATGACAAATCTTTTTCCGTTATTCGAAACATTTCTATACCACTGTTCAAAAGTGCAAGTTTTACATACTTAGTATCAATTAAATTATCAGCTAATATTAATATTCGTACTACCGA
Source organism: Melioribacter sp. (assembly GCA_026417975.1). Lineage (GTDB taxonomy): Bacteria > Bacteroidota > Ignavibacteria > Ignavibacteriales > Melioribacteraceae > Rosettibacter. The sequence goes on from JAOACD010000012.1 coordinate 11,688, forward strand.
AGGAATATAAAATGCAGTATATCTTATATTATCATAATTAATACCGTCATCTTCAAGTTCTACATAAGTTGTTATTAATCCTGTATCACTCAAAGTTGTTTCCAAACTTAAAGTTTTTAATTCATGAGGGTTTAAGGAGATACTTTGCTGAGCAGTTTTTCTTTCGTTTACAAACAAAGATATTAATTTATTTTCAACATTAACATTAGAATAATTCTTTACCTCAACAGAAAAACTTACAGTCTTGTTTTTTTCAAAAATTTGGTTATTAACTTTAAAATCTTCTATGCCAATATTTGTTATCTCTTTACTATGAATATCAATTAAATAAAGGCGAACATCCTTTAATAGTCTTGATAAATTTATAAGTTCACCTTTATTATTGTATATTCGGCCCTTCTGTAAATCTGTGAAAATATAAATTTCTTTATTAAAGTTTTTTGATTGATATACAAAGTTTGCAGCTTTAAATAATGCTTCGTTAATTGTTTTTGTTTGATAAGAAATTTCAATTTCATCGATAATTTTTTTTACATCTTCAAAGTTTGAGTAAGCTTTAAGTTCATAATTATCATTTACCACCAATGGTAAAACTGCTATTTCATCATTTACATTAAAATTGCCAACTAAATTTTTTGCTATTTGTTTTGACCTGCTTAGATAAGAGCCAGAACTTGTTACAACTGACATACTGAAAGTATTATCAATTATAAAAACTGCTGTTGTTTTTGAATCTGCACTGAAAGATATAACCTTAATAGTTGGTCTTGCAAATGCAAAAACAAGAAAAACAATAATTAATACACGCAATAAAAGTAGAAGCCACTGTTTGATTTTTATTCTTCTAATTTTTGATTTCTGAAGTTCCTTCAAAAACTGCAGTGTGCTAAATTCAATTTTCTTAAGCTTACGCAGATTAAAAAAATGAAGTATAATTGGAATCGATGCTGCAAAAAGACCAAACAATATTGCTGGATTAAGGAATGTCATCTTTTATTTAACCTACCTCTTTCAATTGCTCTTTGGTAAATATCTATAAGCTTATTCGTAAAAACATTTATGTCAAAAAGTTCTACTGCTCTTTTTCTTGCTTCTAATCCAAATTTTTGTCTTAACTGTGGATTGTTAATAAGAATCTCAACTTTTTCTGCAAGTTCTTTCCAATTTTGTTTATTAAATAAAAACGAGGTAACACCATCAACTGCAATATCAAGAACACCATCAGAATTAGAGCAAACAGAAGGTTTTCCCATGCTTAATGCTTCTGCTAATGCAATTCCAAAAGCTTCGGCATGAGATGGAAAAACAAAAATATCCATTGCTGCTAAAACTTCTGGAGTATCTTTTCTAAATCCGGTAAAAATAATTTTACCATCTAATCCAAATCTACTTGAAAGCAACTTAATTGAATTTTCGTAATCTTGTTCTCCTCTACTTGCTTCTCCTACAATCATAAATTTTAAATTACGATATTTTTCAGACAAATATTTTGCAGCACTTATAAATTCTTCATGACCTTTGCCCGGACTAAATCTTGCTATCATTCCTATAAGCAGCTCGTCATCTTTAATATTAAATTCATTTCTTACTGATGAACGATTAATTTTTTCGGGATTAAATTTTTCTGTATCAATTGCATTATGAAGAAGTATAATCTTTTCTTCAGATAATGAAGTTGTGTCAAGTAAGTTTTTAGCAATTACTCTGCTTATAGCGAGTGCATAGGTAACTCTTCTATAAATTACTCTATGAAGAAAATCTTTTTTAATTACGTAAGAGCCCATTTGTTTTGATAATATAACTGGTGTATTTAGTCTTGCTAATTTCAATGCAGGAATTATCAACCATAAATCTTTTGAAGAGCCACAATGTATTATATCAAAATTGCTCTTTGTTAGAAATATAGAAGTCTTAATTATCTCTATTGGATGAAAGTAATTAGAAAACTTAGAAGAACGAACTTTAATTTTTTCGTTTAAAGCTTCTTTATAAATTCTAGAATTTGGATAACATAAAAGTACTGTATTAATTCCTCTTTTATTCAACTGTTTTACGGTCTGAAGTGCATACATTTCTAGACCGCCCCAGCTTTTTGACAAACAAGTTTTTAATACTTTCATTAATAAATCTTATGAATACTTGCACCTTTGTAATAATGAAGTAAGATTTCGTCGAAAAGATAGCCAAGTTCACCCATAACTGCAGCACCTATCTGACATAAACCAACTCCGTGACCCCAACCTGCACCTACTAAAATAAATTTTTGAGGAATGCCTTCGATAATATCTTTTTCTTCAACAAAAAAAGCCGAACTATAAAGATGTGTTCTAGAAAGCAATTTTCTTATTTCAAGTTCTTTTCCTATAACCATTTGCCTTTTTGAGCCTATTATTTTCAGTTTTATTATCCTTCCTGAATATCCTCGTTCCAATGGTTGAAGATGTAATATATTTCCAAAATCGATCCCACTTTTTGTTTTTATTATCTCCGACAGCTCTTCTTGTAAATATTCAACCTTCCATCTAAAGTAATTATTTTCGGAAGAGATGTTATTTAATTGGTCATAATCATTCAGCACTTGAGAAAGAATCTTTTTATTGATTGTATTACAAAAAGCATGAGGAGAAGATTTTATCCACTTAATTGCATTTTCCTCTTTTGTTAAGTCGTAATCTAATCCTTCAATTTCAAACTTATAATCAAAGACAGGAACCAGGTAATGATATTTTACAGGTTCCCATACATTCTCGTAAGATTCTGTAATTCCACCACAACATTTCGAATATCTTGCATCACAAATCTTATTATCATACATTAATACTAAACCTTTGGTAGAATCAACAGCTTCGTATACATTTTCATTAATAATTCTTGTAATTCCTTGATATCTTTGACAATGGTCGTCAGCGCAAAAATCATAATTTTTATGTTCTATTCTGTGATACCAACGAATTATTTCATCATCAGTTTTAAACTCAGTATTATTAATTAATTTATCTTTTGCTTTTTCTAATTGTGCTAATACCCAACTTCTAGAAACTACAGCGTGTGCTTTCAACAATTCAAGTGAACTATTTGGATTCATTTCAGAAGAAATAACAGAAGTTAAATAATCTTCAAGAGGAATTATATTTATTGCAGTTAGTACTGAATTCTCCTTTATAATTTTTAAGACTCCATTAAATCTCTGCCTTTCCTTTCTTTCCCAGTGAAAATCTTTACCGATAGTAACATCATAAATTAAGAAAGATTCCATTTCATAATCATTGGGATAAAGAATAACTTCATCGGCAGATAGAATTTCTATAGAATTCTGCTTGATAACTATTTTATTGCCAATTAATTCTGCAACACAATTACCGCTTACTTTTTTTCCAGTTGAACTATCATAAAAAAGTCCATACAAATCAAATCTAATCTTTGGAGCACTAACAATGCCAATACTAATATCAGGATTATTCATAAACCCAACAAAAAATTATTTTATAAATAAATATAGCAACGGATTAATTAAATAAATAGAGAATAAAAATTAAATAGCTTATTAATTCCATTATAAACTATATTAAGGTTAATTTCGTTATTAATGCATGTAATCAATTAAGAATTTTTTTTACCAAGTTAGTTATTTTTGCTACTAAACTTAAAGGGAATATGAGAAAGAAACATAAAATATCTGTAATAACGCTTGGATGCTCAAAAAATACAGTTGATTCTGAAAGATTAATGAATCAGCTTAAGCTTAATCATTTCGATTTATCTATAAATCCCAATGATGCAGATGCAATCATTATAAACACCTGTGGATTTATTGAAGCTGCTAAAGAGGAATCAATTAATACAATATTAGAAGCAGTTGAGCTCAAGAAAAAAGGTAAAATAAAAAAAGTTGTTGTAATTGGATGTTTATCAGAAAGATATGCTAAAGAATTAAGAAAAGAAATTCCTGAAGTCGATTCATTTTTTGGAACTGAAGCCTATGAAAGTATTTTAAAAGATTTTGGTGGTAATTTGAAATATGAACTCCTTGGAGAAAGATTATTAACTACACCAAGTCACTTTGCTTATTTAAAAATTTCAGAAGGCTGTAATCGTCCCTGTTCTTTTTGTGCAATCCCATTAATGAGAGGCAAACATAAATCAAAACCAATTGAAGAGTTAATTCATGAAGCTGAATTTCTTTCCTCAAAAGGTGTAAAGGAATTAATTCTAATTGCACAAGACACAACAGATTACGGCACCGATTTATATGGTAAAAAAAGTATTGCAGAATTAATAAATTATCTTTCATTAATTAAAGGAATTGAATGGATTAGATTAATGTATGCTTATCCTTCACAATTCCCAGAAAATTTAATTGAAACCATTGCCGAAAATCCTAAAGTATGCAAATATATTGATTTACCCCTTCAGCATATATCAGACAAAATTCTTCGTTCGATGAGAAGAGGAATAACAAAACGAAGAACTATTAGTCTAATTAACAAACTAAGGGAAAAAATTCCTAATTTAACTTTAAGAACAACATTTATAGTTGGTTATCCTGAAGAGACAGACGAAGATTTTGAGGAACTTTATAATTTTGTAAAAGATATACAGTTTGAACGATTGGGAGTTTTTACCTATTCAATGGAAGAAAATACTGCAAGTTATATTCTTGGAGATCCCATCCCGGCTGAAGTTAAAGAAGAAAGGAAAGCTGCCCTAATGGAGCTTCAAAAAGAAATATCACTAAACAAAAATAAGAACCTTGTTGGAAAAGAGTTAAAAGTTTTAATAGACTCTAAAGAAAATGAATTTTATATAGGAAGAACAGAAAAAGATGCTCCTGAAGTCGATGGAGAAATTTATATTCACACAAATAAAAATCTAAAAATTGGTGAGTTTTATAGTGCTGAAATTTATGATTGCAATGAGTATGATTTATTTGGTAAATTAAGATAAGATAAAGGAACACTAAGATGAAAAAACTATTAGTAAGTATAATTCTTTTTTGCAATTATGTATTTGGGCAGGTAGAAAGTTCTAGCAACATTTCATATACCACTACAAAGAAATTTTTTGTAGACTTTGCAAGTTACATCGACTCGAACCGGAGTAAAACCCGCCTAGATATATTTATTCAAGTACCTTACTCTAGCATTCAATTCATAAAACAAAACGATAGCTTTAAGGCAAGTTACAACTTATCATTAATCTTTTATGACAAAGAAAAGAAAAACATTTTACTTGAAAAAATTTGGAAAGAAAGAGTATCTACAGATAATTTTCAACATACTCTTTCTAAAGACAATTTTAATCTCTCATACAAAACGTTTGATTTTACCCCAGGAGAATACTTGTTAACTTGTATTTTTGAAGATGCCGACTCACGCAATAGCAGTTCTATTGACTTTCCAATAAAAGTAAACCAAATATCAGACACACTTGGTATAAGCGATATCATTTTTGTATCTGACATAGTCAAAGATGCAAGTGGAGAAAAAATTGTTCCTAATGTTTCCAAAACTGTATCAAATAAAACTAAATCTCTTCAATTTTACTTTGAAATTTACTCTAACAAAGAACGTAACGTAAATTTAGAGTATACTATAGAAGATTTAAAAAACAAGCTAACCTACAAACAAACAACTCCTTATGTAATTAAGTCTGGTATAAATCCTGTTTATTATACTTTTGACAATACTGATTTTAAATTAGGAGACTACAAGCTAATAATTAAGCTTGAATCAACCGAGAATAATACACTTCTTTCTACTGAAAAAAACATTTACTCTGTAATAACTGGATTACCAGCATCAATAGTAGACTTGGATAAAGCAATTGAACAAATGATTTATATTGCATCGCCTAACGAAATAGATTTTATCAAAGAAGGAAAAACTTACGATGAAAAATTAAATCGGTTTCTTGCTTTCTGGGATAAGCATAAGCCAAATCCTAAAATGGATGAAAACCCAATAATGAATGAGTACTATAGAAGAGTAGAATATGCAAATAAAAATTTCAAAGGATGGGGACGTGAAGGTTGGCGTTCTGATATGGGAATGATTTATATTACTTTTGGTCCCCCAAGTTATGTTGAACGCCATCCTCTTGAACCAAATTCAAGACCATATGAAATTTGGGATTATTATGAAATTAACCGTACATTTATTTTTGTAGATCAAACAGGATTTGGCGACTACAGATTAATAAACCCCGATTATAGCCGTTGGCCCGGTTATAGACCTTAATTACAAGTTTGTTCAAAATAAATTTCCAATTAATTATGATTCTAACAGTTACTCTAAATCCTCTTTTAGAAAGAAGATTAATATTCTCATCTGTCGAATTAGGTAAAAACAATAAATGCGTTAAAGAGTATTTCGCTGCAGGAGGCAAGGGTATTAATGTAAGTAGACAATTAAATTTTCTAAATGTCCAAAACTTAGCTTTTACATTTTTAGGTGGCAATAATGGGAAAATTTTAAGGTCTATATTAACTGAAGAAAAAATAAATTTTACAGTTCAATCAACTAAATCAGAAACTCGGCTTGCAAACGTAATCATTGAGGAAAAGACAAACAGAATCACTACATTTTTTGGACTAAACAGCAAAGTATCAAAAGAGGAAGCAACAGAATTTAAAAATAAACTTGATAAATTAATACAAAATTGCTCTATTGTTATTTTTTCAGGTAGCTCCCCCTGTGAAGAAACAAATGACATATTCTCTTACGGAATAAGTTTAGCAAACAAATATGATAAAATTTCTATACTCGACACTTATGGTACTCATTTATCTGAATGCATAAAAGAAGCCCCTACAGTTATTCACAACAATATAACTGAAGTAGAAAACTCACTTTCAATAAAACTTAACGAAGAAAAAGAAAAAATCGAATACTTAAAAAATCTCTATAACAAAGGAATAAAACTTTGCTTTTTAACTGATGGCGAAAATCCATTTTATGTTTCAAAGTTCGACTTTATTTACAAAGTAAACATTCCTAATGTTAACGTTATTGATCCTACAGGAAGTGGAGATGCTTTTACCGCAGGAATTGCTTATGGCCTTGAAAATTCTCTTGTCTTTGATGAATTTGTTAAAATAGCAACAGCGCTTGGAATTGCAAATGCTGTTAAATTAGACACATGTAAGGTAACAAAAGATGAATACGAAAAATACTTAAATCAAATTCTATTAGAACCCATCGGCAAGAAAATGAAAATTTTAGATGATACGCCTAAGTATTAGCATACAGCTGTTAATATTTTTTTTAATCACTAACAACTACTTACCACAGACCATAAGCAAAATTGAAGTTCACGGAAATAAAGTTTTCTCAGAGAATAATTACTTAAGCTGCGTTGCTAATTCAACGGAAAATATTTTTTTTAATGGAATTCAAGATACTTTAAAGAAAAAAATTTACTCTTTTCTTTCCAGCGAAGGGTATTTTCACTCAAATATTGAAATAAAAACACTTAAGGTAGATTCACTTAAGTACAAGTTAATCATTAATATTAAAGAAAATGAACCAACTTATATTAGGAGTTTTTTTTTACAAATCAAGGAAGACTCCGTTTTTTTAAATAATCAATTAAAATTATTAGAAAACACAATATTCAAAAAAAGTGCTATTGAAGAAACCTTCAAGAACATTCTCAATTATTTCGAAAACAATGGTTACCCTTTTGCTTCTATAAAAATAAATTCTATTTTCTTTTATACCGATTCTTCTACAAACAAAAACTATGTAGATTTATATCTTGAAATAAACAAAGAGATTAAAAGAAAATTTGATAAAATACTAATCAATGGAAATACAAAAACAAAAGACTATGTAATTCTAAGAACAATTGATATAAAAGAAGGAGACTTATATAATCAAAAAAAAATTGAAAATATACCTATCAAACTAAATAGATTAAACTTTTTTGAGATTATTGATACCCCTATCTACTACATAAATTCTCACAACAAAGGAATTTTAAAACTTAACTTAAAAGAAAAATCAACTAACAATTTTGATGGAATAATTGGGTATGTCCCCAGTGGAAATAATGCAAAGGGTTATTTTACTGGATTTTTAAATCTTAGTTTTGCTAACTTATTCGGAACAGCAAGAAATGTTTCCATTCGCTGGCAAAAAGAAAGTAAAATTACTCAAGAATTTGAAATAAAATACAAAGAACCATGGATTATAAATTTGCCACTTAATATTTATGTAAATTTGTTTCAAAGAATTCAGGACACAACCTATATACAACAAAAATTTGAAAGCAGAATAGAATATATTGCTACAAATGAAATTTCTGCTTCTTTCATTATTAATTCACAACCAACTTTTCCAGTCGAAAGAAAGAAAAAAATCTTTACTGTTTATAATTCAAGGTCTATAACAACAGGATTTAATTTCAAAGTAGATACACGAGATAATTATTTATCACCACATAGTGGAATATTATTCAGCAATTCTTATTTGCTTGTTTCAAAAAAGATCTTAGGACCAAAAGAATTTATAAACAACCAAGCTAAAACGACAGTTAGTATGCAAAAATATGAATTCGATTTTGAATATTTCAGGGAAATTTTTTCCAATCAAATCGCAGCATTAAAAATCCATGCAAGAGAGCTAAGGGGTTCTAATATTGAAATTAGTGACATGTATCTATTAGGAGGTGCAAATAGTCTAAGAGGATACAGAGAAAAACAATTTTTAGGAAACAGAATCTTTTGGTCAAATATTGAATACCGCTACTTATTTTCAAAAAAAAATTTTACATTTATTTTTTTTGACAGTGGTTATTATCTGCAATCTGAAGACATTATAAAAAACAACCAAAGAACAGAAGGCTTTAAAATTGGTTATGGTTTTGGAATAAACTTAGAAACTTCTATAGGAATGTTAAACATAAGCTTTGCTCTAGCAAAAGGAGATTCTTTCTCAGAAGGGAAAATTCACTTTGGTATATTAAGTGAGTTTTAGATTACATGTTTAATTTCCTAAAATCATTTTAATATTTTTGTGTTTAATGAAAAAATTTTAATTTGCATGAAAAATCAATCAGTGAAAATATGAGCTTAAACTCACTAAAGGAATTTGACAATTCTTTTCTTAACAACAAAATAAAATATATTGCAGGCGTTGACGAAGCTGGCCGCGGACCATTAGCCGGTCCCGTAGTAGCAGCAGCTGTAATATTCGATAAAAACATTAACCACCCTAAAATCAAAGACTCAAAAAAAATAACAGAAAAATCACGTGAGCAGCTTTTTGATTGGATTTTAAATAATTGCATATCATATGGTATTGGTATAGTTGACCAAAATGAAATTGACAAAACAAATATTCTTCAAGCATCATTAAAAGCAATGAAAATAGCAGTAGAAAACTTACAGATAAAACCTCATTTAATTTTAATTGATGGTAACAAATCATTTAACCCTCATAGTAAAAACATAAGAACTATAATCAAAGGGGATGCAAAATCATTTGCAATTGCTTCAGCTTCTATTATTGCAAAAGTTACAAGAGACAGAATAATGAAAGAATTTTCTATTTATTATCCAGAATACAGTTGGGAGAAAAACAAAGGTTATCCTACAAAAAGTCACATAGAAGCATTAAAGAATTTTGGAATCAGTCCGATTCACAGAAAATCTTTTTTAAAAAACTTTGTTGAGCAATTTCAAATATTTGAAAATAATTAAAAGAAACATTCAAATGATAAATAAAAGAAAGCGAGGCAAAGAGGGCGAAGAATTAGCTTGTAAATATTTAACAGAATTAGGCTATAAAATTCTTAAAAAAAATTATCAATTAAATCATGGGGAAATTGATATAATTGCAGAAGATGGTGATACTCTTGTATTTGTAGAAGTTAAGTATCGCAAATCTATAGAATATGGACATCCAGAAGATTCAATAACAAAAAGAAAACAAAAACAAATTAAGAAAACCGCAGAAGCCTACATTTACAAAAATAACATAACAAATCAGTCCTGCAGAATAGATGTAATATCAATATTACATTTGCCTGATAAAGAACCAGAGATAATTCATTACAAAAATGCTTTCTAAAACTTAAACTATAAATTAAAAGTTAAATAACAACAATGTTTTAATTCTTAAAGTGAATAAATATTAAACTCTTATTTTAAAAAAACAAGCATATACAAGCATAAATTACAAGTACTTCAGAATTATTTATGTACAAATGAAATATTTCCTGCGCCTCATAAACTACTAGGCGCAGGAAAACTTTTTATATTAAATTGTATTTAACCCCAGCAGTAATCCATCTTCCTGGTAAAGGTACACCAGTAAAATCGGAATATGATTTATTAAACAAGTTTGTAGCACGCATAAAGAAACTCAATTTTTTAATCTTATAATTTAATTGTGAATCAACAATAAAGAATGAATCAAAATTAATTCTCTTTTCAAATCTAAAAAACCAACTTAAATCAATGTTAAACGGCAAATTATGATTTACATTTATTAACAAATGATGCTTCAAATGATCTAGTAAATACTTTGATTCGTATTTTCCTGTGGTTCTGTTCATTGTTAAGTATGTGTAATTAAATTCAATCTTATTTACAGGAAGTTCTGAAAACACTTGCTTAGGGAAAATTTGTATATTCAATTCCGTCCCATATGTTTTCACGTTAGAAATATTATCAACTCTCCACGGTTCACCTTTTGATATTCTTCCCCAATCAATTATGTTATATCCATTTTTATAAAACAAACTCACTTCAGCAAAATAACTTCTATGAATTGTCGAAAAACCTATTTCATAATTTGTTGTTTCTTCATGTTTTAAGTTTGGATTTCCCATGTTCGCAGGACTTTTATAATACAATTCTGTAAAAGTAGGTATACGAAATGCTTTGCCGTAAGAAGCAAAAATTTTAGATAATGGTGTTATTTTATAACATGCATCTATCCCAGGCCAAAACTTCCATCCAATATTTGAATAATTATAAACATAAACTCCTGCTGAAAAAGTAAAATTTTCCAATTTGTCATATAAATGTTCTACAAAAAAACCTCCCTTAGTTCTATTATGATTTCCAAGATTTGTACTTTCTATTTCATCTTTATTTATTTCTGAACCTAAACTTGTTGTTCCAATAGATGTTTTTAATGATGACTGAATCTCAAGTCCATAAGAATTTGTTTTATGTATATTATGATACCAGTTTGGTCGAGTTTTATCTAAAATATAATCATCATCGTTTCGGCGCCAGTAAATTTTAGGAATCAAGTTAAAATCAGAATTACCTAATTCTGCAGAAACATTTAATATTTTAGTAATTGTTCGTTCCCATTGATTAGGAAACAAGTCCGAATAAAAATTATAAGCCCCAAACTTTTTATCAATATATCCAAAATAAAGATTAACTACATTTTTGTTTATACTAATATTTTGCCCAATACTAAAAGTAGTTATATCAAAATTAGTATTATCTCTGTAACCATCAGATTTTCTTTTGGAAAATGAAACATTATTTCCTGAAGTTAAGATTGGATAAGAGGAATAAAAACTAATCTCATAGAGATTATGCTGACCTCCAATTGCAGAAATAGAAAGTGATTTATCTCTTGATTTTTTTGTAATAATATTCACAGCCCCTGCAAATGCATTTGGACCAAAAATTCTGGAGCCATGTCCTTTTAAGATTTCTATTCTTTCAATATTATCAATTGTTATAGGTAAGTTTAAATTATGATGGCCTGTTTGAGAATCACTCACTTTAATACCATCTATTAAAATTAATGTTTGTTCAAAAGTTCCGCCTCTTATGCCAGCATCAGCCTGAACACCTTCAACACCTCTAACTTTTAAGTCAACTGCATTAACATATTGCAACAAATCTTGAACATTAGTTACTGGTAAATGTTTAATTTCATTATAGCTTAATACAGTTACAGTGCGCGACAGATTAGAAAAAGTAATTGGAGTCCTATTTGTAGTAACTATAATTTCATCTAATTTATATTCTTTTTCTTGACTATATACTATTAACCTAATAAATACAAAAAATAAAGTCATAATAATTATATTTTTTTTCATAATTACCTCCTATTATATTATTAAATAAAAAACGCTATACGAAAAAAAATAAATAAAAAAAAGTATAATATGTTTAGTATTAAAGGAAAGTATTTATTACTTCTGAAAAAGTTTTGTATCCTTTTGGACTCGCTTATGGCGAAAAGGATACTATTCGTGGTTTGAATTTATTTTCAGAAGCATGGTGGGAGCAAAATTTCTTTAAAGAACAATATCATTAAAGACTTATGATATCACTATAAATTATAAAAGCCATCAACAAAAGAAGTATTATAAATCCGGCATTTTGTATTGCTATTTTAACTTTAAGTGGTAATTCTCTTCTAAAAATTCCTTCGAGCAAAATAATTATAAAGTGACCTCCATCCAAAGCTGGAAAAGGAAGTATATTAATAATTGCAAGACTTAAACTAAGCATAGCAAGAAAATACAAAAAAGATATTAATCCAGAGTCGGCAGATTTTGCTGCATACTGTGCAATTTTTACGGGACCGCCAAATGCTTGATTAAACGGAATTTTTCCAGTAATAACACTTTTTAACATTCCTAAAGTTAGAATAGTATAATTTCCAATATTAGCCACACTATGTGTAAGGGCTTCAAAAGCACTATAGGTTTTGTATTCAAATTCTCCCGTATAAGCATCTGTAACAGCAATTCCTATTTTACCTTCAATACCAGGGTTTACAACTGTTTTTAATGTATCTTTTTTCCTAAGAAATACAATCTCTAAATCTTTTTCTTTGTTTGAAGAAATAATTTCCACAACTTGTTCTCTATCATAAACTTGTATACCACCTATAGAAATAAAAATATCGCCTGGCCTAATACCAGCTTCTTCAGCAGGAGAATTTTTCAAAACATCTTGAATATAAGGCTTTGTAGGATAGGGAAAAATAAAAATTCCCTTTTCTGAATTTTCCGTAATATCACTTTTTTGAAAACTTATTGAAATAGTATCATTACCTCTTAGAACATTAACAACAATATTTCCTTTGTTATGAACAAATAAATTCTCAAGAACCTCATCCCAATTTTTCACTGGCTTATCGTTAATTTTAAGAATTTTATCATAAGATTGGAATCCTAATTTTTCTGCTATACTTCCCTTTTCAATCTTGCTTATAGTTGTTGATTTAAATACTTGTTTTCCAATGAAAAAATTAATACTCCAAAATATTGCTAATGTAAGGAGCAAATTCATTAAAACGCCAGCACCAATTACAAAGAGTTTTTGTAAAGTTGACTTAGAACGAAATTCATAAGGTTGTGGTTCGCTTTCTACAAATTTTGTATCAAGACTTTCGTCTACCATGCCTGCAATTTTAACATAACCACCTAGTGGAAACAGACAAATTCTATAATCTGTATTTCCTTGGCTATCCCAATCTTTCGGTAAATCTCCAAACGTAAATCCATTTAATCTATTCCAACCAAAAAGTCTTTTTCCAAAACCAATTGCAAAAATATCTACACGCATTTTAGATAATTTTGCAGCAGCAAAATGACCAAATTCATGAATGAAAACCAAAATACCAATTGTAATTATGAAATAAATTATATAATCCATTATCAGTCTCTATATTTTTTATTTAAAAACTCTCTCGTTTTTGCATCTGTTTCAATTATATTTTCTAAGGTAACATTTTTATGGTTGTTCATAACATTTAATGCTTCTTCTATAATTTCCGGAATTTGTGAAAATTTAATTTTACCTTTTAAAAACTTCTCTACTGCAACTTCATTTGCTGCATTTAATATGCAAGGAGCAGTTCCCCCTTGATCAATTACATCATATGCTAATTTCAGACATACAAATTTATCAAAATCTGGCTCAAAAAATGTAAGCTGTCCTATTTTTTTTATATCTGTTATAACCTGATTATATTTTAATCTATGTGGATAAGACAAGGCATAAAGTATAGGAAGTTTCATATCTGGCAAACTCAACTGTGCTTTTATAGAACCATCTCTAAATTGAACCATTGAATGTATGATAGATTGGGGATGAATAGTAACTTCAATTTTCTCTTTAGGCAAACCAAACAACCAATAGGCTTCAATGATTTCAAGGCCTTTGTTCATCATTGTTGCAGAGTCAATCGATATTTTATTCCCCATTTTCCAATTTGGATGATTTAGTGCTTCGCTAATTGTCACATTACAAAATTCTTCTTTACTCTTATTAAGAAAAGGCCCTCCAGAAGCAGTAAGAATAATTTTGTTTACTTCAGTAACGTCTTCCCCTTTAATACACTGAAAAATTGCACTGTGTTCAGAGTCTACAGGAATTATCTCTGAATTATATTCCTTTGAAAGTTTAATAATAATTTCTCCCGCAACTACCAGAGTTTCTTTATTTGCAAGCGCAATTCTTTTACCTCTTTTAATTGCTTCTATTGTTGGTTTTAATCCTGCAAAACCAACAATTGCTGAAAGCAAAATATCGTAATCTTCATATTTTGTAACCTCTAAAAGACCTTCTTCCCCCTCAATTATGTTACATTTACTACTAATCCTTTTTCTGAGTTCTTTTGCTCTATCTTTATTTTTAACAACTACCGACGATGGATTGAACTCTTTAATTTGTTCTTCAAGCAAATCGATATTATCATTAACAGTTAAGCCTGTTACTCTAAATTCATTTTTAAAATTCCTAATTATTTCAAGTGCATTTTTCCCAATTGAACCAGTAGAGCCTAAAATCAAAATCTTTTTCATCAACATATCCCGAACTAATTAAAAAACCTATGTGTTATTGCAAAAAGAAAATTGATAATAACAATTAAATTAATAATCATATTTAACTTAAATACTTTTTTAACATTACTATGCACCTCTTCACTCACCATGTTACTACTTTCAAAGTTTTCACCTAGAGCTGAACGTACTTTTTTAGCTGTTGGTATAACATAAAAAAATATTATCAACAATAAAACTAACATTAATATTTGCTTTGAAGTTAACCAGTGATTTGCTGTCATCTGAAAAAAAGTATAGACAGGATTAATTAGTACTAAAACTATACCAGTAATTAAAATACCTGTAGAACAAATAATACCTGTTAAATTTGAAAGAGAGAGGTATAAACTAATCAATTTTCTTTCGCCAATTTTGTCTTTGTTTTTATTTATAGATGACTTAATATGAATATCTGTAAAAAAGTTAATTATCCATCCACCTGCAAAAATAATGTGTAATGTTAAAATTGTAGGATACCAATACATTTTCTATTCCTTTCTAATTTTTGCACATAAATATAAGAAAAGAAAGCAAGATTATTTAAAGCTGTTATTAGGTAGTGTAGTATAGATATACTAATCACGATATGGTCTATTAAGCCATTGATCTATAGTAAGTTTTAAAAAGTGGATATTAATTGGTTTGGCAATGTAATCGTTCATGCCAGCAGCAAGGCATTTTTCTCTATCTTTCATACTTGAATGAGCTGTTACAGCAATAATAGGAATTTTTCCTATATCGCCTGGTATTTCTCTTATTTTTTTAGTTGCTGTAATTCCATCCATATCAGTCATTTCAATATCCATAAGAACCAAATCATATTGACCTGTTTTAATTGCATCAATAGCATCCTGACCATTCGATACAGCGTCTACATCATAGCCCACTTCTCTTAAAATTTTAGTTTCTAGATTTTGACTAATTGGGTTATCTTCCACGAGCAACAACTTTTTTTTCTTTTGTTCAAATTTTTTCGCATCTTCAATTACTAGCTCTTCTTTCTGAGATTCCTTAGCTAATGGGGTTTCAATTTTTTCCTCTTCTATTTTATCTGGTGGTGAAAGTCTAAAAAATGCATTAAAATAAAATTTACTTCCTAACCCTGGTTTACTTTCGACTTTGATATCTCCTCCCATAAGCTTAACAAACTCTTTAGCAATTACTAATCCCAGTCCCGTTCCTTCTTTCTTATCTTTCTTGCTTCTTACCTGTACATAAGGTTCAAACAAGAAAGGTATTTTTTCTGGTGGAATACCATGCCCAGTATCTTCAACAGAGGTTAATATTTCAACAGTATTAATTGTTCTTGAATTCAATTTGACTGTAATCTTAACTTTTCCTTCATCTGTAAATTTAACAGCATTACCTACTAGATTTAGAACAATTTGTCTGTATCTTGTAGAGTCTCCATAAATTTTTTCAGGAATTTCATGGTCTACCTCCTCTTCGAGCTCGATGCCTTTTTGTCGTGCTGCTTGTCCCATAATTGAATAAACTTTATGAATTTCATCTCTTATATTAAACTCGTTTATATCTAACTCCATCTTGCCTGCTTCAATTTTAGAAATATCAAGTATATTATTAATGATATCTAAAAGGGACTCTGCAGCAAGACGAGCATCTCTTGCAAATGATTTTAACTCTTCTTTGCTTTCAAATAAATCATTTTCAATTAAGGTAAGAAAACCCATTACAGAATTCATTGGAGTTCGTACTTCGTGACTCATATTAGCAAGAAATTTAGACTTATAACTGCTTTCTTGTTGTGCTTTCTGAGCAGCAATATCAGATTTTAATTTTTCTTGCCTTAATGCTTCCAAAGCTTTTTGTCTTTCATTTTCAGCTTGAACTTGCTGTGTTATATCTTGAACACTTCCTTCGTAATAAGTTATATCCTCATCTTCGTCATAACTAATACGGATATTTATTCTAACTGTAATTTCAGAACCATCTTTTTTTTGAAAGTGAACTCTATAATTGCGAACCTTACCTTGTTTTTCAAGTAATTTGTGTAGTAGGTCCCAATCTGCTTTCCTTTTAAACAGGTCATCAATAAAATTTAGTTTATACACATCATCTTCATTTGTATATCCAATCAATTTCACAAATGCTGGATTAACGGCAGTAAATTTCCCGGAAGGAAGAATTTGAAAAATTCCCTCTGTAGAATTCTCAAATAAATTTCTAAATTTTTTTTCTGAAAGAATTACTTCATAACTTTTCAATAAGGCTTCGTGACGAAGTCGATAATTAATATAACTAGCTACAATAGCCATTACACTAATAATTAAAACTAAAACTATGGACTCAATCATATTAGGTATTGAAGAGATGGAGGGGTTATTAAATATTATCGAAGCAATAAACACTAAATTATAATAGATAGCAACAATAATTTGATTTTTAACTTCCCAACTTAAAAATAAAGCAGCCGTAAAAATTATAAGACTTATGATATGAGAATTAAAAACTAAAGTATGAGGTTCAAGGTAAGTCATTACCCCAAAAGAAGCTACTATGGAAAGTAAAAGTATGTGTACTAGAAGAACAGGATGATTTTTCCCAAACTTTGAATTTGAGACTATAAGGAGAATAAAAGCTATAAGTACCGAAGCAACTCTCGAAATATATAACTGCACACTATGCTCAGAGAAATATAAAACTTCAAAGATCAGAGCAACAATTCCAGCTGCTGCAGTAAATGTTGCCAAAGACCTAAAAGGTGAAAGTAATTGCTTTTTATTTTCCTCTTTTATAAATCCTTGAACCTTTAGTTCAAGGGTTTTAGAAGATGGTCGTGTTTTAATCGACTTGCCCACTTATTTTTATTTTAAAACTTGCTTTCTAAATTTTGTATTTTTCAAATAACTTTTATATTTAGCAAACTTGTATAAAATTTCGCTGTTCTAAGGAAATTATTTTATTCTCCAAACAATTTAATAAATAAATAAAATTCTAACAAAATTTAGATTGTGGAATTTCTAAAGATGGTTGATTTTTTATATCAAATTGATTTAAAAATTTTCTACTTTATAAACCATACGCTTTCCAACCCAATTTTCGACAAATTTTTTGTATTCATAACAGATGTAAAAAATTGGTACATAACCTATGTTACTTTATTTCTCATTTTAATATTCAAAGGTAAATTAAGAGGAAAAATTTCTGCTATAGTTTTAATTTTTCTAATCATTACATCTGACCAATTAAGCAGCTTTTTCTTAAAAAATCTTTTTGCAAGGGTTAGGCCATGTAATGTTCTTCATGATGTCAATCTACTCGTTGGATGTACAAACTCATATTCTTTTCCTTCTTCACATGCTGTAAATAATTTTGCAGTTGGAATTTTCTTCAGTAAGTTGTTTCCAAATTTGAAATGGATTTTACTTAGCATAGCATCTCTTGTAGCATTATCAAGACCTTATGTTGGAGTTCATTATCCATCAGATATTGTTGGTGGAGCTATAATTGGAGCATGCTTAGGTTATATTTTTTCGTTAATAGTTTTATTAATCGAAAAACTAATGCAAAAGAGATAAGGAGTTCACAACTATGGTCACAAAACTTGAAATTGCCAAAAATTGGTTACCAAGATACACAGGCACACAGATAGATGAATTTGGTGATTACTTACTTTTAACTAACTTTTATAATTATATCATAAAATTTGCCGAACGATTTAACTGTGATATTAAAGGTATTGGAAGACCAATGCAAACTGCTACTAACAGTAATGGCCTTACAATTGTCAACTTTGGAATTGGTTCAGCAAATGCTGCAACTATTATGGATTTACTTTCTGCAAGAAATCCAAAAGGAGTCCTATTTTTAGGCAAATGCGGTGGTTTAAAGCATTCGACCGAAATAGGTCATTTTATTTTACCCATTGCTGCAATTAGAGGAGAAGGAACAAGTAATGATTACTTTCCACCAGAAGTACCCGCCCTTCCATCTTTCAAGTTACATAAATTCGTTTCAGACAAAATTGTAGCACGAAATATGGAATATAGGACTGGTGTTGTTTACACTACTAACAGAAGGTTATGGGAATGGGATGAAGATTTCAAAAAATATTTAAGAAAAATTGGAGCAATTGGGATTGATATGGAAACAGCAACTCTTTTTATTGTTGGCTATGCAAATCAAATTGCCAGAGGAGCTTTATTACTTGTTTCAGATTTACCAATGTTCCCAGAAGGAATAAAAACCGAAGAATCAGATAGACTTGTAACACAAAAATATACTGATGTTCATCTAGATATTGGTATAGAAGCAATGACAGAAATAGGAGCTAAAGGAGAACAAATAAAGCATTTTACATTTTAATAGAAACTATCTCAAATTAAAATTGTTAAAAGAAACAAATACTGACAAAGGTGAGTCATGAAAAAAAATAATATATTAATCGTCTTAATATTTACTGTAATCTGCTCAATAACTAATGCACAGACATCAGAAGAAAACATTGTCAAAAATAATGTTCTTAAACTACTAAATTTAAGTAAAGAAAAATCTTACGAAGAAGCATCAAAATCTATTGTATATAAAGGAGACGATAAAGCGCGCTACCTTAAAACTTCATACAATGCAAATAATAGCGATGAGCTTAATCAGGTTAAAAGAATTTGTAAAAAAATATCTGCACTTATAGAATTAAGCTCAAAGTATGAATTTGGAAAATATTATATATCAAAAGAAGACAACTTAACTATCTACAATCAGGAATTAGTATTTATTAGTGGAGAAGAAAAACTTACGACTACATTTAAATTTATTAAAACAGAACTAGGTTATTTATTATATGACATGAATTAAAATAGTATTATTTGCTTCTTTGAAATTCAGGAGTTTCAATAGTGAGTATCAGAGAAATGCGATGAGTATCTGGAAGTCTTTCTATCTCAGATTGTGCTATTCGAGCAAATGAATAATCGATAGTTAATTTAGGTAACTTTACCCCAGCTCCTAATGTAAATTGCTTAATATCATTATATCCAGCACGAATAAAAAACAAATCTTTATAATTATATTCCAATCCAGTGTGAAAATCCAAACTTACTGGACCAATATTAAAATTCGATGCAAATTTTCTATTCTCAAATCTAATATCTATATCTGCTGTAGGAAGAACACTTCCACCCAGAACATTTAATGAATATGCTGCTCCCAACTTTAAAGTTGGAGTAATAAATTCATTTCTACCTGTGTTCCAGGCAACTAATGTAGTTGTAACATCCTGAAAATTTGCTCCTAAAAAAATTCTTTCTGTTGGCTTATAAAAAACTGCAAAATCAAAACCAACACCAGTAGCGCTAAATTCAGCTAAGTCTCTTCGAATTATTTTTATATTAGCTCCCCACGAAAAGGTTTCTGTAATTCTTTTTGAAAACGAGAAATAAAAAGCCCAATCCGAGTTATTGAAGAAAGATATTTTCGAGTAGTCTGGTTTATCATCATGAATATCAAAAATTCCATCGCTATTTGCATCATAAATTGCATTTCGTGTATCTGGAATATTATCAATACTTACACGAATAATACTAAAACCAAAAGTTATATCTTTTTCATATGGAGTAGCAAAAGCTGCATAGTTATAATTTACAAGGCTTCCAAAATGTTCTTCATGCATTAAAATTAATTGAGGATAATTTAGATAAGATAAACTTGCAGGATTCCAATAACCAGCAGTTACATCATTTGCAATTGATACTTGAGCCCCACCCATTCCAAGAGCTCTACCACCTACGCCTATAGTTAAAAATTCCCCCGCATATTTCCCAACAACTGCTTGAGAGTAAATTAAAATAGAGGGAAAGAGAAAATATAAAAGGCAAATTACTTTTTTCATAATTATCAACCTTTCAAAAAATGTAAATAAATTAAATAATATTCTCTTTCCCTATTAAATTAAATGTAAGAATCACTTTTTCTCTGTTTGCTTAGCAACAGCATTAATTGCTGCATTAATGGCTTCCTGATCTCCCAGATAATAATGCTTTATTGGCTTTAAATCGTCATCAAGTTCATATATAAGTGGTATTCCAGTTGGAATATTAAGTTCAACAATATCTTCATCAGAAATATTATCGAGATATTTAACTAGTGCGCGTAAACTATTTCCATGTGCTGCAATTATTACTTTCTTACCGCTTTTAATTGTAGGTGCTATTGTTTCATGCCAATATGGAAGAAACCTTTCTACTGTTGATTTTAAGCTTTCTGTTAAAGGTATATCTTTTTTATCCAAGTCTTTATAACGCGGATCTTTCCCCGGATATCTATCATCATTTTCATCGAGTGGTGGTGGTGGTATATCATAACTTCTTCTCCAAAGCTTAACTTGTTCGATTCCATACTTTTCTGCAGTTTCCGCTTTATTTAACCCTTGTAAAGCCCCATAATGTCTTTCGTTCAATCTCCAAGACTTAATCACAGGAATCCACATCAAATCCATTTCTTCAAGTACAATGTAAAGAGTTTTAATTGCTCTTTTTAATACAGATGTAAATGCAATATCAAAAGTATAACCTTCTTCTTTCAGAACTTTTCCGGCTTGATGTGCCTCTTCAACTCCTTTTTCTGAGAGGTCAACATCTGTCCAGCCGGTGAATAAGTTTAACTTATTCCACTCGCTTTCTCCGTGTCTTAGTAATACAACTTTGTACATTTGACACACCCATTATTTGTTAAAAAATCTAAAGCAAATATATAAAAATTTATATTTACCAATATTTCTTTTAAGGGTTTCTTATTTTATTTTTACATCAAAATAAAAACCATTAAAGTATATGAAAAAAAGTATTATTTACAATTTCTTTACGGATGACGATTTTCTTAGATTCTCAAAAAAAATAAAAGAAGCTGAAAAATTGACATCTGGTGAAATTCGCGTTTGCATAAAAGAGTTCAGAAATATCTTTGAAAAAAGAAAAGATATAAGGCAGCTTGCAGAAAAAGAATTTTATAAACTAAATATGCAAAACACAAAGGATAAGACAGGAGTTTTACTTTATCTCTTACTTAGCGAAAGAAAATTTTACATACTTGCTGATGAAGGAATTAATTCTAAAGTTGAAGAAAACACATGGTATAAACTTCGTGATGAAATT
The DNA here is from genome assembly GCA_026417975.1 of Melioribacter sp. Lineage (GTDB taxonomy): Bacteria > Bacteroidota > Ignavibacteria > Ignavibacteriales > Melioribacteraceae > Rosettibacter. The sequence continues at coordinate 33,611 of JAOACD010000012.1, forward strand.
CAAACTAAATTTAAAGAAGGAAAATTTTCTGATGGAATAATTTATTGCATAGAAAAAGTAGGTGAAATATTAAAAAACAATTTCCCTATTAAACCCAACGATACTAACGAGCTCTCAAATAAAATTGTTATTAGCTAGTTCTATTATAAGTTCCTCATATAATCCTTATTGAATTTTATGGCATATATTTTTGTTTAATGTTGTAGTATTTTCTCTACCCTATTACTATGAAAATTACAAGAAAAAAATTTATAAATAGTTTACTTTCGGGTGTTATTACATCATTTTTTATCAATTTATTTTTTAATAATCGAACAGACGCAAAACCATTTTTAAAACTCAAGTACAAACCCAATCCTTTAAATTGGGATAGCAATTCAATTACTCTTTCCTGGATTGGTCATTCTACAGTTTTAATAAATCTTTTTGGCAAATGGATTTTAACAGATCCTGTATTATTCGAGAGAGTAGGAATCTATTTTTTTGGAACAAGTTATGGACCTACAAGAATTTCGCCGCCTGCTTTAAATATAGATGAAATTCCCAAACCAGATATTATTCTTCTTTCTCATGCACACATGGATCACATGGATTACCCTACACTCAAATACTTTTCTCAAAAATACCCACATAAAATTGATGTAATAACAGCCTACTTAACTAAAGATGTAATCAAAGATTTACCATGGAAATCTATATATGTTATGGACTGGAACGACGAATTAGTTTTACAAGAAATTAGATTCAAAGCACTAGAAGTAAAACACTTTGGATGGAGATTTCCATGGGAAAAAGATAGATCAAGAGGTTTTTTCAAAGACGGTAGAAGTTTTAATGCATACATTATTGAATCAAAAGGGAAAAAAATTTTGTTTGGTGGTGATACCGCTTATACTACAAAGCTAAAAATTGCAAAAGAAGAAAACGTCGATATAGCTATTATGCCAATTGGAGCATATAATCCCTGGAGAAAAAATCACTGCAACCCAGAAGAAGCTCTTAAAATGGCTTCTGAAATTAATGCAAAATACTTTATCCCTATTCATACTAAAACATTTCGTTTAGGACTAGAACCAATAAACGAACCTATAGAATGGATGTTAAAATCGGCCCCAAATTACCCTCTGAAAGTAGCAATAAGTGAAATAGGACAAACATTTCAACTTCGTTAATTCCTATCCCAAAAATTATCTAAAAATCTTCTCACATTAATTTTAATTACCATTGGAATATTTTATTGTAAAAATTAAAAAGCTCTTTAACTCAAATCTATAAACAAGTTTATAGTACTAAAGGGTTATCTAAAGTAAGAGGAGAATTCGACAATAGAAAAATATTAACAAAAAAACGTGTTAGAAAAATTTTAGATTTATCAATTTCTGAAATATTTTAATCCGACAATAATAATTACTTTACCCCTGTTGCAATGAAAATGCTTATAGAAGCAAACTGATCTTCAGCCGTATTAGATTTAGAGCAACAATTTTCATTTGCACAAATAATATTAATATTTTTCAATTTAGCACTTTCCAACCAATTTTTAATATCATTTCTCCTAAAACCTAGCCATCTATCATGCTGTTCTATCCTAAGAAATTCATAACCATGCTCATCGAGATCAGAAATTATTAATTTACCTCCTCTTCTTATAATCCGTACCATTTCTTCGATTGCAATAGATGGATTTTCAGTATGATGCAAATACATATTTGCAAAAACATAATCTACCGACTCTGATTTGAGTGGAAGATTTTCACCTTCACCAATTACATAATCTACCTCGGAATCTAATAATTTTTTCTTCATTACACTTATCATAGCTTTAGATTGATCTACAGCTATTACTCTTAAATTATGTCTTAATAATCCTTCTGTAATAAAACCTGTACCTGCTCCAATATCTGCTGCTATTTTATTTTTCTCCAATCCAGCAATTTTAACAATTTTTTCTCTTAACGAATCTGAGAAAAAAGTTCTTCTTAAATTATCCCAATTGTATGCAACATCATTAAAATAGTCTTTGTTACTCATAGCTACTTTTCCTTTTGCAAAAAATATTTATGCTTATCTATAATAAAGCCACCATTCATCACGATAAGCTGGTTTTCTACTTTTTTTCTTAAATATATGGACTATAATCGCTCCAAATACAAATCCTCCAATATGAGCCCACCATGCTACTCCACCAGTAGCACTACTTTCTATTGACAAAGCCAATGTTCCTTGAAAAAGTTGCATTATAAACCATAACCCAAGAACTAACAATGCAGGCAACTTAATTATATCAAAGAAGATAAAAATTGGTAAAAGCACTATAACTTGTGCACTAGGATATAAAAACATATATGCACCTAAAACACCAGCAATCGCTCCACTTGCACCAATTGTAGGAATAGTTGAATCTGGGTTCATAAAAATATGAGCAAAGCTTGCTGCCAAACCACAAAGTATGTAAAAAATCAAATATCTTAAATGGCCCATTCTATCTTCAACGTTATCTCCAAAAATCCATAAATAGAGCATATTACCAATTAAATGGAGCCAACCACCATGCAAAAAAATTGATGTAAATAATGGAATAATACGGCCCTCATTAGAAAAATACATAACATCACCACTTTCCAAAAGCATTCCTTGATAAAAATACTTTGCAGGTATTACACCATACTTTTCTACAAAACCCTGTAAATTTTCTCCTAACATTAGTTCAAAAACAAAAACTGCAATATTTATAATTATCAACGAAATATTAACAATAGGAAAAGTTTTTGAAGGCACATCATCTTTAAGAGGTATCAATCAATCCTCCTTTTTATAAAATCACAGTTTAAGATATTAAAAGAAAATGAAAAAAATAAGTTCTACTTAAAAGATTTTTGATATAAGGTCTTAATGCTAAAAATTTTTTATCTTTGTATTAAATTTTACTAAAAGAGGAGAAAATGACTGCAAATTTTGATATGATAAAAAAAGTTTATGCAGGATTCGAAAAGAAAGTAAAGAACGCACGAAAGATCGTTGGTAGACCATTAACTTATGCAGAAAAAATTCTTTACGCACATCTTTGGGATCCTGCTAAAAAGGAATTTATACGCGGAAAAGACTTTGCAGAATTTGCACCTGACCGCGTAGCTATGCAAGATGCAACTGCTCAAATGGCCCTGCTTCAGTTTATGCATGCTGGAAGAAAAACCTCGGCAGTACCTGCAACTGTACATGCAGACCACTTAATAGTTGCTCAAAGTGGTTCAAAAGAAGACTTAGATAGAGCAATTCAAGAAAATAAAGAAGTCTATGAATTTCTTGAGAGCATTTGTAAAAAATATGGCATAGGTTTCTGGAAACCTGGAGCTGGAATAATCCATCAGGTAATTCTCGAAAATTATGCATTCCCTGGGGGTATGATGATCGGTTCCGATTCTCATACTCCAAATGCAGGGGGGCTTGGCATGATTGCTATAGGAGTTGGAGGCGCTGATGTTGTAGATGTTATGGCTGGAATGCCCTGGGAATTGAAATGGCCAAAACTTATCGGAATTAAATTAACAGGTAAACTTTCTGGATGGACATCTCCAAAAGATGTTATTCTAAAAGTAGCTGGATTATTAACCGTTAAAGGTGGAACTGGAGCCATAATTGAATATTTTGGAGAAGGTGCTAGTTCAATATCCTGCACTGGCAAAGCAACTATTTGTAACATGGGCGCTGAAGTTGGTGCTACTACTTCAATATTTCCGTTCGATGAAAAGATGGCAAACTATTTAAGAAAAACAGATAGAGCAGATGTGGCAGAATTAGCAGAAAAACTTGCCTATGAACTAAAAGCCGATGATGAAGTTTATGCTGAACCGGAAAAATATTTTGACCAAGTAATTGAAATCAATTTGAATGAACTTGAGCCACATATAAACGGTCCTTTTACTCCAGACTTAGCTCATCCTATTTCAAAAATGAAACAAGCTGTAATAGAGAACAACTATCCTGATAAAATTAGTGTTGCACTCATTGGAAGTTGCACCAATTCAAGCTACGAAGATATTGACAGAGCAGCAAACATTGCACGACAAGCTCTTGCAAAAGGTCTTAAAGCAAAAACACAATTTACTATTACACCCGGGTCCGAACAAGTGCGCGCCACTATAGAACGAGATGGACAATTGCAGATTCTTACAGAATTCGGAGGAACTGTTTTAGCAAACGCTTGTGGACCGTGTATTGGTATGTGGAAAAGAATGGATATAAAAACAGGCGAAAAAAATACTATAATTAACTCGTTTAACAGAAATTTTGCAAAAAGAAACGATAACAACCCAGAGACTTACTCATTTATTGCAAGTCCCGAAATTGTAACTGCACTGGCTATTGCAGGAAGTCTATCTTTCAATCCCGAAACAGATTATTTAATCAATGAAAATGGTGAACAGGTAAAACTAGATCCTCCTTACGGAGATGAACTACCTGAGAACGGATTTGTAAAAGATAAAGTTGGATACATTGCACCTACTCCAGATGGTTATAAAACAGAAATAAAAATAGATCCCAATAGCGAAAGATTGCAGCTTCTTGAACGATTCGAACCATGGGATGGAAAAGATTTTATTGACTTACCACTTTTGTTAAAAGTTAAAGGCAAATGTACAACAGACCATATTTCTCCAGCAGGTGCATGGTTAAAATATCGAGGTCACCTCGATAATATTTCAAAAAATATGTTTTTAGGGGCTATTAATGCGTTTACAGGAAAAGCAGGTGAAGCAAAAAATATTTTTACAGGAGAATACAAGCAAGTTCATGAAGTCGCAAGAGAATACAAAGCACAAGGAATAGGTTGGATTGTTGTAGGGGATGAAAATTATGGAGAAGGTTCTTCTCGTGAACATGCTGCAATGGAGCCAAGATATCTTGGTGGAAAAGCTATAATTGCAAAAAGTTTTGCTCGCATCCACGAAACAAATCTTAAAAAACAAGGAATGTTACCATTAACCTTTGCAAATCCAGACGACTACGAAAAAATTCGAGAAGACGATAGATTAAGCATTATAGGTTTGAAAGATTTTGCGCCAGAGAAACCGTTAAAATTGATTGTAAAGCATAGCGATGGTAGTATAGATGAAATATGGCTAAATCATTCATTCAGTTCTACACAAATAGAATGGTTCAAAGCAGGCAGTGCACTTAACTTAATTGCAGAAAATCTAAAGAAAAAAGAAAAAAAGAAAACTGCAACCAAAAAAACTACAAAAGCAAAAAAACAAGCTAAAAAAACCAAACCCACACAAAAAAAGAAAGTAACAAAAAAAGTTACTAAGGTAGCATTAAAGAAAAAGAAGTCTACAACAAAAGTATCAAAAAAGAAAAGTACTAAAACTACAAAAGGCAGGAGCAAGAAAAGAAAAAAGTAAATAAAGGAACAGTAAAAATCCCCTCTGTTTAATAACCCAGAGGGGATTTTTTAATTTCTTCTCCAAACAATCTTATCTCCTTCTTTTATCCCATATTTATCTGTATAACCTGCATTAACTTCTACAACATATTGTGCCGGTTTTTCAGAAGAATATGATTGCTCTGAATATGGGATAGTATTTTTATGAATCTTTACAATTTCTAATTTAGAATTTATAAAAATCATATCAAGAGGCAAAATTGTATTCTTCATCCAAAATGATTGAAGTGTTTCATATGGGAATATAAAAAGCATCCCCTGATTTTCTTCCATTTTATATCTATACATCAAACCTGTCATTCTCTGCTCATCATCATCTGCAATCTCAATATCAAGTTTAGAAATCATCTGACCTTTATTATTCACAAATGTTAACTCGCCTTCTTTTGTAAAAGAATAAGCTGCTGTGCCTGTCATTGCTTTTTCTAACTCTGGATTAATTTTTTCTTTATTCATTAATATATTCGAGTAAATAAAATAAAACACAAAGGCTAGTATTACTACAACTACCGCGATTTGCAAAAATAAATTCTTACTGTTTTTCTTTTTTGACATATTATATCCTTGATAAAATTTTCAAACTACAATTTTAGTTTCATCATTTTGTTTGATGATATAAATAAAAGAAATATTTCACTGTACTTCTCAAGATTAGAGCTTATATTAATTATATTTTTCCCTTCCCTAACTTTTACTATCTTAATTATTTCTTCGTTCTTTTCGTTTACTCCCTTCAAAATTACTTCATCTTCTTTTTCAGAGTAAATTATTATTTCATAGTAATTCAACTTTTTAATAAGCTGTGGAGCCATTAAATTCATTAAAGCAAAACTTGGCTCATCAATTTCAATTTTCTCCGATTCATGATTATTCTCAACGATGTTCTTACTTTCGATATTTTCATTAAAATTCTCTTTCTTCCTCTGTCTTTTATTTGAATTGCTGTCGAAAAGACTTTTAAGATTATAATCTTTTATACTCGAATAACGAAAAAAAGCCACACCATCTGCACCAATTGCTCTTACATAATTAATCATCTTGTCTATTTCTTTTCTTACTTCAGGTTTATATGCACCAATACCTATAATCACTTTTCTACCAAACGAATTATCAACCCAATCTTTCGCAAGAATATCAAATTGAAATCTATCATTAAATGACCAATAAACCTGAGGCGCAATGTAATCAAGCAACCCTTTTCTAAGCCAATCTTTTACATCTTGATATACTTCGTAAAACCCTTCCCATCCATACATATCTTTATGATTTCTATTAATTCCTACTGGTGTAGCCCCAAGTTTTATATTAGGTTTAATAGACTTAACTTTTTTATTAATTAACTCTATCAGATCAGTAATATTTTTTCTTCTCCAATCATCTTTTAATAATCCCCCTCCATAAATATTATAAAGTGAATCGTCATTCAAGTTTCTTCCAGGATATCTAATGTAATCAAGATGAACTCCATCTACATTATAATTTTCTACAAGTTCTTTTATTAAATCAGATAAATATTCTCTTACTTCTGGCAACGCTGGATTAAGCCAGTATGATCTTGAATCAATTGTTCCATATTCAATAATCCAGTTAGGTTTTCTTTTAGTAATATGCAATGGATTATTAAATGTTTTTAAATCTTTACCAGCAAAAACTTGTACAACATTAATCCATGCATGTATTTCTAAATTTCTTCTATGAGCCTCTTCTATAGCAAATTTCAATGGATCATAAGGCATGTTACCATTTTCATCTATATAAAAACTAAACGGCTCAAAAGAAGATTTAAACAAAACAGTTCCATTGCTCCTAACTTGAAAAAAAATAGTGTTAAGATTTTTCGATTCAATACTATCGAGTATTTCTACAAGAGCTTTTTTTTGCAAATCTATATTAAAAGTTGAGGGAGGCCAGTCTAATCTATGATTTGTTGCTATCCACACTGCTCTTATTTCATGGTAACTTTGAGTAAAAACTATTCTAAAAGTTAACAGTATAAAAGCTAAACAGCATCTTATGCTAAACATAACTATACTTTAAAATATTGAAGTCCATTTTCAAGTGCATACATGACATCTTCTTTTTCTGCTTCAACATCAATAGCGATTTGTCCTGCTCTTTGTAAAAGAACAAACTTTATTTCTTCATTTCTATTCTTTTTATCACGCTTCATTAACTGATATAATTTTCTTGAATTGAAATTTTGAATTTTTATCTCATCATTAAACTTAATTAACAAAGGTAAGTATTTTTCGAGCCCTATATCATTTAACAAATGTAATTTATTTGAAAGATGCAAAGCACACGTTATTCCTACAATAACAGCTTGACCATGCTTTATACTATGTTTTTGTTCTATTTCAATTGCATGTGCAAAAGTATGGCCCAGATTTAAAATCTTCCTTAATCCTGTTACCTCCTTTTCATCATTCATTACCACATCACCTTTAAATTGAACACATCTTTGTATCACGTCTTCAATAATTTTTTTATCCATATCTAAAAGCATTTGTAAATTATGTTTTACAAATCCCCAAAAATCGTCACCTATTAACAAAGCATATTTAATTATTTCACCTAAACCACAAATTTGCTCCACCCGTGGAAGAGTTTTTAAAAAAACTGTATCAATTAAAACTTGTTCTGGTTGATAGAATGTCCCAACAATATTTTTTGTATTTGCAAAGTTGATACCTGTTTTTCCACCAACGGAGCTATCTACCATTGCAAGAAGTGTTGTTGGCACTTGAATATATTTTATACCTCTTGAGAAAATTGAAGCTGCAAAAGCTGAAATATCTCCTGTTATACCTCCACCAATAGATACTAGTAATGTATCTCTTCCAAAATTATTTTTTATAAGAAGAGAAAGAATTTTCTTTAATTCCTCGAAAGACTTGTTTTTCTCGTTTGCTTCAAATAAATGCAAGTATTTTTTTTCAGAAAGTTGGTTATAAAAATCGTTAATCAATTCAGTATGGTTATCATATGCACCTTTATCAACAATTAAAAAGTAACTTTTATACTTCCTAAAGATTTTAAATTCATGAAATCTGTTAAAAATATTACTTCCAATAAAAACTGGGTATGAATTTCCAGGAACTTTTATTTCAATCTTTCTCATTTATTAATCTCATTATTTTTTTTGCAATTGTATCTACTGTAATACCGATTGGTGTTTGATCAGTATCGATAATTAAATCTGCTTTATTATAGAAAGGTTCTCTTTTTTCAAGGAGTTCATTGATTCTTTTAATAAAATCTTCTTTAGATGCTTCTTTTAAAACAAGGTCACGGAATAAAGGGCGGTCTGTTTTAGATTTCAATCTCTTATAAATATCTTCAGGTGAAACTTTAAGGTAAATAATTTTTCCTGTATTTTTCATTAGTTCAAGATTTTGAGGGATTGTTATTGTTCCACCTCCTAATGAAACAATAATATTATCTTTCTGTGCAATCTTCTTTAAAATTTCACTTTCAACATTACGAAAATAAGGTTCTCCTTTTTTCTCGAAAATTTCCACAATAGATGATTTTTCATGTTCTTCTATTTCTTGGTCTAAATCATAGAACTCTAAGCCAAGCACGTTAGACAATATAGGTCCTATAGTGCTTTTCCCACTTGCCATGAATCCTGTTAAATATATTCGCATAACTCATCAAAAAGAAAGTTAACAAATATATACAAACTCTTTGTAAAAATTTATAATTTACAACTTATTCCTACTGAAAAGGTTATACCATCAACATTAACTTTTGTGTCAAAATTTTGCATTGTAATTTTATAAGTTCTATTCCCAATTGTAACAGTATTATTTGAATACTTATTTTTCATATCAATTTCGGGATCTCGAAATCTTATCTGAGTCCTAAGAGATATAAAATTATATATGATATAATCCAAAATAACAGATACCTGAATTCCATATCCCAAATTTACTCTGTTATTAACAGCAGTAATATTTTCAATTTCACGAATGTAGTTCGCAAAATAAATACCAGCTCCTCCTCCCATGTAAAATTTAAATTTATCAGTAGAAAATGGCAAAAAGTAATAAAGACTTACTTCAACGGGAAAAATTCTATATCCGTCTTTTGTATCTGTTGAAAAAGCACCGAAGTTTATATTTTTATTAGTAAATGTTTTCTGCATAAATTCACCCCATAAACCAAAAAATACCGATTCTAAGATTCTAAATCGGATCTCGCACGAAAAACTGTAAATATCTCTCAATTCATTATACGTAGCTCTTACAACAGGGTCTGAAGATTTTGGCTGTAAAAATAGCTTTGATGTATTTGTATAGTTAAAATAAAATGAAATATCTTGAAGAAAGTCTTGAGCATAAGAAAGGTCATTCAACAAAAGGCATAAAAATAAAATCTTAAGCTTCATCTTCCTTTTTCTTTAGATTTCCAACTAAAAGTATTTTCCAATATTATAAAAATAAGCAACTCACAAAATTTTGTGATTTAATAATAAAAAAAAAGCCGTGATAATTAATATCACGGCTTAAATTTTATAAAGTTTTTTATCTATAAAACAGATACCGATTGTCAACAATCTTGGCTTGTTTTTTTATTTCTTCAAGCCACAAGTTAAGTAAATAATTTCTTTTATTTTGTGTTAATTCTCTTCTAATAGCAAGCTTTTGCATTTCAAATGTACTTGGATCGAACTTTGTTCTATATCTAACATTAATTAAATAAACACCCATTCTTCCTTTAACTGGTTGAGACCACTTATTAATTTCTCCTTTCAAAGCATAATTCGAAAAAGCATATTCTTGACCAAGTGCAGGAATAAAACCTGTTGATGTAAATTCCGTGGTAGAATCTACACGAGCTTTATCCCATACACTAAGAGCTAATTTCTTATCTCCATTATCGCCAAGCTTAGCTCTTATTTGTTTTGCAATTGAAAGTGCTTTTTCAAATTTCTTTTCCTCAATTACTTTTGTTTTAATAAGATTCTTAACCTCTTCAAATTTTCTAAATCCTGCTTTTGTAACATCAGAAATTTTTACAACTACATAACCTGCAGGTACTTTAAAGACATCACTTACATCACCAAGGTTATTTTCAAAAGCCCATTTAACAAGAGCTTTATTAACTCCAAGTCCAGGAATTGCTATAGCATCTTCTGTAAAGGAAGGAGTTTCTATTACATCATACTTCATCATCTTGGCTTCTGATTCAAAATCGTTTTCTTTAGCTACGTATGCAAAATCGGCTGCATCTTGATAGAGTTTATCCAACGTAGAGGCAGATAGTTGAATTCTGTTTGTAATTTTTTCAATAACAAAATCTTCATTTAATTTGCCAGTTACTTTTATTATATGATAACCATAAGTTGTTTTAACAGGTTTTTGAATTTCTCCTATTTTCCCTTTGAAACATGCATCCTCAAATTCTTTTACCATTTGTCCTTTTGAAAACCATCCCAAATCACCTCCATTTGATGCTGAACCTGGATCTTCAGATTTTAATTTTGCTACAGTTGCAAAATTTGCTCCTCTGATTAATTCATTATAAATTTGATTCGCTTTCTCTAAATCTGCCTTATCATTTCCAGTAGAACGAACTAATATGTGTGAAGCTCTTACAACTTCACTTTTTGACTTTACTTTGTCTATTAATTTATAAACTGTATAACCTTCGTAAGTATTTATAGGACCAACTACATCACCCTTATTAGATTTTAGCAAAATATCTCTAACTTGAACAGGGAGCGCTGTAATTGAAATTGTATCCCTTTTATAAGGTTGATCTGAATAAATTTGAACATAAGATTTAAATGAAGCGGTATCATTCTTTATTTTTGCAACAATTGCCTCAAGATTACTTTTAATACCAAGCGAATCGCTTTTTGATGGAATACGACGGAAAAGCACATATTTTAGTTTTCTCGATGGTTCTATTTTGTAATCTTCTTTATGCTTTTCATAGTATCTTTCTAACTCACTATCAGAAACTTTTATGTCATTGTCGGGTATTGCACTAATACTTACAAGAACATAATCTGCTCTCATTTTTATATTTTGTCTAATAAAATGCTCTTTAACTTCCTCATCTCCTACAACTACAGATGCAAAAAGGTAATTTTGTAGCTTTTGCTGTTGTAATTGTTCTCGAACCATATCTTCATAAAAAAGAACTATTTGTTTATTTCTGGGGTCTCTCATTGCTTGTTCGTAAAGCTGGCGATTAAAAACTCCCGCTGAATCTGTAAATTGTCTTTTTAATTCTTCAGGTGGATTTGGTCCTAAAAGAGCCTCTCTTACCTCATCATCAGTAACAATTATACCATACTCTTTTATTTTTTTCTGTAATAGTTTTTGAGTTATTAGAGCATCCCATACTTGGTCTCTAAAAAAATCCATTTGGGTTTCGTCTATTGTTTGTCCTGTTGACCTCTCCTGATTTTGCCTTGCCCTTTCAACCAAATCAGAAAATTCCTGATAACTAATTTCTTCTCCATCAATAGAACCCACATTCTGAGACCTCTGCCCTAAAAACTCAAGAACTCTTGAATCTGATATAACCATAAACAGAACAAATAGCCCTCCTACAAGAAGAATGAACCACGGAGCTAAACTCCTCATTCTTGCCATCATTGCCATATAATCAACCTCCGTTTAGAAAGAAAAATTAATTTTAGGAAGTTAATTTAGATACACAATAAAACAAATGCAATTTATAAAAAGTTATTTTTTACCATTAACTTTATAATTTAACTGAATCTAAAATTTATTTGCGTCTAAAAATTAACCCTTATAATTTGGTATACAAATTTTTTAGGATTAATTTATATGCTGTCATTCTTTGATACTTGGTTACCATTCATTTACTTATACGTAGGAGGCGGAATTTTTTTCATTTTCGGTTTATACCTAATTCGTAAAACAAAAGCACTCGACATGAGATTAAAACATCACCGGTTTTGGTGGAAAGTTTTAATCTTTGGATATTTTTATTTTATGGCTATTCATGCCTTCCTTATAATTGCAGCACTTTATTTGTGAGCATCCCATGGAACAACTTCATAACATCGGTACTCAGCTAGACTGGATTGTACTTATTATTTACATGATAACAATGTTACTATTTGGTTCCTATTTTGCAAAGTATAATAAAGATACAAACGACTTCTTCTTTGGTGGCAGAAGATTTAGTTGGTGGCTTATTGCAATGTCAATAGTTGCTACAGGAATAAGCAGTCACAGTTTTGTTAAATATTCAGCAATGGGCTTTAAGTATGGATTCTCTTCTTCAATGTCTTATATGAATGACTGGTTTTTTGTTCCCTTATTTATGTTTGGTTGGTTACCTATTATCATTTACTCAAGAATTCGTTCCATACCTGAATATTTTGAAAAAAGATTTTCACCATTTGCAAGATTCCTTGTTACAATTCTTCAATTATTGTACTTAATTGGTTATGTAGGAATCGGATTTCTTACTATGGGAAAAGCTATTATGCCTTTAATGCCTGAATATTTTACTATTTTGGGTTTCCAAATTCATGTTACATTAATGGGATTAATTTGGGCAACAGCTTTAATAACAGGTGTATACATAACATTTGGCGGTCAAACTGCAGTAATATTTACTGATTTAGTTCAAGGAACAATGTTACTTATTGCAGGATTACTTGTATTCTTCTTGGGTATTTCTTATGTAGGTGGTTTGGATTCTTTCTGGGGTCTTTTACCTACTAGTTGGAAATTACCATTTGCTGGTTTTAATTCTCCAGCAGAATTCAATTCCGTAGGAACTTTTTGGGAGGATGCAATTGCAGGTTCAGTAGGATTCTTGTTCATGAACATGGGTTTAATAATGAGATTTATGGCAGCAAAAAATGTACACGAGGGAAGGAAAGCTGCTGCTGCTAACGTTCTATTTATGTTACCAATTTCTGCTATAGTAGTAGGCGGCGCAGGCTGGGTAGCAAAGGCTATTTCGATTATGAATCCCAATATTATACCGCCAAATATAAATCCTGATTCTGTATTTGTTGTTGTTGCAAACATCTTAACTGGTCCTGGCGTTTTTGGCTTTGTTGTTGCTGCTATTGCAGCAGCTCTAATGTCTACCGTTAGTACTCTAGTAAACGCTGCTTCAGCAATATATGTTAACGATGTTGACAGACCTATCAGAATCTGGCTAAAAAAATTAAGAAGAAGTGAACGACTGCCAGAAAAGAAAGCAATGCTTGTAGCAAGAGTTTCTACGATAATATTAACGTTAATGGGTGTCTTTGCAGTATATGCTTTTGTTTCCTATCCAACAATTTACCAAGCCCATGCATTTTTTCATGCAACTTTGACTCCACCTTTAATGGTTGCAATCTTTTTTGGTGCTTTCTGGAAAAAATTCACACCTGCAGGATTAATAACTACCGTAATTGGTGGAATCTCACTTATGCTATTAGGAAACAGATTCCCATATGAACTAATAAGACCAATTGCTCACGGTACTCCCTACGATCCCGTTCATCCTTATACTTATATGAGTGCTCTCTATAATCTAATTGTTTGTGTTTCACTTGCAGTTCTTACTACTATCTTTCAAAAGCAACTTAGAAAACTTTCTAATAAAATAATAGATTCAAAAAGCCACTTTATAATGTATCCCATAATTGGATTCACTGCTTTAGTATTTATTATAGACGTTTTAGTTGCTGTTTTGAAGTTAGAAACTTTTTCTCTCGAGTTCTTGATGTGTTTAACAATTTTAGCTTCCTTTTTTGTTGCCTTAATTTCTACGCACTATGTGAAATATGACTCAGAACGACAAATTGAAGGATTAACAATTTGGTCGATTCACAAAGCAAAAGAAATCTATAAAGGCAGAAAAGTAAATGAAAGAGATGGAGAAAAAGTCAGGGTCCACTGGAAATTAATTAAAGATGACAACGAAGACATTGTTAATTTTTCAAAAAAGGATATGAATAAAATGGCAGCTGAAGTTGGAGACTTTGTTTACTTATCCGATGCCCGCAAATATTTGGGGGGATTAAAATCAGTTCATTCAGTTTACGGTGAACCACACAACGAAGAAGGAATTGTTTATATAAGAAAAAGACATCTTGAACACGGCTTATTTGTTGAAGGAAAAATACTTGAAGCAGAAAAAGAGATGTAATAAATCATTCAGAATAAAATCATAACGTAAAACATTTGATTTAATAGAAATCTTAGCGCTAGAAATAATAAAAAAGATGTTCTGCTTTTTAAGAAAATCAAAATTAAATTTTTTACTTGCAGGTTTTGAGAAAAAAATTTTTAATGCAAAAATATTCTATTAATCTTCTTAGTATCCAAATCTCTCTTTCAATTTTTTTTCTACAATTGGAGGAACAAACTCAGAAACATTTCCATGAAACTGAGCAAGATTTTTTACAATGGTAGAATTAAGATATGTATATTTATCGTGCGGCATAAGTAAAATTGTAGTAATATCACCAGCCAATTTTCTATTCATTAATGCCATTTGAAATTCATATTCAAAATCACTTACAGCTCTTAACCCTCTTATTATACCAATTGCTCCAACCTGCTTTGCATGTTCAACAACCAGTCCATCATAAGAATCAACAATTACATTTCTAAAGTCTTTCAAACTTTCTTTTAACATTTCAAGTCTTTCTTCTACAGTGAACAGAGCTGTTTTCATAGGATTCCTTGCAACAGTTACAATAACCTCTTCAAACAATTCACTTGCCCTTTGAACTATATCTATGTGTCCATTTGTAACCGGATCAAATGTTCCAGGGTAAATTACCTTTGCCATTGTTACACCTATTTAATTATTCTTAAAAAGATATATAAAGCTATCTCCAATCTTCCTAAATGGCTCTATGTTAAAGTTGCTTATATCTTTTTGTTTTGTTTGGATAGACCTTTCAACCAAGATGATTCCATTCTTTTTTAAATAATTCCTTTCAAGGAAATTTTTAATTACAATATAAATATCATCTTTGAAAAAAGGAGGATCAGCTAAAATTAAGTCATACTCTTCATGATTTTTCATTTTCGAAAACTTAATAGCATCAATTTTATAAATTCTACATTTATCTTCAGCTTGCAAAGATGCAATATTTTCCTTCAAAACTTTTGAAACAAAAAAATTTTTTTCTACAAAGTGTATTTCCCTTGCTCCTCTACTTAAAGCTTCAAGACCTAGCGAACCTGAACCTGCATAAACATCACATACCTTTATACCTTCGAAGTCAATCTGATTCGATAAATAATTAAATAAAGATTCCTTTACTTTATCAGTTGTTGGACGCACAAACTTAGAATTAGGAAACTTTATTATGCGCCCTCCATATTTTCCCGCAATTATTCTCATACAATTCTTATTGCCATTCCAGTTGCGGCTGTAAACGAATTATATTGCGAGGTATAAAGCGGATTTTTCTTCATTTCTTCTTCTACTTTCAACTTTTCAAAAGGATTAATCTTCAGAACCCTGCAATTAAACTTTTCTTCTATTTTTATTATCACCTCATCAGTTATACTTTGTCCACTTATTAGAATTTGATTTACCAAAGTTATATCAATACCAAATTTAGATAATTGAAAAATAATCTCATCAAAAAAATCGAATATTTTTGTAGTATTGAACATTTTGAAATAAAATGGATATGTACCTTCAATTGCCATAAAAGAGGAAAAACTTTGGTCTATATAAAAACTAAGTATTACAGAATCTTTTGTTACATTTCTTAACAAACGCAAAAAAGCTATCGAAGAAAGATGGGCATTGTCAACAAACCTAAGCTTTAAGTTATTGTTATTACAAAATTTATTTAAAGCAGAAACAATTGATTTATCGATAGCAAAAATAATTGCTTTGTCTTCAGTTCTAATTGAAGTTTTATTTACTTCGATATGTTGAATAAGAAAATTTTCAGAAAAAAGATGAGGATACAAAATACTTAGCTCCCATTTAAATTGTTCTATTAAATCTCTTCTTGTTAAGGTGGGTTCAAATGGTATTTCTGTTACTATAAAGAAATTATGTGGAAGAGAAAAGGATATATACTTAGAAACAATTTTTTTTTTAGAAATAATTTTATTAAATGAATCTTGCAAGATCGATATAAGATGCACTTCGTGCTCAGAATTTAAGCCCTTCGTTATAGAAGGGCTTAAACTTTCTTTTAATATTACTTGATCAACATTTTCCAAATAAAATGAGTTGTGCTTATAACTTACCTCAACAAACTGAAACTTACTTTCTGTTAAATTAATTCCAATATGGTTTTGAAACACATTAACTCAAAAATAATTTCTATTCCCATGATGCTGTATGTTTAAGAGCATCACTTCTCAAATCACCTATAGTTCCATAACCATCAGGACATTGAATAAAGTATCTTTGTCCTATTGTTTTGATCGAATCGATTTTAATTATTCTTCCACGCCTATCAATTATAGTGTCTGCTGTTACAGAAGTATCGACTTGAATTATATAGGGTTTACCTGATTTAGGTGAATGAGTTATAGAATCCCAAACAAGTTTTCCATCCGATAATTTAACAAAAGGATTGGTAGATTTTCCTGTAACGCTATCAACTCCTTCCATAGCTTTTTTAACACTAGGATCAGTTTTCAAAAAATTAATAAGTGCTGTTAAATTATCAGTGAATTTACCATATTTTGCTTCCCATAACTTTTCTGCTGCACGAAGATTAGACATTCTTAATCTAGATTCTTGCTTGTAATATTTTTCTTTCTCAAGCACTTCGTTTGGATCAAGATAGGCAACTTTTATCAACACATAAACTAATACAACAATTATAGCATACAATACTGCATGAATGTACCATGGTTCTGACTTATAGCTCATTATTCCTCCAATATAAGATTTAATTAACAGTTATCATGTTTTTTATTTTATTGAACTTAGCTTTTCCAATACCTTTAACTTTCATTAAATCTTTAATGCTTCTAAATTCTCCGTTTCTATTTCTATAATTCAAAATTTCTGTTGCTGTTTTTTCTCCTATTCCAGGCAGTTTCACCAATTCACTTAAATTTGCCTTATTAATATTAATTAATCGATAATTAGTATCTACATCTATTTTTTTTGTTAAATTATCAGTGCTAAAATCTAAAAGTTCTTGCTTATAATCAACTTTTTTATTGTCCAATTTTTCGTAAAAAACATTTGTGTCAATATTACTATTAAGGAAAAGACTATCCTCTTTTGAGTAATTAAAAACAAATAAATTTTTATCCTCTTTTTCTTTAAGGTAATTAATTACAATACCTACAAAAAGTGCCGTCAATAAAAACAAAATAATTCTAAATTCAGTTTGAGTGAACCCTATTTTCTTTGATATTTTATCAAATAAGTCGATATGCCCCTCATAAAATGTTTAAAACTTAATCGCCAACTTTAATGTTAGGCATTTTTTGAAGCTCTTTTAACAATTCTTTCTCTTTGGCAGTTACGTTTTTAGGTACATGGATATTTATTTTAACGAGTTGGTCACCAGCACCAGGACTATTTAAGTGTTGAATTCCTTTATCTCTCATCTTAAGGAACTTACCAGGTTGTGTTCCAGGTTCAATTTTTAGCTTAGCTTTTCCTGTTAATGTAGGAACTTCAACTTCGGTACCTAATACAGCTTCGGGGAAACTAATGTATAATTCATAAATAACATTGTCGCCTTCCCTTGTAAAATACTGATGGGGCAACTCTTGAAATACTACAATTAAATCCCCTGCAGGTCCACCATTCTTTCCAACATTACCCTCGCCTCTTAAAGTCATATAACTTCCATCGTGAACACCTGCTGGAATGTTTATCTTAATTGTAGTTTCGCCATAAACTCTTCCATCTCCCGAACATGTTGGGCATGGATCTGCAATAACTTTGCCTGAACCCCCACAATTTTTACATGTAGATATATTAACAAACTGACCAAAAATAGACCTTGACACCTGTCTAATCTCTCCTGTGCCGTTGCAAACAGAGCAAGTTCTATATCCAGAAGAAGCTCTTGCACCTGTTCCGCCACATGTCTCGCACCTATTATATCTTTTGATTTTTACTTTTTTAGATGTTCCTGTTGCAATCTCCTCTAAAGTAAGCTTAAGTGTTATTTTTAAATCAGAACCTGGTGTTCCAACTGTCTTTTCCTTTGTTCTTTGGGAGGTAGAAGTTCCAAAAAAATCGTCGAATATAGAAGAACCACCAAACGCACTACCAAATATATCAGAGAAGTGAGTAAAGATATCATTTACATTTTCAAATCCTCTAAAGTCTTCGCCTCCTCGTAAACCACTGTGTCCATATTTATCATACTTAGCACGTTTTTCTTTATTACTCAATACTTCATATGCTTCAGCAGCTTCTTTAAATTTTTCTTCAGCTTCTTTATTACCTGGATTTCTATCTGGATGATATTGCATAGCTAGTTTTCTATAAGCTCTTCTTATCTCTTCTTCTGATGCATCTCTACTTACACCTAAAATTTCATAATAATCTCTCTTTGCCATAGCCAAAGCCTTTTAATTGTTATTGTTTTGTGAATCTGAATTTTGTTGATTTGTTTCGATTTCTTTATTATCTGTAGTTTCTGAACTAACCACTACTTTTGCATGTCGTATAACTTTGTCCTTATAGATATAGCCATGCTCCAAAACTTCAAGAACTGTATGAGGTGGAACCCCTTCAGCTGGTCTTTGCATTAATGCTTCATGAAGTTCCACATCAAATGGCTTTCCTATTGCATCTATTTTTCTTATACCATGTGAATCTAAAATTTTAGTGAATTTATCATAAATAAGTTCCAACCCTTTTTTAAGAGATTCAAAATTATTTCCCTCGATATGATTTAATGACCTTTCTAAATCATCATAAACAGTTAAAATATTTTTTATAAATGGTTCGGCAGCATATTTAATTATATTCAATTGATCAATTTCTGTTCTTCTTTTGTAATTCTCAAACTCTGCTGCTTTTCTTAAAAAAGCATCTTTTAATTCACTATTGTTCTTTTCAAGTTCGCTAATTTTTTCTTCCAATTCTTTAATTTGTTTCTCAAGTTCTTTTTGCTCAATTACACCTTCTTCTGCAATAGCTTCAGACTGCTCATGATTGCTTTCGTCCAAAGTAGCGTTATTATTAGAACTTCCATTCGATTTAAATTCTTCTCCAGCTTTATTCTGCACTTCTTGTCCTTGTTGTTCTGCCCCTAAACTTTGATTATTCTGTTCCTGATTTTTTATTTCTTCCATACTCTTTTATTCCTCTCAATTTATCTTTGTTTAGTTAATTCTTCCGTTAATTGTTGAGCAACATATACAACCGCTGCTATAATCTTTGAGTAATCCATCCGTTTAGGACCCATAATTCCTAAAGTTCCTTGTAAATCTCCTATCTTATATTCTTTAGTAATCATACTATACTCAGAAAACTTTTCGTCTTTATTTTCTTCTCCAATAGTTACCAAAACCTCATCACCTTTCGTTGGAGCTTTTTTATCTAAAATATGTATTATAATATCTTTATTCTCTATTAATTCTATTATACTTTGGAATTGTTCGTGATCTGCAAATTCTGGTTGTTTAAGAATATTCTTTGCGCCCGATACAACTACCTTGTCGCTATTTATATCTGTAAAAATTCTGTCAACAGAATCAAGAAATACTCGTATAATTGGCTTATATGCATCTTTATCGATATCTTTTATTCTATCTCCTATAGTATTTCTTATTTCATAAAACTTTAAGCCTGATAGTCTTTCGTTTAAATATTGCTGAACCAGCGTAATATGTTCTTCCTTTACTTCAGCATCTATTTCAAGCGTTATAGTCCTTATTAAACCAGATTTAACAGTTACAACTACAAGTATTCTTGTAGAAGAAAGTTGAACTATCTGAATTTTTTCAAGGACTGCATTTTCGAATTTTGGATAAGTTACCATTGCAAGTTGATTAGTCAGATCACTCAAAATATTAGTAGTTACTTTAAGCAATTCTTCAGTTTCAGCAGAAGCCTGACTAAGATTTTTATCAATTATTTCCTTCGTCTGATTATCAAGCCGAGGAGGATCCATTAACATATCAACATAAACCCTATACCCTTTATCAGTTGGAACTCTCCCGGCTGAAGTATGGGGATGGTCTAAGTATCCCAGTTCCTCTAAATCTGCCATAATATTTCTTATAGAGGCTGGAGATAAACCAATATTATACTTTTTCGAAATATTTCTCGAACCTACTGGACTTGCAGTTAAAATAAATTGATGAATAACGAACCTCAATATAGCTTTCTCTCTGTCTTTTAATTGATAATCCATAGTCTTATTCACCTAAATCGTGGGTTCAAAAATACCAAAAATCGATTTAATTTTCAGATTAGATGAAGCTTATTAATTGGCGTTTCATAAGACAATTTTAATGTTTAATAAGTTTCATATTTAGTTAAATCAATTTAACAAAATTATTTAAATAGAATTTGAAATTTTAAAACAATGACAAATTCTCACTTAATTAATAGGGATTATTATTCTTATATTTGCATAAAAAATTAAGGAGAATCAGTGGGGATAACTTATAAAGATGCTGGTGTAAATATACAGGCTGGAGAAAATACTGTTGAAAAGATCAAACAGTTCGCAAAGTCAACTTTTAACAAAAACGTTTTACATGGGATAGGTCATTTTGGTGCTTTTTATAAGGTTGATTTAAGTAGATGGAAAAATCCAGTCCTTGTAACTAGTGTAGATGGTGTAGGAACGAAAATTAAAATTGCAATCATGATGAATAAGCACGATACTGTTGGACAAGATCTTGTTAACCATTGTGTAAATGATATTGCTGTATGTGGTGCAGAACCCCAATACTTTGTGGATTATCTTGCTTTTGGAAAATTAGTTCCAGAAAAAGCAGCAGAAATAATTAAAGGATTTTCAATTGCTTGTAAAGAAAATAACGTTGCTTTAATTGGTGGTGAAACTGCCGAAATGCCTGGCGTTTATGCAGAAACAGACTATGATATTGCTGGAACCATTGTTGGCATTGTAGAACAAGAAAAAATTATCGATGGAAAAAATGTTGAACGCGGTGACATATTAATTGGCTTTAAGTCCACGGGATTGCACACTAATGGATATTCTCTCGCTCGGAAAGTTTTGTTAAGTAAATTTAAACTTGAAGATAGGTTAGATGAATTAAATTTAACACTTGGAGAAGAATTATTGAAAATCCACAAGTCTTATCTAAATTTAATAACCCTACTAAAAGATAAATTTTTAATAAAAGCTTTCTCCCATATAACAGGAGGGGGAATTATTGGAAATACAAAAAGAGTTATTCCAAAAAAACTGAATTTGA
The DNA here is from genome assembly GCA_026417975.1 of Melioribacter sp. Lineage (GTDB taxonomy): Bacteria > Bacteroidota > Ignavibacteria > Ignavibacteriales > Melioribacteraceae > Rosettibacter. The sequence continues at coordinate 55,409 of JAOACD010000012.1, forward strand.
AAATTGACTGGAATGCTTGGGAGATACCAGCTATTTTCAAACTTATCCAAAAAACTGGAAATATTAGTGAAATGGAAATGAGAGAAGTTTTTAACTTAGGAATTGGTTTAATTGCTATTGTAAACAAAAATGATGTGGATAACATAATTAGCTTATGCAAAAAAATAAATGAAGATTGTAAGATTATTGGAGAAGTTTGTTAAAAATATAAGAGAAATATTGAATGTATTTTAACCAATCAGTGTTTTTATTATTAGAAATAAGAAAAAGAAAATTATGTTTATAGACACACACGCTCATCTCTTTTATCCAAATTTCAATGGAGAAGTCGACCAGGTAATTCAAAGAGCAAAAGAAGCAAATGTTGATGTAATTATTGTACCTGCAACAGACTTAATATCATCTCAACAGGCAATTGAGCTATCTGAAAAATATGAAAACATTTACGCAACTGTTGGAATTCATCCTCACGACACAAAAGACTGGAACGATAGAATTATAAACAAGCTAGAAGAATTAGCTAAAAACAAGAAGGTTATAGCAATTGGAGAAATTGGTCTTGATTACTATTACGATTTTTCTCCTAAAGAAATTCAAATAAAAGCTTTTGAAGAGCAGATAGAATTAGCATTAAAGTTGAAAAAACCAATTATTGTTCACAATCGTGAAGCAACCGATGATATAATGAAAATTGCTAGAAAATATAAAGATTCGGGTCTTAGAGCTCAATTTCACTGCTTTTCAGGTTCATTGAAAGATGCTAAAGAATTAATTGAAATGCATCATCTTATTTCTTTTACAGGAAACATTACTTTTAATAAAGCAGAAAATCTTCGCAAAATAGTCTCTAATATTTCAATAGAAAGTATGCTTCTCGAAACCGACTCACCATTTATGACCCCTGTTCCTCACAGAGGTACACGAAATGAACCAGCCTACATTAAACTAATAGCAGAGAAAATTGCCGAAATTCAAAATTTAACTGTCGAAGATGTTGCAAGAACAACCTCATACAACGTTTTCAAACTATTTGGTATAGGTAAAAAACCTCCATTAAGCTACACATACAAAATTGGTAATTCATTATACATTAATGTTACAAATAGATGTAATGCAGACTGCATTTTTTGTGACCGTAAAGGTGACGCTGTAATTAATGGTTATAATTTGAAAATGAAAAAATCCGAAGAACCAGAAGCAGAAGTTTATATTAAGGAAATTGGTGATCCTAAAAAATATAAAGAAATTGTTTTCTGTGGTTACGGCGAACCAACAATTCGTTGGGACGTAGTAAAAAAAATTGCAAAATATGTTAAAGAAAATGGTGGTATAACAAGATTAAATACAGATGGGCATGGAAATGTCATAAACAAAAGAGATATTACACCAGAACTTGAAGGTCTTATAGATGTTGTTTCTATTAGCCTTAACTCTGTTGACCCAATCCAGTATGGAAAACTAATGAGAGTTGATCCTTCACTCCATAAAGAAATGATTGAATTTGCAAAAAAAGCAAAAAAGTATTCAAAAGTCATAATGACAATTGTAGGATTAAGCGAAGTTGATTCTGAAGCAGCAAAAAAATTTGTTATAGAAGAGCTTGGTGTTGAATTTAGAGAAAGAGAGTATTTTTAATAAAATGAATAAAAAAATCTTAACTTTACTTTATCTCTTACTTACAACAAACCTTACATTTACTCAAAATAATTTATCTAATGCACTCGATAGTTTATTTGAAAATGATTTCTTTAAATCAACAATTGTTTCAATCAATATTTATGATTTAACTGCAAACAAAAATCTTTATTCTAAAAATGAAAAATTACTTTTACGTCCTGCTTCTCTTCAGAAAATTCTTACTACCGCTACAGCCCTTTATTTCTTAAATGAATACGAATTCAAAACATCTGTTTTTTATGATGGAAATATTGTGGATTCAGTTTTATTCGGAAGTATCTTTATATCAGGTGGCTGCGACCCTCTTTTTTCTTTGAAAGACTTGGACTCTATTGTAAAAGAAATTAAAAATTACGGAATCAAAAAATTAGAAGGGAATCTATATGTTGATTTATCAATTATAGATTCTTTATATTGGGGAGAGGGATGGATGTGGGATGACGACCCTTATCCATATGCACCTTTTATATCACCTCTTTCAATTAATGGTAATTCTATAAAAGTAATTTATAGACCTTCTGAAATAGGCAAGCCAGCTATTATAAAAACTCTACCTCAAACAGAATATTTTGAAATAATTAATTCTTCTTTAACAACTGGGAACGATACCTCAGATTTTTACATATCTCGAGATTGGTTTAATAAAACCGATAATATCATTGCAAAAGGGAAAATTTCTATTAATCACAAAGAAGATACTCTAACCTTCAGTGTGGTATATCCACATAAATTCTTCTTAAAATTATTTCAAGAAAATCTTGCAAAAAATGGAATAGTTTTTAATGGCGAAAGTAATATCAAAAATGTACCAAATACTGCAAAAAAAATTTTAACATTCAAAAGAAGTTTGGATACAGTAATAACAGTGACTAATAAAATTAGCCATAACCTTGGAGCAGAATTAATTCTGCGAATTCTTGCAATCGAACATTTTGGAAAACCCGGAACTGCAAGAAATGGAATTATTATGATTGATAGTCTTATTACACTTATAGGACACAATCCAAAAGAATACAAAATTGTAGATGGCTCAGGTTTGTCGTTCTACAATTTAATTTCTTCTGAATTGGTAGTCTCTTTACTTAAACATTTTTATTTCAAAGAAGAAAAACTATTTATTAAGCTTTATAATTCCTTCCCTATTTCAGGTTATGATGGAACATTAAAAAATAGAATGATTAACAGCAAAGCTTATAAAAAAGTAAGAGCCAAGACAGGAACTCTAAGTGGCATAAGCAATCTTGCTGGATATATGTTTAACAAAAACAATCATCTTATAGCTTTTGCTATTTTCATGCAAAATTTTACTTCTCCACCAAAAAAAGCAAGGGACTTCCAAGATAAAATTTGTGAATTAATTTATCTTTATGAATAATATTTAACTACATTAATCCAAAAAGGTTAAATAATATGAAAAAATTTAAGAAAATTACTGTCAAAACGATTCCTCAAAACAATGAAATTATAAGCGGGCTATTATGGCAAATTAATTTAAATGGGATTGAAGAAACAGAAAATGAATTAATTATTCTTTATGAAGAATCAAAAAACATTTCAGCTACAGATATTAAAAACATTCTTGATGCTGCCACTGAAAACAAGTTAATAGAATCCTACCAAATGACTATACAAGAATTAGAAGATAAAAATTGGAATGAAGAATATGAAAAAAGAGTTAACATAATAGAAGTTTCTGAAAAATTAGTTATAAAACCATCATTTAAACATTATCTACCAAAAGAAGGACAAGTTGTAATTACAATAGATCCTAAAATGTCCTTCGGAACAGGAGAACATCAAACAACCAAAATGGTTCTAAGATTATTAGAAAAATATGTAAAAAAAGATGATTTTGTTTTAGATATAGGATCTGGAACTGGTATTCTTGCAATTGCCTCTATTCTTTTAGGAGCAAATAAAGCTATAGGAATTGATATTGATGAATGGTGCTTAGTTAATGGAATAGAAAATGTTAAAGCGAACAATCTTGAAAACAAAGTAGAAATTAGACTTGCAGAAGTTCATCAAATTCCCGAAAGAGATTTTGATATAATTACAGCCAATATTAACAAGAACGTTCTTATAGACATAGCAGAAGAAATAAAAAAGAAAATAAAAAAGACCGGAATTTTAATCTTATCCGGCCTCTTAGATACCGACGAAGAAGAGATAATTAAAAAATATACATCCCTAGGATTCTTTCCATTCGAAAAAAGCCAAATGGATGAATGGATTTCAATAGCTTTTAAGAACTAAAAAGCTAACTTTTCAAGCAAGGAAATTAATTGCTTCTGTTCACTATCACTCAACGAAGAAACAACAGCAGCAACCTTTTCTGTATAGTTAGGCATTATTTGATCAAGTTTTGCTTTACCTGCCGGGGTGAGTTCTGCTAAAATTACTCTTCGGTCGTCTTTTGAATGTACTCTTTTTACTAAGCCCTCTTTTTCAAGATTATCAACTACACATGTAATATTAGCTCCTGTAACAAGCATCTCCTCGCTAATTCTTTTTAAAGGCAAAGGACCCATCCTGTATAAAATTTCAAGCACTCCAAATTGTGGAGCAGTTAGTTTCTGTTCAAACATGTATTTTGCCTGAAGCCTTCTGAATTTGTCGCCTGCTTTTGTAACTTTTTCCATTAATTGAAGTGCTGCTTCTACTTTTTCTGTTTGCATCTTCATTTTCTCCTTCCTTGTTAATAATAATTTACTTCCCCAGCCCTCTTAAAATTAAAATCTATTCTTCAAAGAACTTTTTCGATTTGATTCTAAACATATAAAATTAAACTCATTTTAAAAAGTTGTTTTCTTGCCTTTTTATTATTTTACACTTGTAATTTAATCGATTTTAATAAATACTAATAAATTTTCATTAGAATAATAACGAATTAACTTGATTTTAGACAACAAAAATTTTTCGAGTTTTTTACAGTCAATAAAAAGCACTTTAAAGTCTAAAAATTCCAATATCATTTATACATACTATCAAAAAATTGATAAAGACTATTTCATTAAATTAAATAAGAAATTCTCTGAACAGAAAAGCTACTTTTATTGGAGCAAGCCGAATGAACTTTTTTCTTTTATAGCTACAGGAAGCATTTATACAACAAAAAGCGAACCAACCATAATTAAATCGATTAGAAATTTAACATGTATTTCTAATATAGAAAGAGAAAATATAAAAGATTATCCATTATTTGTAGGAGGAATTAAATTTCCCCTTAAAGAAAAGTCAAACTTATGGAATGATTTTGACCATGAATTATGGTTTGTGCCAGAGATAACTCTCATAAGAAACAAAGATAAATTTTTACTGAGTTACAATTTTCTAAAATATAAAGATAATTTAAATGAATACATTGAATCTAAGATTGATAACATTCTAAATTCAAACAATCTATTTTATAATGAAAACTCTAAAATCGAAACTAATCTACTAATAAATAACACAGACTATAAAAATTGGATTAATATTGTAAACAGTGCATTAAAAGAAATAGAAAAAAAAGAAGTAGAAAAAGTAGTGTTAGCCAGAATTAAAAAAATAGAACTCAAGAAAAAATTTTTCCTTTCAGATACATTAGAATACTTAGAGAAAGAATATCCTGATTGCTATATTTTTGCATGGAAAAGCAATAGCTCAATATTCTTCGGTGCATCACCAGAAATAGTGGGAAAATTCTACAACAATATACTTGAAACGGATGCTCTTGCAGGTTCTGTTCGAAGAGGAAATACAAAAGTAGAAGATTATGAATTAGAAAAATATTTATTAAATGATCCAAAAAATATAGAAGAACACAATTATGTTCTAAAATATATATTATCAAGCTTATTAGAATATTCAGAAGAAATAAAACAGGAAAAAATCTCCATAAAAAAACTAAAAAACATACAACATCTTTGGACTCCTATTAAAGTTAAACTAAAAAAGAATACCGATATTAACACAATCGTCAAAAAAATTTATCCTTCTCCTGCTATATGCGGCATTCCTAAAGATAGAGCATTAAAGGTAATTGAACGATTAGAAAATTTCGACAGAGGTTTATATACTGGTTTGCTTGGATGGTATAATTCTAGTGGGAATGGAGAATTTGCTGTGGGAATAAGATCTGCGCTACTAAAAAATAATAGTATATATTTATTTGCGGGTTGTGGAATTGTTAATGGTTCTAAAGCTGAAGATGAATACGAAGAAACAGAACTAAAATTCAAACCAATTATAACTTTATTAAATTTATCAAGTTAAAATGAAAATCTCAGTTAATAAAAACACTGTTTGGTGTGATATAATTGTCAATAGGCTATGTGATTATGAAGTAAAATTTGCTTGCATTTCTCCGGGATCTAGAAGTACGCCTATTACACTAGCTTTGTCATTAAATAAAAATATTAAAGTATTTCCCATTGTTGACGAAAGATCTTCTGCCTTTTTTGCACTTGGGCTTGCAAAAAAATCTAAAACTCCTGTTTGTGTTGTAACAACATCTGGTACTGCAGTAGCTGAACTCTACCCTGCAATTATCGAAGCCTATTACCAAAGAATCCCTTTAATTATCTGTACTGCCGATAGACCACCTTACTTAAGAAATACAGGAGCAAATCAAACAATTAATCAAGAAAACATTTTTAAAAATCACATTCGTTTTTTTTCCGACTTAGGATTACCTACTATAAGCTTCAAAAGTTTAGTAGGTTTAATAAAAACAATAGACCGCGCAATGAAAATTGCTTTAATTGAAAATCCCGGCCCTATACATCTAAATTTACCATTTGAAAAACCCTTTGAACCAGATTCTTACACAGAAAAGGTTGAGGTAGATTTACTAAAAAGGGTATACAATTCTATTAAACCTGTGAATTTTAAGAGAAAAAAGTTTTCACAATCATTAGATAATATATTTAATAAATTGGCACACTACAAAAAGGGAATAATTATAATTGGCTACAATAATTATGATGAACAATTCGCCATCCAGTGTACTAAATTATCAAAAGTTTTAAAATACCCAATTTTTGCAGATGCATCTTCTGGTTTAAGATTCGGTAAGCATTCAAAAGAAAATTTTATTGACAATTTCACATCACTATTACGTTCAGAAAAATTTATTAGAAAATTCGACCCAGATATTATTCTTCAATTTGGTAGCTCGCCAACATCGAATGTTGTTTTAAATTTCTATAAAGAATCAAAAGCAGAAAAAATATTAATAAATGAATTTGGCGATAAAAACGACCCATCTTTAACGGCAAAGACAATAATAAAAATAAATCCTGTAGAATTTTGTAGTAACATTCTCAAAAAATCAAAAAGTATAAAAAGAAAATCAGATTGGCTTAAAAGTATTCTTCAATTAAATAAAATAGTAGAAGAAATCAAGACAAAAAAATTAAAAGAAGAAAAAATTAATTTTGAAGGAAAAATTCTTTTTGAACTATTTAATATACTGCCTTCAAATTGTAATGTAATGATCTCAAATAGCTTACCAATACGCGATACTGATTTTTTTGTATCATCATGTAATAAAAAAATTCATATTTTTTGTAATAGAGGTGCAAGCGGTATTGATGGTATAAATTCTACTGCACTTGGTATTGCAAAGCTCTCGAAAATTCCTACTATTTTAGTTATAGGTGATTTAGCTTTTTATCACGACTTAAACGGTTTGCATAACGCTATTAAGTTCAACATACCACTAACTATAATTTTAATAAACAACAATGGAGGAGGAATTTTTGAATCACTTCCTATATCGAAATTTGGAAAAGTATATGTAGAAAATTTTGTTACTCCCACTAATCTCGAGTTCGAAAAATTTATAAAGGCTTATGGAGGAATTTATTATACTGTAGATAATGATAACGACTTTAAAGTGAAACTCCTTTCTTCTCTAAAAAATAAAAAATTATCGGTAATAGAAATCAAAACCAATGCTAAAAAATCAAAAATTAATAGAGAAAAAATCTGGAAGTCAATAACAGAATCAATTGATTTAAAGGTAAATGAAAATCAATATTAATCAGATAAACTTCAATATTATTCCTGATGACTTCAAATTCATTGAAGAAAAAATTCCTATAGTTTTTTTACATGGTTTTACAGGTTCTTCTGAAGATTGGACCTTTATTTTTGATAAGCTTCCAGAAAAATATTCTCCTTTAGCCATAGATTTAATTGGTCATGGTTTGAGTGACTCACCAGAAAATCCCAATTTTTATACTTGCAGCGCAATAATAAACCAACTCGATTTAATATTTAATTTTCTTACAATAAAAAAACTCATTCTATGTGGTTATTCAATGGGAGGAAGAGCCGCTCTTTCTTACTGTATTCGTTATCCACAGAAGATTGTTGCTGCGATTCTCGAAAGTACAACTGCTGGAATTACTGATTATACGTTAAAAAAAGAAAAAGTAATTTCAGATTTTCTGCTTGCTGAAAAAATTAGAAAAGAAGGAATAAAAAGTTTTATTGATGATTGGATGAATAACTCCCTTTTTCAAAGTCTAAAAAAACTCCCAGATTTTGAAAACATTAAAAACAAAAAATATAAAAATAATGCCATTGGCTTATCTAATTCTCTAATAGGATTTACCACTGGATTAATGCCAGATTATTGGAAGAAGCTAAATTTGTTAAACTTTCCAATTCTTTTAATTTCTGGAAACCTAGATGAAAAATACACTACTATAGCAAAAGAAATGAAATTGAAACTTCCTGATGCAGAACATAAAATTGCCAATCAATGTGGGCACAATGTTCATTTAGAAAAACCTGATGTTTTTGTTAAATTTGTAAAAGAATTTTTAAAAAAAATTGAAAGGGAATATTTATGAACTACAATTGGATAAAAGTTAAAGACTACCAGGACATTATATATGAAAAAATGGACGGCATTGCAAAAATTACAATTAATCGACCAGAAAAAAGAAATGCATTTAGACCAGAAACTGTTTCAGAACTTTATGACGCATTTAATGATGCACGTGAAGATACCAATATTGGAGTAATTCTATTAACTGGTAAAGGACCTGCAAAAGATGGTAAATATGCATTTTGCTCTGGAGGAGACCAATCAGTTCGAGGCGATAAAGGTTATGTTGGTAAAGATGGTGTTCCTAGACTTAATATACTTGATGTTCAAAGACAAATTAGAAGCATACCAAAGCCAGTAATCGCTCTTGTAGCAGGTTATGCAATTGGGGGTGGTCATGTTTTACATGTAGTATGCGATTTAACTATTGCCGCAGATAATGCAATATTTGGTCAAACTGGTCCAAAAGTGGGAAGTTTCGACGGAGGTTTTGGAGCAAGCTACTTAGCAAGAATTGTCGGACAAAAAAAAGCAAGAGAAATATGGTACCTTTGCCGTCAATATAATGCTCAAGAAGCACTAGAAATGGGACTTGTTAACAAAGTTGTTCCCGTAGAACAATTAGAAGAAGAAGGTATTAAATGGGCAAAAGAAATTCTTGAAAAAAGTCCTCTTGCTATTAGACTGTTAAAATCTGCTTTTAATGCAGAACTTGACGGTCAAGCTGGAATTCAAGAATTAGCAGGAAATGCAACTTTACTGTATTATATGACAGAAGAAGCTCAGGAAGGTAAAAATGCATATCTTGAAAAAAGAAAACCTGACTTTTCGAAATTTCCAAGAGTACCTTAGTTAATAATTCGACTATTTATGCTCAACTTTCAATAACAACGTTTAAAAATATAGTATAAAAGTAAACCTCAAAAAATAAATCTCAATTTATTTTATAACTTTGTTCTTTATTTTCTCATAAAAGCTATTTGAAAAATTGAAAATAAAAGGCAAAGTAAATATGTTTTAATCAACATAAAAAAACTATACTAATAGGAAAATATCAATAGAGTAAATGAACTTTAATAACATATTCAATAAAACTCAATTAAGAAACTTAAAAGTCTCCGCTTGGATTTTAGCTGCCAGACCTAAAACTCTCCCCGCCGCCATTACACCTGTAATCGTCGGGACCTCTGTAGCAATTTATTATGGCAAATTTAATTTCTATCCCTCACTAATTGCATTGCTATGTTCTTTACTATTTCAAATAGGTGCAAATTTTGTTAATGATTTATTCGATTACTACCACGGAACAGATAAAAAAGATAGAATAGGACCACAAAGAGCTGTTGCCTCGGGATTAATTTCTCCTGACGAAATGAAAAAAGGAATAATCATTGTGTTTAGTATTAGCTTTTTATTGGGCTTATATCTTGTCTACGTTGGTGGATTACTTATTTTATTGATTGGAATTCTTGCAATCGCTACTTCAATTGCCTACACAGCAGGACCTTTTCCTTTAGCATATCATGCACTCGGTGATATAGCCGTTTTCATTTTTTTTGGTTTAGTTGGAACTATTGGGACATATTACGTAAATGCTCAGGAAATATCAGAACTTTCTTTTTGGGCTTCGATTCCTGTGGGCGCTCTTATAACAAATATTTTAGTCGTCAATAATTACAGAGATATTGAAGAAGATAAACTAAGTGGTAAAAAAACTCTTGCTGTTTTATTAGGTGTAAAGTTCACTAGAGTACAATATATTTCATTATTAATAATTTCATATTTACTTCTACTAATAATTTACTTTGAATTCAAAAAAGACTTTTTTGTTTTTCTTCCTTTTCTATCATTGCCTCTAACAATAAAGCTTGTAAAAATGATTTTTACCTACAAAGGAAAAGAATTAAATAAAACACTAGAATTAACTGCAAAACTTTCTATTTTTTATGGAATTCTTTTAGCCGCAGGACTTCTTTTATGATCATAAAAATAATTAAATACTTTCCTTTTTCTTTAACCTTTAAATCAAATTTTACAAATTCACAAAATTCTTATAACACAAGAAATTTATTTATTATAAAAGCAAAAGATGAATTTAATAATATAACTTATGGCGAAATATCTCCAGAAATTAAATTGCCGAAACAAAATTCCATAGAAGACGAATTAAAGTCTTTATTTGAAAAAGAAATCACTTTAAGCAATGACTTTAATGAAGCACATGAGCAAATAAAAAATCTCCCTTTTACTTCTCCAATTAAATCTTCTATCGAACAGATTTATTTGAACCTCCTATTCATTAACAATAAAATTGATATCCATAATCTTTTTAAAAAAAACTTTAAATCTTATATCAATGTAAATGCTATAATAGATATCTCTGATATATCTACAACTAAAAATAAAATTAGAACCAAATACGAGAACGGTTACAAAACCTTTAAAATAAAGGTGGGAAGAAAAAATTTTGAAGATGATTTATTATTAATTGAAAGCATTTATAAAGAATACAATAATAATATCAAATTAAGACTAGATGCAAATGGGAGTTGGTATTTAAAAGAAGCAATAAAAAACATTCAATTATTAGAAAATTTCAATATCGAATACATTGAAGAACCAAGTCAAAGTCTACAAGAAAATCTTAAGTTGGCCGAATTATCAAGCATAAAGATTGCATTGGACGAATCTCTAAAAAATTTTAATGATGCTAAAAATATTATAGACAACTTTAATATAAGCTTCATTGTTGTAAAACCATTGACTCATTATGGAATATTCGATACAGTTAAACTTATAGATCATGCAGAATTAAAAAATAAAAACATAATTATTTCTTCCAATTTTGAAAGCTCGATTGGTAAGAGTGCTTTAGTTTTTTTAGCAGCTTACACATCCCATAACTTTGCTCACGGTTTAGATATAACTGAATTTTACTTGCAGGATATATGTGAAGATAGTTATGCTGCCTACAACGGTAAAATAAAATTTGATATATCTACTTTTCCACCAAATTTCAAATTACTATTATGATTACTATTTCAAACTACACTTACTGGCTCGAAGAACAAGCAAAGTTAAACCAGAACATAATCGCTATCATTGCTCAAGATAAAAAAATAAACTATAAAGAATATTTTAAACTTTCTCAAACATATTTCAGTTACTTACGAAGATTGGGGATTCAAAAAGGTGATAAAGTAGGACTCATTATAGGAAACTCTCCTGAATTTTTATTTATAATTAATGCGCTATGGTTCTGTAATGCAATACCAGTTCCACTAAACTATAGATTAACAATAAATGAATTGAACCAACAAATCAATTTTCTTAGAATAAAGCATTTAATAGTTGACGAGAAAGGCTATCATTTTACTAAGGATATAAATCTTAAAACCATTTCTATATCAGATTTTAAAAAGAAAAATAGTTTTAAGCACGAAGATTACATTATTCAAGATTTTTCACTTAACAATGAAGCATTAATAATGTTCACATCTGGAAGTACAGGGATGCCAAAAGCAGTAGTTCACACTTTTGAAAGCATAATGGAAAGTGTAATTGCATTAGACTCTTTAGTTTATTTGACAAAAGCAGATATATGGCTTGCTTCCCTGCCTTTTTATCATATTGGCGGATTTATGATAATTTGTCGTTCATTAATTACTGGTAGTACTTTAGTTATTCCCGATTCTATAAAACATGAAAGTATAAAGTCATCACTTTTAGATTACATGCCATCGCATGCTTCGTTTGTATCAACCACTTTATACAAACTGCTTGAAGACAATTTCATACCACCAAGAAATCTGAAATATGTTTTTCTTGGTGGGGGACCTATAGACTCAACACTTTACAAAAAAGCTATTGACCTTGGATGGAACGTTATTAAAGTCTATGGCTCCACAGAAACATGTTCAATGGTTACCGCGCTTTCCATTAATGATTATAAAGAAAAAATAGATTCAGTAGGTAAACCACTAAAAAATGTTCAACTAAAAATTGTAGATGTCAATGGAAATAATTTACCTCCATTACAAAAAGGTGAAATAGCTATTAAAAGTAAAACTCTAATGAAAAAATATTATGGTATAGAAGAATACAAAAAGACAAAAGATGAATTTTTTTTAACTGGCGATATAGGTTGGATTGATGATGATGGTTTCTTATTCATCGAATCGAGAAAAGACAATATTATAATAACAGGGGGGGAAAATGTTAACGTAACTGAAGTAGAAAACGCAATTAGAAAATTAGACTTTATCGAAGATGTCTATGTATTTCCTGAGAAAGATTTATTATGGGGCCAAGCCATTAGTGCTGCCGTTGTGTTAGCAAAAAAAGTTGAAATTGATCAAATAAAAAAACTATTAAGAGAGTTTTTACCCTCTTTTAAGATCCCAAAAAATTTTTACTTTATTACTGAAATCCCAAGAAACGAATTGGGGAAGGTAGATAAAATCAAACTTATGTCTCAAATAAAAAAATCTTAATTATTCTTGACTACCTTCTGCTTCAAGATCAACAATATGTAAATTATTTACATAAGGTGTAATAACTGGTTTTTTAATAGAACCAAGTTTTTCCAGCACTTTAATAATATCTTTTGCAGCATTTTCAATAAATTCAATTCTTTTCAAAATTACTTCTTTAGAAAAATTTTCTTTTGACAATTCTCGTCTTATCGCTGCAGTTGAAAGATTAATAAGTGTTAAGGGTTGCTTAATTTCATGATTCGCTGTAGTAACAGTAGCGGCAAAGGTCTTTATTTTTTCAAGCTCAATTAAAAACTTATTTGTTTCGCTGAATCGTAATGCAGAATTAATTCTTGCTATCAACTCTGTCTTATTAAAAGGTTTTTTAATATAATCGAAAGCTCCTGCTTGCAAACCTTCTTTAAGATTTTCTGCTTCTGTTAGAGCTGTAAGTAATATTATGGGAATTTGTTTTGTATCTTCTCGAGATGTTAAAGTTCTACACACATCATAACCAGAAATTCCAGGCATCATTATATCAAGAAGTATCAAATCAGGTTTTTCTTCTATAGCTTTTTGAATTCCCATTTGACCATCATAAGCTTTTATAACCTCAAAGCCTTCTTGTTCAAGTCTATCTTGAATTAAAAACACATTGTCGGGATAATCATCTATTACTAAGATCTTTTTCATAATATTGCAGCTTTTACTTTAAGATATTTTTTAATTTGTGCAGCCAGCGATGATAAGTCTATTGGTTTTGTTATTAATCCATTAAATCCATTCTTTTCAATCACTTCTTTGTTTTCAAGCATAGCATAAGCTGTTAATGCAATAACAGGAGTATTAGCTGTTCTATTGCTTGAACGAATTCTTCTTATAGTTTCAAAGCCATCCATTGTTGGCATCATTATATCTAACAAAATTAAATCTGGAACTACATGATTCAGAGTAAGCAAGCATTCCATTCCATTATGTGCAAATATTGTATTGCAATCAAGTTTTCTAATAAACTCTCCTAAAGTAAAGAGTGTATCTTCGTCATCATCAACAATCATAATAGTTGGTTTAAGAGAACTATAATTTAAATCTATTGGTTCCTTCTTTCTTGGTGAATATTCTACCATTAGATTTAATCTTTTATTTGCTTCGCTATCATCTATTTGTAATCTATCCTTTATGTACTTTAATATATCAAGCGGATGATTTTTTTCTCTCAAAGTTATTGCATCAAAAGTTTGCGACAAATCTTTTACTTCTTCTTCTGCAAAATTTTGTGGCATAACAAAAACTATATTAGTATTTCTCGTATATCTATTTTGTCTAATCATAGAGCTAAACAATAAAGCATCGGACTTAAAAGATTCCACATCAATCAAATATAGTTGTGGTTGACCATAATCAATAAGAGAGATTGTTGCCTCAAGTGAACTTTTATATTCAAAAGTAATTTCAGAAGGAATTAATTCTTTGACAATCTCTAATTCTGACTTATTAGAACTTGCGTAAATAACTTTTTCAAGTTTTATCTTCGAAAATTCTTCTATATTTCTAATTAATCTACGTAAGCACTGTTGCTCCAAAGGTTTTAAAATGTAATCAAAAATATTCGGAGCCCATCCAACCTTTTCGTTTTCCATTATATTAAAAATTATTATTGTAGTATTGCTAGTCGATGGATTTTTTCTTAACTCCAATATTGTCTGCCATATATTTCCATCAATAATTTTAGAATTAATTAGTATAACACCAAATTTTTTTTCTTTAACTAATTCTAATAGTTTATTTGCACTATTGACTGTAATAACGTTAAAATTATATGTAATCAAATAATCTTCAATTAACTTGTTTGAGCTTTCTATGCTTCCTGCAATCAAAGCTAAATCTATATTATGTTCGTATATATCGTCTTTAATCTTCAAAAAATCATATTCCCTAACCTCAATAACAACATTATTCAGTTCAAAAGAAAATTTAGTCCCTTTGCCTACTTCACTAATTAATTCAAGCGAACTACCAAGCATTTCAACAAATCTTTTGCAAATAGCAAGTCCTAATCCCACTCCTCCAAGTTTATTGGATGTTTTAGTTTCAATCTGAGCAAATTCTGTAAAAATTTCCTCTTTATTATCTTTAGAGATACCTGGACCAGTATCTTCAACACTAAATTTAATGGAATTATTTTGTTTTAATTCAACTGATAATTTTACTTCACCTTTTTCTGTAAATTTAACTGCGTTCACCAACAAATTAGATAGAATATGTTCTAGCTTATCCTTATCCGTATATAATAAAATGCTTTTTCTTTCGGGTGTCGATATTACAAATTTTAGTTTTTTTTCTTCTGCTAGTCCTTTAATATTCTGTTTTAATTCTTCTATTAAATCACTAAGTAAGAATTTTTCCTTTTTCACATCTACTTTACCAGATTCCAGGCGAGAAAATTCAAGTATGTTAGTAATTAAACGAAGAAGTTTTTTACCATTCCTATAAATAATATTTAATCTTTCATTCCATTCTTTGTTAATATAATTCTCTTTAATAAGCAATTCCGTTAAACCAAGTATAGATATAAGTGGAGTTCTAAGTTCGTGTGACATATTTGCAAGAAACTGGGATTTCACTTTTGTAAGTTCTTCTGCTCTTAGTCTTTGCTTTTCAAGTTCATTTGCTTTTTCTCTTAGCTGATTATGAAGTTCTTTAAGTTGTTCATTTTGCTTACTTATTTGTTCATTCTGCTTTTGATATTCTTCGTTTAATTTTTTAAGTTCTTCAACATAATTTTCAAGTCTTTCAAGAGTTATTGCATTTACTATTCCAATTGCTAAGTGCTCTTGAATGCTATTTAAATAACTTTTAACATCACAACATGGAATATTTTCTGATGCTAATTCAATAATTGCTACAACTTCTTTATTGTATAATATTGGATAAATCAACAAATACTTAATTTTTATTGATGTTAATCCTGTTTTTATTTCGGGGTAATTTTCATTAAAGTAAAATTCTAGGTATTCTTTATTTAGTATTACATTAGAATGAATTTCTGTTGAAAAATTTAACTCTCTTGATTCTTTTCTTATTCCATAAGAAGATACTAATCTTAATGAATTTCCTTCGACCGTATAAAGAAGACCGAATGAACACTTAGTAGTAGTTGCAATTTTTTTAATTGCAGCTTCAGATACTTCTTTTAAGGTGGGATTTTGATTTATCAATTTTATAAAATCTGTGTACTGCTTTTCTATTTCTTCCTTTTTTTGAATAACATCAAGCATTCTATTAAAAGCCACGCCAAGTTTACCAATCTCATCTTTTGTAATTACAGGTACACGATGTTCTAAATTTCCTTTAGAAGTAACTTCAGTAGCCTCACTTAAAAGAGAAATTTGTTTACGAAATTTATAAGTAAAAACAAGAACAAATATAAAAGTAAGAGTTGCTCCGGCAATTACTATTAAGAAAATAACATTCCTTAAAACAGTTCTAAAGTTAGCAGCTTCATTAAAAGAAGAAAATATTATAAAATTAATTTTCCCTTCGGGGATTAAAAGCTGGTTAGGTTTATAAGTAACTGCTATAAAATCGGAGTTTTCATACTGAACGGTATAAAGATCATAATTATTTTTAAATTTTAGATTCTGAATAGACTTATTTAATATTGGAATAAATTTCTGATTTTTATCTGGATTAGAAATTTCAAAGAGCTCATCATTAATAACAAGAGCTATATCGGCTCTTATTTTTTCAGATATTTTATTCAAATAATTATAATCTAAAAATTTCCCATAATAATATATTTCATTCCCAACCCGTTTATAATTAAGTATAAGATTTGGATTATCTTCAAAAAATTTTTTTAATGATCTAGATTTAACATTTAGATTAATAGCTTTACTTTTTACGAATTGATTAAAATTAATTAATGAATCATTCTCTAGTGTAAAAATAAAGTCAATATTTATAGAATCTATGTTAATATTCTTTAGCTTATTAAGACTATTAGAAATTTTTCTAAAATCATACTCTGATTGTTGTAGAGATGTTTCAAAAACAAAAGTAAAGTCGTTTGCAGAATTTAAAATAGATTGTGACTGATAACGTTCAAAAAGTTCATTTGTCAATGAATAGTAAATAATTGCAGAGACTGATGAAGTTACAGCAACAACAATAAATGCAAATAATATCAATTTTGCGTTGAGCTTCATAATTGCAGTTAGTCATATAATTTAAGCAATAAATTCTAAAAATTTATTTCTTATCAAAATGCTCTTTTATATTAGATTCTTTTTTATAATTTTCTATAGACTCTTTATTCTTAAGTAATTCTTCCTTCAATACTCCGCTTTCTTTTTTAGTAGATATTCTTTCTTTAAGTGGAGGAAGAATTTCGGCTCTAATTAAAATTATTATTTCCTTCGTAGTAACTGTTTTTTGATCATAACCAAAAAGATATCTTAAACCCAAAAACCACCATGGCAAATCTTTTAGTATTGGAACACCCCTTCTATCTGTAGTTTCTTCATTAAGAAAAAGTCCACCTATTGCTGTTTCTTCTCCATCAAGCAAAAGAACATTAGTTTCTGCAGCTGTTTTTCTTATTTCTGTGGTAATTGTTCCTGGAATAGCTGAACTTCTTTCAACTTTTAATTTCATATAGACATAGTCTATGCCATCTTCTGTGTAGATATAAGGAGTCACTTCTATAATAGTTCCTGTTGAATAAAATCTATCTATTAAATTTCCTGCAAAATCTCTTTCTTTAATTGAAATATCTGAACCCACCTGTGTCCTTCCTTTAACTCCATTGACTGTACTTATTGTTGGTCTTGAAATAATCTTCCCAAGATTTTCTGATTCAAAGAATCTAAAAAGTGAAGTTGCAGTACCTTCAAACTTGCCCATAGTAAATTCAGACTCAGTATTAAGACTAAATTCTGGAGGCTTTTGTTGTATTTGAGTTCCTGTTCCTGTTTGTTGAGTTTGTTCTTGTAAAGTAACTAGTTTCCCACCAATAGATAATCCACTTCTTGAGAGTAAAAACTCCCAATTAATTCCTCGTTCCCTCATTTCTGCAACATTTGCTTCAAAAAGTAAAGCTGAGATTCGAACCTCTCTTTCATCCACAGGGGCATAAACATCTTTAGCAAGTTGTGCTTTCTGCTCTTCTTTTTTCTTTACAATTATAACTGATTCAGTTTCTTCTAATGTAAGATTATGATATTGAACTATTATGAAAAGTGCTTGTTTATATTGAATCTTATTTAGTTCTATTCCAATTGGGGTCGTTATATTAACCTGAGAAACTATTCTCTTCCCTGTAATCTTTTCGCTTACTGTACTAAGCACTTCAATTGCTTGATTAAATGGTATGTTTTCTGAAAGAGTAACTAATTCTTCTGGGTTAACATATCCTTTCAATTTCTGTTGAAGACTAACCTGAGCATTTAGATTATTGCTCAGAAACAACAAAATCAATAGCAGTATTATTCTTTTCATTTTATTTACTCTTCTTAGTTTCTTTATCAAGTTTAAGTGTAACTGTTTCAATAATTCCGCCTTTGTTTAGAACAAAACTTACTTCGTTAGCTTCGTAATTTATATTTGTCAAATAGCCTAAATAAACTTTGTCGCCTTCCCAAAGCAAAAATGTATTTCCACTTGCATCAGCTAAGAAAGCTCCCTCGGGTACCAGTGCAAGCAACTTTGCATTTTGTACATCAAGTAATCCTTCTTTATTTGGTGGAATCTCATTTCTAATTAATGGATAGAATATATCGTAAATTGGATTTGGCTCTAATTTGTTTTCTACAAAATCTTTAACATAAAAACGGTCGTCGTTAGAAAAATAAACAGCAACTCTGAACTTAAAAGTAACAAGATAATGTGGCATACCATCTTCGTCTACTTTAACATTATTACTCATCTCAAGTCCCGAAATTTTTTTTAGCAATTTACTTTCTTCTATCGCATAAATAAGGTGATTTAAGTCATTAAATTCAGCCGTTCCACTTAAGTTATAGAAATGAACACTTAGCGGATTTCCTTCTTCTGTTTTATCATATTCAATATTTACATATGAGTACGGAGAAAATGAATAAGTTATTTGATTTACAAAATCATAGAAACTAGATTGTGGTAATTTGTAAGGCACATTGTATTTTCTATTAGCAAGTATTGAATCAAGTTGAGCTACCCTCTTTCTTAAGTAATTTAATTGTTGGGTTAGAGCTTCTGTATCGAGCTGATAAAGTTTTAATTCTTTTATTTTCTTTTCTCTATCATTAATTTTTCCCTTAAGATAAACGTAGTTAAATAGTCCCCCCACAAGTATAATAAATACTAAAATACCAGAAATAATTATTGTATTTTTTACCTTACTGTTCATCGAATTTTCAGTGTATCATTTTGTAATTTGAAATTTATAATGTAAGAAAAAGCACTTTTTTCCCTAATAGATTCAAAGTTAATATTTTTTATAATGGCTGTTGGATTAATTTCTGCGAATTCAGTTAAAACACTTCGAGATAGTGAATAGCCTGTAAGCTTAATCTCATCTTCTTTTACTGTTTCAAATCTACTAATCCAAAAGTTTCTTCTTCTTTCAATAAAATCTGCTATTCTCGTAATATTTTTATTCCATATGCCTGCTCCAGCTGATGCAGAATCTAGTATTGCTTGTGTAGCATCAAAATTATTTACACGATTTTCAAGAGGTGTTATCTCCTGAACTAATGCTTGATTTTCAATTTGTCTTTGTGTAAGTCTTTGTATCTCTAAATCAAGTTCTTTAATTTGTTCGTAGCTTGATAAAATTTTAAATGTGAAAAAGAAAGTTGCGGCAAATAACAAAGGAAGCATTGCATAACTATGCCATCCAAATTGTAAGAATCTTTGATTTTCTTGAATGTATCTAGGAAGAAAATTAATACCTTTATAAATTTTCTCCTGTTCATCAAAATATTCTATACCTACAGAAATTGGTATTGCATAAAGAGCCAAATTTTTTACTTCATCTTCTGTTAGAAGTGATGTATCAAGCGACTCAAATTTCAGTTCGAATACATTAGCTTCTGGAAACGTTCCATAAAAAGAAAGAATCAAATTCTCAGAACGATCTTCTCCACAAAGAATAATGTTATCTAATTTTGGTATTCCTCCGTTTTCCATTTCTAAAAGAATTTTGGAAAAGTACACATCGTAAGTATGAAGATTCCTTGTTCCAATGTCTAAAGTAGCACCAATGTGTTTTAATTGTTGCCCCTCTAGAAAAATTAATTTACTATATTCTTTTCCTATATGAATAATCAAAGTGTTGTCTTCAGGGAAAAATTTGTGAGTCTTTCCCACAAAATACGCTAAAGAAAGTTCTGCCGCTTTAATTGTGGAAATTTTATAGTATCTTCTCTTATTATAATTTGCAAGTAGGTTTACAACTGTAGCTGCTGTTATGTCTCCCTCTATAAAAGCAGCAAGCATAAACTTCTCATTAAAATCAATTGTGTCAATTAAATCTAATGGGACAGAAATACCCTTCGTATTCTGAATATCTTCTGAAATTGTCTGTAATAATTTTTTTTTGTTTTCTACTCGAGGTCCCTCATAAAAGTGATAATTTACTACTGGTTCACCTACAACAGGGATGAACTGAAGATTTTTTAAGTTAAATCCAGATAAAGACGAATGTAGTTGTCCAATTTCTGATGTATCAACTTCTTCTGCAGCACCAACTTCTAATCTATCCAAACTATCAAACGAAATTTCTTGTGATTCTAAAGACTCAAGTTCAGTAGAGGCTTCGTGATGTGAAACATTCTGCAGTGACCTCGTCATATTCAAAGATACAACACGATTAATCGATATTGTTTCTTTATTCTTAGATAGCACTACAATTTTAACATCACTGCCTTCTGTGTATATACAAGCAATTTGCTTCATTTTAAACCGCCTTTAATAATTGCATTATACGAGTTTTATTGTTTGCATAAGCAATAGCATTTTCTTTGGAAATTCTTTTTTCCATATATAACCTCAGCAAATCTTGTTCCATAGTAATCATTCCCTGTGGACCACCTTGATTTATCATCATGTAAATTTCACTCGTATTATTATTTTTAATAGCTGCTCTAACACTTGGTGTTACAATTAAAACTTCTTTTGCTAAAACCCTTTTCCCATCTAGACTTGGAACAAGTTTTTGAGACACAACTGAAATTAAAACATCAGCTAATCGGTTTCTTACCCTTTCTTGTTCAACTGGATGAACTTCCGCAATAATACGGTCAATTGATTCAACTGCAGAGGATGTGTGTAATGTAGAAAATACCTTGTGACCTGTATCTGTTACCTCTAAGGCAGCCATTATAGTATCTGGGTCTCTCATTTCTCCTATAACTATAATATCGGGGTCTTGTCGCAACGACTGGATAACCCCATCTTTAAATGACAAAACATCACGTCCTACTTCTCTATGTTTAATTATAGCAACTTTTGATGTATGAACATATTCAATAGGCGAAGCAATTATAACTATATGACATGGATCAAATTGGTTATGATAATCTATAATGGCATCAAGAGTAGTTGACTTACCAGAGCCTGTTATCCCTGTAATTAACGATAATCCAAACTTTATATAGCTATGACTCATCGTCTTGATTGCCAAAGGATGAAATTCAAGTGATTCAAGAGGACGTATCTTTGCTTGTATTGCTCTCATATTTAATGCTAAGGTATCGAGGTCAAAATATGCGTCTGCACGAAATCTTACATTTGTATTTTGCTTCGTAGAGAAAAATGAATAACTAAAGTCTAAATTTCTTTGCTCAATTAAATAATTTCTCTGATTTTTATTTAGCAAAGAAAGAATTAGTACTGCAGCTTCGTCTGTAGTCATAGTTGGCAAATCTTTTACTCTCTCTTTTCTTCCAAAAATCCTAAACCAAACATATCCTTGTGTACCAAATCCTCCTATCTCAACGTCAGAGGCCTGACGTTCTATCATTAGGTTTAATATGTGATTTGCTAATTGTATTATTAATAATTTATGTTGATCGGGTATACTTTCTATATGGTCAGAAAGATATTTTACACGTTCAGGGCCAAAAACCGTAGCCGGAATTTTACTTGCAAAATCTGTAAGAATTTTTTTTGCTTCCTCTATCATAACATTCCAGTTCCTTAAGTAAAATCAATGCAAAAATTTTAATTTAACATAGCTTAAATGATTTTAAAATCAAAGAATTATTTTTTTAGCTTTACAATATTATCGTATTTTATAAGCAATAATTAATCTTCCATGGTTGCGGCTATAACTTCTTGAATTGAAGTAAGTCCAAGTTTAACTTTTTCAAAGCCCGATTCACGCAAGCTAATTGTCCCATCTCTTCTTGCTTGTTCACGAATTGCTTCTTCGTCTACTTCATCGCCCGAACGAACTATTATTCTTCTAATTTCTTTTGTAAAATAAAGCGCCTCGTGTATAGCCATTCTACCTTTGTAACCAGTATTATTGCATTTATCGCAACCTACTGCTTCATAAATTTCGTAGCCAAGCCAGTCCTGTGGATTTAATCCAGCACTTCTTACATGTTCTTCAACATTAACTACTTTTCTTTTACAATATTCACAAAGTTTTCTGATTAATCTTTGTGCAACAATTATGTTAATAGCATAGGCAATTAAGAATGGTTCTATACCCATTTTATATAATCTAGCTACAGCACTTGGTGCATCGTTAGTATGAAGTGTAGAAAATGTTAAGTGGCCTGTATTGGCAAGTTTAATAGCTGTTTCTGCAGTTTCTTTATCTCTCATTTCTCCTACAAGAACAATATCTGGGTCGTGCCTTAATATTGCTCTAATAGCTTGTTCAAAATTCATCTTATGACCAATTTTTAATTGACGTGCCCCTTCTATAACATATTCTACAGGATCTTCTATTGTCAAAACATTTTTTGTTGGATGTATAACTTGATACAAAGCTGCAATTAAAGTTGTAGATTTACCACTTCCAGTAGGTCCAGTCAAAATCACCATCCCTTGTGGTTGATTTATGGCTTTAACAAATGCTTGATGTGCGTAGCCTGTTAAACCCAATTTATTTAAGTCTTTTATAACCTTTCTGTCGTCGAGTATTCTTATTACGATACTTTCAAATTTATTTTTTAATTCTGTTCCAACTATAGGAAGAACAGAAACTCTAAATCTAATAATGTGTCCATCAATTTCTCTTTGTATAAATCCATCTTGAGCTTTTTCTCTTTCAAAACGGTCAAGTCCTTTCGAACGGTCTTTTACTACAGCCATAATTGCTTCGGGCATAGTATTTTCTTGAACATGCCATAATTGAAGTTTTCCATCTATTCTAAAGTGGATTTCTGTTCGCATTGCCCCTTTGGGAATAATGTGAATATCACTTACCCCTTTTCTTACTCCTTCTACAAGTGCTGCTTCTACCAAATTAATCAATGCACTTTTATTTATTTCTGCATCTAACTCTTCTTCATTAATGGTTTCTTCTTGAACAACATGTAATTCTTCTCCCGCTTCTTCAATCATTTTAAGATAAACATTCTCAGAAGCAACAATCATGTTGATAAGTTTATCATAATCTTTTTTCCTTAAATAGTTAATTTCATATTTTTTCACATTTAGCAGATAAGCAATTTTTGCAATTTCTCTATCGGTAGGATCAACAGCAGCAAGTATCAATTTATCTTTCACTTTATCATCAAACTTAAAAGGAATAATTCTGTGGTCTAGTAGCATTTGTTTAATTTCTTGTGGTTGGCGGTTAATGAAGTTTCTTATTTCATTTATCCTTTCTTCAGGTAAATCTTCAGGACGTATATTCAACTCCTTAAATGCGTAAAGAATTGCAACTTCCCTAAAAATTACATCATGCTCGTAGCCAAAGTCTTCCACTAATATTTGTGCAAGGTTACGCTTTTTATTTAACTGGTCTTCTTCTTTTACTTTTAATGCTTTTTCTAAAATCTTAGTATCTATAATTCCTTTTTTTAGCAAAAGGTAACCAATTTTATCCGCCATTTCTAATTGTGTGTCCAACATAATTTCTCTCCCTTCCTTTATGTATCTGTTATTTAGTTGTAGCTTTATTTATAACTTTACAGTATTCAAAGTTTATTTAGTTATCTTATAAAATTGTTCATCTGATTGAAATCTTTTTCGAACTATATTCTCTCATTAATAAATTTCGTTCTTTTGTTTTTTATTCTAAGAAATTCTGAAAATTCTTTTATTCTTAAAAAAAGAAAGTTAATAGTTTAACTTTTTTATATTTTTTATTTAACTCCTTAATCTAAAGAACAAAAAGCAAATTTATTGTGCTAATGGTGATTTAGGACTTATAGTAGCTGTTTCTGCTGATATTAATGTTAAAGCAATCATTACAATCATAATTATCATAGCTATAGCAAGTTGAATCATCTCAATTATGTTTTTAAGTCTAAATACTGTCTCACTTTCATAATAATTAGCAAGCTGTAAAGCTGTATTTTTAATTGTACCTGTTTCTTCTCCTGAATGAAATCTTGAAATAGCAGTTTCTGTGAACACTCCGCTTGCTTGAAATGCTTCTGTTATTCCAATACCTTTTTTAATCATCAAGGGAATTGCAACGTTTTTAATTTGGCTTTCAAAATAACTATTGCCAGTAGCTTCTGCTGCAATTCTAATTGGCTCAATACTTTCTGCAGAACCTGTATAGAGTGTATAAAAGACACGGCAAAAAACTTCAATTGTTGTTTTGTGAATAAGATTTCCAATTATTGGAATTTTATATAGAAGCCTATCAATTATCAATCTTCCCTTTTTTGTTTTTGCGAACTGCCAAATAAAAATAGGAGGAATAATTATTGCGAGGCTAACCCAAAGAATATTGTTAATTAAAAAATCACTTAATTTTAATGTTGCAGCTGTTAAGGGTGGTAAATCAATTTTAAATTTCACAAATAATTTCGCTGTTTCAGGGAAAATATATCCAACATAAAATATAACTGCCAAAAACAAAACAAACAAAGTTACTAATGGGGTAATAAGAGCACTCCTTAAATTCTTCTTAAACTCCTGTTGCCGTTCTAAGAATTTTGCAGTAGCTTTATAAATTTCTGCCATATTACCACTTTTAGAAGCTAATCCAAGCATATATGCTGTAAATTTTCCAAAAACAGATTGATAACGAAGAAAAGTAGCCTCGCTATCTGCTCCTTTTTTTAGTTCATTGTTAATTTGTCTTAATGTTTCTCTAAGAGTTTTATTTTGAATATCATTTATTAAAAGAGTTAAAACTTCACTATATGGTAGCTTTTGTTCTAAAAGTTCTGCTGTTATCTTAACATAAGAAACAATATCTTGCTGAGGTGGCTTAAAGTTAAACTCAAAATATTTTTTGTTTACAGATATAACCTCATATCCGAGCTTACGAAGAGCATTAGCAACCTCCTCTTTGCTAAAAGCCCTTTGTTCTCCTACAATTGGCTTTTCATTTCCCTTTCTAATTTTATAAATGTAAGTACTTTTCTTTTGTATAGAATTAATTTTTAAATTATTCTTGTGTGCTAACTGGTAAATTTTCTTTTTGGCTTGACTAAAAGACGGTTCGTTAAGTGTCCCTGTAATAGTTTGTCCGCTCGGTTTTATTGCATTAAATCTTACTTCAATCATTTTGCTACCCTAAATCAAAGTGTAATACTATAGCTTTAAATTAAGAAAATTTGTCCTAAAAAACGTTCAGAATTTAACTTTACCATCAAATAGTATTTTGCTATACTATATAATCGTCAAAGTATACCAATTTTTGAACCATTATTAATAACTTTTAACTCTTGTTAATGAATTCAAGGTTTAATTGGCTACATCTTTCAAAGGAAACTCTTTAGGTGTGATTAAATTGTACTTGATAGTTTCTAGAAACAAAAAAGGCTGTCCATTAGGACAGCCCAGTGTTTCTAATTATTAATTGTTGTTGACGTAATTTTTGTTGGTCCTACTACCATTGTAACCTTAACAGGAGTAGTACCATCATTACCTTTTTCGTTTCCAATACCAACTAAAGTAACGGATTGAGCCGTAACTGTAGCAGTATAAGTTCCATTACCGGTGGTATCAAGTTGTGCTGGGATTGTCCAACCATTAAACGTATTTCCACCTCCTCCTAATGCTGTTGGCTTTCTGTAATATTGTTGAGCAAGAGAAGCTAAATTTGTTAGGTCGGCTATAACAGCATCTCTGTTTGCCTGTGTGCTGCTTGCTGTAAATACATTAATTCCTACTACTACAGCAATACCGACAATAATTACACCTAAAACAATAAGTAATAATTGTTGTTGACCCATAGTTAACCCCTTTTAATTTGTTTGAAATTAGTTAATTAGTAAGTAAACAAAATCACCTCTTTTCTCTCTAAAAAAAACTGATAAAAGTATTGTACATCAAAATTCAAAAATAATTTCAAAAAGAACTTTAATTAACAATCACTACTCTATATGTTGTAGGCAAAACCGTTATCCTTACCTTTATTGAATCATCTCCTGTAACAACTTCATTTCCTGTGCCAAGTATTACAATACTATCTGCACTAACAAATTCTCGCCTATATGTTCCATTAGCTGTTATTTTCAATTCAGAAGGTATATCCCAGCCTACAAAAGACCTTCCTCCTCCTCCTAATTCTTGTGGACTTAAGTAATACTTTTGAGCCATTGCTGCTAAATTTACTAATTCGTTAGTCACATTATTCCTTTTTGCTTCGATTGCGTTTGCCCTAAATAAGTTTATTCCAATAAATATTGCTATTCCTACAATTACAATTCCAAGCAATATTAATAACAATTGTTGTTGCCCCACAAACCCACCCTAAAAATTATAAGTAAAAATTTCAGTTATCTTAACAATTTTATTTTACATCAATTTCTGAACCAATTCTTAATATAAAATGTCCATTAGAAAATCCTTAAAATTTCTTAAGGAATATAAGAAACAAGAACAATAAAGCAAATATAAATCAAAAAAGTTAACTGTATAATTTGCTTAATTTGTAAAATTTACATGTAAGATTGGAATTTAGTAGTAGAACTCTATTCTCTTAAAGATTTATTAAAAATTAAACTTAGAAGAGTAAATGGAAAATTTTCCCTAAAACTTCGAGATTAGCTAAAAATAAAAATTCATTTTTCTATTAAAATTTATTCAATAATTTCTTTGATTTATATCATAAACTTAAAACCATTACTAAAAACCATCTTACTCTAATCTATATTTTTATTATTAACCGATCTTTTGATAGCTTTAATTAACTCTTCGGGTGAAAATGGCTTTTGTAATATTTCAAAACTTAGTTTTTGTTTAACTTTATTAAGGGTTTCTTCGTCAAAAAAAGCTGTAATAAAGAGAGATGGAATTGTATGGTCATTATAAACTTTCTCAGCTAACTCAAGTCCATTCATTTTTCCTCTTAATTTTAAATCCATTAATATTAAATCAGGTTTGTTACTACAAATTATTTCAATTGCTTTCTCTGCATTAGAAGCAACACCAATTACATCATAACCCAATTTTGTAAGTCTATGTTTTAGTTCCAATGCAACAATTACTTCATCTTCTACTATAAGAATTTTTTTCATAAAATTTGCTCGGCATTAATATCTTCAAAAATTATCTTATAAGATGTTCCATTTTCAGTGCTTAATTTAAGTTCACCATTTAGTTGTTCTACTATTGAATAAATTAATTTTAAACCTAATGATTCGACATTTTCCAAATTCAGATTTTTTGGTATTCCTACTCCATTATCGCTAATATTTAAGAAATATTTATTGTCATTAATTTTTTTCATTACAACCTCAATATTTGGTTTTTTACCTTCTTCAATATATTCTTCTGGGAATGCATATTTAAAGGAATTAGTAACTATTTCGTTTATTAACAAGCCACACGAAAGCGCTGTATCAAGAGTTAGATAAATTTCCTCTATTTGTACTAATGTGTTTACATTTAATTTATCTCTTTTAAATGAACTTCTAATTTCTTCTAATAAACTTTTTATATAATCACCAAAATTTATGCTTGATAAATCTTGAGATTTATATAACTTTTCGTGAATAAGCGCCATACACTTAATTCTTTCCTGACTTTCTTTGAAAATATTAATCAATTCTTCATCTTTAATATCGAGAGCTTGCAAATAAAGTAAGCTTGATATTACTTGTAAATTATTTTTAACTCTATGATGAATTTCTTTAAGCAATATTTCTTTTTCTCGTAATGCTGTTTTAAGTTTTTCTTCTGCCTTTTTCCTTTCTTCGATTTCGCTACTTAATTTACTAATTGTAGAATCAAGATCTCTTGTTCTGTCAAAAACTTTTTTTTCTAGAATTTTATTCAACTTTTTTATTCTTTTTGTTTTAATATTAACATATAAAACAATAATTATAACAACTGAGCAAAGAATAGATAATTTAAACAATTTGGTTTGATAAAAGGCTGGAAGTATAACAATGTGAAGCGAGGCTTGTTTTGTGTCTCTTATTCCATCATCATTATAAGCTTTGACAATAAACTTATATTCTCCTGGTGGTAAATTTGTATATGTAGCAAAATTTCTTGTTCCTATAAAATTCCAATCAGAATCAAAACCCTCTAGCTTACAATAATATTTATTCTTTTTAACATTGTAAAAATCGAGCAAAGCAAATTCTATTGTTATAACGTTGTATTTACTCGGTATCTCTATTTTATTTGATTTAGTAATAGAAGTTTTTAGTAATGAATTTTCAAACACATTAACCGATTCATTAAATATCTTTAAATCTGTAAACATTACCGGTGCTGTTAGATACTCATCTTTTATGCTATCAGGATTAAAAAACACAATTCCATTTTTACAGGCAAAGTAAATATTTCCCTTTTTATCTTTTGCAACCGTATTTTGATTAAATTCAAGTTCTCTTAAGCCACTTCTTTTAGTGTAATGATAAAATCTATTATTGTATCTATCAAATTTTGCCAGACCTTTATCAGAGCTTAACCAAAGAAAACCTTTATTATCTTCAATTATGCCATTAATTATATTACCTGGTAAGCCATCTTTTAATTTGTAACTTATTGTTCTGTCTGTTCTATAATCATAACAACTCAAGCCGTCTGTTGTACCAAACCAAATTAAACCATCACTCGATTCATAAATAGATATAACTCTATTTTCACTAATTCGATACTTTTCAGGAGAGTCTTTTTTGAAAACTTTAAACTGATTTGTGTTTGGATTAAGTGCTGCTGCGCCTCCTCCATCTGTGCCTACCCATATCGTGCCTCTTGAATCTTCAAATACTACCCATACTAAATCATAAGGCAAACTATTAGGATTATCTTTATCATTAAGATATCTATAAAATTTTTCCTTATTTCTATCAAAACGATTCAATCCCCACCAAGTTGCAAACCACAAGTTTCCTTTTCTATCTTCCAATATCGAAGTAATTCCATTGTTACTAATTGAAGTGGTGTCATTTATATCATAAGTAAACAATTTGAATTTTTTAGTCTTGGTATTATACATGTTAAGTCCACTATGATGTGTCCCTATCCATAAAACTCCTTTACTGTCCTTATATACTGATAATATATAATTATCACTCAAGCTATTTGCATTGTTTGAAACTTGTTTAATTTGTGTTACATTATTACCTCTGATTTTATATACACCTTCAAATGTACCAAGCCAAAAATTTTCCTCTTCATCAAAATAAATTGAATTAATTCTTTGATTAAAAGTTATTTCATCTTCTAAGTAATGAAATTTATTTTTAGGAAAGTAAACTTTACTTATT
The DNA here is from genome assembly GCA_026417975.1 of Melioribacter sp. GTDB lineage: Bacteria > Bacteroidota > Ignavibacteria > Ignavibacteriales > Melioribacteraceae > Rosettibacter. Next base: position 85,234 of record JAOACD010000012.1, read on the forward strand.
CCCCCAGCAGTACCAATCCAAAGAATACCAGTTTTATCTTCACAAATTGTATGAATATTATTATCAATAATTGAATAACTATTTTGTGGGTCTTTAAGAAAACGAATGAAATTATCATTTTGGGGATTATATTTGTTCAAACCATTTTTAGTACCGATCCACAAATTACTTTTTGAATCTTGAAATATTACATTAACATGATTATCTGAAATTGTATTAAAATCTTTAGTTTTCGACTTGTAAAATTTTATCTTACCTGTTTTCAAATCATATTTTGCAAGCCCATTATTACTCAGTCCAATCCATAATTTTTTTGAATCATCCATTAATAAATATGAAACTATTCTATAATCGAAGTTCTTATAATTAGGCGGTTGAGAAAATAATTGTTTAATTACCTTTCCTTCTTTACTAATACATGTTAAACCATTCCAAGTACCAAGCCACAAGTTCCCTTCAAAATCTTCTTCAATGCATACAACACTATTTAAGGAATCTGGATTTAATCTATCACTTACTTTTTTAATTACTGTAAAATCATCTGTTTCATAATTATATTTATTCAAACCATCGAGAGTGCCCACCCATAGCTGTCCTAAATTATCAACGTATATAGAAAGAATATTATTGTTGCTTATACTTTTTTTATTTTTTGGATCATGCCTATAAACAGTAAATTTCTCTTTGTACTTATCATATTTATTCAAACCATCCAGAGTAGCTATCCATATATTACCATACCTATCTTCTGCTATTCCATTAATAACATGATTAGAAATACTTTTCTTATTATCTGTTCCTGGTAAAAATATTTTAAAATTATAACCATCATATCTATTCAATCCATTATAAGTACCAAACCAAAGAAAACCATCTTTGTCTTGAATTATCTTTGTCACTTCGTTAAGAGACAATCCATCTTCGACTGTTAAGTGTGTGAATCTTATATCTTTATTTTGAGAGTATGTGTTTGTTAAAAATATTAAAAGCAATAAAATTAATTTTTCATTCATACTATACAACTTTATTTCTGCAGTAATTAATGTACACTCAAAATAATCATTTTATTAAATTTTTTGAAATTTTCTTCTAAAAGTAATTTCATTGTATTTTAATCAAAATTCTTTAAATTACTTTGTTAAATTTATGATTTGCATAATTATGCATAATTATGTATAATTATAACTACGTTTTAAAATATTTTAGTATATGATAAAATTAGGTATTATAGGAGCAGCTGGTTATTCTGGTGGAGAGCTAATTAGGCTTCTTCTTAATCATCCGGAAGCTGAAATTAAAAAACTATTTGGCAAAACTACTGTGGGATTAAAAATAGAAGATATTCATCCTTACTTGAGAAGCCTAATTTCCTTAAATATAGAAGCATTTTCGGAAGATTCAATTAGCGAACTCGATTTAATTTTTGTTGCATTACCTTCCGGCGAGTCGCAAGAATTTATAAAAACAATTTACAAAAACGACATTAAGATTATAGATATAGGTGGAGATTTCAGAATTAAAAACGCCAGTGAATACAAAAAATATTACAAACATGAACATACTGCTATAGAACTTCTAAACAAAGCTGTTTATGGCTTAACTGAGTGGAATGAAGAAGAAATTACTAAAGCAGAAATTATTGCAAATCCAGGTTGTTATCCAACAAGTATTCTACTAGCATTAATTCCTCTTGTTAAAGATAATTTAATAGATGAATCGTTCATAAGTATTGTTTCATATAGTGGTACATCCGGTGCAGGTAAATCTACAGCACAAAACATGATTTTCAGCGAAGTAAACGAAAACGTAAGAGCTTATAAAGTTGGAAATCATCAACACATTCCAGAAATAAAATATTATCTTGAAAAGTTCGGAGAAAGAGAAATTAATTTTTCCTTTGTGCCTCATTTACTTCCAGCTACAAGAGGAATTTACACTACAATAAATGCTAAATTAAAAAACAATATAAACGAAGAAACAATAAAACAAGTATATTCAAAATATTACGATTCAAAACCATTCATAAGGATTTTAGATAATAATATACCAGAAATAAAAGATGTTACGTACACAAACTTTTGCGACATAGGTTTTAAAATTTTCGAAAATAACATAATAACAATCTTTTCTACTATAGATAATCTTATTAAAGGTGCTGCTGGTCAAGCAATTCAGAATATGAATATAATCTTTGGCCTTCCACAAGAAACAGGAATATTAAAATGCAACATGAACTTGAAACAGAAATAGAAATGAAAACTGGAGTAATTGCCCCAAAAGGGTTTAAGGCTGCTGGTATTCACTGTGGAATTAAAAAATTCAAAAAAGATCTTGCCCTGATTGTGTCTGAAGTACCTGCAATTGCTGCTGGTGTATTTACACAAAATCGTGTTCAAGCAGCCCCTATTTTACTATGTAAAAAACACCTAATAGAAAACGAAAAATTTAGAGCAATCATAGTAAATAGCGGTAATGCAAATGCATGCACTGGCGAACAAGGCTACAAAGATGCTTTTGAAATGGCAAAATTAGTTGCACAAGAACTAAATATTAAGCCCGAAGAAGTTTTTGTTTCTTCTACAGGCGTTATTGGAGAACCTTTACCTATGGAAAAAATAACTGTGGGAATAAAAAAAATTGTTCAGCATTTAAACGAAGATGATTACAAATCTCCTGCAGAAGCAATATTAACTACAGATACATTTATTAAAACTGCATCATCAAGTTTTTTGATTGATGGAAAAGAAGTAACAATAGGGGGAATAGCAAAAGGTTCAGGAATGATTCATCCAAATATGGCAACTATGCTAGCTTTTATTACCACAGATGCTGCTATCGAAAAGAATATTTTTCAATTTATGCTTAAAGATATAACCGATAAAACTTTTAACCGAATTACTGTTGATGGGGACACTAGCACAAACGATATGGTTTTAGCCTTGGCTAATGGTATGTCGGGAATTGAACCAATAATTGCTGGTTCAGAAGCATACAAAATATTCTACGATAATCTTTACCAAATAATGAAAAAGCTTTCTTTAGATATAGTTAAAGATGGAGAAGGAGCAACAAAGTTAATAGAAATAAATGTTGAAGGAGCTAAAAACGATGAAGATGCGTTGAAAGCTGCAAAAGCTATTGCATTATCTCCTCTTGTAAAAACAGCTATTCATGGAGAAGATGCAAACTGGGGAAGAATTATTGCTGCCGTTGGTTACTCTGGAATTGAATTTGAACCGGATAAATTTGAAATTATAATTAATGGCACTCCTATCCTTCTTCGGAATTATAACGTTATACTCCCAGCTAAAGAAGCAAACAAAACACTAAAGCAAAAAGAAATCAATTTACTTGTAAAATTAAATATTGGAAATGGAAAAGCCACTTACTGGACATGTGATCTTTCCGAAGAGTATGTAAAAATTAATGGGAGTTACAGAACATGACACAGGCAAGTTATAGAAAAGAAGATGTTCTCGTAGAAGCACTCCCTTATATCCAACAGTTTGAAAATGCCACATTCGTTATTAAATACGGCGGTGCAGTAATGCATGACGAAGAATTAAAACAAATGGTTGCACAAGATGTTACCTTACTTAGAAAAATTGGAATCAATGTTGTTGTTGTGCATGGAGGTGGAAAAGAAATTACTGCATATTCAGAAAAACTAAACCTAAAAACTACTTTTGTAAACGGTCAAAGATATACTGACGAACAAACTCGAGATGTTGTTCAAATGGTTTTAGCAGGATTAATAAATAAAGATATTGTTAGAAGAATCAATATTTATGGAGGAAGAGCTGTAGGAATAAGTGGAATCGATGCAAGCACTGTAAATGTTAGAAAATATAACAAAGAAGATTTAGGCCTAGTGGGTGAAATTACTAATGTAAACGAAACATTTATAAAAAATTTATTGAAAGATGGGTATTTACCAGTAATAGCACCAATTGGAGTTGACGAAGAAGGAACTATCTATAATGTCAATGCAGATATTGCCGCAGGAAATATTGCAGGTGCTCTTAATGCAACAAAACTTGTTTACATGACTGACGTAGAAGGTGTTAAAAAAGGAAACGAACTAATTTCTCATCTTACAAAAAAAGAAGCTGAAAAATATATTTTAGATGGAACTATTAGTGGTGGCATGATACCAAAAGTTAATTCAGCACTTTATGCTCTCGAGACTGGTGTTCAAAAAGTTCACATAATAGATGGAAGAATTCAACATGCATTGCTTTTAGAAATTTTTACGAAAGAAGGAGTTGGAACTGAAATAGTTCCAGAATAAATAAAATAAGGTGACTTATGAGTCGAAGACTTGAAGATATACAAAAACGACATGCATTAATAAAATCTCTAATTACTACTCAAGCAATTAATAATCAAACCCAACTCGTAAAATTATTAAGACAAAAAGGAGTAAAAGTTACACAAGCAACTTTATCTAGGGATTTAGCAGAGCTTGGAGTTGTACGTGTCCCAACTTCAGATGGCTTAGTTTATAAACTTGCTATAGAGGGTGGCGAAGGAGCTATAAAAGAAAGAATAGCAGAAGAAATTGTCTCTATCGAATCAAATGAATGTGTGGTTCTTATCAAAACTTTTCTTGGAAGAGCGCCTGGTGTTGCTGTTTTTATAGACAAACATAACGACCCTGAAATACTTGGTACTATTGCGGGTGATGATACTATTATAGTTGTTCCAAAAACAATTAAAAATATTAAAAAAGTAATCGAACAATTAAAAACAATATTGGGGATTAAGTGATATGAGCAAACAAAAAATTGTAGTTGCTTATTCGGGTGGACTCGATACATCTGTAATGGTTCACTGGCTTAAAAAAAATTACGATGCCGAAATAATTACATTTACAGGAAATTTAGGACAATCAAAAGAATTAGAAGGCCTTGAAGAGAAAGCCCTTAAATCAGGAGCTTCAAAAGTATACATTGAAGACTTAACAAAAGAATTTATAGAAGAGTATGCTTTTCCTGCACTAAAAGCAAATGCCCTTTATGAGGGAGCTTATCCTATGGCAACTTCGCTTGGAAGGCCGCTTTTAGCAAAAGCTCTCGTTGAAATTGCAAGAAAAGAAAATGCAACAATTGTAGCCCATGGCTGCACTGGAAAAGGAAACGACCAAGTTCGCTTTGAGGTTTCTGTAGGTGCTTTAGCTCCAGATATCAAATGTATTGCTCCATTAAGAACTTGGGAATTTAAATCAAGAGAAGAAGAGATTGAATATGCAATTGCAAATAACATCCCCATTGCTGCAACTAAAAACAATCCATACTCAATTGATGATAATATTTGGGGGACTGCAATAGAATGTGGAATTCTTGAAGACCCAATGGTAGAACCTCCTGAAGATGCATTCCTTCACACAGTTTCTCCAGAAAATGCACCTGATGAACCTGAAGAAGTGACCATAGAGTTTGAAGCAGGTATTCCAAAAACTGTAAATGGAAAAGAAATGGATAGTGTTTCACTTGTAAAACTTCTTAATGAAATAGGCGGCAGAAATGCCATTGGCAGAATTGATTTGGTAGAAAATCGATTGGTCGGAATTAAATCAAGAGAAGTTTATGAAGCACCAGCTGCTACAATTCTTCACTTTGCCCATAAAGAATTAGAAAGAATAACACTCGAGAAATCTGTAATGCATTATAAAAACTTGATATCCCAAGAATATGCAAATTTGGTTTACAATGGTCTTTGGTTTTCTCCTTTAAGAGAAGCTATTCAAGCATTCGTAGATAAAACACAAGAAAAAGTTACCGGACTTATCAAACTAAAACTTTACAAAGGAACTATAAGAATATCTGGAAGAACTTCCCCATATTCACTTTACGATCCAGCACTTGCTACTTATACTGCTGAAGATCAATTTGATCATACTGCTTCTGAAGGATTCATCAAAATATATGGGTTACCATATAAAACCATTAATAGAGTTATGCAAAAAGTAGAAACAGAAAATAAACTTTCAGTTTAGTATGGCTATTTGGAATAGCAGATTTAAAAAATCGCTTGCAGAATCTGCATTAAAATTTTCTTCTTCTATTGATTTAGATGGAAGGTTATATAATGAGGACATCGATGGAAGCATTGCGCATATTAAGATGCTCTCAAAAGCAAAAGTGATTTCTAAGGACGACGAGAAAAAAATTGTACATGCACTTGAAGAAATAAGAAAAGAAATTTCCGAAGGTAAATTAAAACTCACTTGGGACAAAGAAGACATCCACACAGCTATTGAAGAAAGACTTACAGAAAAAATCGGCGAAACTGGAAAGCGGCTTCACACAGCAAGAAGCCGCAACGATCAAATTGCTTTAGATGAAAAATTATACTTAAGAAAAGAAATCGATAAACTAATTAAGCTTATTTCATCTTTTCAAAAAGTATTATTAAAAAAAGCAGAGGAACATAAATTAACAATAGTTCCTGGTTACACACATCTACAGAGAGCTCAACCAATTTTATTTGCTCACCACTTATTGGCCTATATAGAAATGCTTCAAAGAGATAAAGAAAGATTTTGCGATTTATTGAAACGAGTAAATAAATCTCCACTTGGCGCGGCAGCATTCGCAGGAACATCAATTCAAATAGATAGAAATTTTACAGCTAAGATTTTAAAAATGGATAGTATTATCGAAAACAGTATTGATGCAGTAAGTGATAGAGACACTTTAATTGAATTTATTGCTGCATGTTCAATTGTTATGATGCATCTAAGTCGCTTAAGCGAAGAATTAATTTTGTGGAGCTCGCAAGAATTTTCCTTTGTTGTTTTTGACGATGAGTATGCAACCGGTAGTAGTTTAATGCCACAGAAAAAAAATCCGGATTTTGCTGAATTAATAAGAAGTAAAACAGGAAGAGTTTATGGCTCGCTGATAGGCTTGTTAACAGTTATGAAAGCTCTCCCCTTGGCTTATAATCGTGATATGCAAGAAGACAAGTTTCATTTGTTCAATGCTATCGATACAACAAAAGACTGTTTGAAAATAATTACCGAATTATTTATTCACACAAGTTTTAACAAAAATAGATTTGAAGAAGAGCTAAAAGGAGATTTATCTCTTGCAACAGATTTAGTTGATTATCTTGTAAAAAAAGATGTCCCTTTTAGAAAGGCCCACCATATAGTAGGAAAAATAGTCGAAAAATGTGTTGAAAATAATATAAAGCTCCATCAACTTGAATTAAAAGATTATAAAAAATTTTCACGTAAATTTGAAAATGACATTTACAACTTATTCGATCCATTAATAAGCATATCCAATAAAAAGTCAGCTGGAAGCACTTCTCCTATTGAAGTTGAAAAGCAAATTAAAAAGTGGAAAAACATCTTGTAATTTCCCTAATCGTAAAAAATAAAAAAGGCGAAGGAATTTGAAACTTTCATTACCTTCGCCTCTTAAGGACGGAGCTTGTTTGTGTGTGTGTTATTATCCCTTCAAAAAATATGCCACTGAAAATTTTTTTAAAATGTCTAATTTTTCTTAAAATTTAATGTCAAGATAGACTTTCTAAAAAATCCAAGAGCGAATTTTATTCGTATCAAGTGAAATTTTTTCGAGCTATAACCTTGAGCTTACTTAAAAATTCAAAGGCAATTTAATTGTAAAATATAACCCTTCAGTTGAAATTCTTGCTTCAGTAACACGGTCTTCTACTGTTTTAATAAAAATATCGTCATTACTAAAAAACAATAAATCAAGTTGACTATAGAGCCATACAATTGCATAAGAAATTATTAGGGCATTTCTAATTTTATAAGATTTGTTATACAAGTCATACTTTCTTTGAATTAAAAGAGGGTCAAATTCATTCAAATAATCTTTTTCCTTCTTATTTGTGTCATTTATATAATAAATCATTCCTGCAAGATTAAATACAGAAATTATCCCTAACATTATCCCCTTGGTTTTTATTCCACTATAGATTTGTCCAGCTCCTGGCAATATTATGTTCCTTAAGAATGAATTACTTGCAAGCCTGTAGTCAAAAGACTTTTGAGTTAATTGAGACCTCAAAGTATCTGGTAAAGAAGCCTGCAATTTTAATTCACTCATAAAATTGACTTTCACTTGTTCAAATAGTGTAATTAACTTGGGTGAAATTTTAGAAGGATCTGCTTGATAGTTACTTTTTATTCTTAAAATATCCTTGAAATTTTCCTTTGTAGAATCTTCCATTCCTAATGAATAAAATGAAACGGCTCTCATTAGATAAACATCAATCAACAGAGAGTCTGGTAAATTCTTCTTCTTAACTAATTCATCAGAAAATTTAATTACGTTTTCATATTCAAAAGAATCATACTCTCGTTTTACTTTTTCATAATCAGATTGTTGAGCAAAAAAAACTGCCACGTTTAGAAAAAAAACAATAGTAAAAATTTGTATTTTTATCATTTGAGAAGAACCATTTTTCTGGTTTGAATTTGAGAATTAGTTTTTAGAGTAACAAAATAAATTCCTGTAGGAACTTCTCTACCGAACTTATCTTTCCCATCCCAAACAACTGAATATCTACCAGGTCTCAAATATCCTTCTTTCAAAGTAATAACATGTTCTCCAAGTAACGAAAAAATATCTAGTGAAACTGTTGTAAATCCAGCTAATTCGAAAGAAATTGTTGTACTAGGATTAAAGGGATTAGGATAATTCTGGTAAAGAAAGTCACTTTTGGGTAATACAGTTTTATCATCATTAAAGTCCGAAGTAACTTCAACTAATTTTTCGAGTTGTGGAACAATATTACCATTTTCATCTCTGCCACCAAATACAACAACTGTGTTACCATAATTAATTGCCATAGGATTTCTGCGAGCAAATTTTAACGATGCAAATGGGTATATCGAAAATCCTCCATCGCTTGAAAAAAGAACTTGTTCTACTGTCCTAAGTGCTTTATTCGTTTCATTAAATCCTCCTATCACAAATCCCCTCCCTAATACTGGATTATAAATAGCCACACCCCCGGCACGTGGGGTTAATAATCGCTGTTGTAATGTAACTATCTGTTTCGTATTTATGTCAAACCTACTAATTGATGAAAGCGCCCCGTTTAGAACCCCCCCTAAAATATAAATATTGTTATCACGAAGAATTGTCATTTGCTGTTTGGGAAGGTTTGGTCCTATGTTTCCATACGTGAAACTTATTTGCTTATTAATAAGATCATATCCAGCAATATATGGAAGTTCTGTTGTACCGTTTGGTATTGGTTCTCCTCCAATTATATATAATATATTATCAATAACATAACCAGTAGAAAAAGACCTTGCAAAATTATTTTGGGTATCCAGAAATGTTGGTTCAGAATTAAAAGATTTCAAAGCCCAGGATTCCAAAATATTCTTATTTTGAGTAAACTCACTTACGCCTCCAAAATAAATAATTTGATTATTCCATATATCCGCCACAAATAAAAATCTGGGTTGACTCATTTTGCCTACTATTTTCCATTCCCCAGTTAATATATCATACTCTTGAATCCAGTCTACAATTTCCTTAGAAGCATTTTCACCACCAAGAACATAAAATTTATTATTAACATTATCATAAACCACTTGTCCACCAGATACTGGATATTTCATATCCCATCCAGTAACTACTTGCCATTCGAAATTTTGTGCAAACATAGGAATGGAAAAAATAAAAAATATAATAATTGCCCTTTTCATAATTCACCTTTTCTAATTTTCATAACAATAACTATACCACTATTTTTCTGTTAGTATAAATTTAAGTTGAACTGTATCACCTTGTTTAATATAAATGCTGGTATCAACATCTTTAAAACTTGGATTTTTAATTGTTAATCTAACAAACCCTGGATACACTTTTATTGGTTGCCTCAAAGGTGTTTGTCCTTTATAATCCCCATTAACATAAACGTTCCCCCATGGATTAACTTTACAAATTATAAATCCCATTAATGATTCAAGTGACACTTTTAAATTCGTTACTTGAGCATGGTTAACTTTAACCACGTTGGTGTAAATAGGATAGTCTGGATGAACTAGCTTTATAGTATGCTCTCCTTCCGTTAAAGTAATTGGTTTAGTCATGGGAGTTGTTTCAAGTTTTTCTCCGTCAATATAAACATCTGCCCATGGATAACACTCTACAAATAACCCACCATACTTTACAGTAGAAGACTCAAGGTTATCCTTTTGTACTAAAACTTTTTCACCTTCTTCTGGTTTTATTTCGTTTATTTTCTGCTCTACATTACCAGCGCTCGTTTTTTCTTCAAAAAATTTTGGTGAAACAATTTCTTTTTTTTCTTTCCCTGTTTGTTTAACAGAACCTAAATCTTTCTTAATATTAACTTTATTAAAAAGAAAAACTGCTACTAAGACTGCAAAAAGAATAAATACATATAAAAAAACTTTATTTTTTTTATGAAACTTCGGAGTCTGTTTTTCTATTGAAATGGTTGTTTGTTCAAGCTGAACATTTAAATCGTTCAAAACTTCAAGTGCTGAATTATAACGTTGCGAAGTTTTCTTTTTCAAAAGTTTTAGTATTATCTCTTTAATATCGGATGGAACGTTTTGAAGTCCTTCAACAATATTATTTTCGTTGAAAGACATAATTTCATTTAATGTTAGAGTAACATTTTCTCGTAAAAAAGGATTTTTGCCTGTATAAATTTCATAAACAACAACACCCGCAGAAAACAAATCACTTTGATAAGTTAGTTTTGCTCCTGCTACTTGTTCTGGCGACATATAGCTTGGAGTTCCTACAATCGAGTATGGACTAGTTACAAAATTATCTTCTGCAGAGAGTGCTAATCCAAAATCGCCCAATTTGAGATTAAGATTTTTATCAATAAAAATATTCTCTGGTTTTATGTCTCTGTGAATAATTTGATTTGAATGTGCAAAATGTAGGGCTCTAAAGAGCTGAATTGTAAAATGTTTTTTTTCCTCTTCGGAAAGGGTTCTACTTTTCAGTATGTTTCTTAAACTTTCTCCTTCAATATACTCAAAAGAAATGTAGAAATATTCTTTGCTTATTCCAAAATCAAGTACTTTAATAATATTTGGATGGTCAAGCTTAGCAAGTAGTTTTGCTTCTCTTTTGAATCTTTCTGTTAAAGCTTGATCCTGAGTTTTTTCTATATTAAGAACCTTTAGAATAATTTTCTTACTTAAGTAAATATGATTAGCAAGATAAACAGCAGCGTGTTCATCTTTTTTCAACACGTCAAGGATTTCAAACTTTTCAAACAATATTTCTGATGTATTTGTCATTATTGTTGTTCACCCATCTCTTTTAGTTTAAGCTGAATCCATCTTACAGACACATCAAGAGACTTAGCAGTTAAAGTTCTATTGCCATTAAACTCTTCGAGTCGTTTTTTTAAGAGCAGCATTTCAAACTCTTTTAAGGTTCCTTTGAAATTCAATAAATCGTGGCTATCTTCGAGTATTATATGCTCAGCATAAATTTTATCTGAGTCGCACAATATTATAGCACGTTGAATAACATTTATTAGTTGTCGTATATTTCCAGGCCAGTAATAGCTTTCAAGTTTCTTAATTGCACTTGAATCGATGGGAATATTTTTCTTTGCAATTTTATTTACAAAATAACTAGCAAGAATGGGTATATCTTCCCTACGTTCTCTTAAGGGGGGCATTTTAATTGGAAAAACATTCAACCGGTAATACAAATCTTCCCTAAAATGACCTTCTTTTGTTAAAGATTGCAAATCTTTATTAGTAGCAGCAATAATTCTAACATCAACTTTTTTAACTTTAGTATCTCCTAAACGAATAATTTCTCTATTTTCCAAAACTCTTAATAATTTTGCTTGTAAAGCACTTGAAATATCTCCTATTTCATCAAGGAAAAAAGTTCCTCCATCTGCTGCTTCAATTAAGCCTTGCTTATCAGAAGTTGCGCCAGTAAAAGCTCCCTTTTTATATCCGAACAATTCACTTTCAAGTAGACTATCTGGAATTGAACCACAGAATTGAGCAAGAAATGGCTTATCTCTTCTTTTACTCAATTGATGTATTGCGCGCGCAGCAATTTCTTTTCCTGTTCCACTTTCTCCTGTAATTAGAACTGTTGCATCTGTTTGAGCAACTTTATGAATTAACTTTGTAAGATTCTGAATTGCCACACTATTACCTATCATTTCAGGGATAGGTTCTGTTGACTGTAATTTATTAATTAGTATCCTGTTCTCTTTTTCTAATTCTTCTAATTTTATTATTCTATCAAGAGTAAGCGAAACAAGGTTTGAAAAGAAACTTAAGAAAATCAAATTTTCTTCTGTAAATTCTCGTCGGTCTGTAGTGCTATCTGCTATAATAACACCCCAAACTTTATCATCTCTCATAATTGGTACACCAATAACAGACTTAATCCTATGAATCTGAACGCTTTGAAATTGCGATAAATTTGGGTCGCTCATTACGTCATGATAAAGAAGAGGTCTTTTTTCTTTAATTACTTTTTGAAGAATTCCAGAAGAAAATTGATTTAAATCTGTTATACTTTCATTAGAAATTTTTCTTGCAGTAATTATTGAAAAACTATCTGTTGTATCATCATATTTTACAAAAAGTCCTCGTTCTGCATTTATAATTTTTATTACTATATCAATTACATTTTCAATAAAAGATTCTTGATAGTTAGATGAATTTAAAAGTTGAGTAAATTCAAATAAAGCTTCAAATTCTTCTTTAGAAAGGTTTTTAATATAGTTAATATTTTCTGGTATAAACTTCATATCCACTACATTTATTTAACTGTAAATGTTCCTGGTTTTGAAATAGAACTATTACCAAAATTATCTACACATGATATTGTCCAGAAATAATCTCCTGGTGACAACGAAACATCACTTGTTATTTCCACTACATCTTTTGAAATGTTATTCTTCTCCCAAACTAATACTGGTGCTATTTCGTCTGTATAAATTTGCAAAGTATATTTGAAATCGAAACCTGGAGAAAATTTTTTCCACGTAAATTTTGGTGTGCTATTTACAACGGCTCTATTTACGGGAGATTCAATCGAAATTTCCTGTGTAATTACACGCTTAATATTTGCTGTACCAATTGTAAAACTTCTTCCAGATTTATCTTTTGCTATTATTAAAAAATCTGTTCCTATAGCATCTTCAAAAGAATTGACTTTTAAGTCAATACTTCTAAAGTTATTCTCATATCTAATTAATTCTGGATTAAATACTAACCTTCTTGTAAAATTAAATGAATTATTCTTAACAAAAACAGAATCAACATCTCCCTCATCATCTTGGATCGATGCTTGAACATAGAGTCGTTGTACTTGAATATCTGGATATCGGTTCTGCACAGTAGTAAAAAGAGAAAGATTTACTAATCGTGGATTTGCATTTAAGAACCTATCTTCAATTTGCATTGAGGCTAAATTATTAAATTGAACATAAACAGAATCTTTGCTATAACCTTCTTTTTCAAAATAAAGCCAGCCATTATTTTGCAACAAATTGTCAAATTGATAACGACCATTGACATCTGTTTGTGTGATTATTGATTGATTTTTCCAAAAAACTTTAACTCCAGGAATTACTTTTCTTGGAAGTGCAACTGTTTTTACATATCCATAAACTGTAGCTGTAGTGTAGCTTAAAATTCTATCATTAACTCTGAAATTATATTGATTATTCCAATTAACATAGACAGAGTCTTTCTTAAATCCATCTTTTTCGAAATAAAGCCAGCCATCTTTGATAGCCACATTTTCGAGTTTATAATAACCATTTGAATTTGTCTCTTCAAATAACTTTTGATTTTTCCAATATACTCTTACATTCTGTAAAGGCCTTCTTGAAATATCATAAACAAAACCTTCTAAAGTCCCTTTTGTATAGTAAAGTATGACTTCACTTACACGAATAGTTTTTCGATTATTCCACTCTATATAGACAGAATCTCTTGCAAAGCCGTCTTTTTCAAAATAAAGCCAACCATTTTTCATCGAAACATTTTCGAATTTATAATAACCCAATGAATTTGTTTCTACAAGTATATTCTGGTTTTTCCACAAAACTTTCACTTGAGACAAAGCATTACGAGGAACTGCATAAACAAATCCATCAAGAGTTCCAATTGTCGGATAAAGAATAATATCATTTATATGTTTTGTTTCCTCATTATTCCACTGAACATAAAACGAGTCTTTTGATAATCCATCTTTTTCAAAATAAAGCCAGCCATCGTTCATTGAAACATTAGTTAATTGATAATATCCATCTGAGTTTGTTTCCGTATAAATATTTTGGTTTTTCCAATATACTCTAACATTTCCTAATGCTGTTCTTGGAACTGTATAAACATAACCATCTAATTTACCACGAATATAGCTTAAAACAATTTCTTGAAAACGTTTTACTTTTTGATTATTCCATTCAATATAAATTGAATCTTTTGCAAGATCTTCTTTTTCAAAAATTAACATTCCATTTTTCATTTGTAGGTCTTGTAGTTTAAAGTATCCCTGGGAATTTGTTATGCTAAAAATATTCTGATTTTTCCAAACGACTTTTACCCCAGATAATGGTTGCCTAGAAGCAGAAACAATAAAACCATCAATCTGGCCTAATTTATTGTCAGGATTTTGTGAATCAAATGGGTTAAGACGTGGTGCATCACAAGATAATATTCCCACACTTATTATCAGTAAAAAAATTAATGTGAATTTCTTCATTTGCATAAATTAAAAATTTAATTATAAAAATAGTCTAAGGTGCAAATTTTTCGCACTACGAAAAATTTTTTCTGTAAATATGGCTATATTTTAATTAATAATAAATGAATTAAGACACAAAAATAATTTAAGCGAGTTATACTAAGTAAATTTCACCAATCATATATAATACAGCTTTGCCACAAATTTTGGTTCGGTTCCCAAGGTCTTCACAAATTAATTCACCTCCTCTTTTTGAGACCTGATGTGCCACCAATTTTGTTTTATTTAATTTTTCTGACCAATATGGGGTTAGCACAGTATGTGCCGAACCTGTAACTGGATCTTCGTTTATTCCCTCATTGGGAACAAATACACGAGAAACAAAATCTGCCTCTTTTCCCTTTGCGGTAATAATAACAGCATGTTTATGAAGGGTTCGAATCAAATCAAAATTGGGAGAATAATTTTTTATAAAATTTTCATCATCAAATACTACAAGTAGAAAAAAACCATTTTCTAAAATATCTATTGGTTCCTTCCCAAAGCACTCAAGTAAACCTTTTGGTGGTTTTGTATGATGAGGTTTATTTGCTGGAAAATTTAACGATATCATTTCTTCTTCTCGTTCTACAATTAATTCCCCACTTTTTGATTGGAATAAAATTTTATTCCTGTCTTTCTCAATAAAATTAAATATTACAAATCCCGTTGCTAATGTTGCATGACCACATAAGGGCACCTCTGAAATAGGAGTCATCCATCTTATGTGAAAATATTCCCTTTCTTTAACAAAAAAAGCTGTTTCAGATAAATTATTTTCAGCAGCAATATTTTGAAGTATTTTATCATCAAGCCAGTAATTTAATGGAACAACTGCTGCAGGATTTCCGGCAAAAACCTTAGATGTAAATGCATCTACTTGATAAATTGGTAGTTTCATAATTTTCCCTTGGAATTTAAAAAAATTTCTTTATGTATAAATGGAATTAATGCTACTTTTAAACCCTCAACATAAAGTTCTTTTCTACTCACTACTCCATTTGTAAAATATCCAATAGCTCCTTCTTTTTGTTTTGTATTTTTCTGACCTGTTAATTCATCTATAATATCACCAAGTTCCACTCCACTCAAAAGTCTATTAACAATAAAATCAGGTAGTTCGAAATGCGACGAAGTTCCAAAAGAAACTCTTCCTTCCCTATCCATAATACACATACACCCAAAAGCAAACCATCTATCAAACTGCTTAACTATTCCTCCTTCAATACCAACAAAAAAATCTGCTTTAATATTTTCTCTTTGATTTATATGTTTTAATTGATAAGTTCTATTTTGTGCTCCAAAAAATGTTTCTTCATTAATGGGCTGATGAGAAACATTAGAACTTACCTCTATTCCAATAACTTCAATATCTTCAAAATAATTTGAAAAAGCCTCTTTGACAGAGTCTACCTTGACTGGATTTTTCGAACCAACGAGCACCTTCATATTTTTTATGCAATAGAAAGCATTCTTTCAATTGGTAAGCGTGCCTTAACAGCTATTTCTTCTGGGACTTTAACTTCATACTGTTCGTAAAGCAACGTATTGTATAATTTCTCTAGAGTAATCATTTTCATATACTCACAAATTGCATTTTCACTAAGTGGATAAAAATTTGCTTCTGGTTTTACTTTTTTAAGTCTATGTAATATTCCAACTTCGGTTGCTATAACAAATTCCTTAGCATTAGAATTTCTAACAAAGTTTATCATTCCTTCAGTAGAAAATATATGGATGTTTTTGCAATCAAAATAAAGCTGAGATTTTACCATACAAGAAGAAGAGCAGCCACATTCTGGATGTATTAAAAACTCTGCTTCAGGATGACTTTTTTTTGCATTATCAAAATTAATATCTCCTATCTTTTCATGAACATGACATGCTCCATTCCAAATCTCCATTTCTCTTCCCGTAACAGTGCTTACATACATTCCTAAAAATTTATCTGGTAGAAACAAAATTTTTTTATTAACAGGTATGGAATTTATAACTTTTACAGCATTCGAAGAAGTTACGCAGTAATCACTTTCTGCTTTAACTTCAGCGGTAGTATTAACATAAGAAACTACTATATAATCAGGATGTTCTTCTTTCCATTTTTTTAATTCTTGAGCATTTACTGTTGAAGCTAACGAACATCCAGCATTTAAATCTGGAATTAAAACTTTTTTATGTGGAGAAATTATAGATGCTGTTTCAGCCATAAAATGCACACCACAGAATACTATTATATCTGCGTTTGTTTTTGCAGCTTGCTGAGATAATCCAAGAGAATCACCAACAAAGTCAGCAATATCTTGTATCTCAGCAATTTGATAATTGTGCGCAAGTATCACAGCATTTTTTTCTTTTTTGAGTTTTAGTATTTCATTTATTAAATCATTCATGTTATTCCAATTATAATGTTTCTATTTTCATATTTATATCAAGGGCTCTAACAGAATGGGTCAAAGCTCCTACAGAAATATAATCAATTCCAATTTTTGCTATTTCTCTAACATTATCCAATGTTACATTACCAGAAACCTCAATTTTCGCTTTTCTATGTATAAGCCTTACAGCTTCTTTCATTGTTTCTATTGACATATTATCAAGCATAATTATATCAACTTTATTTGTTATAGCTTCTTTTACTTCATCAAGAGATTTTGTCTCCACTTCTATTTTTACTTTCTTTTTCAAGTTCTTTTTTACAAGATTTACGGCATTTGTTATACTACCAGCAGCCTTAATATGATTATCTTTAATAAGTATCATATCATAAAGCCCAAAACGATGATTTTTTCCTCCACCTATTCTAACAGAATATTTATCAATAATTCGCAAACAAGGAACAGTTTTTCTAGTATCTAAAATCTTTACTTTAGTATTTCTTAATTGACTTACATACATTGAAGTAATTGTTGCAATACCACTCATCCTCTGCAAAAAGTTTAAGGCTGTTCTTTCACCCGTTAACAATGCTCGTAGACTTCCTTTAATTTCAGCAATTTTTTGATTAGCTATAACTTTTTCACCTTCTTTAGCTAAATATTTAAAGCTTATTTTATTATCCAACTTTCGAAATATTTCTTTGGCAACAAATAGTCCTGCAATTATACCTTCTTCTTTAGCTACTATAAAGCCTTTACCAATCTCCGACTTTGGGACAATAGAGTTAGTTGTTATATCTCCATCCCCTATATCTTCTTTTAAGGCTATACTGATAATTTCATTAAGAATTTTTTTGTTCATAGCAATTATATAATTTACATCAAGAATTTGGTTCACAAAACTTTGGTTCGGTATCTTTTTGTAGAACAATAATTTTCCTAAAATCATCGTTTTTTTGTGGAAAATCCTTTCTTCTATGACATCCTCTACTTTCTTCTCTTAGTAATGCAGACAACGCTATCATTCTTGCAACATTTATTAAACTATCTATTCTACTTGCATAATACTCGTGAACATCAAAAAAATATTTTTTTGAGATTACATCAAGTTCATTCAAAAAATAAACAAGAGAATCCTTTGTTCTAACAATTCCCACATTGTTCCACAATAGATTTGCAATGTGATTTTTTATTTTTACAAATTCGTCTTTTAATTCTTCATTGATATAAAATTGAGATAAATTAAAATTATATTCTGAAAAAATTTTACTTTCTAAAAAAGTTAATGCATGTTCTATAGCTCTTTTTGAAAAGACCAGACATTCAAGAAGTGAATTACTTGCAAGTCTATTTGCGCCATGTACCCCCGTAGAAGCAACCTCGCCTACTGCATAAAGTCGTTTTATATTTGTTTCAGAATTCAAGCCAACTTTTATTCCACCAACCATATAATGAGCAGCAGGCGAAACAGGGACTAAATCTTTTGTAATATCTATTCCATACTTTAATGCTTCTCTGTAAATATTAGAAAATCTTGTCTTAATTTTATTTTTATCAATATGTGAAAGTTTCAAAAAAACATTTGGTTTACCTGATTTTTGCATTTCATAGAAGATCGCTTCGGATACTAAATCTCTTGTCGAAAGTTCTGTTATATTTTCATCTTGAAGAAACCTTTTTCCTTCATAGTTAACTAAAATTGCTCCTTCCCCTCTTACTGCTTCTGTTATTAAAAAAGTTTCTTCTGTTCCAGTATAAAATGCTGTTGGGTGAAACTGAATAAACTCCATGTTTTCTACTTCGGCTCCTACTTCATACGCTAAAAATATACCTTCTCCAACTGTTGCATATGGATTGGTAGAATGTAAATAAATTGCAGATGCTCCACCAGTTGCTAGTATTGTTGCATTTCCAGTAACTAAAAAATTTTTATTGTCATTAACATTAAAAGCCAATGCTCCTATACATTGATTATCATGGGTCAAAAGTTTGTATATTAAAGTGTTTTCAAATAGCTTTATCTTTTCATTGTTTAAAATAAATTTAAGAATAAAATTAACAACCTCTTTACCTGTTGCATCCCCTCCTGCATGAAGAATTCTCTTTCTACTATGTCCTCCTTCAAGACCCAAAGATATTTTACCATCTTCTTTATCAAAGTTCATACCCATTTCAATTAATTCATTTATTCTATCAATTCCTTCTTCAACTAAAATTCTTACTGCGTTTTTTTTACATAACTCTTCGCCTGCTCTTACTGTGTCTTCAAAATGAAGTGATGGAGAATCATCTTCGCCTAAAGCTACAGCAATACCTCCCTGCGCTAAATACGAATTACTAATTTCTACTGTTGTCTTTGTAATAATTGCCACGCTACCATACTTTGAGGCATGGTAAGCTGAATATAGGCCTGCTAAACCAGCCCCTATAATTATAAAATCAAAATGATAAGTGTCCATTGAAAAAAATTATTAATTAACAAAAATAGAAAAATAATCTCAGAAACTTTTCAAATTGTGTAGCATCTTATTAAGTGAAATTAAAAAAAATATTTAAAAGGTCTAGAAAATGCTTAAAACTAATCTTAATCACATTTTATCTGAGGAACAATACAAAAAGATTTTACAAGAAAATGAAAATGTAATGATTTGTTGCGGAAGGATGGGACCAATGTGTATACCAGTCTATCAAGCGATGCAAGAACTCGAAAAAGAGTACAAACATGTAAAATTTTATGATATGGAATTTGACATTCCCGATGCAAAAGTCATTAGAAACCTTCCAGAATGCAAAAGCTTTGCAGGCTTACCATTTACAGTTTATTACAAGAATGGCAAAGTTGTAAAAGCAACCAGTAGCATTCAAACAAAAGAACAAATAAAACAAATACTTGATGAATATTTTGGAAATTAATTTTTGTTGAAAAGGTTTATCTATAAGAATAATCCCGTTCGATTATTCTTTCCAAATAAAATCAAAAAGCAAGTAGGAAGCTGTTAACATTATAACATCGTAACAGACAAGAACAAAAATTTCTACATATGAAGAAGAAACAGAATTACCGTCCATAGAAAATTTTGTAAGCTCCAAAAGAATCAAAATTAGAGGAAGTAGAATTGGGAATGAAAGCACAGGATAAAGAGTCCCCTTTGAAGAAGCTTTTGAAATTATTGCTGCTATAATCGTAGAGGAAATTGCAATACCAATATTCCCTAAAAAGAACAAAATTATAAAAAGTAAAAAATTTCTTATAACAAACGACTCAAACAATATTAAAAACAAAATTGTAATTACAAAATTCATTAAAAATACAAGAACAAGATTAAATATTAATTTACCTGTAAAGACAGTTGAAGGAGAAGCAACTAAGTGAAGAGTCATAGTTGTTCCACGCTCTTCTTCTGACACGAAAACTCTCGACAAGCCAGACATTGCAGAAAAAAATATAACTATCCATAAGAGACCACCATTTAAATATTCTGTAATATTTTCATTTCCAATAGAAAAAAGTATAACACTAATTGTAACAAGTATAAACATAGCCAAAGCATTTATTGCATAACGAGTTCTAATTTCTGATTCCCAATCCTTTTTGAATAAAAAATAGGATTTCATTATTTATCTATCCTGTTAAATTTTCTTCAAAATAAATACAAACTATTAGGTGATTAAATTCACACTACTAATTGAACAAATCGTAAAACTTTTTTTATATATTTGTTAATGAAAAACAGAAATCCATGAAAAAAATAAGTCCAGACTCAACAATCAAATTTTTTATATCTGTAATTGGGCTTTTCATAATTTTTCTTGTATTAAAAGAACTACGTCACATTTTCATTCCATTTGTAATTGCTTACATTCTTTTCTTTGTTTATGAACCAATGAATAATTTTTTAAAAATTAAAAAATTTCCTTTGGGCTTAATAATTTTTATTGACATTCTAATAACAATTGGTCTTTTTGTAGGTATTTCACAAATTGTTCTAAATTCTTTTCTTCAATTTAGTGAAAATATTTCTGTTTACGGAGAAAAATTAAGTCTAATGATACGAAATATATCAAGATCGATAGGAATACGTGATCCTTTATTTACAAATTTTACAATAAGCAAATTTTTAAATACTCTCAACTATGGCGATATTGCAAGTGGCATTTTTTCATCAACAATTGATGTTTTTACAAATCTATTTTTAATCCTATTCTTCTTCATTTTTATAAGTAGTGGGCACGACAAAATTGTAGAAGCTATAAGAATTCGATACGTTGAAAAGAATGTTAAGTCGTCAATAAAAAAATTAAAAAAGGAATTAAAACAAAAACAAGAATTCTTAGATAACCAATCATCTATAGACGAACAATTAGCTACTCTTACAATACAAAGAGAAATGAAATTGCAAAAAACATTCAAAGACATTACAGAACAAATTCAGAAATATATAATTATGAAGTTTTTCCTTAGTCTTTTGCTTGGTGTTTTAATAGGAATAATTTTATGGTTATATGGAGTGGAGTTTTATATAGTGTGGGCAACTCTTGCTGTACTTTTACATTTTATTCCAAATATAGGCTCTTTTATAGCAGTGCTTTTACCAGCATTAATGACTTTAGTACAATATGAATCTTTTGGCTATTCGCTTCTTGTTACAGCCACTATTGTTGTCGTACAAAATATTATAGGAAACATAATTGAGCCACAAGTTTTTGGAAATAGACTAGGGTTAAACCCTCTTGTAATACTTTTGTCTTTAATGGTATGGGGATATTTATGGGGAATTGTAGGCATGTTTTTATCTGTTCCTCTTACTGCAGTATTAAAGATTATAATTTCTAATTCTAACTCGAAAAATATGAGATTTATCACCAACCTAATGAGCAATTAAATCCTGTCTTAATAATTTTCTTTCCTTATTTTTGTATTTATAATTATTTAATATTTGAATATGAAGATTGCTTTTGTTTCAAGCGAGGTTTATCCTTACGCTAAAACTGGTGGGCTTGCAGACGTCTCTGGTTCGCTCCCCCTAGAATTATCTAAATTTGGTCACGAGGTAAAAGTCTTCATGCCAAAGTATAATACGTTTGACGAAGCTAAACACGGATTGTCTTACAGATGGGATATTGGTGAAATTCCAGTTCGAGTTGCTGGCAAAGTCCATTCGGTTCATGTTCACACAGCTAAATTACCAAATCACCTGCCCGATAAACTTTCAAACGTTGATGTTTATTTTGTTGATTGTCCATACTATTTTCATCGTTTTAGAATTTACACAAACGACCTCGATGAAGATGAAAGATTTATTTTATTCTCAAAAGGTGTGATAGAAATACTTCAAAGATTGCAATGGGCACCAGATGTTATTCACTGTAACGACTGGCAAACAGCGTTAATACCTATTCTGTTGAGAGAAAACTATGGCTGGGATAAATTATTCGAAAAGACCGCAACAGTTTTTACAATTCACAATGTGGCATATCAAGGAAGATTTGCAAAAAGTGCTTTTGAAAAAGCCGAGATAAAGCACGAACATTTTCTATACGGAGGCATAGGTGAATATTATGGAGATGTAAACTTTCTAAAGACAGCAATTTTTACAGCAGATGTGCTAAATACTGTAAGTGAAACTTACGCAAAAGAACTATTAACAGCAGAATATGGTGAAGGAATGCATGAATATTTACAAATGCGTAAAGATGATTTTTACGGAATCTTAAACGGAGTAGACTACAATATATGGAATCCAGAAACTGATAAATTCATACCATACCATTATTCAATAAACGATTTAACGGGTAAACTAAAGAACAAAAAATTTTTACTTGAACAACTGAATCTTTCTTTTGATGAAAATGTTCCTTTAATTGGTATTATTTCAAGGCTTGTTTCACAAAAAGGATTTGATATTATGGCTTATATTATTAATGAACTTTTAAAATTAGACGCTAAATGGGTTATCCTTGGAAGTGGAGAAGAAAAATATGAGAACTTATTTCAATACATCGCACACAATTTCCCTAACAAAGTCTACACATATATTGGTTACAATAACGAACTTGCTCATTTAATTGAGGCTGGAGCAGATATTTTTTTAATGCCTTCTCGTTATGAACCTTGTGGATTAAACCAAATTTATTCACTTAAATACGGCACTATACCTGTCGTTAGAAAAACGGGAGGACTTGCAGATACCGTTTTAGACTGGAATGAATATTTAGCAATGGGACAAGAAATAGGTACAGGATATTCATTTTGGGACTATTCTGGCCACGCTCTTTTAGACACCGTTAAACGAGCTTTGCATGATTTCCAATTAAAAGATGTCTGGAGAAAAATTCAAAAAAATGGAATGAGTAAAGATTATTCCTGGAAAAAATCTGCAGAAAAATACATTCAACTTTATGAAAAAGCTATTCAAAAAAGAAACAATTCCTCTAATCAACCTAACTAAGTAACTAAAACAACGTATGAGAACAACACAAGCAATAACTTTTTTTACTATTGTTTTTATCGTTTACGGTATAATTAATTACTATATAATTAGAAAAATTATTTCTGTAATACCAGATAATTATAAAAATCTTTCATTAATTATTTTGCTCTTTCTAATACTTTCTTACATTATTGGTAGAATTCTGGAAAACTACTGGGTTTCTTATCTTAGTGACTTCTTAGTTTGGTGTGGCTCTTTTTGGATTGCAATAATGTTTTACCTATTTCTATGTCTTATAGTTGTGGATATCGCAAGAATCGTAAATAACATAATTCCTTTCATCCCTTCTGCTATTATCAAAAATCCATTGAACGTAAAAAAATATCTAACAATATCAATAGGGTCATTAGTACTTATACTTGTTGTAGGAGGATTTTTTACAACAAAGATAATTAACGTTCGTTATTACGAAATCTCAATAAACAAAAAAGCAGGTGATTTAAAATCCCTTAATATCGTAATGGCTTCAGACTTACACCTGGGAACAATTAATGGTAAAAAATTTGCATATAAAGTTATTGATAAAATTAATAAACTCAATCCTGATATCATACTTTTTGCTGGTGATATAATAGATGAAGACATCAAACCTGTTTTAAAAGACAATGTAGGAGAAGCATTATACAAACTAAGAGCCAAATATGGAATTTACGGAATTACTGGAAATCATGAATACATGGGGGGAGTAGACAATGCTGTACGTTATCTAAATGAACATAAAATAAAAATGTTGCTTGATAGTGTGGCTTTTATCAACAATTCCTTTTACATAATAGGCAGAAAAGATCGTTCTGTTATTAGATTTACAAATACTCAAAGAAAAGAGCTAAGCGCTTTACTGAAAGATGTTAATAATTCTTTACCAATAATTTTGCTAGACCATCAACCATTTCATCTAGAAGAAGCGGAAAAATATGGGATAGATTTACAATTATCGGGTCATACTCATTATGGACAACTTTGGCCATTGAATCTTATAATAAAAAAAATTTATGAACTTCCCTGGGGTTACAAAATTAGAGGAAACACACATTATTACGTTTCATGCGGTGCTGGAGGTTGGGGTCCACCTGTCAGGTTAGGCAGTTTACCCGAAATAGTAAACATTAAGTTAAACTTTATCACTAATTAAATTGACTATTTAGTAACGGCTAATTAAATCTTCCTGATATTTAATTATTCATATTAAGGTCCACATTTTACTATGTCTGTTTTAGACTCTATAATTTTTTCAATTTCTTGATTAACCTTCTTGTTTTTGATAAGTTTCTTATTAACTTAAAACAAATTTATGTTGAATTATGAAATATCCATTCGAAGAAATTGAACTAAAATGGCAAAAATTTTGGGAAGAAAAAAAAGTATTCAAAACAGACCTTTCTAAAATCGATAAAAAACTTTATGTGCTTGTAATGTTCATTTATCCTTCTGGTGCTAAAATGCATATTGGACATTGGTATAATTATGGACCAACCGATTCTTACGCGCGTTTCAAAAAGTTGAAGGGTTTTAATGTCTTTGAGCCCATGGGATACGATGCCTTTGGACTACCTGCAGAAAATTATGCTATTAAAACTGGCATTCATCCTCAAGACAGCACGCTTCAAAACATTAGAGACATAAGACAAATGCTAAATAGAATGGGTGGAATGTATGATTGGGACGCTGAACTTATGACGTGTGTTCCAGAATATTATAAATGGAATCAATGGCTTTTTCTTCAAATGTACAAGAGAGGATTAGCATATAGAAAAAAAGCACCTGTTAACTGGTGCCCGTCATGTCAAACTGTTTTAGCAAGAGAACAGGTTCTAAGTGATGGTGGCTGCGAAAGGTGTGGAACTACTGTAATTCAAAAAAATTTAACACAGTGGTTTTTCAAAATAACTAAATACGCAGATGAACTACTCGAAGGATTAAACAAAATAGATTGGCCAGAAAAAACTAAAACAATGCAAATTAATTGGATTGGTAAAAGTTATGGTACCGAAATAGATTTCCAAATTGAAGGACACTCTGAAAAAATAAAAGTATTTACCACAAGACCCGATACTTTATTTGGAGTAACTTATGTTGTTCTTGCACCCGAACATGAGCTTGTTTTAAAAATTACAAAACCAGAATACAGAAAAGAAGTTGAAAAATATATCGATTCGATAAAATCACTAACCGAAATTGAACGTACTTCAACTGTGAAAGAAAAAACTGGTGTACCAACGGGAGCCTATGCAATTAATCCTGTAAATGGCGAACGAGTACCAATTTGGATAGCAGACTATGTTCTTGCCACTTACGGAACTGGTTGTGTAATGGCTGTTCCTGCTCACGACGAGCGTGATTTTGAATTTGCTAAGAAATTCAACCTTCCTATCAAAAAAGTTATTCTACAACCTGGCACTAAAGAAGAAGATGAATTAATTCAAGCATATACAGATGTTGGAATAATGATTAATTCCGGAAAGTACAATGGATTAAGTTCTGATATTGGTATACAAAAAATTTCGGAAGATTTAGAAAATCAGGGAATAGGCAAAAGAACTGTAAATTATCGCCTTCGTGATTGGTTAATTTCTCGTCAACGCTATTGGGGAACACCTATACCTATTATTCACTGTGAAAATTGTGGTGAGGTTCCTGTTCCAGAAGATCAACTTCCTGTAGTACTTCCTTATAATGTCAACTTTAAGCCAGAAGGTGGTTCTCCACTTGCAAGTTGCGAAGAATTCATAAATACTACATGCCCAAAGTGCCAAGCTCCAGCTAAACGCGACCCAGATACTATGGATACCTTTGTGGATTCATCATGGTATTATCTTCGTTATTTAAATCCAAAGTATGAAAAAGGAATGTTCGATGTTGATTTAGCTAATAAATGGACACCAGTTGATATTTATGTAGGTGGTGCCGAACATGCAACCATGCATTTACTCTATGCAAGATTTATTCATAAATTTTTAAGAGATATTGGACTTGTAAACAGTGATGAACCGTTCCTTAAATTAATCCATCAAGGAACAATTACTAACCAAGGCGCTAAAATGTCAAAATCTAAAGGAAACGTTGTTGACCCAAATACTTTTATAGAACAATACGGCTCTGATGTTTTCAGAATGTACCTAATGTTTATGGGACCTTACGAAATGGGAGGAGACTGGAGTGATAAAGGAATAATTGGTGTTGACAGATTTGTACAACGAGTTTATTCCTTATTTGAATCTTTCAAAAATATAGCAAAAGAATCACCATCAAAAGATAAATATGAAATATCTCAACTAACTGAATTAGAAAAAAATATTTATCGAAAGGTTAATCAAACCTTAGCAAAAGTTGACGTTGAAATCGATAACTTTAGATTCAACACAGCAGTTGCGTCTTTAATGGAATTATTAAACGAGTTTAAAAATTTAAATGAGTGTAGAAAAGACTTACAAACTTATTCTCTCGAAAGGTTTGCTTTGATGATTTCCCCACTTGCACCACACTTAGGAGAAGAATGCTGGAGTTTATTAGGAAAAGAAAAATCAATTTACGAAAATCCATTCTGGTTCGATGCCGATCCAGCAGCTCTTGTTAAAGAAAGTGTTCTAATAGTTGTCCAAATAAACGGAAAAGTAAGAGCAAAAATCGAAATGCCAGCAGACTTGCCAGAAGAAGAAGTAAAGGCCTTAGTATATGAAGATGAAAAAGTAAAAAGTTATGTAAATGGCAAACAAATTATTAAAGAAATCTACGTACCCAATAAAATTTTCAATATAGTAGTAAAATAAATCTTTCACTAAAAGCGGTATAGTTATGCTGGATATTAAATTTATTCGGGAAAATCCTGAATTGGTAAGACAAGGATTAATAAACAAAAATTCTGCCGACGTAGTTGATGAAATTCTTCAGCTTGACGAAAAAAGAAGAACCCTAATATCAAAAAGTGATGAACTTAAAGCTCTGCGCAATAAAGTTTCTTCTCAAATCCCTATATTAAAAAAGAAAGGCGAAGATACATCTTCTATATTTGCCGAAATGAAAAAAGTCGGAGATGAAATTGCAGAACTAGACAAACAATTAAAAGAAGTAGAAGACAAATTAGAAGAAATATTAAGATGGACACCTAATCTTGCTCATTCTTCTGTACCTGTTGGAAAAAGTGCAGAAGACAACGTTGAAGTTCGACGATGGATTCCAGAAGGTTTTTCATTTGAGTTTGATTTTGAAGTCAAAGACCATATTGAACTTGGTAAAAAACTCGATATACTTGATTTCGAAAGAGGCACAAAAATTTCTGGTTCTGGTTTTCCTCTCTACAAAGGTAAAGGTGCAACTCTTGAAAGAGCTTTAATTAACTTTATGCTCGACTATCATCTTCAGCACCATGGTTACAAAGAAGTTTTTCCTCCTATTCTTGTTAATCGTGAGTCTATGAAAGGGACTGGTCAAATTCCTAAGCTTGAAGAAGATATGTACTTTATAGAAAAGGATGGACTTTATCCAATTCCTACAGCAGAAGTTCCTATAACAAACATTCATCGTGATGAAATTCTCCAAGAAAAAGATTTAACAATAAAATATGTGGGTTATACACCCTGTTTCAGAAGAGAAGCGGGTTCATATGGAAAAGAGTCAAAAGGATTTTTAAGAGTTCATCAATTTAATAAAGTTGAAATGGTTAAATTTACAAAACCAGAAGATTCCTACGATGAATTAGAAAGCTTAGTAAAAGACGCTGAAGACATTTTACAAGCACTAAAAATTCCTTATAGGGTTATACTGCTTTGTACTGGTGATTTAAGCTTTTCTGCAGCAAAATGTTATGACATAGAAACTTGGTCTCCTGCAGAAAAAAAATGGCTCGAAGCTTCTTCTTGTAGCAACTTCGAGGCTTTTCAAGCTAGACGTGCAAATATTAGATTTAGAAGAGAAGAAACCAAAAAAGTAGAATATGTTCATACTTTAAACGGTAGTGGTCTTGCTACAAGTAGACTTATGGTATCATTACTAGAAAACTATCAAACTCCCGAAGGCAAAATCATTATCCCAAAAGCACTACACAAATATACTGGATTCGAAATTATTGGATAATCTTCCTTAATTGAATTTTTATTGAAATCTTATTGTTAAAAAATTAAAACTGGTAAAAAGCTTGTTCAGTAATCTACTATATCTAAAAAAATATTTTAGGCGTTATAAAAAAACTCTTGCATTAGGAATCTTATTCATAATTCTTTCTAACATTGGTTCGGTTTATGTTCCAATTTTAATAAAGGACGGTATTAACTCCTTAAAAGAAAATATTAACACAAAAGTAATTCTTCACTATGCTTTATTAATTGTTGGAATAACATTAGTGTCGGGTGTGTTTCAATTTTTAATTCGAGAAACTATAATAGTTGTCTCACGTAAAATTGAGTATGATTTACGCCAAGATTTTTGGGAACATATTCAAAAGTTACCATTGAGATTTTTCCAAAATAACTCTACCGGAAATATTATGGCCCATGCTACAAACGATATTAACGCAGTGCGGTCGTTTGTTGGTCCAGCTGTAATGTATTCAATAGATAATGGAGTTTTATTTATCTTGGTTATTTCTATAATGATTTCCCTAAGTCCTATACTTACTATCTATGCTCTTTTGCCACTACCCATTCTTTCCTTTTTGGTTTATATAGTAATGAGAAAAGTTCATAAAAGATATACCAAGATTCAGGAGAAATTTTCAGAACTTACAACCTTAGCTCAAGAAAATTTTGCAGGCATAAGAGTTATAAAATCATACGTGCGAGAAGATTATGAAATAAAAAAATTTACACAGAATAGCTACGATTATCTTAAACGCAAAATGAACTTGGTCAAATACCAAGCTTTATTTCAACCAATATTTTTCATGATAGCTGGCTTATCTACTATAATTGTAATTTTATTGGGCGGTAAAATGGTAATGAATAATCAATTATCGCTCGGTGTTATCGCAGCTTTTATTGCTTACCTTTCTATGCTTATCTGGCCTATGATTTCTTTTGGATTTGTTGCAAATATAGTTCAACAAGCAGAAGCAAGTATGAAAAGATTAATGAAATTCTTTAATGAGCCCTATGAAATAGCTGATAGTTCTATTACCGATTATTCCATAAATACTATAAAAGGTGAAATAGAATTTAAAAATGTTTCTTTTAAATACAACCAATACTCACCTTTAATTCTTGATAATGTTTCACTCAAAATAAATCAAGGGCAAACTGTTGCATTCATTGGAAAAACAGGTGTTGGAAAAACTACTCTTGTTAATTTAATTCCAAGAATGTATGATGTAACTTCTGGCGAAGTATTAATTGACGGTATAAATGTTAAAAAAATTCCATTGAGTGTTTTAAGAAAAAATATTGGATATGTTACACAAGAAACTTTTCTGTTTTCCGATACACTTGAAAATAACATAGCGTATGGATTAAACGGTTATAACAAAGATTTAATATTTAAAGTATCTGAAATTGCTCAACTTACAAAAGACGTAGAAACTTTTCCAAAAGGCTTTGATACTGTTTTAGGAGAAAGAGGAATAACACTATCCGGCGGTCAAAAGCAACGAACTACATTAGCACGAGCTTTAGCTATTGACCCAAAGATTTTAATTCTTGACGATTCTTTTTCTGCTATCGATACTCACACAGAAGAAGAAATTCTAAAGAGACTAAAGCTTTTCATGAAAAATAGAACCAGCATAATAATAAGCCATAGAATTTCAACAGTTAAGGACTCAGACAAAATTTTTGTCTTAGATAAAGGAAAAATTGTAGAAGAAGGAACTCACGACGAACTTATTGCAAAAGGTGGAATCTACGCAGAGCTTTATTATAAACAGCTTCTTGAAGAAGAATTAAAAGAAATTAATTAAGGAAGAAAACTATGAAAAAGATAAAAATAGCTTTCTTTTCAATTCCTACAAAAGAAAAAAATTATCTAAATAAAAAATTCGATAAGAAAAAATATGAACTATATTTTTATAAAGATGGATTAGACTCTGCTAATTCCATCTTAAAAGATATTGATGTACTCTCTGTATTTATTTACGATAAAGTTGATAAAAACGTAATTGACAAAGCGAAAAACCTCAAACTTATAGCAACGAGAAGCACTGGCTTTAACCACATTGATATTGAATACGCTAAGAAGAAGAAAATATCTGTCTGCAATGTCCCTTACTATGGCGAAAATACAGTAGCTGAGCACACCTTTGCTTTAATATTAGCTCTTTCAAGAAATTTACATAAAGCTTACATCCGTTCTCAACAAAGTATTTTTACTTTGGAAGGACTGCGCGGTTTTGATTTGAGAGGTAAAACTATTGGAGTTATTGGTGCTGGCAGTATCGGTGTTCATGTAATGAAAATAGCAAAAGGCTTTGGAATGAAAGTACTTGCTTATGATATAAAGAAAAACCACATTCTTGAAGAGTTGCTCGATTTCAAGTACGTAGATTTGGATGAACTGCTAAGTACATCAGATATTATAACTCTTCATTGCCCTTATAACGAACAAACACATCACATGATTAATATGAACAACATACACAAGGTTAAGAAAGGTGCTTTATTTATAAATACAGCAAGAAGTGGTATAATTGAACCGGCTGCTCTCTATTACGCTATTGATACCGGAATTTTTGGTGGAGCTGGCTTAGATGTATTTGAAGGAGAAGAATTACTTAAAGAAGAAAATCAAATGTTAACTAAAAATGTCCCGCTTCAAAAAGTAGAAGCTTTACTAAAAAGAAATTTACTTTTAAGAAGAGAAAATGTAATTATAACCCCTCACATGGCTTTCGATTCTCACGAAGCTATCGAAAGAATCTTGGAAACTACATTTGAAAATATTACAGCTTTTTTCAACAACAAAAATTATTATAAAGTAATCTAATGTCTACCGAATACACTGACGAAATAATTGGAAAAGCGTATGATTCAAAGTTAATGCGTCGGCTTCTTACCTATGTAAAGCCGTACAAAAAATATGTTATTCTTGCAATACTCTTAAACATCTCTGTTGCTGCCTTAGGACCTCTGCGTCCTTACCTAACAAAAATAGCAGTGGATAACTATATAACAAATAAAGATTGGAATGGATTATTATTTGTTTGCTCTCTGCTATTAGGTTCTCTACTACTTCAAGCAATCGTTCAATATTTTCTTACATACTTTACAGAATTAATGGGACAAAAAATTATCTATGATTTGCGTGTTCAGGTATTTTCACATGTTCAAAAACTTGCTTTAAGATTTTTTGATAAAACACCTATCGGTAGAATAGTAACACGCGTAACTAATGATGTAGAATCTTTAAACGAAATGTTTTCTTCGGGAATAGTAGCTGTATTTAGTGACATTTTCGTTATAATATGGATATTTATATTTATGTTTTCACTTTCTTGGAATTTAGCCCTTGTAACACTTTCCATCATTCCATTTTTATTTTATGCTACATTTTTATTCAGAAAAAAAGTGAGAGAAACTTATAGAGATGTTAGATTACATTTAGCAAGACTTAATTCTTATATGCAAGAACATGTAACTGGAATAAATGTTGTACAAAATTTTGTCAAAGAAGAAGATGAACTAAAGAAATTTTCATCAATTAATAATGATTATAAAAACGCAAATATAAAATCTGTTTTCTATTATGCTATTTTCTTTCCATTTGTTGAACTTTTATCTTCGATTACTATAGGATTAATTATTTGGTATGGTGGTGGAGAGGTTATACAAAATAATTTAACTATAGGGGTTCTATTTGCTTTTCTTCAATATACAGAAATGTTCTGGAGACCAGTTAGAGATCTCTCAGAAAAATATAATATACTTCAAACAGCAATGGCTTCTTCCGAAAGAATTTTTAAGTTACTAGATGACAAAACATTTGTAAAAAATCCTGAGCATCCAATAATACTCAATAATATACGTGGCGAAATAGAATTTAAAAACGTATGGTTTGCTTACAACCCGGGTGAATATGTATTAAAAAATATTTCTTTTAAGATTAACCCTGGTGAAACAGTAGCAATTGTTGGAGCAACAGGGGCTGGAAAAACAAGTATAATTAATATTCTTACAAGATTTTATGATTTCGACAAAGGAAGTATAACAATTGATGGAATTGACATAAGAGATATCGATAAACGAAATTTAAGAAAATTTATTTCTGTGGTTCTTCAGGATGTATTTTTATTTTCTGGAACTATTAAATCGAACATTTCTCTTGGCTCTGAAGAAATTTCTGATGAAAAAATTATAGAGGCTGCAAAAATTGTTGGTGCACATGAATTTATTTCTAACCTTCCAAAAGGTTACGATGAAGAAGTAAAAGAAAAAGGAGCAACACTCAGTGTAGGTCAAAGGCAATTAATTTCTTTTGCAAGAGCTTTAGCTTTTAATCCACAAATATTAATACTTGATGAAGCTACTTCCAGTATTGACACTGAAACAGAAATCCTGATTCAAAAGGCAATAGAAAAACTCCTAAAAGGTAGAACATCTATAGTAATTGCTCATCGTCTTTCCACTATTCAAAATGCCAATAAGATTATTGTCATGCATAAAGGTGAGCTAAAAGAGATAGGAACTCATCAAGAACTATTAGCAAAACAAGGAATTTATTATAGACTATATCAACTACAATACAAAGAACAAGAAATCGAAAAAATCGTTTAACTTTCTATAATTATTATCTTAGGCGACTCTTAAAAGAGTCGCCTGGTAAGATAAAAATTTTTATTCTGTCTCTTCTTCTTCAGGTATTACTCTTGCTACATCAGCAATTTCATCGTCTTCATTTAGTTTTATTAACCTTACACCTTGAGTATTTCTTCCCATTACTCTAATATCACTAACTGCTTGTCGAATAACCATTCCCTTTGTTGTAATAATAACAAGTTCGTCACCATCATTTACTTCTTTCATAGCTATTAATTTTCCATTTTTATCAGAAGTTTTAACTGTTATAACTCCCTTACCACCACGTTTAGTTAATCTATATTCATCTATTGGAGAACGTTTACCAAATCCCTTTTCTGTAACAACAAGCAATGTTGAAGCGTTTCTTACAACTATCATTCCTATAACAGCATCATCTTTTTCTAACTTTATTCCCCTAACACCTGTTGCAGTTCTTCCCATTTCTCTTACATCTCGTTCATTAAATCTGATTGCCATGCCATTCTTAGTACCTATTATAATATCATTATTCCCGTCACTAAGTTTAGCTTCTATTAACCTATCACCAGGCATAAGATTAATTGCGTTAATTCCCCCACGTCGAATATTAGAATAAGCAGATAGAACTGTTTTTTTAATAATTCCTTTTTCTGTCACCATCACTACGTACTTATCATCAGTAAATTCTTTAACTGTAACAAATGCTGTTATTTTTTCCTCTTTATCTTTCTCTATAAGATTTAGAATTGACCTACCCTTAGCTGCTCTTCCCCCTTCTGGGATTTCGTGTACTTTAAGCCAGTAACATTTCCCTTTGTCTGTAAAAAACATAATATAGTGGTGAGTTGATGCAATAAACATATGTTCTATAAAATCTTCTTCCTTTGTACCTACACCTGTTACACCTTTTCCACCTCTTGCTTGTCTTCTGTAGCCACTTACAGGAAATCTTTTTATAAATCCTTGATGAGAAATTGTAACAACAACATCTTCTTCGGCAATTATATCCTCTAATGAAAAATCTTTATAATCATAAATAATCTCAGTCCTTCTTTCATCTCCATATTTTTCTTTAAGTTGAAGAAGCTCATCCTTTATTATTTGTTTCCTTTTCTTTTCGCTTTCAAGAATTCCTTTTAATCGTTCTATTAACTTTATAGTTTCTTTATACTCATCTTCTATTTTTTTCCGTTCTAGTCCTGTAAGTCGTTGTAATCTCATATCAAGTATTGCTTTTGCCTGGATTTCAGAAAGCTTGAATTTTCTCATTAAATTGTTTTTAGCTGTTTCAACATCACGTGATTTTTTTATAGTTTCTACTACTTCATCAATATTATCAAGAGCAATTATATAGCCTTCGAGTATATGAGCACGTCTTTCTGCAGCATCTAAATCAAACTTTGTTCTTCTTATAAGAACATTCATTCGATGGTCTAGAAAATGCTGCATCATTTGCTGGAGTGTTAAAATCTTAGGCACTCCATTTACTAAAGCGAGCATAATTACACCGAAGGTTACCTGCATTTGAGTATGTTTAAAGAGTTGATTTAATGTAACTGCAGGTTGTCCATCTCTTTTCATTTCAATTACAATACGAAGTCCATCGCGATCTGATTCATCTCTTATATTTGCTATTCCATCGACTTTTTGTTCTCTGACTAGCTCTGCTATTTTTTCTATTAGTGCTGCTTTGTTAACTTGGTATGGTATTTCTGTAATAACAATATTCTCTCTATCATTTTTTAAAGTCTCTATATTAGCTCTTGCACGAAGTATTATTCTGCCTCTCCCCGTTAAATATGCTTCTTTTACTCCTTCATATCCGTAAATAATACCTCCCGTTGGGAAATCGGGAGCTTTAATATATTTCATTAATTCTTCTGGTTTAATCTTCGGATTATCAATCATTGCAACTAAACCATCTACAACCTCATTCAAATTGTGAGGAGGAATATTTGTAGCCATTCCAACTGCAATACCACTTGAACCATTAACTAACAGGTTAGGTAGGTATGATGGCAAAACAGAAGGTTCCTGTAAAGTATCGTCAAAATTTGGGACAAAGTCCACAGTGTTTTTATCTAGGTCTCTAAGCATTTCATCTGCTATACGAGCAAGACGTGCCTCAGTATAACGCATTGCTGCAGGGCTATCTCCATCAATTGATCCAAAATTTCCTTGTCCATCTATCAAAGGATAACGTAAAGAGAAATCTTGCACCATCCTTACCATTGTTTCATAGACTGCACTATCACCATGAGGGTGATATTTACCAAGAACTTCCCCTACAATACGAGCAGATTTTTTACACGGTTTATTATATGTCAACCCAAGTTCATGCATTCCAAATAACACTCTACGATGTACTGGTTTTAATCCATCCCTTACATCTGGCAGTGCTCGTGCAACAATAACACTCATCGCATAATCGATGTAAGAAGACTTCATTTCTTCTTCGAGGGAAACAGGTATAATTTTCTCAAATATTGTTGACATATTCTTCCTTCTTCACCTCTTTTTTTACAAAAATTAATTTTTACATAAGTAGTGTTGACAAACTAAAATAAAGAATAATAGTAGAAATATCTGTGATAGCCAGCGTAATTGGTCCAGCAGAAATCTTTGGGTCAAGATTATTTTTATGCAAAAAAGATGAAATACTTATTCCCCAAAAGGCTGCTACTAACTGTATAAATAATATACTCAATCCTATAACCAGTGATGCAATTGCATCTTTTTTCCAAGTAATTATTATTAACGATACTATAGAAGCACATGCTAAAGATAAAAGAAAAGCTATTCTCAGTTCTCTAAACAATGCTTTTAAATACCACTTTATTGTCGGTTGAATAGTGCGTAAAGCTTGTATTGTTAATGTCATAGATTGAATACTAGTACTTTCTGCAAGTCCCAACACTAGAGTAAGAAAGAAAGCTATAATTATTTTTTCTTCTATAGTACTTTCAAATATTCCTGCAAGAAATGCACAAATAGTTCCACTTGTTACAGTTGCTAAGAGCCAAGGAAATCTTAATCTCCATGCTTTTAATGGTGAAGCATTTTTTATCTCATTAATATTTATACCTATTGTTTCAAAAACATCACTAATTCTTTGCCGTTCTTCTATATCTGGTTCGCTGCTTAAAAATTCTTCCGTAAAAAGATTAATATCTATTATTCCTATAATTTTTTTTTCCTCGTCTATTACTGGAAATGCTAAAAATTTATATGTTACAAAAAATTCACAGGCGTCATAAACTGTAGCTGTTGATGGTAAAGCAGCTACTCTTTTTACCATTATATCTTCAAGTTTGCTTTCTAACTTTGCTGTTAATAGTCTTCTAGTAGGAAGAACTCCTACTAATCTACCATCATTATCTACAGCATAAAAGTAAACAATTCTTTCTCCTAATCCTTCTTTTCTGATTTTACTAAGCGCTTCCTCTACCGTTAAATCTTTATTAAGAACCGTGAAGTCTCTTCGAGTAAATTCTGTAATTGGTTTATCATATGTGGGTTTTAAATTCATCAGTTGTTTCTAAGTTTTTAAATATCAAGATTAGCATATTTTGCGTGTTTTTCTATAAATTCTCTTCTTGGTTCAACTTCGTCACCCATAAGAGTTTCGAAAATTTTATCTGCAGCTGCTGCACTTTCAAGATTTACTTGCAAAATTGTTCTTGTTTCTGGATTCATAGTAGTTTGCCATAGCTGTTCTGGGTTCATTTCTCCAAGCCCTTTATATCTAGTAATAACAACATTCTTTGAAGATGAAGATTCTTCAGATCCTTCTTCTGTTTCAATTGTTTCTGAACTTTCCTTTTTAATTTTGCCATCAACTTTGAGCCTTTTTAATATTCTATCTCTTTCTTCGTCATCATAAGCATAGTATTCCTCTTTTCCTTTTTTAATTTTGTAAAGCGGCGGTTGTGCTATGTAAATTCTTCCTTCTGTAATTAATTCTTTCATATGTCTATAAAAGAAGGTTAATAACAAAGTACGAATATGACTTCCATCAACATCTGCATCTGTCATAAGTATAATTTTACCATATCTTGCTTTAGATGGGTCAAAATCTTCTCCTATTCCAGCACCTATTGCAGATACTATTGCTTGGATTTCTTGATTTTCTAAGATTTTATTAATCTTAGCTTTCTCTACATTAATAATTTTCCCTTTTATTGGAAGAATAGCTTGAAACCTCCTATCTCTTCCTTGTTTAGCTGAGCCACCTGCTGAATCTCCCTCTACTATATAAATTTCACAATGTTCAGGATCATTAATTGTACAGTCTGCTAATTTACCTGGAAGATGAAGAGAATCGAGAGCATTTTTTCTTCTGACTAGTTCACGTGCTTTACGAGCTGCTTCTCTTGCTTCGGCTGCTCGCAAGCATTTTTCAATAATTTTTCTTGCTACAGAAGGATTTTCCTCAAGATATTCAGAAAGTTTTTCCCCTACTATTGTTTCAACTATCGATTTAACCTCACTATTTCCTAATTTAGTTTTCGTCTGTCCTTCAAACTGTGGTTCCATAACTTTTACAGAAATAACTGCTGTAAGCCCTTCTTTAAAGTCATCCCCTGTCAAAGTTATTTTACTATTTTCTTTTATTAATCCATTCTTATAAGCATAGTTGTTAAATGTTCTTGTCAAAGCTGCTCTAAAACCAATAAGGTGTGTTCCCCCTTCGATAGTGTTTATATTATTAACATATGAGTGAACATTTTCTGAATAAGATTCATTATATTCAAAAGCAACTTCTACTGGTGTACCGTCTTTTTCTCCTTGTATGTAAATAGGTTTATGTAAAGGATTACGTTGTTCATCTAAGTATTTTACAAAATCCACCAAGCCGCCTTTAAAACGATAAGTTTCCTCTAGTCCTTCTCTTTCGTCTCTTAAGATCATAGTTACATCTTTATTCAAATAAGCAAGTTCACGCATTCTTTCTGCAACCGTATCGAAATTAAATTTAATGGTTTTGAATATTTCTTTATCCGGTTTAAAAGTAATCTTTGTTCCTGTTTGCTCTCCTTTATAAGTTCCTATCTCTTTAACAGGAGCCTTTGGAACTCCTCTTTGATACTCTTGAAAATAAATTTTACCGTCTCTTCTTACTTCCACTTTCAACCACTCTGAAAGTGCATTCACTACAGAAACTCCTACGCCGTGTAATCCACCAGAAACTTTGTAAGAAGTTTTATCAAATTTTCCTCCTGCGTGTAGAACAGTCATCACAACCTCAAGAGCTGACTTTTTTTCTTCTGGATGAATATCTACTGGAATACCTCTTCCTCTATCTTCTACTGTTACACTATTATCCTTATGAATCGTAACAATAACCCTATCATTAAATCCTGCTAATGCTTCGTCTATACTATTGTCTACTACTTCGTTAATCAAGTGATGTAAACCTCTAGACCCAACATCTCCTATATACATTGCGGGTCTTTTTCTTACTGCTTCAAGACCTTTTAATACATTGATACTTTTAGCAGTGTATTCTGCTACTGCTTGAACTTTCTCTTTTGTCATATTTCCTCTTTTAACCTACAAAAATTTTATATTTTTTATAATTTCTTTACCAAAATATCTGTTAACCTTTTCTACAAGTATTCTTTTTTGAAGATTTAATTCGCTCTTCCATACAGAGTTTTCCACTTTTAGGAATAATATCTGCTTATCTATTTTCTTTGCTTTTGCTATCTCTTTAAGTTCCGGAAAAATGTTTTC
This sequence comes from Melioribacter sp., assembly GCA_026417975.1. GTDB lineage: Bacteria > Bacteroidota > Ignavibacteria > Ignavibacteriales > Melioribacteraceae > Rosettibacter. The sequence continues at coordinate 124,290 of JAOACD010000012.1, forward strand.
AAATTCTTCTACAACTTCATATTCTTCTGCAATCTCTCTTATTTTACAAAATTCCTTCTCTGTCTGTATTACTTCACTAATGCTCTTAAAACTAGTTAATTGTTGTTGCTTTGCCATCTTTTACTCTTATTAACAATGATTCACTAAAACCTTTTATTTCATCTTCCTTAGTTAAATCTGTCATTGTGATAAATGCCTGTCCTATTTCAGGCAAGTAATTAGTTATTTTTGTAGCTCTATATTTATCTAATTCACCAAATATATCGTCCATCAAAAATATCGGTGTTCTCCCTAATTTCTCTTTTATATATGTAAATTGTGCAAATCTTAGCGCAACAATGTATGTTTTATGTTGCCCTTGAGAGCCATATTTATATAATTCTCTTTCATTCAAATAAAAAACATAATCATCCCTATGTGGACCTATTAAATTTGCTCCCTTTCGTATTTCTTCTTCCCTTTGTGTTTCCAATTCTTTCCTAAATTTTTTTTCCTCATTTTCTTCTTCTTTCAGTATCGAAATATAGTTTATCTTAGGAAGTTCTTCACTATCCATAATTTTCTCAAATGCAACTTTAAGATAAGACTCAAATTCTTTAATGAACTCTTTCCTATGTTTTGTTATTTCCACTCCTCTAATTACTAATGCATCTGTCCATACCTCTAATTGTTGGAAAAGATTTATATCTTTATTTTCTTTTATTAAAGACAATAAAAGAGCACGCTGCTTTAGTATTTTAGAATATTCAAGTAAGGTTTTTAAATATGTCTGACTAACTTGAGATATTATAGAATCAACAAACCTTCTTCTTTTTGCTGGAGAACCTTGAGTAATTTCGTGATCTGCTTGTGTTAGCTTAACAACTGGAAATTTTCCTATTATTTCAGTTGCAGAGCTTAACTGTTTATCGTTAAGAAAGTATGTTTTTTTATTTTTTACAGAATCGTAGTGGAGTTTTACTTTATCTATAATTATTTCCTGGAAAATACCGTTTACTTGAAAACTACTTTCGTTAAATGTCACTACTTCTTGTTCAGAAGAGGAGTGCATGTTTTTTGTAGTACACAAATAATAAATTGCTTCGAGAATTGTTGTTTTTCCTTGTCCATTTCCTCCTATTATTATATTCAGCTTATCTGAAAAATTTAGTGAAGTATTTCTATGAAGTCTGAAATTTTGCAATTCTATTTGTTTAAGAACCATGTTATGCGTTTATTCTAACCGGCATCAACAACATCATAAGATCAAGTTCTTCTTTCTTTTCCACCGGCTCTATTATTACTGCTTTTGTTGGGGAATGTAATTTAAATAATACTTCTTCTGAATCTGAGAGATGGGAAAGAATCTCATTCATATACTGTGAATTGAATCCTATATCCATAGGTTCACCTTGGTACTCACATTTTAATTTTTCTTCACCCGAAGCTCCCGTATCTATATCCTCTGCCTTTACCTCTATATTTTCTTTTGATAAAGAAAATTTAACTTTTCTAGTGTTTGATGTAGAGAATAACATCATTCTTTTAATAGTATCGTTTAATTCTTGCGTTTTTACCTTTAGTAAATATTCATTTTCCAAAGGGATTACACTAGCATAATCTGGATACTTTTGAGATATAAGCCTTGATATCAATTCTATATCGTTCAATTTGAAAGAAGCATATGTATTTGTAAAATATACTTTAACTATCTTTTCATCCAAAATACGAGATAAAATATTTATTGCTCTCTCTGGAACTATATACTGTTTTTTTATTGGAGCATTTATATTCCTCTTGAGTAAATTTACTAATCGATGCCCATCTGTAGTTACAAATCTCAGTCCTTCTTCTGTAAACTCAAATAATGTTCCTTGTAAAGCTGGTCTTACTTCTTCTTTACTCATAGCAAAAGCAGTTTTATCAATAGCTTCTTTTAATTCATCACCATTTATTTCTACTATATTTACTTCTTGTTTATTTTCTTCGTTTACTGTAGGAATTTCTGGAAATTCTTCTGGTTCTAAGTAACTAATAACATATTTTCCTGTATCTGTTAACAAATTTATTTTTTTATTTTGTTGTTGTACTTGAAAAGTAATAGTAGTTTCCTTAAGAGACCTTACTACATCATATAGGAGTTTTGCAGGTAAAACTAATTTAAGGTTTGCATCTGATACTACATTCATAAAAGATTTAAGAGATAAATCTAAATCGGTTGCATATATAGTGAGTAGCCCATCATTAATATCAAATAGAAAATTCTCTAAGATTTTCATTGGTGTTCTTGTAGGAACTGCAGGAATTATTTTACTTAAATGTTTTTCTAACTCCTTAGAGTTAACCCTAAATTCCATTTTATTCTCCATTTGGTATTGCAAAATATCAAAAATAGAATATACTTTCAATTTAGTATTTTAGTAACACTTTTGTTATTAACAAATCTAACAACCCTTTTATAATCCTTTTTGTTTTATTACTTAACACTAAGACTAATAACAAAGATGTTAATATGTTGAAAAGAAAAAAAATAGTTGAAAGTAATATATAATATTGAATTATTAACTTAATTTGCTTGTTGATAATTTGTTATTTTTTAATAATTGTATTAATAGGAAAAAATAGAAAAGGTTTATTAACAAAGAAAGCACAATTTATAAACACAGAATTAACAATCGTTTAGTTAGAAGACATCTCTATTTTATTTTTAAGAAATTCTACAGTTTCTTTTATTTTTTCATCTGTTTTAATCATCTCTTCTATACAATTAAATGCATGAATTACAGTAGAATGATCTCTTCCACCAAAATGAAGTCCTATAGTTTTAAGTGAAGATTTGGTTAATAATTTTGATAGATACATAGCTATTTGTCTAGCAAGAACTACTTCTTTTCTTCTATTCTTTTCTCTTACTTTGTTTTCGTCTACTTTAAAAAAGTCACAAACTGTTTTAGTAATAAGGTCTATAGAAACACTAACTTGTTTGTTAGTGGATACTTCCTTAACTGTTTTTCTTACGAGTTCAAAATCAATCTCTTTGGAACTAAGAGAAGCAGCAGCTAAAAGTTTAATTAGACATCCTTCTAGTTCTCTAATATTTGAAGTAATGTTATGAGCTATATATTCCAGATATTCATTTGGCAAAGAAAATCCATAGCCAGCGCATTTGTTTTTTAATATAGCAACACGAGTTTCAAAATCTGGAGGTTGAATATCAACAGTTAATCCCCAAGAGAAACGAGAAATAAGTCTTTCGTTTAATCCTTTTAAGTCTTTAGGTGCTTTATCACTCGAAAGAACTATTTGTTTACCACTTTGGTGAAGAGTATTGAAAATTTGGAAGAATAGATCAAGGGTTTTTTCTTTTCCTACAAGGAATTGTATGTCGTCTATTATTAGTACATCCATACTTTTATAAAAGCTAGAAAATTCATTAACTTTATCTGTTTGAATAGATTCAACAAACTCTACAGTAAAAGCATCTGAAGATATATATATTACTCTTTTATCAGGAAATTTTTCTAAAATCTTATTACCTATAGCGTGCATTAGGTGAGTTTTGCCAAGTCCTACTCCACCATATATAAAGAGAGGATTAAAAGATGTTTGTCCTGGATTTTCAGCAACTGCAATGGCAGCAGCTCTTGCTAGCTGGTTTCCCTCTCCTTTAATAAAATTGTCGAAAGTATATCTTGGATTTAAAAAAGTGACGTACTGCTTTTGCTTATTAACAGTAGGTAATTCCTTAGGTTTGTCATATTCCAAGTCTGTAGTGTTTGTATTATTATCTTCACTTTCTTCTAAAACAATATAGACTAATCTACCATCTTCTCCTAAAACTTGTTCTATCGTTTTATTAATTATAGTTTTATAATGTTCTTCTATCCACTCTATAAAGAAGTGGTTGGGAACTAAAATTTTTAGAGTGCTATTTTCTAATTCGTAAGGTTTTATAGGAAGAAACCAAGTGTTATAAGCTATAAAGGGGATATTTTCTCTAATAATATTTAAACATTCTTTCCAAGTATCTTTTGCACTTTTTAGTACTTCTGTTTTCTGATTAATCTCCATAAAAGTTATCCACAATTTGTTAAGGGAAAAAGTTAAAAAAAACAGCGAAAAAAAAACAAAAATCTAATAAAGTAAATATATTATCAACAAATTATTAACATTAACAAAATTCCATAACTCATTTATTTACAATTAATTACAAAGTAAGAAAGTAAAAAACTCACAAGGGACTAATGCTTTTTTGTTTAATAAATAAGCTTTTCTCTCTTGTGAAACGTTTCACGCGAGAAGATTATTAACAAGTTATCAACATATTCTTATAGTGTATAAACCCGCGTGAAAATATGAGATGAGAGCATTAAGAGCAAATTAATTTTTTAAAATAAGCAAGAAAAGAAAAAAACTATTTTTAATTTTTATGTGGAAAAATTTTAAAATTAATTGTAGGAGAAATAATTGAAAAATATCAAAATAGTTTTCACAGGCGGAACATTTTCTATGAAAATAGATGAAAAAACAAAAACAGCAATTCCGTTTTTTAGGGGTGAAGAGGTAATTGATTTAATCCCAGAAGTCAAAAAAAATGCTAATATCTCTATCTATGAGTTTGGAAATTATCCAGGACCTCATATTACACCTATGTTAATGCTAGAGCTTTCAAAGATTGTAAAAAAATTTGTTGCTCAAGATAATATAGATGGCATAATAATCACTCATGGAACAGATACATTAGAAGAAACTGCCTACTTTTTAGATCTTGTTTTGAACACAGAAAAACCTATTGTGGTAATTGGTTCGATGAAAACAAGCTCCGAGCCAGATTGGGACGGTCCTAGAAATTTGTTAGATGCCATTCATATTATTAATAGTGAAAATAGCAAGGGTATGGGAGTTTTAGTGTGTTTAAATGGAGAAATAAATGCAGCTAGTGAAGTTACGAAAACACATACAGAAGATGTAGAAACGTTTAGAAGTTTAGATTTTGGAGCATTAGGTTATGTAGATAGAGGAAGGGTGTTTTATAATAGAAAACCAAGGAAACAAGAAAAATTTGAAACTGAACAGATAAATCCTAATGTTGACTTGATAAAAGTCTATGCAGGAATGGATGAAAAATTCTTTAAATTCTCTGCTGATAGTGGTGCTGAAGGATTAGTTATTGAAGCAATGGGAGTGGGTAATGTTCCTCCAAAAGCATTCAAAGGAATAGAGTATGTAGTAAGAAAAAATATCCCTGTGGTTCTCGTATCAAGATGTCCTGCAGGAGAAACTCTAGATATTTACGGATACGAAGGAGCAGGGAAATGGTTAAAACAAATAGGTGTAATATTTGCAGAATATTTGAATGGTCAAAAAGCAAGAATAAAACTTATTGTTTGCCTTGGAATTACAAAAGAAATAAGTAAATTAAGAGAAATGTTTGAGGAATAATTTATCTATGATACTGGTATTATTTTGTCAGATACTAAAGATAATGAGTTAGTGTTGTTAGGAAGTAAAAAGTTTATCATGATTGGATATATATATTAAGCGCCATAGTAACTACTTTATTGTGAATATAAAGAAAGGCTTTTTCTTTGTGGTGTTTTAATTTCATTTTTTGTTCCGTGATAATAAGAGACTACAGAGAGAGATATGTAAGTTTTTCTCTGTAGTCTCTTTTTAGAATTACCCAATAAATAATAACTGAATAATTATGAAGATAGGAAGTAAAATTATTAGAGAAAATTTATACATATAGGCAAAAAAGCTAGGCATTTTTATGTTATTTTCTTCTGCCACAGCCTTTACCATAAAATTAGGTCCATTACCTATATAAGTCATACTTCCAAACATAACAGCAGCTACAGAAATTGCTTTTAATAATTCTTCTGGAATTCCTGCAACTAGGTTACCTGAGTTTATTCCTAATCCTAAAGCCAAGGAATGGAAGGTAACTGCCGTTGGTGTATTGTCTAAAAAGCTACTTAGTAAACCAGTGTAGTAATAAAACTGATGAGGTAATTCTACCCCTAGCTTGTGAGCATTTGTTTCAAGATATAAGAGACAAGGAACCATTGTGATGAAAATACCAAGGAATAAATAAGCAACCTCTTTTATTGGTTCCCAAGTAAAATTATTGGATTCTCTAATTAATTTGGGTGTAAGTAATAAAGAAAATATTGCCATTGATAATATTACGCCTTCACGAATAAACTTATAATATTCACTTTTTTCAATAAAGTGTAAATATTGTTCATTTAAAAAAGCAACAGATAGCACAACACCTATAAGCCAAAGGAAATTTAACGAACCCTCAATTTTTATTGGGCGAATATTTGTTTTATCTTTTGCAATCGAAATTTGAGGTTCCTTTTTGTAGTAGTAGGAGTCAACAAAATAGTAAATCAAAAGGAGTACAGAATTAGTAAAAAGCCATTCAGGAAATAGTTTAAAAAACCAAGTAAAAGGAGCGCCACGCAAATACATCATAAATAATGGCGGGTCTCCTAATGGGGTTAATAAACCACCACAATTAGCAATGATGCCAATAAAAAATAAAATAGTATGCACTTTAAATTGCCTTTCTTTATTTGTCTGGATAACAGGGCGTATTAAAAGCATAGCAGCGCCAGTAGTACCCATAAAAGAAGCAAGCACAGCTCCTATGCCTAAAAATAGAGTATTAATTGATGGTTTGGCCTCAATGTCTCCAGATAAATAAATTCCTCCAGTTATGGTGAACAAAGACCCTAGAAGAATGATGAAAGGAATGTAATCAAAAACTAGAGTTTCGTATAACTTTTCTCCTAAATGAGAAGATAGTAAAAAAATAATAGTTGGTATACTTAGAATTATTGCAACAATTAATTTGTTAGAATTTTTTTCCCAAAAATGGTTCCATGTAAGAGGGAAAATGGCAATAGAAAGAAGCATTAATACAAAAGGCAAAACACTAAGGATAGGAATTGAAATACTATTTGTTTCCATTTTTAATCACTAAAATTAGTTTAAAATTCCTGCAAAACTAAAATTTTTAAATGATTGATTCAATAAAAAACAAAGGAAGTATTCTTAAGAAATTAAATTGAATTTTAATGAAAGAGTGATAGTATTTTATTATGCGAGCAGAAATATAATTTATTATATTTGTTACAGTTGAAAAAAATGTGTAATAAAAAGGAAATAGAAGAACAGTTGATGAATCATGTTGGGCAGTTGCTCTCTGATTTTTATGAAATCAGGGGGAGGAAAGTCCGAACACCACAGAACAGGGTGCCGGGTAACGCCCGGGGGCCTGAAGACGTAAGTCTCAGGTTACGGAAAGTGCCACAGAAAAAATACCGCCCTGTTATAACAGGGTAAGGGTGAAAAGGCGAGGTAAGAGCTCACCGCTCCGATAGTAATATCGGAGGTCTCGTGATGAACGAGATCCTGCAAAATTGCAGGACAAGGCAAACCCCACCCGGTGCAAGGTCAAGCAGAAGGCCTCCCTTTTAACAGGGAAAGGGTTGTTCGCCCTAAGTGCCTTCGGGTAGACCGCTGGACCACGATAGTAATATCGTGGCTAGATAAATAACTGCCACCCGCTCTATGGCGGGTACAGAATTCGGCTTATAGACATGATTCATCAACTCTGTTCTTCATTTAATATCTTTATGAAAAACAAACGATGGAAGTTAAAAGAAACTCCTGAAGAAAAAATTATATTATCTTTAGCCGAAAGCTTAAATATATCATATCCACTTGCTCTTCTTTTAACTCAAAGAGGTATTACAAATTTCCATGAAGCTAAGCTATTTTTCCGACCATCTCTTGATTCACTTTATGATCCATTTCTAATGGATGGAATGCATAAAGCATCAAGTAGAGTAATTAAAGCAATTATAGATAATCAAAAAATATGTATCTACGGCGATTATGATGTAGATGGTACATGTTCTGCAGCTTTAATGTATTTATTCCTTAGAGAACTTGATGCTAATGTACAAACGTATATTCCTAATAGGTTAACAGAAGGCTATGGTATTTCTATTCAAAGCATAGATTACTTAAAAGAAAATGGGATTAACTTAATTATAAGCGTAGACTGTGGTATTACTGCTATTGAAGAAGTAGAATATGCTAAATCTTTAGGTATAGATATTATAATTTGTGATCACCATCAACCTAAAGAACATTTGCCTGATGCTTTTGCAATTATTAACCCACTGAAACCAGGTGATAACTATCCGTTTAAATATCTTTCTGGAGCAGGTCTTGCCTTTAAGTTAGCAACTGCTATAGGGGATAAAATTGGCAAAAAAGATATGGCTCTTAAGTACCTTGACCTTGTTGCATTAGCGGGCGCTGCAGATATAGTTCCTTTAATAGACGAGAATAGAATATTAGTAAGCGAAGGACTTCAAATTATAAACACAAACCCACGCCCAGGAATTTCTGCATTAATGAAATGTTCTCGTATAGAGCCAGGTAATTTGACAGTTGGTCAAATAGTTTTTACTATAGCTCCTAGGGTTAATGCTGTTGGAAGGCTTGGTGATGCGAATCGTGCAGTGGAACTGTTTAGTACAGACGATCCTATTAAAGCTATGGAACTTGCTCAAATTCTTGAAGACGAAAATATTAAACGTCGTTCTATAGACGAAGCAACATATTCTCATGCAGTAAATCTTGTCGAAACAACGGTTGACCTTGAAAATGATTATGGAATTGTACTTCATAATGATGATTGGCATCCAGGTGTAATTGGAATAGTTGCTTCTAGACTAGTAGAAAAGTTTCATAGGCCAACAATAATGTTAACAACAGTTGATGGCATTGCCAAAGGTTCTGCTCGAAGTATACCTGGATTTAACATTTATGAGGCTCTGCAAAATTGTGAAGATTTATTATTACAATTTGGAGGACACGAGGCAGCTGCTGGTCTTGCTATTGAACTTGATAAAATTGAACACTTTAGAAAAAGATTTAATAAGGTCCTTAAGCAATATATCAACGAAGATGATATTTTTCCGGAAATTATTATTGATGCTAAAATTTCTTTTTCAGAAATTTCTCCTAAATTTATTCGCATTCTCGAACAGTTTGCTCCTTTTGGACCAGGTAATATGAGACCTATTTTTCTAAGCGAAAAAGTTAGTGTAGTTAATACACCGAAAGTTGTAGGAACAAATCATTTATTAGCTACCTTCAAGCAAAACGGGAACGATAAGGTTTTTGATGCCATCGGCTTTAATCTTGGTTATTTTGCAGAACATATTGATAAAGAAAAAGATTTGGTTGATATTGTATATTCAATAGAAACAGTTAATAAAGATGGAAGACTTTTTCCTCAACTTAGAATCAAAGATATAAGAATTAACAATAAATGAAAGGAGAAATATTATATGTCAGGACATTCAAAATGGGCAACCATTAAAAGAAAAAAAGCTGCTTTAGATGCAAAGAAAGGGAAAATTTTTACAAAGCTAATTAAAGAAATAACAATTGCAGCAAAACAAGGTGGTGGAGACCCTGACGGGAACCCCAGACTTAGGCTTGCAATTGACAATGCCAAAGCTGCAAATATGCCTGCAGAAAATATTGAACGAGCAATAAAAAAAGCCACTGGAGAATTAGAAGGAACAGCTTATTATGAGGTTATATACGAAGGTTATGGACCAGGTGGTGTGGCTCTGATGGTAGAAGCAGCAACAGATAATAAAAATAGAACAGTTGCAGAGGTACGCCATATTTTTTCGCGTAATGGTGGTAGCCTTGGTGAATCTAATTCTGTTGCTTGGATGTTCGAAAGGAAAGGAATTATTACTGTCAAAAGAGAAGGAAAATCGGAAGACGAAATGCTTGAAATAATACTTGATGCAGGAGCTGATGATTTACAAACGGAAGAAGATTTCTTTGAAGTAATTACGTCGCTCGAATCATTCGAGAAGGTAAGAAAAACATTGGCAGAAAAAAAATTGAATATCGAAAATGCTTCTTTACAATGGGTTGCTAAAAATTTAGTTTCTGTTAGCGGTGAGGATGCCGAAAAGTTAATGAAGTTAATTGAATCGCTAGAAGATTGTGATGACGTGCAGAATGTTTATTCTAATGCAGATTTTGTATCGGTTTCTTAAGTTTAATAAATAAAGAAGTATTAGATGAGAATTTTAGGTGTAGATCCAGGAACTATTACTACTGGCTATGGAATCATTGATTTTGATGATAATGAAGTAAGTTATGTTACTTCTGGAGTTATAGAAATTCATGCTACAGAAAATTTTGGATTGCGCCTTGAAAAAATTTACAGTGAACTTTCTAAGATAATTAAGAAATATAAACCTTCAGAGTTTGCACTTGAAACAGCATTTTATGGTAAAAATGTTCAATCGGCACTAAAGATTGGATATGCAAGAGGAGTTTCGCTATTAGTTGCTGTTCACAATAATTTGATAGTAAAAGAATATTCTCCTAAAGAAGTTAAAAAGTCAGTTGTTGGAAAGGGTTCTTCTACAAAAGAACAAGTGCAATATATGATAAAAAAAATTTGTGTTATCAAGAAAACAAAGATGAAATTTGACGAAAGCGATGCATTAGCTGTAGCAGTTTGTCATGCATTCAAAAAAGCAAACTCATATTCGAAAAGAAGTAAAAATTGGAAAGAATTTGTAGAACTTAATCCAGAAAAAATTTTGGATGGTTGATTAGTTAATGATAGGTTTTATAAAAGGAAAAATTCTTTCAAAGAAACCCACAGAAGTAATTCTTGATGTAAACGGGGTTGGATATTTAGTTAATATTTCTTTAAGTACTTTTGAAAAAATAGTGCAAGAAGAAGAAGTTTCTTTATATACATATCTAAGTGTAAAAGAAGATTCTCTTGATTTGTATGGTTTTTATACTTTAGCAGAAAAAGAAATGTTCGAATTATTAATTGCTGTAAGTGGGATAGGCCCTAAGACTGCTCAAAGCATTTTATCGGGAATTCAGTTGCAAGATTTAAGAGAGGCCATTAAAGAGGGTAATGTTGGAAAATTAACATCTGCGCCAGGGATAGGTAGAAAGACAGCAGAAAGAATAATCGTTGAATTAAGAGATAAGATAGATACAATCTCAGAAATAAAAGGAGATTTTACTACAAATGTTTCTGCTATTAAAAAGGACGCAATAGCAGCTCTTGTAAATCTTGGTTATAATCAAAAAACAGCAGAACGTGCAGTTCGAACTATAGTTGACAAAAATCCTAATATTACAATCGAAGATTTAATTCGCGAATCATTAACAGTTTTAAATAATTAGACTTTCCAAGTATTTTAACTCAAATCTACTTTATGGCGTGTTTGACCATTTCCAATTACAATAAACTTTTTTGTTGTAAGAGCTTCTAATCCCATAGGTCCATATGCATGTAGTTTAGAAGTAGAAATACCAATTTCTGCTCCTAGTCCTAACTCACCTCCATCAGCAAATCTTGAAGATGCGTTTACCATAACAGAAGAAGAATCTATATCTTTTATAAAATTCTGACTTGTTTGAAGGTTGTTTGTTACAATTACCTCTGTATGATTAGAACCATATTTTTCAATATGTAAAACGGCCTCTTCGTAGTTTTCTACTACTTTGACAGCAATAATTAGTGCAAGATATTCAGCATAATAATCCTCTTCTGTTGCAGGAATAGCATAAGGGAGAATTTTTCTTGTAACATCACAGCCACGAATTTCTACATTCTTCTTTCGTAAAGTTTCTCCAGCTAATGGTAGAAACTTTTCAGCTATGTCTTTATGAACAAGCATGGTTTCTAAAGCATTACATACAGCAGGACGTGATGTTTTACCATCTATTAGAAGACGAAGTGCAATGTTGAAGTCTGCATCTTTGTCAACATATAAGTGACAAACTCCTTTGTAATGTTTGATTACAGGTATTCTACTATTTTCTGCAACAAATCTTATTAAACCTTCGCCTCCTCGAGGAATAATTAAGTCTATATATTCATCTAACTTTAACATTTCTAACATAGCTTCTCTATCGGTTGTAGGAATAAAAGTTACCATTGATGGATCTTCTCCACATTTTTCTATACCTTTACGAATAGCATTGACAATAGCCATGTTAGAATTAAAAGCTTCTGAACCACCACGTAAAATAACAGCGTTTCCACTCTTAATACATAACGAAGCAGCATCAGAAGTTACATTCGGTCTAGCTTCGTATATAATTCCAATAACTCCTAGTGGTATACGCATCATACCAACTTGCAAACCATTTGGTCTAATGCGAATATTTGTAATCTCTCCAACAGGGTCAGGAAGTTGAGTGATTTCTTTTATAGCATTTGACATGGATTTTAATCTTTCAGTATTAAGAAGTAATCTATCAATCAATGCTTCATTTAACCCTTTTTCTTTGCCTAGCTTTACATCTATGTTGTTTGCCCTTAGAATTTCTTCTTGATTGTTTATAATTTCATCTGCAATAGAGGAAAGAAGCTCATTTTTTTTGTTAGTATCTAAACGAGATAATTTATACGCGGCTTCTTTGCTTTTTTTGACTAATTCAATCAAATTTTTGTTCATGACTTTTCCCTTTAATTATTCTAGTTCTGTTAATACTAATTCATCTCTATGAACTACTTCTTCTGTAGTTTGATATCCAAGTATATTTTTAATTTGTATGCTTTTTTTACCTTGGATTTTCTTTAACTCATTAGAATTGTATTGGGTTATTCCCTTAGCAATTAATTTTAAATCGTTGCCATCTTTTACATAAATCTCTACAGCTTCTCCTTTCTTAAATTCTCCTTCTACATTTGTTATCCCAGAAGGAAGTAGAGAAGCACCCTTTTTTAAAATAGCTTTTGCTGCTCCTGTGTCGATATAAATTTTCCCATTTGTTTGAAGTGCATGTAACATCCAGAGTTTTTTTGCAGCTATTGGGTTCTTGTTTTTTTTGAAAATTGTTCCCATTAGTTTTCCATTTAATAAGTAGTCGAATACCTCACTTTTTGTTGCGTTAATAATAATAGTATCTATTCCTAGTTCTGTAGCTTTTTGAGCAGCTTCTATTTTTGTTCTCATTCCTCCGGTAGCAATAGGATTTTTAGAGTTACTAGCAATCTGAAAGATTGATGAGTCGATTTTTTCTACAACAGGAATTAACTTAGCATTTTTATTTTTCTTTGGATCAGAATCATATAGGCCATCTATATCAGTGCAAATAATCAACAAATCCGCTTCGGCAAGCATTGCTACATAAGCTGCTAAGTTGTCGTTGTCCCCTACTTTTAGTTCTTCTGTTGCGACAGTATCATTTTCGTTAACTATTGGGAGAGTACCAAGTTCAAGGAGTTTTTTTATTGTGTTTTTTGCATTTACGAACCTTTTTCTGTTGTGAATATCGTCATAAGTAAGCAAGATTTGAGAACATGGAAAGTCAAAGAATCTGCTCCAGCTAGCCATAAGTAAAGTTTGGCCTATTGCTGCTAAAGCTTGTTTTTCGGGTATAGAGCGATGATTTTTTTTGAGAAGCTGAGGTTGAGTTGATAATCCTGCAGCAACTGCTCCAGAAGAAACAAGGACTATCTCTTTTCCGCGATTAATACATTCTGTTATGAAAGCTGCTATTGGTAGTGTGTATTTAGAACTACATTTTACACCGCCTGGTGCAATTAATCCACTCCCAACTTTTATAACTGCTCGTTTCCAATCATTTAGTTCTATCATATTTTGTAATGAAAATTAAGAATGTTAGTATAAAGATACATAATTTGAATTATTAGCTCAAAGAGGTTGTGGTTGGTAATTTTTGATTTATAAACTTACTTATAAAGGAAGAAGAGGAAGAAACTTCTTGACAAATCGAGATTCATAAATTACCTTTGGTTTATCTTTTCAATGGATTGAAAACAGGAAGTAAGTCAATAGATGCTTATTCTCTAAAAAAGGAATTTAAGTAAATTTGAAGGCCGTGGGTACCGGCGTATATTCTTTAGAGTAATAGCTGTTCACGGCTTTTTTGTTTTAAATTTTTTTGTAATTAATTACCTAGGAGGTAACAATGTCAGAAAACAAAATTGTTTTTCTTGAACAAACAAAGATGCCAACCCACTATTATAATATCTTAGCAGATTTGCCAGTTCCAATTGACCCTCCTTTGAATCCTGTGACAAAAAATCCAGCTACACCAGAAGAACTTTCGGCAATATTCCCTATGGATTTAATTTTACAGGAAGTCTCTAAAGAAAGATTTATTGAAATTCCCGATGAAGTAAGAGACTTATATCGATTAAGTAGGCCTACTCCTTTAATTCGAGCAGCTAATTTAGAAAAAGAACTTCAAACACCAGCAAAAATATACTTTAAGTACGAAGGGGCAAATCCTACAGGAAGCCATAAAACGAATACATCCTATGCTCAGGCATATTACAATAAAAAAGCAGGTATAAAAAAACTCGTAACAGAAACAGGTGCAGGACAATGGGGGAGTGCCTTAGCAATGGCTTGTAAACATTTTGGTCTTGAATGCGAAATTTTTATGGTTAAGGTAAGTTATAATCAGAAGCCATACAGAAAAACCTTTATGAGATTGTTTGGAGCTACGGTTCATGCAAGTCCAACTAATTTAACCAACGCAGGAAGAAAAGTTCTTGAAAAAGACCCTGAGTCCCCTGGTTCACTAGGAATTGCAATAAGTGAAGCAATAGAAGTAGCTGTTCAGAGAGATGATACTAATTATTCTCTAGGTAGTGTTTTAAATCATGTTCTGTTACACCAGACAATTATAGGAGAAGAAGCAAGATTGCAATTAGAAATGGTTGATGAATATCCTGATATAGTAGTTGGCTGTGTGGGTGGAGGTAGTAATTTTGCTGGAATAGCTTTCCCTTTTTTAAGAGATAAATTAAATGGAACAAAGAAAAATCTCGAAGTCATTGCAGTAGAACCTTCTTCTTGTCCTTCTCTTACAAAAGGAAAATTTGATTATGATTTTGGTGACGAAGCTGGTCTAACACCTTTAATAAAGATGTACACATTAGGACACGATTTTATTCCACCCAAAATTCATGCAGGTGGTCTACGTTATCATGGAATGGCTCCTACTATTTCTCTCTTATATAATATAGGTGCAATTAGTGCTAAAGCTTATAGTCAGCTTGAGGTATTCAAAGCTGCACAAATTTTTGCACAGTGTGAAGGTATTGTCCCAGCACCAGAGAGCTCTCATGCAGTCAAAGAGGTAATAGAGCAGGCTTTAAAATGTAAAGAAACAGGCGAGTCAAAAACTATTTTGTTTAATCTATCTGGACATGGATTTTTAGATTTAGGTGCTTATGAACTTTATCTTGATAACCTTTTAGAAAATGGAAATAGCAATTAAATTTTTATAGGCAGTGCAAATTTTTAGCACTGCCTTTTAGTATTTTGGGTTCTGATTTTTTTGTGTTTGGCATTCTTTATATATTATTTATTAAAAATTTACATTTTACTTTATGGAATTTAAGTCGGAAAAATATAATGATGTATATGTTGTTCATGTTTATTTAACAAGAGCTACTTTAGCAAAAGCTGTCAAATTTAAGGAGTTTGTTACAGATATTATTAATGGCGGAACAAATAAGATTATTATTGATTTAACATTGTGTGAATATATTGATTCAACATTTTTGGGGGCATTGATTTCTTTACTAAAGAAAGTTAATACACTTGGTGGAGACCTTAGACTAGTTTATAACAAAGAAGCGCCTTCCTTAGTTTTTATGATAACAAGAATGGATAAAGTTTTTAAAATTTTTTCCACTTTAGATGAAGCTCTTTCTAGTTTTGGAGTTTCTCCTTCTAAACCTAAGCTTGAGTGGAAATAATCCTGTATACTTTATCATTTTCTCTTACTAAATCTTTGCATGGAAAAGTAATATCTGTACCCTTCTCTGCTATTTTTATTATTTTTTCATCTTTCATCATTTCTTCAATTTTTAATTCTACTACTCCAGTTGTATTTCCAATTATATAAATTGAATCACCTACGCTAAGATTATTTGCTTCTATTTTTACATATGCAATTTTTTTCTTTTTGTAATAGTTTAGAACTTTACCAACATAAACCTTTCTTGTAGTTGCTATGCTACCATAAGCATTAGCATAACTTTCGGCTCCAGGAGTTTCAAAGTAAAATCCAGTTGAAAAGCCTCTATTGTAAACTTTTCTTAATTCTTCAACAAACAATTTCTTTTTATCATCAGTAAGTTTGTCTTCAAAATATAAATCTATTGCGTTGCGGTAAACAGAAACTACTTTATAAATATATTCTGGACTTCTTTTTCTTCCTTCTATTTTAAAAGCATCTATTTTAGCTTCAATTAGTTTGTCAATAAACTCTATTGTACAAAGGTCTTTTGGAGATAAAACATAACCATCACCTATAATAAGACTATACTTTTCATCCTTGTCTAAAATTTCATATTCTCTTCTGCATGGTTGAAGACATTCTCCTCTGTTTGCACTTTTATTAAAAACTTCGTGACTCATAAAACACCTTCCACTAACTGCAACACACATAGCACCATGAATAAATGTTTCTATTTCAATATCTACTTTGTTTTTAATTTCCTTGATTTTATCGAGCGAGCATTCTCTTGCTAAAACAATTCTCTGTGCTCCGAGGTTTTTATAAAATTTAGCAGCTTCTGAGTTCGAAACAGATGCCTGGGTACTTACGCAAAATGGCATTTCATAATCTTTACATTTTTGTAAAACAGCTAAATCCCAACCAATAATCATGTCAATTCCATATTCTTTTGCAGCAGAAATAATTTTTTCTACATCATCTAACTCGCTTTCATAAATGATAGTATTTAATGCAAGATGAGCTCGTACATTATTTTTTTTACATATATTAGAAATTTCTTTAAGGTCTTTTAACCTAAAATTTCTTGCCATTACTCGCATGTTGAGATTTTCAATCCCAAAATAAATAGCGTCTGCTCCAGCTTTTATTGCAGCATTTAACATGCTCCAATCACCAGCTGGGGCTAAAAGTTCGGGTTTATTTTCATATCTTTTGTTCATAGGAAAATAATTATATCATGAAAGTTTATAATTACATTGTAAATCTATTTATTTAGGATCAAAATTATGCATAAAAATTTTTACCTTGCTCTTCTAGGGATTGCAATAGGAGGAATTGGATTTGGATTAATTACTCCCGTAACTGTCACTCTTCTTGAACAAAATAAGGCTCCAGCGGCAGTAATTGGTACTATTACAATGATTGGTTATTTAAGTGTTGTGTTTTTTTCTCGTACAGCTGGAGTTTTAATAGATAAGATGGGGGTAAGGAAAATTTTAACTCTAGGACTTTTTATATGGTCTATAGGAGCTTTAGCACATGTGTTTTGGTATATATACCCATTGTTATACTTTGTTAAGTTTTTGATGGGTATAGGTGGAACAATGATATTTGTATCTACTGAAGTCGTTATTAATTTCTATAGTAATCGAAGTAATAGAGGAAGAAATATTAATCTCTATGCCGTATTGTTATCTATTGGTATAGCTGTAGGTTCTATTTTGATATGGACAGTAAAAATAGAAAAATGGTTTCCTTTTGTTATTAGTTCTTTTATAATGTTGATGGTTTTTCTTATACAGCTGTTATATTTTGAGGAAATCAGAATAAACAAGGAACAAAAACAAATTGAAAGAATGTCTTTAATTAAAATGCCACTCATAAGCCTTTTTACAGCAGCTTTGTACGGATTGTTTGAATCTTCTATAATTGTTGTAATACCAATGTTTGGTTTGAGAAATCATTTTAGTGTAAATCAAATTTCATATTTAATGACGTCATTTGTAGCAGGTGGTATAGTACTTCTTTATATTGTAGGTTACTTAAGTGATATAATGAATAGAAAAAGATTGCTTTTATTAATTGTTATGTTACTCTCATTATTGATAATATTTCCCACTGTAAACTCAAATTTTCTTTTCTTACTCTTTATTTTCTTCGTAATAGGAGGAATTGTGCCAGCGCTTTATACAATAGGATTAAGTTATACAATTGAAAAAGTTGAAAACAAGTTTATTGCACAGGCTAATGGATATTTTATTATGATGTATGGAATAGGAACAATAGTAGGACCAGTATTTGGTGCATTGTTAGTGGATTTTAATACACGATATGGTTATTGGAGTTGTGCTTCTTTATTGTGCGTTTTGTTTTTAATCCTTTTTTCAAAGAAATAGGATTACAATTGTATATTTACAAAAATGAATTTATTATTTTTATGAATAAATGAATCCTTATTTGGCATGTTAAATAACTTATTAAATATTGAACAGTTTATTGATGAGATAGATATTCCATTATTAATAAATTATCCAGAAAAGGACAAATTTCAATCGAATGAAAAACTAAAAAAACTGCTTAACACTACATCCGAGTTAAACTTTGAGTATTGGAATAATCAAAAATTCTATGATGTTAATAACAATTTATTGACTTTTGATAAGCTCCCTTTTGTTGTTGCGGGTAAAGAAAGAAAAAGTATTCCATTCTTTAGACTTAAGTATATAACAAAAGAATTTTCTGAAAAATATTTATTTGTAAGTTCACTATTTATTCCACAAGAAAATAAAGATTCTATTGTAATAACAATCTTTGCAGACACAACGAAGGAAACAGAAATAGAGCAGATACTTAAAGAATCTTTAAGAAACATACAGGTTGTAATTTATTCAACAAATGCTGATGGAACTGAATATTATTTTATAACCGAGGCAGTTCGCCAATTATTTGGATTTACCCCCGAAGAAATTTATCAACATAAATTTTTAATACTTAGAACGATTGAGAAAGACCACTTTAAAAAATTCAAGGAATTTATTGAAAGATTGCGGAAAGGTGAAGCTTCAACGGTTGAATATAAAATGAAAGACAGATTTGGAAAAGAACATTGGGTAAGACATCATGGTATTCCAATTATAAGGAATAATAAGATAGTTAGAATTGATGGAATAATACTAGATATTACTGAAGAAAAAATTTTCCAGCTTAGGCTTGAAAACTCAGAAGAAAAATTTAGAATGCTGATAGATACAGCAGATGATTTAATTTTCATTCTCAACGGCTTTGGTTATTTTAGTATGGTAAATAAAAATGGAGCATATGTTCTTGGATTTAAACAAGAAGAAATTTTAGGAAAACATTTCCTGGACCTAATAGATAAAGAAGATGAGCAAAAGATAGCAGATGCATTTTCTAAAGTTCTTCGCTCTAATCAAAAAGTTGTATTTGAGGTAAATTTTTTAGACAAGTTTGAAAAACCAATAACCTTTGAAGTTCATGCCAAGCCAATGATGGTTGATGGCGAAGTATTTGGAATGATAGGAATAGGACGAAATATTACAGCTAGAAAACAATACGAGCTAAAAATTAAAGAACTAAATTCAAAATTAATCGAAGCAAATAGAATTATTTCAATAGAAAGAGAGAGAGCAAGACAAAAAATAAGTTTGCTCGAAGAACTAAGTAAATTAAAAAGCGAATTTATTTCAAATATCTCGCATGAGTTAAGAACTCCCCTTGCATCAGTAGTGGGATTTGCTGAAACTATAGCAACCGATACAGATCTGCCTAAAGAGACTATAAAAGAGTTTAGCGAAATAATTTTAAGTGAGGGGAAACGACTGGCAAAATTAATTGACGAGGTTTTGGACTTTTCTAAGCTTGAGTCTGGTCAAGAAGAATTGAAAAAGGAAGAATTTATTATTTGTGATGTTGTAAACGAAGTGACAGATGAGTTTGAAAAAGAAATTGCTAAAAAGAACTTAGTATTAACAAAAGAACTCTCCTCAAAAGAAGTAAAAATATTTGCTGATAGGAAAAGAATAAAACAAGTTTTAATAAATCTTTTATCGAATGCAATAAAATATACTCCAGATGGTGGAAGAATTACAATTATTGTAAACGACTTTGAAAGAGAGGTAGAATTAACAGTTAGTGATACTGGAATTGGAATTCCAGAGAAGGAGCTTCCTAAGTTGTTTCAAAAATTTAGTAAAATATACAGACCAAATGCTCCGGTAGGAGGAGCTGGATTTGGATTAGCTCTTGTAAAACAAATAGTTGACTTGCATAAAGGAATTATTAGAGTAATGAGTGAAGAAAACAAAGGAACAACGTTTATTATTAGATTGCCAAAATAAAAGAAGAGGACAAGTTGGAAAAACTAATTTTTATTGTAGATGATGAAGAACCAATTCTTAAAATGTTGACTCATTGGTGCAAAAGCCAATGGGGTTACAATGTAAAAACATTTACGGCTGGTTTAGATGTTTTAACTGCTCTTTCAGAAGAGCCAGATCTAGTGCTTCTTGATATTATGTTGCCAGATATAAATGGGAATGATTTGCTAATAAAAATCAAGCAATTTAATTCATTATTACCTGTTATAATGCTTTCTGCTCAGGGGAGTATAGATGTTGCTCTTGAATCTATTCGATTAGGAGCTTTTGATTACTTCCCAAAACCAATCGATAAAAATAGACTAGAATTTGCAATACGAAATGCAATTAAAAACTACGACCTAGAAAGAGAATTAAAAAAACTGAAAGAGAATGTTCAAAAAGAATATAGTTTTGATAATATTGTCTCGGCTGATAAAAAGATGCAAGAAGCATTCAGAATGGTATCAAAGGTTCTAGACAATGATATTACAGTTTTGATTCAAGGTGAAAGCGGGACAGGAAAAGAATTGATAGCTCGTGCAATACATTATAATGGTAAAAGAAGAAATGCACCTTTTGTTGTTGTTAATTGCGCTTCTATCCCACGAGAATTGCTCGAAAGTGAATTATTTGGTCATGAAAAAGGTGCTTTTACAGGAGCTCATCAAAGAAAAATTGGAAAATTCGAATTAGCAAACGGTGGAACAATCTTTCTAGATGAAATTGGCGAAATGGAAATGTCGCTTCAAGCTAAAATACTACGCGTAATACAGCAGAAAGAATTTGAAAGAGTAGGAGGCAACGAAGTAATTAAAACAGATGTCCGAATTATTTCAGCTACAAATAGGAACTTAAAAGAATGTGTCGATAAAAAACTTTTTAGAGAAGATTTGTATTATAGATTAAGTTCGTTCCCAATATATATTCCTCCTTTAAGAGAGAGGAAAGGAGATATTGTTGTGTTGGTGGATCATTTTATAAAACAACTAAACGAAAAACTTGGGAAAAATATAAAAGGAGTAACTAAAAAGGCTCTTAAATTGATGTATGATTATGATTGGCCTGGTAATGTTCGCGAACTTGAAAATACAATAGAAAGGTGTATGATTCTTACAGAAGGAGATTACATTGATGTTGATGTTCTTCCTCCAGCTATTACATCACCAATGTCAACTTTTGATACTAAAAATGTTTTGTTCTCTGATGATTCTCCAATAATTCCAATTGAAAAATTAAAAGAACTTGCTATTAGACATGCATTGAAAGTAACAAACGGAAATATTGTCGAAGCAGCAAAGAAATTAAAAATAGGTAGAGCAACTTTATACAGATTATTAGAAAAATATAAGCTAAATAAAAATCTAAATTAAACAATGGGAGATAAAAATGATTGTTGAAGAATTTTTTGATGATATAGTTGTTGAAATAATTAACGCAGATAGAGCAACTATTAAGCAGGCAGATGAACTTAAGAAGACTATTTATGATAAAATTGAAAAGGGATATAATAAAATTGTTGTAGATTTGAGTAAAGTGGACTTTATTGATTCTACATTTCTGGGTGTTATTGTAAATGCCTTAAAAAAAGTTGCTGCTCATGAAGGGGATTTAAAACTTGTGGGTTTTAAACCAGCAGTTCGTGCTATGTTTGAGTTGACAAGGCTTTTTAGAGTTTTTGAATCCTATTCGGATCTTAAAGAAGCTATCAAGAGTTTTCAGAAAAATTAAATACGGGGTTAACTCTTGGAAACAAATGGGAAAAAATTTTCTGCTAGTATTTTACTTGTTGAAGATGAATCTAATATAGCAAAACTTTTTATGCATAATCTGGGTAAAGCAGGTTTTAATTGTCACCATGCTCAAAATGGGAAGGAAGCGTTAAAACTTGCTCGTGAACTTAAACCAGATTTAATTATAAGTGATATAATGATGCCAGAAATGGATGGATTTGAATTTAGAAGAGAACTTTTAAATGATCCTGAACTTAAAACAATCCCGTTTGTTTTTCTGACAGCAAAAGGAGCAGAAGAAGATATTCTAAAAGGCTTTGATTTAGAAATAGAAGATTATATAATAAAAACCTCAAGTCCTAAAGTGGTAATAGCAAAAATATCGGCAATACTCAAAAGTCTTGAAAAAGAAAGGGTAAAAGTAGTTGACGAGGTTCAAAAAGCAGCAGATACAATGGCAGCTACAGTTGTGCCTGATACTCCCCCAAAATTTTCTAGTATAGAAATAAAACAGTGGTATATGCCTTATAAGAATGTGCCAGGCGGTGATTTTATTGATTATTTCAAAATAGACGATGATAATTTAATAGTTATTCTTGGAGATGTAATGGGTAAAAGATGGGGGGCATGGTATTTTGCTATAGCATATGCAGGTTATGTACGTAGTGCAGTAAGATTTGTATTAGAATCATCAAAAGAGTATAAACCAAGCCAAATTCTTCAAAAAGTTAACGAAGCTGTTTACAAAGATGAGAGAATGTCAGAAGTGTTTATTACTCTTTCTATTGTTATTATCGATTCAAAAAATAAGATAGCTAATTATTCTGGGGCAGGAGATTTACCTATAATTTATAAAACTTCTAACCAGGCAAAATATATCCAATCGACAGGATTGCTTCTAGGATTTAGTTTAACTAGTGAGTATGAAGATCACATTATTAACTTGAATTCTGGTGACGAAATAATTTTACTTACAGATGGTATTACAGAATCAAGAAATAAAAATGGTGAACAATATGGTCAGCAGCGATTAATAAATTTTTTAAGCTCCTTGAATTCTAATGATGATACTATTGAGATGTTGAAAAAAGAAATTATGAATTTTACAGAAAACGAATTAGAAGATGATGTAAGTGTAATATCTGTCAAAATAAAATAGATTATCTACTGTTTTCCTCTTCGATAAGAACATTGTTTTTAAGTGTTAATTTCAAGAATGTATAGCCAATTATACCTGATATTAAAGATGCAATCAAAATTGATATTTTAGCACTATCGGTTATTAATTTGTCATTAAAAGCCAGTAGAGTTATAAAAATTGACATTGTAAACCCAATACCTGCTAAAAATCCTACCCCAATTATGTTTTTCCATTTTAATTCTTTTGGCAAAGCACATAATCCAAGAAAAACTCCTAACATTGAAAATAAAGTTATACCAATTGGTTTCCCTAATAACAATCCTAATATGATTCCTAAGCTATAGTTTTCAAGTAGGTTGCTATACCAATTACTTTGAACAGAAATGCATGTATTTGCCAAAGCAAAAAGTGGAAGAATTATAAATGCTACAGGTTTATGTAAAAAGTGCTGTAAGATATATGAAGGGGATTTTTCATCGCCTCTTCTAAATGGTATTGCAAAAGCTAATAACACACCAGCAATAGTTGCATGAACACCTGACTTTGACATGAAAAACCACATTATAACACCACCAATTAAATATAGTAATAAGTAATTGATATTCATGCGGTTGAGAATAAGTAGTATTACGAAGACTGATAATGCTATTATTAAATTAGTTAAAGAAAGATTTGAAGTGTAAAAGATTGCAATTACTAAAATTGCTCCTAAATCGTCTATTACAGCAAGCGCAGTTAAGAATATTTTTAGGGAAGCTGGTACAAGTTTTCCAAGTAAAGATAAAATTCCGATTGCAAAAGCAATATCGGTTGCCATAGGTATACCAGCACCAGATTGAAACGAGGTTCCATAGTTAAATGTTGTATAAATCGTTGCTGGAATAATCATACCACCTACCGCTGCAAAAATTGGTAAAGTGGCGTTTTTTATGTCGGATAGTTCTCCTATATAAATTTCCCTTTCTAACTCAAGTCCTATAAGTAAAAAAAAGATTGCCATAAGCCCGTCATTAATCCAATGCGCTAGGCTATGATTACCAATATTTATATTCCAAAACTTAATATATTCTTCTCCAAAGCTGGAATTAGCAAGTGTGAGAGATAATGCTGTCATTAGGACAAGAATTATTCCACCAGCTTTTTCGCTATTGAAAAACTCTATATAAAGTTTTGTTAATTTCATAACCAAAGACCTAGTTTGTTAATTAAATAAATTATTAGATGCAAACATTTTATAATGATAAGTTTGATGTTTTTTATTTGCGACTTTTTTTGTTGTTTGTATTTGAAAGAGAATTTTTCTCTTCTATTTTTACTCTTTTTTCAGCAGGTATTGCAAACACGAATCTTCCTTTTAAAACGCAGCCTGTTCTTCCTGGTATACAATCTTTCCTTAGTCTTATGCAGTAATATTTTTCAAAATCTAAAAATTGACAGGAAAATGAACTCATAACTTTTAATTTCCCTGTAATAGTTAGAAACCAAAGCTGTTGACAAATAAAAAAGCATAAATATATTTTCTATTTGTAAGTTAAATTTATTTACTTACTAATTCAATAATGTGTATTTTTTATAACAAAAATTGGAGGCAAAATGGAATATGTACATCTTGGTAGGACAGGATTGAAAGTAAGTCGTCTTTGTTTGGGAACGATGAATTTTGGTCCGTACACTGATGAAGAGGAAAGCTTTAGGATTATGAGTCGTGCTTTGGACTTGGGAATTAATTTTTTTGATACAGCAAATGTATATGGATGGGACAAGGGTGTGGGATTTACTGAAAAAATTATTGGCAAGTGGCTCTCCGAAGATAAGAGTAGAAGAGATAAAATTGTTTTAGCTACAAAAGTATATGGTAAAATGAGTGAAAGACCGAATGATTCAAAATTATCTGCTTATCATATAAAAAAAGCATGCGAAGATAGTCTAAAAAGGCTTCAAACAGATCATATTGATTTATATCAGATGCATCATATAGACAGAAATACTCCATGGGAAGAAATTTATCAAGCAATGGAGCAACTTGTTAGAGAAGGAAAAATTATTTACGTAGGTAGTTCAAACTTTGCTGCGTGGAATTTGGTAGAAGCAATTTATAAAGCTAAAGAGAGAAACTTTCTTGGAATAGTTTCTGAACAAAGTATTTACAATTTGAGAAATAGGCATATCGAACTTGAAGTTATTCCTGCTTGTAAAGCTTTAGGAATAGGTTTAATTCCATGGAGTCCACTTGGCGGAGGAATTTTGTGCGGAGTTCTTAAAGGTGTAAAAGAAGGAAGAAGAACAAGGGAACCATTACAAAAATCAATCGAAAAATTACGTCCTCAGCTTGAAGCATATGAAAAATTGTGCGACGAAATTAATCAGAAACCAGCTGATGTTGCACTTGCTTGGGTTTTAAGTAATCCAGCCGTTACTTCACCAATTATTGGTCCAAGAACAGTTCAACAACTCGAAGAAAATGTAAATGCACTTGAATTAAAATTAACAGATGAAATTTTGAAAAAACTAGATGAAATCTGGCCTGGACCAGGAAATCAAGCTCCAGAAGCATATGCGTGGTAATTTCATCGATTAAAGCGGAGAAGGGATAAATGAAAAAAATTCTTTTCTTTTTTATTTGTTTATTTATACTTTCTACTGAAAATACTTTTTGTCAAAAGAAAAATCTTACATACAATCAAGTCTATAATTTTGCAGAACCTCGATTAACAAAGCCTTTACCTTTACTTAAAGGATGGCTTGATGATAATTACTTTCTTGAAGTTAAAACAGATTCTTCTAAATCAATTTTTCAGCCAGTTTTAATGAAAGTAAGTGTTAAAGATGGCTCTTCTGAAGTTTTTATAGATTATCAAAAGATAAACAAGAATTTGCCAAATGGGTTCAGCATCGAAAAAGCAATTAATTCTTTTGATTATAAAGGATTTTTGTTTAATGAAAGAAGAGACCTTTACTATTACTCTCTAAATAAAAATCAATTTATTCAGTTAACAAATGATACTCTCGAAGAAAAAAATCCTAAGTTTTCTCCAGACAACAAAAAAATAGCTTACACAAAAAATAATAATCTCTTTGTTTATGATTTAGATAAACAAAAAGAAACACAATTAACTTTTGACGGTAGTAACTTGATTTATAATGGATGGGCATCTTGGGTTTATTATGAAGAAATTCTTGGAAGGTCAAGTAATTATGCAGCGTTCTGGTGGTCTCCAAAAAGCAATAAAATTTGCTTTTTAAGATTTGATGACTCACCTGTGCCGGAATTTCCTCTTTATCGTGCTGATGGACAACATGGCTCGCTAGAAATACAAAGGTACCCAAAAGCAGGAGACCCTAACCCAAAAGTAAAACTTGGGATTTTGGACTTAGCTACAGAAAAAATTGTATGGGCAGATTTTGACGAAAATTTAGATCAATACATAGCATGGCCATTCTGGACAAATGATGGAAATCAACTTACAATTCAATGGATGAATAGAGATCAAAATAACATCAAAATTTATTTTGTAGATACTTCTACAGGAAAATTGAAAGAACTTTACAATGAAGTACAAAGAACATGGGTAGAATGGTTTGAGGATTTATATTTTCTTAAAAACAACAAAGGATTTATTCTAAGAACATCTGTTGATGGTTGGTATCGTCTTTATTTTTACGATATGAATGGAAATCTAAAAAAGAAATTAACAGATGGAAATTTAAACGCTTTAGATATTGCTTATGTAGATGAGCAAAAAGAGAAAGTTTATTTTCATGGTTGGAAAGACAATTCTACAGAAAGACATTTATTTGTCGTAAATCTTGATGGAAAAGGATTAAAACAAATTACATTAACAGAAGGAACTCATAACTGTACAATTTCTCCAGGGGGAAAATATTTTTACGATAGGTATAGCAATATTTTGACTCCACCACGAATAGATTTATATTCAATTAATGGGAAAAAAATTAGAGTAATAGGCGACTCAAAAATATTATTGATGAATGAATATAATTTAACTAAACCAGAATTATTTTCTATTCCTACAGAAGATGGCTATAAATTACCTGCAGTTTGGTACTTACCTCCTAATTTTGATCAAAGTAAAAAGTATCCTGTTATAATTTCTATTTATGGAGGACCTGGTTATCCAACAGTAAGGAACTCATTTCCATACTGGTTAGAGCCTTATTACCTTGCACAGAATGGAATAATATATTTTTCTGTGGACCATCGTGGCTCGGGACATTTTGGAAAAAAAGGTATCGATTTAATGTATCGTAACCTTGGTAAATGGGAAATGCATGATTATATTGAAGCTGTTAAATGGTTAAAGAAAAAATCCTTTATCGATTCTAATAAAATAGCAATAACTGGTGGAAGCTATGGAGGTTACATAACAGCATTGGCTTTAACTTATGGAGCAGATTATTTTAAGTATGGTATTGCTGAGTTTGGTGTGATGGATTGGAAACTTTATGATAATGTCTACACAGAAAGATACATGGATAAGCCAGAAGAGAATGAGGAAGGCTACAAAAATTCGTCTGTATTAAATTATGTAAAAAATTATAAAGGAAAATTATTAATAATACATGGAACTATGGATGATAATGTTCATATGCAAAATTCTATTCAACTTATCTACGAATTGCAAAAGTTAAATAAAGATTTTGAGCTTATGATTTACCCGAATGCTAGGCATGGAATAACTGCACCATTGAGAAATCATTCAAATAAATTGAAAGTACAGTTCTGGTTCAAGTATTTACTTGGTAAAGAATTAGACATAGAAAGAAATTAGAAAATAATTTTGGAAAGATTATGGAATATAATATTAATCCAAAAGAATATTATCCTCCTATGCATTCTGCTGAACACTTATTAAATGGTACAATAGACAAAATGTTTGGATGTGGTAGGGCATTTAGTGCACACATTGAAAAGAAAAAATCTAAATGCGATTACCATTTTGATCGCAATTTAACAGAACAAGAAATAAAAACTATTGAAGAGAAAATTAATTCTTTAATAGCAGAAGATTTACCTATAACCGAAGAATTTATGTCAAGAGAAGATGCAGCAAAATACTTTGATCTTTCTCGATTACCTGAAGAAGCAGGCAATATTCTTCGCATAATAAAGATTGGAGATTACGATAAGTGCCTTTGTAGTGGCCCACACGTAAAATCAACAAAAGAAATAGGTTCTTTTAAAATAGTTTCTACAAGTTATGAAAATGGAGTACTTCGAGTAAGATTTAAGATAAATGAGAATAAAAGTTGAAAAATCTATATCAACCCCCTTTTTTATATATTTGTATTTAATTTTAGAATAAAGTTTGGGTAATCGATGCAACCAAAGAATCTTTCTGACATACCAAAAGCTTATAATCCAAAAGATGTAGAAGATAAATGGTATAAATACTGGTATGATCATAATCTTTATCACTCAGAAGTCGATGAAACAAAAACTCCATACACAATTGTAATTCCTCCTCCAAATATTACAGGTATTTTGCATATAGGACATATTCTTAACAATACACTTCAGGATATTTACATACGTTATAAACGAATGAAAGGTTTTAATGCTTGTTGGATACCTGGAATTGATCATGCTTCAATTGCGACAGAAGCAAAAGTAGTTGCGATGCTTAAAGAAAGAAATATTACTAAGGACCAACTATCACGTGAAGAGTTTTTAAAATATTGCTATGAATGGAAAGAAAAGTATGGTGGAATAATTTTTCAACAATTAAGAAAGCTGGGTGTAAGTTGCGATTGGCAACGTGAACGCTTTACAATGGACGACCATTATTATCGGAAGGTAATAGAAGCTTTTGTAAGGCTTTACAAAGAAGGTTATATATATCGCGGCTATCGAATGGTTAACTGGGATCCAGCCTCACGTTCTGCAATCTCTGATGAAGAAGTTTTTTATAAAGAAATTAAAGC
Source organism: Melioribacter sp. (assembly GCA_026417975.1). Classification (GTDB taxonomy): domain Bacteria; phylum Bacteroidota; class Ignavibacteria; order Ignavibacteriales; family Melioribacteraceae; genus Rosettibacter. The sequence goes on from JAOACD010000012.1 coordinate 153,284, forward strand.
TAAGCTTTGGTACCTGAAATATCCTGTAAAAGATTCAAACGAATATATAGTTGTTGCTACAACTCGTCCTGAAACAATGCTTGGGGATACTGGAGTAGCAGTAAATCCCAAAGATGAACGTTATAAAAATTTAATAGGCAAAAGAGTAATACTTCCAATTGTTGGAAGAGAAATTCCAATAGTGGCTGATGAATATGTTGATATGACGTTTGGTACAGGAGCAGTAAAGGTAACTCCTGCACATGATGTTAATGATTATGATATAGGCTTAAGACATAATCTTGAAATAATTAATATCTTTAATGAAGATGCTTCGACAAATGGAAATGTTCCTCTAGAATTTCAAGGTTTGGATAGATACGAAGCACGTAGAAAAGTTGTAGAGAGATTTGCAGAATTAGGTTTACTTGTAAAAGAGGAGGATTATATAACAAAAGTTGGATATTCTCAAAGAGGAAATGTACCAATAGAACCTTATCTTTCTGAACAATGGTTCATGAGAATGAAAGAATTAGCTGAGCCAGCCTTGAAAGTTGTTCTTGAAGGAAAAATAAAATTTCATCCAGAACATTGGGTTAAAACCTATGAACATTGGATGACAAATATTAAGGATTGGTGTATTTCTCGTCAATTGTGGTGGGGACATAGAATTCCTGTATGGTATCATAAAGAAACAGGCCAAATATATTGTGAAGTTGAACCACCACCAGATATAGAAAACTGGCGTCAAGACGACGATGTTCTTGATACATGGGCTTCAAGTTGGCTTTGGGCTCAAGATGTTTTTACTAATGAACGCGAACAAAAATATTATTATCCTACAGACTTACTTGTTACCGCTCCCGATATAATTTTCTTTTGGGTTGCAAGAATGATTATTGCAGGTATGCATTTTATGAAGGAGATACCATTTAAAGATGTTTATTTTACAAGCACAGTGCGTGATGTTCAGGGCAGAAAAATGAGCAAGTCTCTCGGTAATTCGCCAGACCCTCTTGATTTAATTAATGAATATGGTGCCGATGCTCTTAGATATACTATGACTTATATTTCTCCCTTAGGCCAAGATGTTTATTTTAGTAACGAAATGGTTGAAATTGGTAGAAACTTTGCAAATAAAATCTGGAATGCAGGAAGATTTTTATTAATGAACGCTCAAACTGTAAAAATTGATTTGTCTCTCAAAGATGAGTATGTTGATTTTACAGATAGATGGATTTATTCCCGCTTTAATAAAACGATTAAAGAATTCACTAATTCTATAGATAATTTTGAAGTTAATACTGCTTCCAAAATAATTTATTCTTACGTGTGGAATGATTTCTGTGATTGGTATGTTGAGCTTATTAAAGAAAGACTATATCATGGGACTGAAGAAGAAAAATCTGCTGTTCTAACAAGAGCAATTTTGTTATATGAAGAAATGCTAAAACTTGTTCATCCATTCATGCCTTTTATAACAGAAGAAATTTGGCAATTGCTTGACAGTCGAAAAGAAGGAGAAAGTATTTCTATTACCTCATTCCCCGAGTATAACGAAAAAATGATAGATGAAAGTGCCGAAAGAGAAATAGAGTTTGTCCAAAATATAATTACATCGATAAGAAACATTCGTGCCGAAATGAATATTCCACCAGCAAAAAAAATTAATGTATATCTTAAGACAGATAGGATTACAGAAGCACAATCTAAGTACATTAAATCTCTTGTGAAGGTTGATCAATTAGTTGTAGATTCTAATATTCAAAAACCAAAAGCAAGTGCTTCTGCAGTTGTTAAGGGTTGTGATATTTTTGTTCCTCTTGAAGGATTAATTGACTTACATGTTGAAAGACATAGGATTCAAAAAGAAATAGCTCGACTTTCATCACTTCTTGAAGGGGTTAAGAAAAAACTATCTAATGAAAGCTTCATTTCAAAGGCTCCAGCTGAAGTAATAGAAAAGGAAAAAAACAAGATGAACGATTGGCAGAAGGCTCTTGAAAAACTTCAAAATATTTTGGCTGATTTAAATTAAACTTTTTTAAAGTTGGATAAGTTGTAATGTTCTTATTAGAAGAACCATCAGAGCAGGATATAATAGATGCTCATAATAGAATAAAAAGTTATATTCATCATACTCCTATATTAACATCTTCTTCCCTTAATTCTGAGTTTAATTGCAATTTATTTTTTAAATGCGAGAATTTTCAAAAAGGAGGAGCATTTAAAATTAGAGGGGCTGCAAATGCATTATTTTCTTTAAATGAAGACGAAGTGGTAAACGGAGTTGCAACTCATTCATCGGGCAATCATGCTGTGGCATTGGCACTGTCGGCAAAAATTAGAAATGTTCCAGCTTATATTGTAATGCCAGAGAATGTATCAAGAGCAAAACTATCTGCTGTAAAATGTTATGGAGGGAATATTTTTTTTTGTAAGCCAGGCCTTATACACCGCGAGGAAGCATTAAACAACATACTAGAGAGAACGAAAGCAGTTTTTATTCATTCATATGATAATTATTCTGTAATTGCTGGACAAGCAACTTGTGCAAAAGAAATTTACGAGGAATTAAATAGTAAAGCAAAGTTGGATTTTATAATAGTTCCAATTGGTGGAGGGGGACTGTTAAGTGGAACATGCTTAAGCACGAAATATTTTTCACCATCAACTAAGGTTATAGGTGCCGAACCAAAAGAGGCTGACGATGCATTTAGGTCTATTCGAGATAATGTAATTTACCCTTCTATAAATCCTAAGACAGTTTGTGATGGATTATTAACACAGCTATCAGAAAAAACTTTTTCTATTATTAAAAAAAATGTTTATAAAATTTTGACTGCAAAAGAGGAGACTATTATTTACAGTATGAAATTGATTTTGGAGAGAATGAAAATTTTAGTAGAACCATCAAGTGCTATTACTCTTGCAGTAGTTTTAGAGAATAAAGAAGAATTTCAAAATATGAATATTGGTTTAATACTTACAGGTGGTAACGTAGATTTAGAGAAATTGCCGTGGTATGGATAAAAATTGCCGGCAAGGAGTTTTTACTCCAAGCCGGCATTGATTTTTATACATCAAAATACTGTTCGAATTCAAATGGGTGAGGACGTAATGCCATTGGTTTTATTTCTTTTTCAATTTTATAATTTATCCAAGCATTAATTACGTCTTCAGTAAATACATCTCCTTTAAGTAAGTATTCATGGTCGTCTGCAAGTGCTTTTAGTGCTGCACCTAATGATTCTGGTGTTGATGGTACGTCTTTCAATTCTTCTGGTGACATGTCATAAATATCTTTATCTAATGGTTCACCTGGATCTATTCTATTAATTATTCCGTCAAGCCCAGCCATTAAAATTGCAGAAAAAGCTAAATATGGATTGCACGAAGGATCAGGGCAACGGAATTCAATTCTCTTTGCTTTAGGCGAGGCTGAATACATTGGTATTCTAATTGCAGCACTTCTGTTCCTTTGGGAATAAGCTAAGTTTACAGGTGCTTCAAAACCGGGAACGAGTCTTTTGTAAGAATTTGTTGTAGGATTTGTGAATGCAAGTAAAGATGCAGCATGTTTCAATATACCACCTATAAAGTATAATGCAGTTTCACTTAGACCAGCGTATCCACCACCAGCGAATAAAGGTTTATCTTTTAGCCACAAGCTAGTATGCACATGCATTCCGCTTCCGTTATCACCAAAAATAGGTTTTGGCATGTAAGTAACTGTTTTGTTATGCATTCTAGCAGTGTTTTTTACGACGTATTTAAACATCAACAATTGGTCTGCTGCACGTAACAATGGCTTAAATTTCATATCAATTTCGCATTGGCCACCACTTGCAACCTCATGATGTTGTGCCTCGACTTCTATTCCTACTTTAATTAAGTTTTGGACCATTTCGTTTCTTAAGTCCATTAACTTATCTGTTGGAGGTACAGGGAAATATCCTTCTTTATAACGAGGTTTGTAGCCAAGGTTTGGATTTTCTTCTCGTCCAGAATTCCATTTTCCTTCAATAGAGTCGAGATGATAAAAAGCAAAGTTTGGACCCGAATCGAAACGAACATCATCAAAAACAAAAAATTCAGCCTCAGGTCCAAAATAGGAGGTGTCTGCAATACCTGTTGACTTCAAGTAAGCTTCTGCTTTTTGAGCAATATTTCTTGGGCATCTTGCATATTTTTCTTTTGTTAATGGTTCATATACATCGCAGATAAGAGAGATAGTGGGTGCTTTGACAAATGGATCTACAAACATTGTTGTAGGATCTGGTATTATGAGCATGTCGCTTTCATTAATGGATTTCCAGCCGCGGATTGATGAACCATCAAACCCAAAACCATTTTCGAATGATGATTCATCTAACTCGGTTACGGGAACTGTGAAGTGTTGCCATTGGCCTGGAAAATCCATGAATTTGAAATCGACGAACTCAATTTTGTTTTCTTTAATGAAAGCAAGCACATTGCTTATTGGTGAATCTGTTTTTGCCATATTTTTACTCCTTTAGATGTTTATTTTTGTTGTTTCTTTAATTGTTGATAAGACAAAATTTGTTACAGTTCTTGTAACTCCTTGCCATGATTGGATTCTGCTTAAAAGCTGTTCAAGTGATTTTGTATCTTTAGCAATAGCTTTTAGTAAGTGAGACCCTTCACCAAGAATTGCATGGCATTCTAAAATTTCTGGAGTTTTTTTTACATGCTCTATTAGCTTGTCAAAATTTTTTGAAGAATCCATGTAAACAACTATAAATACCATAATATCATAACCGAAGACATGACGATTAAGCTTAGCATAGTAACCTTCGATTACATTATTATCCTCCAACTTTTTTAATCTTTCGCTTAGCGAAGGAAGTGATAAACCAATTAATTCCGCAAGTTCGCTTCTTTTTGTTCTCCCGTTTTCCTGAAGCTTTTTCAGGATAGAAATATCTAATTCATCTAACATAAAACCTCTAATTTTTTTAGGTATTTTGTAAATTATAGTTTAAAATATAAGGCAAATATATAAAAATATCAAATATTGTTAAATAAATTTTGTAAGGAACTTAACCAATAAGAAATTCTTGGGATTAGTTTTTTAGTTGAAATCGTAAAGCTTTTAGGGTTTCTTTTTTGATGGCATCATTAGAATTTAATTCTATAATGTAGTTATTAAATTCCCTTCTAACTCTATAATTTTTTCTTAGGTTATCAAAATGTTTTCCGAATTCGTCCTTGTTAAAATGTGAGGCTTGTTTTAGATCTGAATTGTCATTAAGAATATCATAAACTTTTTTACAAATTTCGTTTAAATTTTTTTCCATGGATTCTGAAGGGTTTACTTTTATAAAAGGTTCTTCGACAGGATTTATAAAAGGTTTCCAGGTTGGTTCGATATTCATAAATTGACAGAACTTATTATATATAAATAGTGTACTATTTAACTTGCCTTCAAAAGAATATCCAGCTATGTGTGGTGTCCCAATATTTACTAACTTTAAAAGTTCAGTGTCGATGTGTGGTTCATTTTCCCATACATCAAGAACAGTTATTAAATCTTTTTTTTCTATTAATCTTTTTTTGAGAATGTTGTTATTTATAACAGGACCTCGAGAAGTGTTTATTAAAATAGTTCCGCTTTTAATTAAATTTATATTGCTTTCGTTTATTAAGTGAAAAGTGTTATCTATTCCTCCAATGATTAAAGGCACATGAAGAGTAATTACATCGGCTTTTAATACTTCCTCCAAGGTAGTAAATTTTTCATCGAAGCCTTCTCTTTGAAGTGGAGGGTCGTTTATTAATACATTAAAACCAAGAGCTCGTGCAAATCTGGTAACTTTTTTCCCTATGTTTCCATAGCCAATTACACCAATTGTGGTTTCATTAAATTTTTTGTTAAGTACGTTAAAAAGAGTAGTTATAGCACAAATAACATATTCTGCAACTGAATATGCATTGCATCCTGCAGCATCTGCAAAATATATATTTTTATTTTTGAGATAGTCTTTATCAATATGATCTGTTCCAATAGTTGCTGTACCCACAAACTTTATTTTTGTGTTTTTAAGAAGTTCTTCATTTACTTTTGTAACAGAGCGGACAAGCAGAATATCAGCATCCTTCAAATCTTTATTAGTAATATGCCTTCCTGCAAGCAATTTTACTTCTCCAAATGGACTAAATGCTTCTTTAACCTGAGGAATATTTTCATCTGCAATTATTAACATGATTTATTCTGAATTTTTTTAAAAAATTGAAAACAAATATAAAATCTTTGTAAGGAATTATTTTCATTTGGTCAGAAAAATTTTGCCTGTGAATTTTTTTATAAATCTTGAATAGTATTTGTAATACCTTTAATTATTCTTTATTTTTGCCAAAATTTTTGATTTCTATCTTATAAATCAAAGGAGTATTAAGCCGAAATGAAATTTAATAAGAGAACTCATACATGTGGAGAACTCAGAGAATCGAATATAGGTCAACGAGTTGTATTAAATGGCTGGGTTGCAACAAGAAGAGATTTAGGTGGGGTAATTTTTATTGAATTAAGGGATAGATATGGAATTACTCAAGTCGTATTTGAGCCAAACTATAATGCCGAAGCTCACGAACAGGCAAAGAAATTAAGAAGTGAATATGTAATTTCTGTTGAAGGAACAGTTCGTAAGAGGCCAGAAGGAACTGAAAATCCTGCCCTTGATACAGGCAATATTGATGTAATGGCAGATAAATTAATTATACTCAACCAATCTGAAACTCCTCCATTTCAGATTGAAGATAATATTGATGTAAGTGAAGATATACGATTAAAATATCGATATCTTGATTTGAGAAGAAGAGAGATGCAAAAATCTTTACTGCTTCGTCATAAAATGTATCAACTTACTAGAAAATACTTTGATTCGCTTGGCTTTATAGAAGTTGAAACCCCCGTCTTAATGAAAAGTACTCCCGAAGGAGCAAGAGATTTTCTTGTACCAAGTAGGCTCCATAAAGGGAAATTTTATGCTCTTCCACAATCCCCCCAAACTTATAAACAAATTTTGATGGTTGCTGGGCTAGATAGATATTTTCAAATAGTGAAATGTTTTAGAGACGAAGATTTAAGAGCAGACCGACAATATGAATTTACTCAAATTGATGTTGAGATGTCTTTTGTTGATGTAGACGATGTACTTGAAGTTTCAGAAGGTTTAATGAAAATTTTCTTTAAGGAAATATGGGATATTGATTTAAAAACTCCCCTACCACGATTGACCTTTGATGAAGCAATGGAAAAATATGGAAGTGATAAACCAGATTTGAGGTTTAACCTTGAAATGGTAACATTGAATGATGTTTTTAAAAACTCTGAATTTAGAGTATTTAAAGAATCGATATTGAAAGACGGAATTATTACTGGACTTTTAGCACAAGGTTGTGGTGATTATACTCGTAATCAATTGGATGGTCTAACTGAATATGCAAAAAAATTAGGTGCTGGTGGTTTGGTTTGGATGCGTGTTAAAGAAGATGAACTTGAAGCACCAATAGCAAAATTTTTAAGTGAAGAAGAGAAAAAGAATTTAGTAACAAAACTTAATGCAAAACCTGGTGATTTAATTTTGCTTTTAGCTGGAGAAACACTAAAGACATTGTCTATTATGGGCACGCTTCGCCTCGAAATGGCAAAAAGAATGAATTTAATTAAACCAGATTCTTCTCCATCTCTACTTTGGGTTATAGATTTCCCTCTCTTTGAATGGGATGATGAAACTAAAAGATTTTATGCTATGCATCATCCTTTTACTTCTCCAAGAATAGAGGATATTCCATTGATGGAATCGGACCCATTAAAAGTGAAAGCTCGTGCTTATGATTTGGTTCTTAATGGAAACGAAATTGCAGGTGGTAGCATAAGAATTCATAACGCAGATTTACAAGCAAAAATGTTTAAAGTTCTTGGTATTGACGAAAATGAAGCTAAAGAAAAATTTGGTTTCTTGATGAATGCATTTAAATATGGCGCACCTCCTCATGGAGGAATTGCATTTGGCTTTGATAGATTAGTTATGATATTCGCCGGCAAATCATCAATTAGAGATGTAATTGCGTTTCCAAAAACTTCAAGTGGAATTTCATTGATGGACGATGCCCCCTCTTATGTAGACGAAGCACAATTAACAGAACTTCATATAAAAATAAGATAATAGCTTTTTGAGATAAAGATTTTAGAAATAATTTCTTGGTTGAGAAAAAAACTTTCTTCCCTAAATTATTTTTTCTTTTGTACGATAATTAATTGGCAGATTTTTATACTTTTTCTCCTTCAGTTTTTTCACTTTATAAATTTTTTGCTAATGTATAGTTTTTCCCGAAATTAGAAATAGAGGGAAGTTTCTCCATTCCGATGTTGTGCCCTCGGCATCGGTTCCTCCACTTCCCTCTATCCCCATTGTATGAAGATCACATATCTCAGATTGGTTATTATAAATAGAAGTTATATCTTTCACTTTAAGAAGTAAAGTTTATTATGAAAAAAGAATACAGATTAGGAATATTAAACCGAAACATAAAATTCCAAGATATACTTAGACGTTATAGAATTATATTTTATAGTGTATTAGTCTTTTGGACAATTCTAATGACTTTTCTTTTGCTATGGAAAATCTATGACTTAAAAAACGAACAAAAGAATTTAGTTTTGAACGAGGTAAAAATTATAACCAAAAGAGACACTTCGTTTATTAATTGGACATTAGTTCATGGTGGATATTGTGTATTAAACTATGATTCTAATACTGTTTTCAAGAAATATTTAGGGGAAAAATTAAAAGGGCTTTCCACAAAAAATATTGGCTCCCAAAAACTTTCTGATGAGAAAATTATAGTTAGAACTGTTGGAATAAATCCAATTAATCCAAATAATAATCCGGATGAATTTGAAAGAGAAGCGCTTCAAAAATTCAAAAGTGGAGCAAGAGAAATATTCGCAACTGATACAATTAATGGGAAAAATTTCTTTAGATATGTTTTCCCTCTAAATGTTAAGAAAGAATGTTTGATTTGTCATGCAAAAGAAGGATATAAAATTGGAGAAATTAAAGGAGCATATAGCATAGCAATTTCTACTTCGAACTACGAAAAATATTTATCTCACCAAATTAGAAATGATGCAATTCTTCACTTTGTGATATGGTTAATAGGTTTATTTGGTGCTTTGGTAGTATTCAAAGCTTTGTTTAAGTATGCTAATGAATTAAAGCTAAGTCAGGAACAATTTTATGAATTTTTAGATAACGCCCCTTTGAGTGCTTTTATTAAGGATAAAGAAGGTAATATAGTTTACATGAATAAAGTTGCTGAAGAGTCTTTACCCGAGCAATATAGAGATGGAAAGTGGAAGGGTTTGAAAGATTCTGATATATGGCCGAAAGATATAGTTGAAAGTTTACGTAAAAATGATTTGGAAGTTTTAACCACAATGAAATCGAAAGTTTTTGAAGAAACTACTGTTAGTGATGGTAAAAGAAATGTTTGGTTAACACATAAGTTTCCTTTTAAAGACAATTCAGATGGAAATGTTTATATAATAGGAATTGAAATTGATATTACAGAGAGAAAAGAAAAAGAAGAAGAAATTAAAAAGTATATGAAAAAACTTGAAGAGATTAATAAAAATAAAGATAAATTTATATCGATGTTAGCTCATGATTTGAGAAGTCCTTTTACACCAATTCTTGGATATACAGATTTATTAGCAACTAGTGCAGAATATTTGACTTATCAGGAAATTAAGGAGTATGCTCATAGCTTAGATATAATTGTAAAAAATCAATTTCAGCTATTGGAAAATATTCTTGATTGGAGCCGTCTTGAAAGTGGACGACTAAAATTAGAGCCCACTGAGTTAAACTTGTTTGATGAAGTAAAAAAAGTAATTAATCTTTATCAACCATTTATCAATGATAAGGAGATAAAAATAATTGAAAAAATTGATCCTTCTTATGAAATTGTAACAGACCAACATTCTTTAAATACTATTTTAAGAAATTTAATTTCGAATGCTATAAAGTTTACACCTAGAAAAGGGGAGATTAGAGTTTTGGCTGCAAAAGAGAATGGATTTTATAAGATTCAGATTATAGATACAGGAGTTGGTATTTCTGCAGAAAATATAACAAAAATTTTTGGTGGTGTAAGTGGTTATACAACAAGAGGAACAAATAATGAGAAAGGAACAGGATTAGGATTATCGATTTGTAAAGAGTTGGTAGAAAAACTTGGTGGCAAGATTTGGGTTGAGAGTGAAGTAGGAAAAGGAAGTACTTTTAGTTTTATAATACCTAACATGAAAATTGAGGAGAAGTAATTGTTAAGTACTAAAACTCGAGTGTCATCTTTAAATAAGCAAAGTTATTGTAATTCTTTTTTTCTTTAGTAATATTTTTTTCGATAGTGTAATTATATACTAAATCGAAGTAGCATTCTCGAAACGGTTCATACCTCAAATTTAATGTAAAAATATCATGATTTATCCTTTCGCCATCAAGGAATTTAATATGTTTAGCATCAATTCCATCCCTATATGCTACAAGAGCATCTCCTCCTGCGTTGAATACTAAATTACCAAGTGCATCGTATAAGTTTTCGCCCGAACGGATATGTTGATATTCAAAGTTTATTCTTAACCTTTCATTAAGGTTGTATGAAATACGTGAATATAATTCGTCTGCATTTGGGCCTATTCTATGTCCAAGCAGTTCACTGTGTGCAGTGTAAGAGTTTTTTGGATTTATATGCGAATAAACATAAGGACGAATTTTTGTGTATTCTAGTATTATAGATAAATCATTAATTGAAAAAGGGGTGTACCAAAAAGCACCGATTTGATATGCAGTTTTATTTGAATATAGTTCTAAGTCTTGTAGATGAGATAAAATATTTTCATCAAGAAAAAAGGTTGCTTGTATTTCAAGATTTTTTATACAGTCAGATTGAAAATCGAGAAATAAAACCCCGTTATCTCTATCTTGCAGTGACATTTCTTCGAACTTATAAAACGCAAAAGGATTTAAATAAGCAAGATCTATTCCTCTTCCGGTGTAAATAATAGCTTCTCCTATTCCAACTTCAAAAAAATCTTTGAATGAAAATTTCATTTTATTGTAAGCATAAAATTTTGTGTAGTTAAGTGAGCGGTCTTCATGAAATTCTCCAACTGTTGTTGCATGTAATGAAGAAAAGCTTATAATCCCATACTTAAAATTCATTCTAATAAAATCAAGATAAGGGTGGTTTCCAGATAGCACGAGTTTGTCTCCATAGCCGTAGCCCAATTTTATTTTTTCTCTTCCTATTTGAAAGGATAAATCCATATTATCAATAGGTTGTGTGAAGTATCTTAAATATCCCTCTGTAAAATCATAATTACTTACATTTTCAACGTTTTCATAAAATTTGAAATTGTACTTCAAACGGGGGTCAAAAATTGTTGCATTATTTACGGACCCTGTAACCGCTCCTTTTTGAACAGTTAAATTATAACCCAAATTGTCGAATAGTGTTCCTCTTAATCTAAATCCAATATCGAGCAAACCTGAGTTGTTAAAAGAAGGTTTAATAGTTTGACCGTGAAGTGCCCTGCCAAGCATTTCTAAGTATAAATTTACTTTTTCTTCACGATAGGCAAAAAGATGTTTTATTTTGTCAGAAAAAATATCTAAAACATTTTTTGAAAAATTCTGCGATTGTCCCAAAAACTGCATTGTGTTTGTAGAGTCGGCAAGTTCATCATAAAATTCATCTTGAAATTTTCTAAGCAACTTTTTTTCTGTAACACTAAGTAAATTTATTTTTGAATCTATTTCTTTAAGTAGTTTCTTTACTTCTGTTCTAGACATGTTTGGGTTATCATCGTGAATATTATTAATAATTTTTTTTACTTTCATTTCTTTTAAGAAAGTATAAACATTGTTGTCTAAAGGAACATTTTCTTGTTGAGCTGATATTTTTAACGATATTAATACAATTAGGAAAAATATTTTCTTCATATCTTTTTGAATGATTAATATCAACTTATTCAAAGATAAGAAAAATATTTATTAGTAATCTTTGTAAAAAGGAGTTAATAATATGATATTTTTGAAAAAAGTTAGGTATAAATCAAAGGATTTGTTATTTGGGTGTAGGAAGCTTTTATTTTTTGCAATTTATTACTAATTGAAAACAGTTAAGAAATTACCGAGTTGCAAAAAAATTCTTTTTTACAGCTTAGAATTCCTAGTTGTTTTTCCATATTGGTATAATCACTTTTTTAATTTCTCATTTGTTTTTGAGGAATAGAAAAGAGTTTCTTTTAGAAATAAGTAGTATAATTCCAAATTCAATTTCTCTAAAAACTAATTGTTCAATATGTGAACATTTCTTAAGTTGCTCTTCGAATTATAGTAGTTACTGTATGTCTAAAGGAAAGAGTTTTTTATTTTGGTGTTTAGCACTTATTATTACAATTTCATCAGCAGTATATCAAAGATATACAGGACCAACCTACCCAATCAAAGGAAAAATTACTTTTGAGGGAAAATTAATTTATTATAGATTCGAACGTAGCTATTCTTCTAATAAAAACTATTTACTCGAAATAAGAGTGAATGAAAAGGATATTGAAGGGATTTTATTTTGGAGAAGGTATAAGTTTGATAAGGATTTTAATATTGTTTTAATGAAAAATGAAAATGGTTTAAAGGCAGAATTACCAAAACAGCCTCCAGCAGGAAAACTTGAATATTTTGTTGAGATTAGAAAAGGTAATAAAAAAATTTTTCTTCCAGAAGGTAATACAGTTGTCATAAGATTTAAGGGTGATGTTCCAAACTTTATTTTAATTTCTCACATTTTTGTAATGTTTTTGTCGATGCTGTTCTCAACACGTGCTGCTTTTGAATATTTTAATCAGAAACCTAATTTGAAGTTTTATACACTTGCAACAATTATTACTCTGTTCATAGGTGGATTTATTTTAGGTCCGATAATGCAATACTACGCTTTTGGTCAATGGTGGACTGGTTTCCCTTTTGGTTTTGATTTGACGGATAATAAAACTTTGATAGCAATGATAGGATGGTTATTTGCTTTTTATAAAATGAAGAAATCAGGTAACCCTAAAAGATGGGTTTTATTTGCAGCATTATTGATGCTTATTGTTTATTTAATACCACACAGTATTTTGGGTTCCGAGTTGGATTATAGTAAGATTAATACTAAGTAGTAAAAAATTCATAACGAACTATCTGCCTAAGTTATTACACTGTAAATATTGTTGATTTAACTTTAAGATTAGGTGCATATTATTTATGCAATTTGCCAAGTTAAGTATAATGGAGGGGAAATAAATAGTTAATAAATAAATTTTTTAAAGGAGATAAATGTATGAATCAGACAGAGAACAAAACTTCACAGGGATTACCATCAAATGCTTATACTGAACTTAAGCCTGGTGAAAAATATGTTCCACTTATGTTACCAGAAAAAGAATATCCAGAAGTTACTTTTTATTCTGTTATTACAGGAATTATTATGGCAATAATTTTTACTGCAGCTGCTGCTTACTTAGGATTAAAAATCGGACAGGTTTTTGAAGCTGCTATACCTATAGCAATTTTAGCCGTAGGATTGTCAGCTTCATTAAAAAAGAAAGGAGCTCTTGGACAAAATGTAATTATCCAATCTATTGGTGCAACATCTGGAACAATAGTAGCAGGGGCAATTTTTACAATTCCAGCTTTATATATACTTGAACTTGAAGCTGATTTTTATAAAATATTTTTTGCTTCTCTACTAGGTGGATTTTTGGGCATTTTATTTTTAATTCCTTTTAGAAGATACTTTGTTTCAGAAATGCATGGTAAATTTCCTTTTCCAGAAGCAACTGCAACAACAGAGGTTCTTGTAGCTGGAGAAAAAGGAGGCAAACAAGCTTTTGTTCTTGTAATAAGTGGATTGATAGGTGGTATTTATGATTTTATAGTTGCAACTTTTGGATGGTGGAACGAAATGTTTACTACTAAAGTAATACCATTTGGTCAAACAGTAGCGGAAAAATTAAAATTAGAGTTTCGTTTAAGTATTAGTTCTGCAATTTTAGGCCTTGGATATATTATTGGATTAAAATACTCATTAATTATAACTGCTGGTTCGTTCCTTTCTTGGTTTGTTCTGATTCCAATTATTTCATATTTCGGAGATTATATTACAGCTCCTATTGGAGCAAATGTAACTTTATTAATTAAAGATATGTCGGCCGAGCAAATTTTTAGAGCTTACGTGCGTCATATAGGAATTGGTGGTATAGCAATGGCAGGTTTTATTGGAATAATTCGTTCTTCCGGAATAATTAAAAAGGCATTTTCTCTTGGATTTCAAGAGTTATTTGGTAAGAGAACAAATGAAAATTTAGAAAGAACCCAAAAAGATTTACCTATGAAAATTATCTTTGGTGGAATTTTCTTTACATCTCTTTTGATATTTATCTTTTTTCTATTTGGTGTAGTGAGTAATGTATTTCAAGCAGTAATTGGACTGTTAATAGTATTAATTATTTCATTTTTATTTACCACAGTTGCTGCTACAGCAATAGCAATTGTTGGTACTAACCCAGTTTCTGGTATGACTTTAATGACATTAATTCTTTCTTCCGCTGTACTTGTTTCTGTTGGATTGACGGGAACAACAGGTATGATAGCTGCTTTGATTATAGGTGGGGTTGTTTGTACTGCTTTATCTCAAGCAGGAGCATTTATAACAGATTTAAAAATTGGTTATTGGCTTGGTTCTTCTCCTTATAAACAGGAAAGTTGGAAATTTGTTGGAACAATTTTTTCAGCAGCAACAGTTTCTTGGATAATTATGATTTTGAATGAAACTTATGGATTCAAAGGTGATAATGCTCTTGTTGCTCCTCAAGCAAATGCTATGGCCGCAGTAATAAAACCACTTATGTCAAATCAACCAGCTCCTTGGATGCTTTACCTTGCCGGAGCTTTTCTTGCTCTTATTTTAACTATTATAAAAGTACCAGCATTACCTTTTGCTCTTGGTATGTATATACCTCTTGAACTTAATACGCCTCTTTTGGTTGGAGGATTAATTGCTCATTTTGTTTCATCTAGAAGTAAAGATGAGTTAATAAATAAATCAAGAAGAGAAAGAGGGACCCTAATTGCATCTGGATTTATTGCAGGTGGAGCACTATTTGGAGTTATAAGTGCTATTATTCGCTATGCAGGTTATAACTGGATGAACTTGGAATGGTATGAATCTAATGGAGCTGAATTACTTGCATTGGTAATGTTTGCTTTAATTTGTATTTATATGATATGGGATTCTTTTAGAATAAACAAAGATTAATATTTCCTAAAAAATATTTATAATGGAGATTCAAATGGAAAAAGTTTTTCATTTTGTAATTATTATGGTGCTAATTATGCAAGAAAATGTATTTATGCAAACAAAAGAAAGAAAAGATATTCCAGAAAAATACAAATGGGATAATTCTATTCTTTATAAAAATCTTGATGAATGGAACAAAGAAAAATTAGAAATTGAAAATCAGATTGAAAAAATAAAATCTTATAAGAATAGATTAAGTGAAAATGCAAATATATTTTATGAGGCATTAAGGCTTTATTTTGATACATTAAAGAAGTATTATAAGCTCTCTGATTATGCATTTAGGTTGGCAGATGAAGATTTAAGAATAAGTGCAAATCAGGCTTTAAATCAACAAGCAACTACTCTTGGTACAAAATTAAATGAAGCTTCTTCTTTCATTAATCCAGAAATACTGAGTATAGATCCGCAAAAAATACAGAAATTCTTCGAGGAGAAAAAAGAACTTGATGAATTTAGATTTTATGTAAACGACATTCTTAGATTAAAAGAACATACACTATCGCCAAAAGAAGAGGAAATACTTGCCAGTGCTGGATTAATTACCTCAACCCCAAGTGAAGTTTATGGAATTTTTGATAATGCAGAAAAACCAAATCCAAAAGTTAAATTATCTACAGGTGAAGAGATAGAATTAACTTCTGCAGCATATACAAAATACAGAACAGTGCCAAATCGTGCAGATAGAGAGCTTGTAATGAGATCTACTTTCGAAAATTATAAAAGATTTCAAAATACAATTGGAGCTAATTTAGTTGGTAAGTTGAGAGCGGATTATTTTTATGCAAAGAATAGAAAATATAAAACAGTTTTAGAAAGTTCACTTAATGTAAACAATATTCCAGTTTCTGTTTATGAAAATTTAATTGTACAAATCAATAAAAATCTTCCTACTCTACATCGGTTTCTTAAATTAAAAGCAAGAATGTTAGGAGTCGATCAGCTACATTATTACGACCTTTATACACCCTTAGTAAAATCAGTTGAATTTAAGTTTACTGTAGAAGAAGGCCAAAAACTTTTGCTAGAGGTTTTTAAACCAATGGGGGAAGAATACGTTAACACAGTAAAAAAAGCTTTTGAAGAAAGATGGATTGATTACATTCCTAACGCAGGCAAAAGAAGTGGAGCTTATTCTTCTGGTGCGGCTTATGATTATCATCCATTTATTTTAATGAACTGGACAGACGATTATGAATCGGTTTCTACACTTGCACACGAACTAGGCCATACAATGCATAGTTATTTTTCAAATAAACATCAACCTTTTGTTAATTCACAATATTCAATTTTTGTCGCAGAAATTGCTTCTACTATTAATGAAAATCTCCTTAATAATTATATGGTAAATAATGTAAAGACAGATGAAGAAAAGTTGTATTTGCTTGGTTCGTATCTTGATTTATTGAGAACTACAATATTCCGTCAAACATCTTTTGCAGAATTCGAATGGGAAATTCACAAAAGAATTGAAAATGGAGAACCACTAACAGGAGAAGATTTAAGCAAAATTTATTATGACATAGTTAAAAAATATTATGGACACAATGAAGGTATCTGTATAGTTGATGATTATATAGCTTATGAATGGGCTTATATACCACATTTTGTTAATTATACTTATTATGTTTATCAATATGCCACCTCGCTAATATATGCAACAGCATTTGCAGAGAAAATTTTAAAAGAAGGTCAACCTGCTGTTGATAAATTTTATCACATTTTAAAAGGAGGAAGTTCTGAGTACCCAATTGATTTGATTAGGAAAGCAGGTATAGACCCACTTTCATCAGAAGCATTCGATTTAACTATGGCAAAGATGAATAAAGTGATGGACATGATAGAGGAGATATTGAATAAAAAATAGTGTTTTTATGTCAATTGTGAAATATTTTAGAAGTATCTAGCAATTCTGTGAATTTGTTATTGATTATACGGATAAATTCAGTAATTAGTTTTTTTGAAGCTTTGTATTTCAATTACAAAGCAGGTCTAAGCAATATAGATGTGATAAGTGGTATATAAAATTACACAAAAAACTTGCAACACACCGCAATGTGTTCTTATAGGAAGGTATATCGGGTAAATTCTAATTCAATTTTAGTTTTTTTAATGCCAATCCAATTGCTGTTTCTATGGAATATTTCTCATCAAGATATTCAATAACAAGCTCATAAAATTTTTTGATATACTTTCTTGGGATCAATATTCCATAAAAAGCTAAAGCTATTTCTAAAATTTTGTTCATTATGTAAAGCTCCTTTTCTATTTTAATTATCGAATTTTTTTAATTTTTTTTTAGGTGGTATATGACTATTGAAGAAGCTCGACAACTTTTTCCCCATCTTAAAACAAATCAGATTTATTTTAATCATGCTTCAATTGGACCTTGGAATGAGCTTGCTTTAAAACGGTTAGAAGAATACTCGAAACAAAGAAGTGGCGAAGAAATAGAAAATTATGAATATTTTCTTAAATGGAGTGCGAGTGCAAAAGTAAAATTAGCGTCTTTACTTAAAACAACTCCCGAAAGACTGGCTTGGATTGATAATGTTTCTAATGGATTAAATATTTTAGCACAAGGATTAAAATGGAAGACAGGAGATAGAATAATTCTAAATGACCTTGAATTCCCTTCAAATGTTTACCCGTTTTTAAATCTAAAAAAGCATGGAGTGGAAATTGATTTTATAAAAAATAAAAACGGAACGATAGATATTGAGGATATTGAAAGAACAATTACACCAAATACAAAATTGATTTCAATAAGTCATGTTCAATTTTTAACTGGTTATAGAGCTAATATAGAGCAGATAGGGGAACTTTGTAAAAAATATAACATTATTTTTTGTGTCGATGTTATACAATCAGTGGGTGTAGTAGAAATTGATGTTAAGGAATCTAAAATCGATTTTCTTGCTGGAGGAACACAAAAATGGTTGATGTCTTCAGAAGGACTATCATATATTTATTTAACAGAGGAACTTCAAGAAAAAATTGAGCAAAAATTTGTTGGGTGGACTTCTGTTCGAAATGCATGGAATCTACTTGATTATAACTTGGAGTTTAAAAAAAACGCCGAAAGATTTCAAAACGGCACTTTAAATTCTCTTGGTATTTCAATATTTGATGCAGTGTTAGACCTGTTTATTGGCTTTGGTATTAAGAATATCGAAAAGCGAATACTTGATACCACAAATTATTTTATTGAAAAATTATACGATATTGGATTGAATCCTGTTTTGAAAAATATTTCTTCTAAAAATATAGCAGGAATTACATCATTTAAGCACGAAAAATCAAAATTAATTTTTGATGAACTAAAGAAAAAGAATATTCATTGTGCAGTTCGTGAGGGAATGATAAGATTTTCTCCTCACTTTTATAATACTAAAGAAGAAATAGATGTTGTTATATACGAATTGAAAAAACTATTGAAACAAATAAAATTATAAGACATATTAAAATTTAACTCGATTAATAGATTTATTTCTAAAAATGTTTGCTTTTAAACTTACTCATTTGGATTGTAAGTTAGTTCTACTTTAACATGAAAGTCTGCACCACTAAAGAGAGTATATTTTACTTCGCTAATGGTGCATTTATAGTCTTCTCCCACTAATTCACTTACAACTTTTGCGATTGCGGTTTCTAATGTTCCAATGCTTACATTTTTTAACTTATTTTTTAGAAGTTTGTCTACATCGAATGTTTTTTCTTTTTCACTCATTTTTATCTCCTTTTTTGTTTAATGTACCGAGTTTATTATTACTAACTTCTTATAAATCTTAATAGTTCTTCAGTTTTTTCCCTCATCAATTTTTCGTTACCTCTTGACTCTACATTTAGTCTTAACAATGGCTCGGTGTTACTCATTCTTACGTTAAATCTCCAATCAGGATATTCAACACTAACTCCGTCAAGTTCGTCAATTTTGCCATCGCTGTATTTGTTTTTTATTGCAGCTAATTTTGCAGCAGGATTTTCTATTTTTGAATTAATTTCACCAGAGCATGGATAATTCCTTATCATTTCATCTACGAGCTCAGAAAGCTTTGCATTTTCTACAGATAAAAGTTCAAGTATTAATAAGAATGGAATTAAACCACTATCAGAAAAAGAATTTTCTCTAAAGTAATGATGTGCAGACATTTCACCGCCGTAAATTGCGTTTACTTCTCTCATCTTTTGTTTTATGAAGGCATGTCCGCTTTTAGAAATTACAGGAATTCCTCCAGCTTTAGTTACAACGTCAATGGTATTCCATGTTAGTCTTGGGTCATAAACAATTTTTTCGCCAGGATGATTTTTTAGAATTGATTTTGCCAAAATAGCGACAATATAATAGCCTTCTATAAAATTTCCTTTTTCATCAAAAAAGAAACAACGGTCGTAGTCGCCATCCCATGCTACTCCTAAATCTGCACCAGACTGTTTTATAGCATCAATAGTAGACTGACGATTTTCTGGGAGAAGTGGATTGGGAACTCCATTTGGAAAGTTTGAATCAGGTTCAAAATATACTTTTACCATATTAATCGGAAGAAATTTTTCAAGAGCATTTAATGCTGGGCCTGCACAACCATTTCCTGCATTTACTACAACTTTGAAAGGTTTTATTTTGTTTGGGTCGTAAAATTTTTTGAGGTGATTTATGAATTCATTCATTAGATCTTTTTGATTAGTTTTTCCATTTTGTTCTTTAATAGGACCAAGTTCATTATTTAAAATCATTTTTTCAATTTCATTTAGACCCGAGTCATAGCCAAGAGGTACAGAATTTCTCTTTACAAATTTTAAACCATTGTACTGAGGAGGGTTATGACTAGCTGTAATCATTACTCCCCCATCTGCATCTAAAAAAGGTGTTGCAAAATAGATCATTTCTGTTCCACATAATCCAATATCAACTACGTCGCATCCTGCATCATTTAGACCTTTTGACAATGCTTGAGATAATTCTAAGGAAGATTTGCGAATATCTCTTCCTATAACAATTAATTTTGCATTTAGGTAATTGGCAAGGGCTCTTCCTATTTTATAGACCAATTCAGAGTTAAGTTCTTCTGGAACAATACCTCTAATATCGTATGCTTTGAAGCAAGGAATGCGATTCATTACTATACTCCTAAATTTTTATAAATAAAAGATAACGAATAAATTGGAATTGAGCACTTTTTATTATCAATTAAAGATACTGGTAGATTTCTTTTGTTATTTTTTCTGTTGCCCCAATATTTGCCTTGACATAATTTTCACAAATTTTTCCTATCTGCTTTCTTTTATCATCGTTTAAAAATAAGGTGCGAAATATTCTATAGGCTGATTTTTTATCATAAATTACCAAACCACCATTTAGTTCTTTTAACTTAATAGCTTCTTGGCTATTTTGATGTTTTGGTCCATAAACAACGGGAATACCATAAACTGCTGGCTCAAGTACATTGTGGATTTGTTTAAAACTTCCACCTACATAAGCTACATCGGCAAATGAATAAATTGTTAATAATATTCCTATAGAGTCAACAATAATTATTCTTTCGCCTTTGAAGTTATTCATAAGAGAAAATCGAATGGTTTGAAATTTTTTATGAAAATAATTTTCAATTTTTTCTAGATGAATTTCTGTTGGTTCATGAGGAACAATTATGGTAACTATATCTTTATCGTATTTTAGCAACTTAGAAATAGCTGGGAAAAGGATTTCTTCGTCACTTTCCCAAGTGCTTCCTAAAACCAAGACCTTTTTGTTATCGAAAACTCCTTCTCGAAAAAGTTTTTTTTCTTTTGCTTGTTGACTTTTTTGGAAAACTCTGTCAAAACGAGTATCGCCAATAGCTTTTACTTTTTTTGCATCTATATTGAATTTTAAAAAATTTTTTACGTCTTCTTCTGATATTGCAAGTATCTTTTCGGCTTTTGAGTAGATACTCTTATGAAAATTCTTGACTAATGGTAAAAAACGCTTGTTTTTGCTTTTCATTGTGGCATCTACAATTAAAAAAGGAATTTTATTTTTACTAAGCTGCCATATCATATTAGGCCAAATATCATATCTCATAAAAATTGCTAATGAAGGATTAATTAGCTCTAAAAATTTTTTCACTTTTCTTGGGAGGTCAAAAGGTATATAAGAAATCACGTCTGCTAATGGATATTTTAAAGAATTTCTATATCCAGAGGGAGAGAAAAATGTAACTATTATATTCACGTCTCTTTCGTTTCTTATTTTTTCTATTATTGGCTTTGCCTGTTCAAATTCTCCCATTGAAGAGGAATGAAACCAAATTGTTTTTTTATTCTTATCAATTGCAACAAGATCATTTTTAAGATTTTCAAAAAGATATTTTCTATCCTTAATGCTACTTCTGATTTTTTCATTTAATAAAGGAGAAATAAGAACTATTAAGTAATAAATAGGGAATATTATGGCGTTGTAAATTAAATACCAGAATATACTCATATTGATTTTATAAATTGTTGAAACTTTTCATAAACTAATTCAGGGGTTAAATCTTTCATGCATCTGAAATGCATTTTTGGACATTCTTCTTTACCTATGTGACTGCAAGGCCTGCATGAAAGATTTTCTCTTTCGATAATTAAACTTTTCGTTTTATATGGGGTAAATCCAAATTCTTTTACACTAGAACCAAAAATAACCAAGACAGGAACTCTTACTGCTGTTGCAGTATGCATTAGACCAGAATCATTTGTTATTATTAATTTACAGTGTTTCATTTGGAAAGCTGTTTCTAAAATTTTGTTCTCATTTTGTAGATTTATGCTATCTGGAATTTGTTGACTTATTTTTTTGCATATTTCTTTGTCATCTTTCCCTCCAAATAAAACTATTTTGTAGCCTTCGTTGACTAATTTTTTACCAAGTTCAATAAAGTATTCAGGAAGCCATCTTTTTGTAAAATGCCTTGAGCCTGGGCAAAATCCTATGAGATTATTATGTGTAATATTTTGTTGGGTTTTAAAGTCATGAGGGAAATGAATTTCTAGTCCTGCATCATCAAGTATAAGGTTGGGGATAGTTTTCGCATATCTTTCTGGAATAGTTCTCGAATTTTTTAGAAGATTTAATTTGAAATTAACAAGAAAGAATTTTCTGAAAGTATGCTTATTAAATCTATAAACTTTTGCTTTTAATCTAACAGTTATTTTTAGGCTTCTAAAATTATTTTGTAAATCAATTACTATATCATAATTTTTTTTCTTTAATTCGTCATAGAAATTGGAGTTATTAGAATATTCGATTGTTTGATTAATGTTTGGATTGAATTTAATTACATCTAGATATTGAGATTTTGTAATAAAATCTATTTTTGATAATGGGTATTTTTTTTTCAATGCTCTGATAAGTGGAGTAGTTAAGAGTATATCTCCTAGTGAACTTAAGCGAATAACTAAGAATTTTTCCAAAATTGTTTTCTAATTATTTTAAAAAGTGCTTCAAAATTAACCATTTAATTATTTCATTCAAAACTAATGTTGGAAAGTATGTAAATGCTTATTTATTTTTAGTATTAAAATAAAAGAGATTAATTATGACAACGTTACCACCACCAGCAACAAAGTTATTCCCTGAAGATTCGATTGAAAAAAAATGCTACAATATAGCAGAGTCTTTAAAAGAGTATATACCAATAATGAACGAGCGTTACCGACTTGGATTTAACTTATATCGTTATATCAAAGGGGAAGGAGATGCTCCCGAAATTTTTATTAAAACAGCCAAAATTAGATTTGAAAATATTACAGAAGAGGAACTTGTAGAAAAAATTAATATTGCTATTAAAGAGTTTTTCAATAAGTAGACTTATTCATTGCTTATTAAGGGAATAATATCTTTTTAGAATTATAAAAACAAACCTTAATAGTTAAATAAAAAATCACTTTGGCTGAATTTTTTTACAAATTTTAAGCTAAAACCACCCAAAACTATGCTTCAGTAATATAAAGCCTTCTCATTTTGAAACACTTCGTAATTTATACACTTCTAATTTCTTTCAATTTTTCGCAAAAAAAAGACTTTTTTTAATGGCATTAGGGTTGTTTTTAGATTCCATAAAGTTTTTATAATTGAGGAGAAAATAAATGAAAAGTTTTTCTTTACTATTCAAAATCCTGTTGATTGTAATGATTCTTGATGTGGTTTTCAATTTTTATTCTTTTGCACAAAGCAAAGGAATAAAGCAGGTTTCGAATTATACTAGCATTGCTAAGGTATCGGGAACAGCAGAGGGAACTACTGTCACATATCTAAATCCTTATACGAATCAATATACAAGTAATTTTGCAGGAACTTTTAAAGGGACGTTAAATTCACAGTCGATAAAATTTTACTGTATTGATTTACAGCAAAGTATAGTTTATAATCAAGATTATTGGGACGAAGATTATACGCCATCGCAAATTACTTACATTCTCAATAATTATTATCCTTATAAAAATAGTTATGCTGGGCAACTATCAGATATTGATAAAGAAGCAGCTGCAATTCAACTTGCCATATGGCATTTTAGTGATGGATTAAATGCAAACACAATTACAAACAGTACAATAAAATCTAGAGCTTTGGCAATAATTGCAGATGCAAATGCAAACCATAATAATCAAGCTCCCTTACAAACTTTGTTGATTATTCCATCTTCACAGTCGTTGCTTCAAAATACTCCAGCTAGTTTTGACATATATACTTATGATGCGAATGGTAATCCTGTTAAAGGTGTTGCACTTCAAATTAGTACTACACTTGGGACTTTAAGTGCGACAACTGGAGTCACTGATGTAAATGGGCATTTTGGACCCATAACACTTACTTATAATGGAGTAGGAATTGCAACAATAAGTGTAAAAGCTAATGTAATAATTCCACAAGGTACAAAGTATGTCCATAAAATCAAGCCAAGTGAAAAACAGAAACTAGTTTTAGCTACTCCATCATCAGATACAAAGGAAGAGTATGCTAAAGTTGAATGGTATGCTCCGTTAAGTTGTGATTTGAAGGGTTATGTTACATATACTCAGGGAGGATGGGGTAGTCCATCAAATAGTGCTCCTGGCAAAATTAGAGATCTGTATTTTAATTCAGTTTTTCCAGGGGGAATGACAGTAGGAGGTAATTATAAGATTACCTTTACATCTGCTAATGCCATTAAAAACTACCTTCCTGATGGAGGAACGCTATCTGTTTTAACCCAAAACTATACTAATCCAACATCTAAAATTAGTGTACTTGCTGGGCAGCTTACGGCTCTTAAGTTAAATGTATATTACAGCGCAGCTGGTTATCTTGGTACTAATGCAACTCCTTTGGGAAATTTAGTAATTGTAAATGGGCCTTTTGCAGGTTATTCAGTTTATCAATTTTTGACTTTTGCTGAGCAGGTTTTAGGTGGCGGTAGTTTGAATGGTTTTACACTTTCGCAAATTAATGAAACAGCAACTGCAATAAATGAGAATTTTGATAATGGTAAAGTTGATAAAGGATACTTAACGTGTTTACAGAAAGCTTCTATTGGTGATAGAGTTTGGGAAGATTTAAATAAAAATGGTATACAAGACGCAGGTGAATTAGGTTTAGCAAATATAACTGTAAAATTATTTGATTGTAATGGTAATTTAATCTCAACAACAACCACAAATTCACAAGGGTATTATTTATTTTCAAATTTGAATCCGGGTGACTATTATTTACAATTTATTCCACCTACAGGATACATTTTTACTAGTCAGGATTCTGGTGGTGATGATAATAAAGATTCAGATGCTAATATTAATACAGGGAAGACAATATGCACAACTTTGCTTTCTGGCGAAAACGATATGAGCTGGGATGCAGGATTGTACAAAGAAACTGTTTGCAAAAATAAAATAGGTGATTTTGTATGGCACGATAAAAATGTAAATGGTATTCAGGATTCTAATGAACCTGGAATTAAAGGTGTTATAGTGGAGCTGTGGCAAAATAATCAACTAATAGCAACTGATACTACAGATTTAAATGGCAGATATGAGTTTAATAATTTGTTAAATGGTACATATCAAATAAAATTAGCATCTTCAAACTTTTCTACTGGTGGAGTTTTAGAAAGCAAAGCAAACACAAAATGGTATTCAACAAAGAAAAATCAAGGAAATAATGATGATAAAGACAGTGATGCTAACTATACTGAGACTGTAACTGTTAATTTAAACTGTTCAGATAATTTTTCAATAGATTTTGGATTTTATAAAACTTGCGTAAATGTAATAAAAACATCTGATAAACAAAAAGCAAAACCTGGAGATGTAATAACTTATACTTTTACTGTAGAAAATTGTGGTGATATTACTTTGAGTGGTGGAGTAGATTTTTATGATGCTTTGTTAAACCCATCTGGTGATCATAAGATAAAAAATATAACTCCAGTATTGCCGGGTGAAACAAAATCGTTTACTAAAACATATACGGTAACAAAAAATGACTGTGGCCAATTAGTTAATACAGTCAAGGCAGTAGGACATCCTATAGATGGTTCAGCAACTGTTGAAGCTGAAGCTTTTGCCACTGTAAATGTTGAATGCGAATTATCATGTGTAACAGATTGGACAGCAGAAATTGGTCCAGATTCCGCAATATGTGAATACGACCCCAAACTAATAACAATTACTGGTTCAGTTCATTTAACTCCAAATCCAAGTAAAGCTTACTTGCAATTAGCTTGGAGAATTGTTTATCCTAATGATGGCAGTGTAGATAATTCAACTCATTATCAAACAATTTTAATTACAAAAGACACTACATTCACAATAACAGCCCAATGGCCTGGTATTCGTCCCCATGATCAAATTGTAGAGATTCACTACGGAGTAAACGTTCTTGATTGTAATGGCAATCCAATTAAGAATGGAATAGGCAGAGATTTGTATTGGTATCCTTGGGTATGTCCACCACCTCAAGAAGAACCGGCAGAAGTTAGAATAGAAAAGTCTGTTGATAATCAAAATCCAAAATGTGGCGAGTCTATAACATTTACTATAAAGGTAACAAACGATGGTCCTAACAAAGCCAAAGGAATACAGGTTACAGATTTACTACCAGAAGGCTTGGTTTATAATTCCAGTTCCACTTCACAGGGGGTGTATGATTTTAACACGGGAATTTGGATTGTTGGGGATCTGAATTCCCACTCTTTTGCAACATTGACAATTAATGCAAAAGTCGATTGTGAACAGTTGAATAGTTCGATATTTGATTTAGGCCCCGCTAAGGATTATAACTTATTTGTAATTAACGATGTTAATCAACCTTCTTCAGATACTCAAGGTAAGGTGGCAGTAGGTCGCGATGCATACTTTGCAAATTATAGCATTGGAGATCAATTACCACCAAATAGCGGCGATGTTCTAATAGTTGGAAGAGATTTGATATTTATAAGTGGTCATGTTAATGGAAATGTAGTTTATGGAAACACAACAAATCTGCCCCAATCTTCTGTAAGTATAAATGGTACATTACGTCAAGACAGTCCAATTAATTTTGCAGCTGCAAAAACATACCTTGAAAACTTATCGATGACTCTTTCTAATTACACAGTAAATGGTACGGTTAATTTTCAATACGGTGGATTAACATTAACAGGAACAGATCCATTTTTGAATGTATTCAAGGTTAATGGTGCTAACTTATCTTCGGCAAATAATGTTACTATTAATGCACCAAATGGGTCTGTAGTTCTTGTTAATATTGATGGCTATAATGTGAATTGGACAGGCGGATTAACAGTTAATGGAACAAGTATCACTAACGTCCTTTATAATTTCTACGAAGCAACACAGTTAACAATCCAAGGGATTGATATTCGGGGTTCTCTTTTAGCTCCATTTGCTGATGTTAACTTTGTAAGCGGAATGATTAATGGTCAATTAATATGCAAGTCTTTAAGTGGTATGGGTCAAATGAATCTTGCTCCTTTTATTGGTAATATTCCATTTGAAAAAGAGTTAACTAATATTGCAACAATTACAAGTGTATTAACGGTTGATCCTAATCCAAATAACAATTCTTCTAGTACAACAATAACTGTTTCCAATGTAGAAGAAAATAATGAAGGTAATAATTCAGAAAATCAAAATAATTGGCAATTAGTAAGTGGATTTTCGAGTGGAGAAATTGTTTATGCAATGGCCTATGATCAATATGGTAATATTTATTCTGGAACTTGGGGTGGAAATATTTATAAATCTAGCAACGGCGGTCAGTCGTGGATAAAAATTAACAATAATATGAACGTTGGATTTATTTGGGCATTAAATGTTCATAATGGATTTATATTTGCCGCTACTGAGCAGGGTGTATATAGATATGATGGTTCATCTTGGATATTAACTTCGTTATCAAATGTAGATGTTCATGCACTGGCATCTAATGGAAATTCAATTTATGCTGGAGTTTGGGGAGGTGGAGTTTATGTATCTACAGATAATGGCATAACTTGGAACGAAATGAATAATGGTTTAGGTTATAATTTAGTTATTAATTCATTGACGTTCCATTCAAATACACTTTTTGCTGCAAGTTATGGTGGTGGAGTATTTAAGTACGAAAATTCTACGTGGACTAAATTGAATGTTGGATATGATTTCGTTTGGACAATAGCTTCAAACTCTAGTGGTTTGTATGCAGGAACTTACGGTGATGGTCTCTATCGTTCGCTTGATAATGGTAATACTTGGTCAAAAGTTACTGCATTGAATGCACCGTTTATTTATTCAATAGCTGTGAATTTAAGTAATAAGGTTTATGTTGCATCTTGGACAAGTGGTGTATTTGAATCAGTTGACAATGGAAATACATGGAATTCAATTGGAATGGGTGGTTTTGGAGTAAGTTCAATAATTATTTCAAAGAATGATAATAATGTTTATGTAGGAACAAAAGAAGGGAAAATTTATTTAAGCAAGAGAATTGCTGGTGTTACATCATTAGAATCAGAAGAAATTCCTACTAAATTTGAATTGTATCAAAATTATCCGAATCCATTCAATCCAATAACTACAATTAAATTTGCTGTGCCTCAAAGTGGAAAATATTCGTTAAGAGTTTATGATATTTTAGGTCAGGAAGTAGCAACTTTATTTGATGGAGAGATGAATCCAGGAACTCAAAAGGTTACATTTAATGGTAATAATCTTTCTTCGGGAGTTTACATTTATAGGTTAATTGGTAATAATGTGAATATTACCAAGAAAATGATTTTAATGAAATAGTTATTTAAGAACAAAATAATAAGCCCGACAGTTAGCATAAGCTTACTGTCGGGTTTTTTTATCTGAAGATGGTTTGTTAAAGTAATAATAAAATTAAGTCTTGTTGGGGAAGAGCAGAGAGATTAAAATAAACCTAATAACTTAAAGAAAAACTAAAAGGATTTTTATAAGCTGTTTGTTGAAAAATTGTTTTCTTATCTGTATTAGATGTACAGTACTCTGAAAAAGATTTTTTTTTGTTCACTTAGTAACTATATTAACCAAAAATTATATTGATACGACGTAGAAGCGTAATATACTAAGAACATTAAGCATTAAATAAATTCTTGTGCTAAGCACTTATTGTTTTTGTTATTATATTTCTTAAAATGTTTACACCAAATTGGTACTTCTCTTCTACAAGCGCCAACAGCAGAGGGATTTCCGAAAGAAGCATATTTACATGAATAATCACAAAAGAGAGGAAAGTTAATTACTTTTTTGTTCGAAAATTTCTTTGGCATAAATTATTTTTATCTTTTTATTGAATGATAATAAACTTTCTTATCTTTGGAAAGGAACAATAAGGAAATTTAAATGGATAGAGAAAAATTTTTTTCGGAATCCTTAAAAGAAAGTGCTGAAACAAAATTAAATATCGAAAAACGGTGCAAAGAAAGTGTACTTAAGGCGGTCGAAATAATTGCAGATGCTTATAGGAACGGGAAAAAAGTTTTATTGTGTGGAAATGGTGGAAGTGCAGCAGATAGTCAACACATAGCAACCGAGTTAATGATTAGACTAAGTCATAAGATTAATCGTCCTGCATTACCGGCAATTTCTTTGACAACAGACACGTCAAATTTAACTGCAGGTAGCAACGACCTTGGATTCGAAAATGTTTTTGCAAGAAGCATAGAAGGACTAGGCAACGAAAAGGATATTCTAATAGCTATTTCGACTAGCGGAAATTCACCAAACATAATTAAAGCTGTTGAAAAAGCACATGAAAAAAAAATGTTTGTAATAGGACTTCTAGGAGGTAGTGGAGGCAAATTAAAAGATAAGGTTGATTTAGCAATTATAATTCCATCACAAAATGTTCAAAGAATACAAGAGGGGCATATTACTGTTGCTCATATAATTTGTGAGCTTGTTGAATACGAACTTTTCGGTAATAATTGAACTTATCTTCTTGTTGACAGGTTAAATAAAATAAAAAGTATGAATAGGTTAGCAAAAGAATCGTCTCCTTACTTATTACAACATGCAAATAATCCTGTAGATTGGTTTCCGTGGTGTGAAGAAGCATTCGAAAAAGCAAGACAAGAAGATAAACCAATTTTCCTTTCAATTGGTTATTCTACTTGCCACTGGTGTCATGTAATGGCACGTGAATCTTTTGAAGACGAAAAGATAGCAGAATTTCTTAATAAAAATTTTGTATCAATAAAAGTTGATAGAGAAGAAAGGCCAGATATTGATAATATTTACATGCAGGTTTGCCAGATAATTACAGGTAGAGGTGGTTGGCCTTTATCTATTTTTATGACTGCTGATAAAAAACCATTTTATGCTGGAACTTATTTTCCAAAATTTTCTTATGCAGGCAGAATTGGATTTTATGATTTATTAAATCACATCATTCATTTATGGAAAACAAGAAAAGATGAATTATTAAGAAGCACAGATGAAATTACGAGATACCTTTCATTACAAGTTTCTTCTAAATCTGAACAATATTTACATCAAGATATTTTAACAAGAACTTTTTCTTCTCTAAAAAATAATTTTGACGAAAAACATGGTGGGTTTGGAATAGCACCAAAATTTCCTTCTCCACATAATTTAATTTTTCTTTTTAATTATTATTTGGAATTCAACGAAGTCGATTCATTGAAAATGGCACTAAAAACTTTAGAAGAGATGCGTAAAGGAGGAATTTTTGATCAAATAGGTTTTGGGTTTCACAGATATTCTACTGATGAAAAATGGTTGGTTCCACATTTTGAGAAAATGCTTTACGATCAAGCAGCATTAATAGAAGCTTACACATTTGCTTATAAACTTACAAAGGATAATTTTTATAAAAATGTTGTTTATGAAATCTATTCTTATTTGAATAATGAAATGTTATCTGATAATGATGCTTACTACTCAGCTCAAGATGCCGATAGTGAAGGTGAAGAGGGAAAGTATTACCTGTGGACTACAGAAGAAATTAGAAATATTCTTCCAGATAAATATGAGATTATAAAAGACATTTTTAATCTTGCAGAAGAAGGAAACTTTCTAAACGAGTTTACTCGAAAATTAACAGGCAAGAATATTTTGTATTTATCTGATAGATTAAATAATGTGCTCAATAAATTTGGGCTAGAGTTTAAAGAATATGAAATAATACGAAAGTCACTTCTTGAGTTTAGGAGCAAAAAAATTCCGCCTCTTAAAGATGATAAAGTGTTGACAGATTGGAATAGTCTTTTAATTTCTTCTTTAGTGAAAGCTTACTTAATATTTGATGACGAAGAATTTTTGAAATCTGCATTATCATGTTACAACTTTTTGATAAAAAATATGTTTAATGGGGAAAAATTATTTCATGTATGGAAAGATAATAAAGCGTACATAGAAGGATTTCTTGATGATTATGCTTTTTTAATAAGAGCATCACTTGATTTATATAAAGCAACAATGAAAGAAGATTATTTAGTAAATGCGATAACATTAAATTTAGTATTACAAAAAGAATTTTGGGATGAAGAAAGTGGTGGATTCTATTTTACATCAAAGAGTGATGATAATATTGTTCGAACAAAAATACTTTATGATGGAGCTATTCCTTCCGGTAATTCCGTACAATTTGAGAATTTGATTAGATTGTTCAAATTAACTGGTGATGTAAATATATCGGGACAAATCGAAAAAATTATTTCAACTTTTGCCTATCAAGTTAATAATGCCTCTCTTGGATATACATATTTTTTGAATTCATACTTGTTATTGAATAAAAAGTCGTATGAGCTAGTAATATTGTCCGAAAATTTAGATGCAGAAACTATTCAAAAACTTTCAGGTTACGACAATTTGTATTGTATTTGGTTAACAAATTCGAACAGAGAAAAAATTATTGAATTTGTCCCATGGATAAAAGAATATAAAAAGCTTAACGACAAAAGAACATTTTATCTTTGTGAAAATTTTGTGTGTGATTTACCAACGAATGACATAGAAGAAATTATAAAAAACTTTTCAAAAGGCTAATGGTATAATTTTACTGAAGGTTAGAAAAACCCTTTTCATAATAAAGACGGGAAGGGGAATTTAATGTCTTAAATATGACATTTTCATAATTATAAAATCCATATAAAAATTTTACTAGTAAAATTTTACATTCGATATAAATTTGGAAATATGGAGATTTATATACGATTGAGAAGTAGACTTTAATAATAGTTAAAAATATTTTTTTGTTGCCCACAAAAATTATTTTTACTACTTGTATTATTTCATTTCAATTATTATGTTCATAATTAAATTTTTCATTTCTAATAAATGAGCGTTAATACATTTAAAGTTAGTATGTTCGTGTTTTCCAACCTTACGGTCTGCTCATTTATACAC
>JAOACD010000004.1 GCA_026417975.1 Melioribacter sp.
AAATTATTTTTACTACTTGTATTATTTCATTTCAATTATTATGTTCATAATTAAATTTTTCATTTCTAATAAATGAGCGTTAATACATTTAAAGTTAGTATGTTCGTGTTTTCCAACCTTACGGTCTGCTCATTTATACACACGTCGACGTGCACGTGCTAATTTTCTTACTTTTCTTTTAGGTAATTTCCAATTTAAATAAGGTGTTAAACAAATGAGAATACTAAAGTTTGGCGGTTCGAGTGTAGGTAATGCAGAAAGAATTAATAATGTTATTGGAATACTTCAGAAATATTATATTTCAAAAAAAATAAAATTTTCTGTAGTCTTTTCTGCATTTCAAGGAGTAACGGATAAGTTAATAGAAATAGGCAAACTTGCTTTTAAACGTAATTTACAATATTCTTTAGAATTAAACTCTTTAATCGAACATCACTTTAAAATAGCATCTCAACTAAATAATAAGGAAAAAATTTCTCCGTTAACAAAAAAGTTGAATAAACTTTTTGGTGAATTAAAAGAAGTTGTTAACGGTGTTTATCTTGTTAAAGAACTCACACCACGAACGTTAGATTATATTGTTAGTTTTGGAGAAAAACTTTCATGTACAATCATTGGTGAAACCATGCTCAATCGTGGTATTGATTGTGAAATTTTATTTGCAGATAAATTAATTAAGACGGATAATAATTTTGGTTCTGCGCGTGTTGATTTTAGAGTTACAAATAAAAAAATTATTAATTATTTCAATAAACACAGAAAGCTACAAGTAATAACAGGTTTTATTTCTTCTACTTCTAAAAATGAAATTACAACTTTAGGAAGAGGTGGCTCGGATTATACAGCTTCAATCTTTGGAGCAGCCTTAAACGCGGAGTTAATAGAAATATGGACAGATGTAGATGGAATTTTAACAGCAGATCCTCGGAAGGTTAAAGATGCTTTTTCGCTTGAATCAGTTACATACGAAGAAGCAATGGAACTTTCCCATTTTGGGGCAAAAGTAATTTATCCTCCTACGATGCTACCTGCTCTTCAAAAAAAGATTAAGATTGTAATTAAAAATACTTTTAATCCGGACTTCCCTGGAACATATATTTTAGAAAAAGAAAAATCATCCAAATTTACAGTAAAAGGAATTTCATCAATTGATGATATTGCATTAGTTCAAGTGCAAGGTGGAGGAATGATAGGTGTAAGCGGAATAGCAGCACGTTTGTTTGGGGCTTTAGCTCGTTATAATATTAACATTATATTAATATCTCAAGCTTCATCCGAACATAGTATTTGCTTAGCTGTTTTGCCTAAACATGCCGAAGAAGCAAAAAAAATAATTGAAGAAGAATTTCGACTTGAAATTTTAGATGGTAAAATTGGTAAAGTAGAAATAGAAAAAAATCTGTCGATAATAGCTGTTGTTGGAGAAAATATGCGCAATACACCAGGAATAGCTGGTAAAGTTTTTGGGGCGCTTGGAAAAAATAAAATTAATATTATAGCAATAGCTCAAGGTTCTTCAGAATTAAATATTTCACTAGTAATAAATAAAAACAATTTAACAGATGCACTAAATGTTTTGCATAAAGAATTATTAAAGAGGTAAAAATGAATACACAAAAAATTCCTGTAGCAATTTTAGGTGCAACTGGAAGTGTTGGACAAAGGTTTTTAGAGCTGCTTTCAAATCATCCTTGGTTCGAGGTAGTAGAACTTGCAGCCTCAGAAAAATCAGCAGGGAAAAAATATTCTGAAGCTACAAATTGGATTATGCAAACTCCTTTGCCAGATAAATTTGCAAATATGATTGTAAAAAGATGCGAGCCAAATCTTAATGCAAGAATAGTGTTCTCTGGACTTGATGCTTCTGTAGCTGGAGAAATTGAAACTGCTTTTGCAGAAGCTGGCTATTATGTTATTTCAAATGCAAGAAATCATCGCTTTGATGAAGATGTGCCGTTAATGATTCCTGAAGTTAATTCAGACCATCTCGATTTGTTGAAAACACAAAAGTATAAAGGAGGCATTGTAACAAATCCAAATTGTTCAACAATAGGATTGGCTTTAGCATTAAAACCACTTTACGATTATTTTGGAATTGAAGCTGTAAATGTCGTAACAATGCAAGCAGTCTCTGGTGCTGGTTATCCTGGATTGCCAAGTTTAGATATTATTGATAATGTAATTCCTTTTATTAGTGGTGAAGAAAAGAAAATGGAGACAGAACCTTTGAAAATTTTTGGTAAACTCGATTCAAATAAAATAGAATTTGCAGATATTAAAATTAGTGCTCAATGTAATCGAGTTGGTGTGCTTGATGGCCATACAGAATGTGTTCAAGTAAAATTAAAAACAAAAACAACTGTAGAAGAAATAATTAAAGTATGGAAAGAATTTAAATCTGTTCCACAGGAATTAAAACTTCCTTCTGCACCACAAAATCCAATTATTTATTTTAGTGAGGAAAAATATCCTCAACCTAAAATTCATAGAAACATTGAAAAAGGGATGGCTACATCGATAGGAAGATTAAGAGAGTGTCCAATATTTGATTTTAAGTTTGTTATTCTTTCTCATAACACAATTCGTGGGGCTGCTGGTGGAACAATTTTAATTGCAGAACTAATGAAAGCAAAAGGATATATCCAATGAGTTCTAAAAGCATTAGAGTTTTTGCTCCTGCATCAGTTTCAAATGTGGGTCCGGGTTTCGATATGATGGGTTTTGCTCTCTATGAACCCGGTGATGAAGTCATTATAAGGAAAAATAATTCAAAAGAATTGAGAATAGTTAAAATTGACGGCGACAACGGTAATCTTCCTCTTGAAGTTGATAAAAACACAACTACTGTTGCTATAAAATCCCTTCTTGAAAAATATAATTTGAAAGTTGGTCTTGATGTTCTAATACATAAAAAAATGGGAATAGGAAGTGGACTTGGTTCAAGTGCGGCAAGTGCGGTGGCAGGAGTTTTTGCCGTTAACGAGTTGTTAGACTTAAAACTTCCTAAGTTGGATTTACTAGTCCACGCAATGGCTGGCGAATTTGTTGCAAGTGGTAGTATCCATGCAGATAATGTTGCTCCATGTTTGTTTGGTGGATTTGTTTTGATTAGAAGTTATAATCCTCTTGATATTATTCAAATTGATTATCCTAAAAACTTATATTGTAGTATTGTTTACCCAGATATTGTTATTAAAACAAAAGAAGCAAGAAAAATCTTAAGCAAAACTGTTAAACTTAAAACTGCAATAGCTCAAGCTGGTAACGCATCTGGACTTATAATTGGTCTGATGACAAAGAATTTTGATTTAATTAGTCGCTCTATAATTGACTTAATAGCTGAACCGAAGCGAGCAAAATTAATCCCTTGCTACAATAAAGTTAGAAAAGCCGCATTGGACAATGGAGCACTGAATTGCAATATAACAGGGTCGGGTCCCTCTATGTTTGCATTTTCAACATCTGCTAAGGATGCAGAAAGAATTGCAGATTCAATGCTAAAGGCAGTAATTCAATCTGGATTAAACGGAAGAAAATACGTTTCAAAAATTAATGAGAAAGGACCAATAATTTTAGAATGAAATACTATAGTACAAACAATAAAAATCAATTTGTAAGTTTTGAAACTGCTGTAATGCAAGGACTTGCAGAAGATGGGGGTCTTTTCATGCCAGAATACTTCCCATCTATGGATAGTAATTTTATTGAATCGTTAGAAAAATATTCATTTCAAGAAATTGCTTTTAGAATTTCAGAAAAATTTATTGAAGATGAAATATCAGAAAGTAATTTGTCTGATATAATTTCCAATTCTATTACATTTCCTGCCCCTTTAATTTTAATTGGGGAAAAATTGTACGTTCTTGAATTATTTCATGGTCCTACTCTTGCATTTAAAGATTTTGGTGCAAGATTTATGGCAAAAACAATGGGGTATTTCGTTGCTAAAAGAAGTATACAACTAAATATTTTAGTTGCAACCTCTGGCGATACCGGAAGTGCTGTTGCTTATGGATTTTATGATACTCCAGGAATAAATGTTTTTATTCTTTATCCAAAGGGAAAAGTAAGTTTGATTCAAGAAAAACAATTGACAACTTTAGATAAAAACATCACAGCACTTGAAATTGATGGAACATTCGATGATTGCCAAAGATTAGTTAAAACAGCTTTCGTTGATAAAGAATTAAACAAAAAATTGAATCTTACTTCTGCTAATTCGATAAATATTTCAAGATTACTTCCACAAGCATTTTATTATTTTGAAGCTTATAAACAAATTAAGGATAAAAAACTACACTCTATATTTTCTGTGCCATCTGGAAATCTTGGAAATTTAACTGCAGGATTAATAGCAAAAAAAATCGGATTGCCAATTTTTAAGTTTATTGGAGCAGTTAATAGCAATAAAGTATTTGCAGAATTTTTAAGAACAGGCAATTTTGTTCCTCGCTCATCAATTCAAACTCTTTCTAATGCGATGGATGTTGGAAATCCAAGTAATCTTGTTAGAATTAGAGAAATGTATTCTGACATTCTGAGAGACATGCAAAATGATATTTATTCTGAATCTTACGATGATATACAAACTCGTCAAGGAATAAAAGAAGTTTATGAAAAATTTAATTATATAATTGATCCACATGGATCGGTTGGATATTTAGCACTTAGAGATTATACCAGGTTTAGTCAAGAATTTAATGGAATAGTACTCGAAACCGCTCATCCCGCAAAATTTAAGGATGTAGTTGAAGAGGAGCTAAAAATAAATGTGGAAATTCCTGAAAGATTAGCCTCTTGTTTAAATAAAGAAAAAAGAACTGTAGAACTAAGTTCGAAATATGAAGACCTTAGAGAGTATTTAATGAAATTTTTATAAGGAACTGTTTTATAAAATTTCTAATAATAAATTTTTCTCAAGTAGCTCTTCAAAAGAAGTATTTATGAATTTTACTTCTTTTGATATTGATTTATAACTTAACTCAAGGGATTCTTTCTTTTTTGGATTTACTACAATTACTTTGGTTCCTTCTTGAATATGCTTTTTGAATAATGCAATTATGTGTAAATCTGCGTCTGACATTGAATAGCCGATAAAAATTATTTTTCTTGTGGAGCGTATTTCCTTTGATGCTTCAACAAGTAATTGTGAAATCACCGGATGATGTAATGTTTTTAAATAGGATGGTGGCATTATCAAAGTTTCAAAATCTGTTTCGTCAATAGGACAACGAAATTCATACTCTTCTTTATCTGGATAAGTATAACCAAGAAATTTTCCTTTGTTCAAATCAATTTTTCTATCCCATGGTGTAAGCAAGGTTAAATTACAGCAATTGCAGTATTTCCAGTTTAAACTTCCATGTAGTTTTATAATCTTGATTGAAATAGGTTTTGCGCTTTCTTCTACAAATACAGGTTCGCGGGGATTAATCCAGAAATTGTAGTTTTTTAATTGAGGAAGTTTTTCATAATTCATTAGAGGAATACAATAATCAAGGTAATAATTTTTTTTAAATAAAAATTCGAATGATTGTTCTAACAATGTATCATAATTTAAGGTTATAATTGATGAATTTGGAACTTTATTTGTAAGTATTTGCCAGAATTGTTGATAATAGTGACTTTTCTTGTCTGTATTTAAATTTACTATATAGTGCACAAGCTTAATGAGATATTCTTTTATCTCTCTTATACGACTATTTGTATATTTTGAGTTGAGGCTTTCATTATGTTGAATGAAATAATCTAAAAATCCAAATACAGCTTCAAGTTTAGGATATAAATTTAATTGACTATTATACATGAAATTATCATTAATAAAGTCAATAACAATTTTTCCTATTTCTGATTTTTTTATTTCCTGATTTTCGTCTGATAAAATTTGTGGTAGAATATCCCTTTGAAGAGGTACCCCATCTGGTTTTGAAGCCCCTGCACCTAAAACAAATATAACATCTCGGTGCTGAGCATATTTGATAAATTTTTCTACTTTGTTCATATAGAACTCAGAAAGAAAGTTGAATCAATATCGGGAATGAATTTTAATTATCAGTGTTATACAAAATTACTTATTTATTTCAACAAGAATTAGCTTTTTCTCTTTTTCGTTGCGAGCATTTGTTGGTTTATAGGCTAGCTCAAAGATTGTGGATTTTTTAATGTATGCTTTGTACTTTAATTCAGCAGTGCTAAATTCATTATTTAAATCTCCACCTTTTATTGAAGCGATATATGATTTTTCTTTTAGTAAAGGAAGTGCATAACTGAAAAGTGTTATTAAAGGTACTGTTGCACGACTAATTACAAGGTCAAAAGCTTCTGAATATTTTTGTCTAAATTCTTCACTTTCAACTCTATAATTTTCTGCAACTAAATTATTTAACTTGAGTTTAGAAATAAATTCTTTTACGGCTTCAATTTTTTTAGTGGTTGAATCTACAAGAACACCTTTTAATTGAGGACGCGTAATAGCAAGAGGTATTCCTGGAAAACCTCCACCAGTTCCAACGTCTAGGAAGTAGTTAATTTTTTGCGGAAGAAATTCTGAAATATAGGAAGAGATAAAAACATGATTTTCAATTATTTTTTGAATGTCTCTGCGGGATATTAAATTTACTTTAGAATTTTTTTGAGTGACAAGAACAGCAAAGTTGGCTAGACGCTCAAGTTGGTACTCATCTGGGTTAATGTTATTTTCCCAGAAGAGCATCTTCAACTCGCGAAGATACTGTTCGTATGAACTCAAAGAAAAACCTCAAATTTAGCTCTTTAAATATACTAATAAAACTGAAATATCAGAAGGTGTTACACCAGAAATTCTGGATGCCTGACCAATTGACCTTGG
Organism: Melioribacter sp.; assembly: GCA_026417975.1. Classification (GTDB taxonomy): domain Bacteria; phylum Bacteroidota; class Ignavibacteria; order Ignavibacteriales; family Melioribacteraceae; genus Rosettibacter. The sequence continues at coordinate 6,848 of JAOACD010000004.1, forward strand.
TTTTACTTTACTTAATTTTTCCCTGCCTTCAGTAGAAATAGCTTTTAAATTAGAATAATCAAAATTTAATGGTATTAAAACATTTTCTAATTTTTCCATTTTTTCTATTAATTCTAGTTGCCTTTGAATATAACCCTCATATTTAAATTCAATTTCGATTTGTTCTAATGCCTTTTGATCTTTTATTAAGTCTATAATTTCACCATTTTTATCTTTTATGAATTCAAGTAATTCAACTAGGTTTATTTCAGGTCTTTTTACTAACTTATCAATAGTTTCCGCATTATCGATTGGTGATGTATTTTTTTGAATTAAGAAAGAATTTATTTCATTAGGTAGGAGTTTTGTTTTACTTAAGAATTCTTTTGATTTTGTAATTAAAACTTCCCTTTCTTTCAATTCGTTATAAAGTTCTTTTGGTATTAAACCAAATTCGTAACCGTACTTCATTAATCTTCTATCAGCATTATCTTGCCGGAGAATTAATCTATGCTCTGCCCTAGAAGTAAACATTCGATAAGGTTCGTCAGTAGATTTTCCAACCAAATCATCTATTAAAACCCCAATGTAAGCTTCGCTTCTTTTAAGCACAAATTCAGGTCTTTTTTGTATTTTAAGAGCAGCATTTATTCCAGCAACAATTCCTTGTGCTGCTGCTTCTTCGTAGCCAGATGTGCCATTAATTTGGCCGGCAAAGTAGAGTCCTTCTATTAATTTTGTTTCTAAAGTTAAATCAACTTGATGTGGTGGAAAAAAGTCGTATTCAACAGCATAACCTGGACGCACCATTTCTACGTTTTCGAGTCCTTTAATTTTTCTTAAAGCTTCGAACTGTATATCTTCAGGGAGAGAAGTTGAAAATCCATTAATATAAATTAGATCCGAATCGAGGCCTTCTGGTTCTAAGAAAAGTTGATGTCTTTCCTTGTCGGCAAATCTATAAATTTTATCTTCTATAGAGGGACAATAGCGCGGACCTCTTCCTTTAATTTTTCCTGTAAATAAAGGCGACCTATCGAAACCTTTTTCTAAAATTTGATGTACGGTTTTATCTGTATAAGTAATGTAGCAACTTAGTTGTGGTAAATATGGGAATTTATCTTTTGGAGTTCTAAGCGAAAATGGTTGTGGTGGGTCATCACCCTTTTGTTCTTCAAGTATATCCCAGTTAATAGTATCTTTTTTTAGTCTTGGGGGTGTACCGGTTTTAAGCCTTCCAGCTTCAAATCCAAGTTTAACTAAAGACTCTGTTAGTCCTAGTGAAGCTGGTTCACCGAATCTTCCTCCTTGAAAAGATTTTAGTCCTGTATGCATTAGTCCATTTAAAAAAGTGCCAGTTGAAATTATAAGTGCTTTGCATTTTATTTCTAGTCCTTTTTGAGTTTTAACCCCTGCAATTTTTTTGTTTTCTACGACTACCTCAACAACAGAATCTTCAATAATTTCAAGGTTTGGAACAGATTCAACAATTTTAAGGGCTTCAATTGAATATAATTTTCTGTCGTTTTGACTTCGCCCTGCCCAAACAGCTGGACCTTTTGATTTGTTTAAGGTTCTGAATTGAATTCCAGACCTGTCTGCTATAAGCCCTATCATTCCTCCTAAAGCATCTATTTCGTGGACTAAATGACCTTTTGCGCTACCTCCAACAGCGGGATTGCAAGACATTCTACCTATTGCTTTTTTATCCATTGTAATCATAGCAACAGAGCATCCCATTCTAGCAGGTGCAGTAGCTGCTTCGATTCCTGCGTGTCCACCACCTATTACTATAACATCGTATTCTTTCATAATTCTCCTTTCTGTTTCACGTGAAAAAATTATAAAAATTCTAATTGTTTTTGTTTCACGTGAAACATTACTATTTGCCAATGCAAAATTTCGAGAAGATATTATTTAGAATGTCATCTGTTGTAACTTTTCCTATAATTTCGCTTAGTGCATTTTCTGCATTTCTTAAATCAACAGCAATGAATTCTCCGGTTAAATTTTCTGAAATTGAATTTTTAGCATTTATTAGGTGTTCTTTTGCTTTTTTAAGAGCATTAAAGTGCCTTATGTTTGATACAATAGCAGTTTTTTCTGTATAAACATTTGTCCCAATGGCTTTCTCTTTCAATTTCTTAAAAAGAGACTCTATACCTTCACCAGTTTTTGCTGAAATTTCAACATCATAAATATTATTGTAATCTTTTTTTAAATCTATTTTATTAACAACTTTTATTATTTTTTCTTCACCAGCCAAACTTAATAATTCAGTAAATAGTTCATAGTCAAAGCCGGTTTCTGTATCGCTAATAAAAAGAACAATATCGGCTTCTTTTACAGCGTTTCTGCTTCTTATAACCCCTTCCTTTTCAATTAGATCATCTGTTATTCTAATGCCAGCAGTATCATAAAGTCTAAATAAAATTCCGTCTAATGTTAATTCTTCTCTGATAATGTCTCTAGTAGTTCCAGGTATTTCACTTACAATTGCACGTGCCTCTTTAAGTAAATAGTTTAATAGAGATGATTTTCCGACATTTGGTTTTCCTACTAATGCAACATTTACACCGTCTCTTATAACTCTCCCAAAAGAAAATGTTTTTAGTAAATTGTCAATTTCATTTTCTATTTCGTTGATATTTTTTAAAATTTCTTTTATTGGCAAAAGTTCAATATCTTCTTCTGCAAAGTCAAGTTCAAGCTCAATTAATGAAGAAGTATTAATAAGTTTTTCTCTGAGTGAATCAACTTTTTTAGATAAAATACCATCAAGCTGATTTCTTGCGCCTCGTAGAGATGCTTCAGTTCTTGCGTTGATAACGTCAGCAACAGCTTCAGCCTGTGCTAAGTCAATCTTACCATTTAGAAAAGCTCTTTTTGTAAATTCACCTGGCTCAGCAAGTCTGACTTCTTGCTCTAGTAATAGGGATATAATTTTTTCTACTATTAATTGACTTCCATGAGTGCTTATTTCAACAGAATCTTCACCTGTATATGAATGTGGTGCACGAAAAACAGATACTAGAACATCATCTATTACTTCATTTTCAGAATTTATTATCTTTCCGTAATGTATAGTGTGTGTGGGACAATCAACAATTTTTTTCTTACCGAAAAAGATTTTGTCAACTTTTACAAAAGCTTCAGGACCGCTTACACGTATCACAGATATAGCACCTATGCCAGGAGGTGTTGCAAGAGCAACAATTGTATCTTCGTTTTGAGAAAGTAATTGTGACATATTTAAATCTTTCAAAATGGACTACAAAATTAAAATAAATGTATAGGAGTGACAAGTAAAGTAAGAATTGAAGAAATATTACGAGTTAGTAATATTTTATTTAGTATTTTTTTATTTATTATGAAACTTTATTAAATTAATTTTGTATTAGCACAAAAAAATGGTGAAAGAATATGGCATTCAATTTTAACAAATTTACTGTAAAGGCCCAGGAGACGATTCAAGAGGCTGTTGAGATTGCTCAAAATTATAATAATCAAATAATAGAACCCGAGCATATATTAGCAGCATTGCTTCAGGATTCGAACGGTGTTGCTGTATCAACAATTCAGAAAGCGGGTGGAAATGTTAATCACTTAAAAATTAAAGTTGGCGAACTTCTTGAAAGATTGCCAAAGGTTACGGGGGCAGGAGTTGGAAGTCAGCAGCTTTCAATGAATACAGCAAAGTTGTTTGATCAATCTGCAGAAGAAGCAAAAGCACTTAAAGATGAATATATTTCAACAGAACATATTTTACTTGCACTGAGCGAAGATAGTGGTGTTGCAGGAAAATTGTTAAGAGACAATGGAATTAACAAAAATATCTTACTTGCTGCATTGAAAGATATTCGTGGTACACAAAGAGTCACGTCACAAAATCCGGAAGATACATATCAAGCATTAAAAAAATTTGGAAGAGACTTAACAGAGCTTGCACGCTTAAATAAGCTTGATCCTGTAATTGGAAGAGATGAAGAAATTAGAAGAGTATTGCAAGTTCTTTCAAGAAGAACAAAAAATAATCCAGTATTGATTGGTGAACCTGGAGTAGGTAAAACAGCAATTGCTGAAGGAATAGCACATCGTATTGTTTCTGGAGATGTTCCTGAATCATTGAAGACAAAAAGAATTGTAGCATTAGATATGGGAGCTTTGGTTGCAGGTACTCAGTATCGTGGTCAGTTTGAAGAAAGACTTAAAGCAGTGGTAAAGGAAGTTCAAGAATCTAATGGTGAAATAATTTTGTTTATCGATGAACTTCATTTGCTTGTGGGTGCAGGAAGAGCTGAAGGTTCGATGGACGCAGCAAATATTTTAAAACCAGCATTGGCACGTGGTGAACTTCATGCAATAGGAGCTACAACTCTTGATGAGTATCGGAAATACATTGAAAAAGATGCTGCTTTAGAAAGAAGATTTCAACCTGTATATGTTGCTGAGCCGAGTGAAGAAGATTCCATTTCTATATTAAGAGGATTAAAAGAAAGATATGAAGTTCATCATGGCGTTCGAATTACGGATGGTGCAATTGTAGCAGCAGTCCAGCTTTCGAATAGATATATAACAGATAGATTTTTGCCAGATAAAGCTATTGATCTTATAGACGAAGCTGCATCAAAGTTAAGAATTGAAATTGATTCAATGCCTGAAGAGCTTGATGCAATAGAAAGAAAAGTAAAACAACTTGAAATTGAACGGGAAGCATTAAAGAGAGAAAAAGATACAGATTCAGCAGCAAGACTTGAAGAGCTTCAAAAAGAGCTCAGTGAATTAGAGGAAGAAAGAAATAGACTTAGAAGTCACTGGTTGCTTGAAAAAGAGAAGATTCAGAAAATTCGTTCAATGAAAAGTGAAATCGAAAGAGCAAAAGCTGAGGCAGACCGATATGAACGAGAAGGAAATTTAGGAAAAGTAGCAGAATTACGTTACGGAGTTATTAATGAACTTGAAAGAAAACTTAAAAAAGAAACAGAAGAATTAGCTGAAATTCAAAAACACAATAAAATGCTAAAGGAAGAAGTAGATGCAGAAGACGTTGCAGAAGTTGTAGCAAAATGGACGGGAATACCAGTAAGTAAAATGCTTGAAAGCGAAAGAACTAAATTATTACGACTAGAAGAAGAGCTTCATAAAAGAGTAGTAGGACAAGATGATGCTGTTTCAGCAGTAGCAAATGCAATTAGAAGATCTCGTGCTGGATTGCAAGATCCTAACCGTCCTATTGGTTCTTTTATTTTTATAGGCACTACTGGTGTTGGAAAAACTGAACTTGCTAGAGCATTAGCAGAGTTTTTATTTAACGACGAGCATGCGATGGTTAGAATTGACATGAGTGAATATATGGAAAAATATTCTGTATCTAGATTAATTGGTGCTCCCCCAGGTTATGTTGGTTATGAAGAAGGAGGTCAACTTACAGAAGCAGTTCGTCGTAGACCATATTCAGTAGTCTTACTCGACGAAATTGAGAAAGCGCATCCTGATGTTTTTAATATATTGCTTCAAGTACTTGATGATGGTAGATTGACAGATAATAAAGGTAGAACTGTTGACTTTAAAAATACAATTATAATTATGACTTCTAATCTTGGTTCTCATTTAATTCAAGAAAAATTAAGTGTAATAGATGAAAATAATTTTGAATATGTTATGGGCGAGTTAAGGATTGCATTGACAGAGTTGTTGCGTCAAACTATTAGACCAGAATTTCTGAATAGAATTGATGAAATTGTATTATTCAAACCATTGTTGAGAAGCGAGGTAAAACAAATTATTGATATACAATTGCAGAAAGTAGCAAGTATGCTTGCACAAAAAGGCTTATCGCTTGAAGTAGAAGAAGATGTTAAAGATTTTCTTATGGAACACGGCTATGATGTAACTTATGGAGCTCGCCCATTGAAGAGAACTATTCAGAAATACTTGATTAATCCTTTATCTGCAGAGTTGTTAATGAATAAATATGAATCTGGAGATACTATTGTAGTTCGATATCCGGGTGCAGGTAAATTAGTGTTTGAGAAAAAATAATTGTAAGACTTTAGTCTCATATTAAATAATGAGACCGAAGTCTTTAATATATTTCTTCAATATTGTCATCTTCTATTTCCAAATTAGGAATTTGGGTAAATGCAATTCTCATTGGAGCTGAATTAATTGCATAGTGAGAACCTGCAAAATAAGCTGCACCATACCCAAATTTTTTATGAAGTGAATCTAATGCATTGTTTAGTTGCTTAAATTTTTCGTCGTTCTCAAATAATGATAAAGTGCAGTAATCTTCAAGCATAAGATTGTATAGAGTTACTGCAACAGCAAGAGGTTTTTCTTTTGTATTAGGGTAGAATTTCCACATTTCATCAAAAGCTTTGATAAGCGCAACTGTGTTTTGTGTATGATTAAAAGAAATTTCATTTCTCCATTTCTTTCCACTTAAGAATTTGACTTTAATTGACATAGTACCACAAACATATCCCATAAATCTTAGTCTCATAGCGGCCTTTTGTAATAATCGATGAAGAACAGAGTAAGCTCCTTCTTTTGTTCTCAACTCTGGAGGCATTACATGTGAATGACCAACTGTAGTTCGATGAGTTGGGGGCCTTTTTACAACTTCTCCTCGTAATTGCATGTACATTCTTTCGCCTTCTATTCCTCCCCAAATTTTTCTTAACATCCATTTACTTGCATTGCAAAGTTTTTCAACTGTATCAATTCCAAACTTTCTTAATCTTGGTTCCATTCTTTTCCCAATTCCTACAAGATCACTTAGCTTTAACGAATATAAAATTTGTGGTAAGTCTTTTTCTTCTATTACTACTAGTCCATCTGGCTTTTGCATATCTGTAGCGGTTTTAGCTAAATATTGATTCGGGGCAATTCCTATGGAACATGTTAGACATTCTCCAACTTCCTTATAAATTGTTTCCTTAATTTTCTTTGCAAGAGCTATTGCATTTTCTTTTTTTTGTTGACTTCCCATTAATGTGCAAGATACTTCATCAATTGAAAAAACAGAATCAATAGGAATACATTTTTCTATTGTCTGTATAAGTTTATGATGGTATTCTATATAAACGCGGTGTCTTGCTTGAACTATAACAAGTTCGGGACAAAGTTTTTTTGCTTCTGCTACTAAAGTGCCTGTTTTTATCCCATATTTTTTTGCTTCATAACTTGCTGCTATACAACAAGTAGTATCGGCTTTTACTGGAACAACAGCTACTGGTTTTCCTCTTAAGTAGGGAAATTGTTGCTGTTCACAAGATGCAAAAAATGAATTAAAATCGATAAATAAATTTCTTAAAGGCATAATTCATAAACTCTTTCATGAAAATAATAATCATTATTTCTGAAATTTGAAATGGGAATAGAAAGGTATTATTTCAATAAAATTTTACTTGTTTAAGCAGAGTTTTTAATTTTGCTTTTGTACCAAAAAATTTTTCATTTCGAATTTATATGTTATTTTGCCTAAGGGATAAATAAAAAAGAGGAATATTTATGTTTCCTGTAAAAATCTATAAGCAACGACGTGAAGAGTTAAAAAGAAAAATAAAAAGTGGAGTAATACTTTTTTTAGGAAATGATGAATCACCAATGAATTATACAGATAATGCATACAAATTTAGGCAAGATAGTACTTTCCTTTATTACTTCGGGATCGACGAACCTAGCTTTGCTGCAGTTATTGATGTTGACGAAGATAAAGAAATAATATTTGGCAACGATTTTACAATCGATGACATCATTTGGATGGGAGAACAAAAAACAGTTAAGCAGAAAGCTTTAAGGTGCGGGGTAAAGGAAACATTTTCTATGAGTCAATTAGAAAGCTTTCTAAAAAATGCTTTTTCGAAAGGAAGAAAAATTCATTTTATTCCCCAATATCGCCATAGCAATATGATTAAATTGCAAATTCTACTAGGTATTGATGCCACTCGAATTAATGATTATGCATCACAAGAATTAATTAAAGCAGTTGCAGAGCAAAGAGCTGTTAAGTCGAGTGAGGAAATTCAGGAAATTGAAAATGCTATTTCAATTGCATACGAAATGCAAATTTCCGCAATGAAATTTACAAAAGCTGGAATGTTAGAAAAAGAAGTAGCTGGTTTTATAGAAGGCATTGCTTTATCTATGGGAAGCGGCATCTCTTTTCCGATTATTTTTTCAAAACATGGCGAGATTTTGCATAACCATTTTTATGGCAATAAACTAAAGGATGGTGATATTGTGGTTAACGATTGTGGTGCCGAAAGCCTACTTCACTATGCAAGTGATATAACAAGAACTTTTCCAGTAAGTGGAAGATTTACTCAAGCACAAAAAGAAATTTATGAGATTGTTTTGTATGCGCAACTTACAGCAATAAACTCAATAAAACCAGGTGTTAGCTATAAAGATATTCATTTAAAAGCGTCAACTGTAATAGCAGAAGGCTTAAAAGCACTTAAGTTGATGCGAGGTGATATTAAAGAAGCCGTCGAAAAAGGAGCCCATGCTTTATTTTTTCCGCATGGGCTTGGCCATTTATTAGGACTTGATGTTCATGACCTAGAAAATTTTGGTGAAAATAATTTTGGTTACGATAATAAGATAAAAAGAAGTTCTCAATTTGGTTTGAAATCACTTCGATATGCAAAAGCCCTTGTGCCTGGAATAGTAATAACAGTAGAACCGGGAATTTATTTTATACCTCAACTAATTGAACAATGGAAAGCTGAAAAAAAATTCGAAGAGTTTATTAATTACGAAAAATTGGAAGCATATAAAAATTTCGGTGGTATTAGAATTGAAGACGATGTACTTGTGACTAAAAATGGAAGTAAAGTTTTAGGGAAACCTATTCCTAAAACAATCGACGAAGTTGAAGCAATTGCTTCTGATAAAGTGTAATTTTTTCTATTTTTCTCTTGAAATTCGTTCTTTAAAAATGTTACATTAAAATGGACATAAAACCCAAGTAGACAAATATGCAGGAGGTAAAATGAAATCTATAAAGGAAAAAGTCCTTTCGAAAAAAATATTAACCGTAAAGTCGGGAACTAGTATATATGATACAGTCCTTTTTATGGCAGAACACAACATTGGTTTGGTTCCGGTTCTTGATGATAATGGAAGGTTACTTGGTGTTTTTTCAGAAAGGGATCTTGTCAGAAGAGTAATTGCAAAAAATCTCGACTTAAAAGAAACTTCAGTAGATTCAGTAATGTCGAAAGACCTTGTTCTTGCTGATATAAATGAAACTTATGAAGAATGTCTTAAGAAAATGAAAGATAGAGGAACAAGGCATATTTTGGTAATTGAAAATGAAAAACTTGTTGGAATTCTTTCAATTCGAGATTTACTAGAAATTGACCTAAAGGTGCAAAAGGAAACTATAGAAGTTCTTCATAATTATATATATTCTAAATAATATGGAAAAACTTTTTTCAATTGATGCTATAAATATAATTCAATTAATGATTGCCCCTGCAGTTATGATAAGTGCATGCGGGTTAATTCTTCTAAGTATGAACAATCGTTATTCCTTGCTGGCAAATAGAATAAGACTTCTAAACGAAGAAAAAAGAAAACTTTTACTTAAAGTTGGGGAAAGAAAGCTTGAGCCAGAAGAGAATGTTAGACTTACAAGTATTGCAAAACAAATTGATGCTCTTATCTATCGTGTTAAACTTGTAAGAAATTCAGTTCTAAGTTTAGTAACTGCAGTCGCTTTGTTTGTATTGACATCTATACTATTGGGTATATCATCAATATTTATGATTAAAGGTATGGATTCTTTTATTACTGTGACATTTTTGTTGGGTATGCTATTGGTTTTAACAGGTGCTTTTTTTGCTGGTTTTGAGTCTAAGAAAGGGTATGATATTATTAAGTTTGAAGTCATTTCTCATGAATAGTATGAAATCTTTTTCGAAGAAGGATTGGTTAAAGCCAGAGTATATGATCCAGCTTTATGCACAAGGTGCTTTTCCAATGGCAGATGACGATGGAAATATTGAATGGTACCTTCCTGAGATTAGAACTATAATTCCATTAAATGATTATAACATTCCTCGCTCTCTACGTAAATTTATGGAAAAATCAAATTTTGAATATGATTACGATAAAAATATACTTCAGGTAATTTATAACTGTGCTGCAAGGCCTAAAACTTGGATTAATAAAGATCTTATTGATGCGTATGAGAGATTGATAGCTCTTGGTTATGTTCATTCTGTTGAAGTTTACATGAATAAAGAATTGGTTGGTGGGCTTTATGGAGTTACCTACAAGGGAGCATTTTTTGGTGAATCAATGTTTTCTAAGGTATCTCAAGCATCTAAATGTGCATTAGTGAAACTGATAGAGAGATTGAACGAAAAAGATTTTGTTCTTCTAGATGTTCAACTTCAAACTGAACATCTTAAAATGTTTGGGGCAAAAGAAATTTCTTTTGAAGAGTATACAGATTTATTATTGCAGGCCTACAAGAAAGATGTATCATTTTAGTGCCTTTCTAAGCTAAAAGTTTACGAATCTAAGTAATTTCTAATCTTTTTTAGCTTATTAATTCACTTCGTATACAGGTGAAAAATCAAGTTTGTTTTTTTGATAAATCTTCTAATTTTTTATATACTTATGAATGAAATTATGTTTAATTAACAAAAGGCAAGTTAATATGATACATTACAAAGAATTAGGATTAGTAAATTCAAAAGAACTATTTCAAAAAGCATTGAAGGGCGGATATGCTATACCGGCTTTCAATTTTAATAATCTTGAGCAGCTTCAAGCTATTATTAGTGCTTGTGTTGAAACAAAATCTCCTGTAATTCTTCAGGTTTCAAGTGGTGCACGCAAGTATGCAAATCAAACTCTGTTAAAGCATTTAGCAAAAGGAGCCGTCGAATACGCACATGAATTAGGCTATGATATTCCAATCGTCCTTCATCTTGATCATGGCGATAGCTTCGAACTTTGTAAATCTTGTATTGAGTCTGGATTTTCTTCTGTGATGATTGATGGTTCTCATTTGCCTTATGAACAAAATGTTGAACTTACACGTAAAGTTGTCGAATATGCACATCAATTCGATGTTTCAGTAGAAGGTGAACTTGGAGTGCTTGCAGGAATCGAAGATGATGTTTCTAGTGAAGTAACTCATTATACAAAACCTGAAGAAGTGGAAGATTTTGTAAGTAAAACAGGAGTTGATTCGTTAGCAATCTCAATTGGTACTTCACACGGTGCTAATAAATTTAAGCCTGAACAGTGCACAAGAACAGAAGATGGAATTTTAATTCCACCACCTTTAAGATTTGACATCCTTGAAGAAATTGAGAAAAGAATTCCGGGATTTCCTATAGTTTTGCATGGAGCATCGTCTGTTCCAGTTGAATTGGTAAGAACTATTAATAATTATGGTGGAAAGCTTAAAGATGCTGTAGGAATACCAGAAGATCAATTACGACGTGCCGCAGCTTCTGCTGTATGTAAAATTAATATTGATTCTGATGGAAGACTTGCAATGACTGCAGCAATTCGTAAGTATTTAGCAGAAAATCCCGCTGAGTTTGACCCAAGAAAATATTTAGGCCCAGCTAGAGAAGCTTTAAAGGAACTTTACAAACATAAAATTATAAACGTTCTTGGTAGTGCTGGAAAAGCATAAGTAGAAGTTGTTGCAGTTTTATGAAACACTGGCAGTATTTGATGTTTAAACTGCCAGTGTTTTTTATTTTAGTCTTGTATATGATATGGCTGTATTACTGAGAGTGATAAAATAAAAATCTAAATTTCTCAATTTGCTATCTTGTCATTAAATAATCAGCTATCTTTCCTAAATCTTTAATGTCGAGATTATTAAAAGATGGCATTATAATATTCTTATATTTTAGGCGATATTGCTTTAGTCTATCATTACTAAAAGAAGAAGGATTTCTTAAATAATTAATTAAATTATCTCTATCCCAATATTTTTTTATGTTTACTAAGGCTGGAGCAATATTACTTCCTTCAAGGTTCTGACCATGGCAGGCGGTACAACCGTTTTCTTGAATTAGTTGTAATCCATCTTTTTGCTCATTTGATTGCATAGTTTTTTCAGCATATTTATTTTCGTTAACCGAAGCTTCATTTTTATTGTTAGTTATTCTTCCTAAAAGAAAAAGAACTATAAATAAACCCAAAAAGGCAGCAAGCCACTTCTGAGCATTAGTCATTTTGAGAGCTCCTTTCTTAATTTTGATTGTAAAATTAAAAGCTATTCAAAAGAATTACAATTAATTAAAGCATTTATTTTTAGAAAAATTTCTATACTGAGATGAAAAATAACAAATGTTTCTAATCTTGTTTGTTTTCTTTCTTTGCTTTTTCGACTAGTTCAATAAAAGGTTTAAATAAATCAATTGGCACTGGAAATATAGTAGTTGAATTCTTTTCTGCAGCAACTTCAATTAAAGTCTGCAAGAATCTTAGTTGCAATGCATAAGGTGAACTACTAATTATATTGGATGCATCTGCAAGTCTTTGAGCCGCTTGATATTCGCCTTCTGCATGAATTACTTTAGCACGACGTTCCCTTTCAGCTTCTGCTTGACGTGCAATTGCTCTTTGCATTTCAACTGGTAAATCTACATTCTTAACTTCAACAAGTGAAACTTTAATACCCCAAGGTGCAGTATGAGTATCAATTGTTTCTTGGAGATGACGATTAATTTTATCCCGTTCAGTTAATAGTTCATCCAATTCAGATTGACCTAGCATACTTCTTAGTGTTGTTTGGGCAAGTTGAGAAGTAGCATATAGATAGTTTTCCACTTCTACAACAGCTTTTGCTGCATCAATTACACGGAAATATACAACGGCACTTACTTTAATTGAAATATTGTCTTTTGTAATAACATCTTGAGGTGGAACTTCCATTGCTACGACTCTTAAACTTACACGTACCATTCTATCAACGATTGGAATAAGAAAGATTAAACCTGGTCCTTTAGTAGGAATTAGTCTCCCTAATCTGAAAATAACAGCCCTTTCATATTCACGTAGAACTCTAATTGCGCTTGCTAATATAATTATTACAAAGAATGCTATTACGAATGTTATTGTGATATTTTCTGGTCCCATTTTTTTACCTGTTTTAATTGTTTAATTCTTTTTCAACTATTAATATTAAATTACTTCTGTCAACTACTCTTACTTTTTCACCGGGATTAATTTCCCCGTTTTTGCATTCTGCTGTCCATATTTCACCATGCAATAAAATTTGTCCAGGGGCTTTTGTGCTGATTTTTGAAATTGCTTTACCAATTTCGCCAATCATGCCTTCAATTCCTGTTGAAGGTTTTCTTTTTTGAGCAGCAATTCCTTTGCCTAGGGCAAATGCAAAGAAAAGAGCTGTAAGTATAGTAACAGCTATTATAACACTTAATGATATTTTCAAAAAATCTCCTGTAAAGTCTGAATTAATTAACATCAGCGAACCGATGACGAACGAAATTATGCCTCCTATTGTAAGCAATCCATGACTTACAACCATTGTTTCGGCAATAAATAGAAGTATTGCAAAGATGATTAAACCAAGTGCGGCATAATTAATTGGTAGGGTATGAAAAGAGTAAAATGCAAGAATAAGACATATTACACCAACTATTCCTGGCAAAATTGAGCCAGGGTTACTTAGTTCAAAGATTAATCCGTAAATTCCTACCATTAATAATATATAAGCAATATTTGGGTCGCTTATTATGTCTAGGAGTTTTTGAATAAAATTCATTTCGAGGTTGTAGATTTGAGCATTTTTTGTTTTAATTATTTTAATTCCATAAGCAGTTTCTATTTTTTTTCCATCAATTGAAGTTAATAAGCTATCTAAATTTTGCGAGACTATATCAATTACATTTTGTTTTAATGCTTCTGTTTCAGATAAAGCTAAACTTTCTCTAACAGCTTTTTCTGCCCACTTAATATTTCGGTTACGTTTTTCTGCTATACTTCTAATAAGAGCAGCTGCATCGTTGGTAGCTTTTTGCATCATCACGTTGATGCTATCTTTATTATTTTGTTGTCCGCTTTCATTTATCATAACAGGATGAGCTGCGCCTATGTTTGTGGCGGGGGCCATTGCGGCTATATGTGCAGCAAGTGTAATGAAAACTCCAGCAGATGCTGCCTGCGAACCCGAAGGTGAAACATATACAATAATGGGAATTTTAGATAACAAAAAGTCACTTACAATTATTCTTGTAGATTTTAATAGACCTCCTGGTGTGTTAAGTTCAATAATTAAACATTCGGCATTATCTCTTTCTGCTTTTTTGATTGATTCATGTATGTAATTTGCAACAACAGGATTAATAGTGCCATCGACTTTTAATTTGTAAATTAAGTTTTTTTGCTGGGGAGTTTGAAGAAGTAGAAGTGATAATATTAATAAGAGAACTTTCATTACAGGCACTCCAAGCTTAAATCACAAAGAATCACAACATCTGGATAAAATTCAATAAAATGTAAATAAATATTTTTCAAGAAGCAATGAACTGGAGGGATATTTTATTTGAATTAATAGTTGATATTTTACAAGGCGGGTAAAAATATTTAAATATATGCAATTAAAATTAATTTATTATTCAAACCATGAAACGATTTCTAAGTTCCCAGTACCTGGGAAAGCTGGTGGACTTGCAAGCATAAATCTACCATCGTAGCGATATTTTTTACTAAAGCCATTGACAATTATGATTTGGTTTCCTGATTGTCGAAACTGTCCTACTTCACCTCTAGTATACTGTGTAATACCGCCATACAAATAAATAAAACCACTTGGTGGGCGTGTATTATAATTTTCTGCAGTGAAAGAACCGCGCTGTGCATATATAGCTGCTTGAATAATAATATCTGAACGATTTGCAGTATTATCTGAAATTACTACATCTCTTTCAGCTACAATTCCTAACATATCCCTTGAATTAGGATTTGTTTGAGGATTATCATAGCATACAATATTATCTTCGAGAAATATTTTTCCTCTGTTTCCTCCAGTTCCAGAAACAGCAAGTGTGTACTGGCCTTTAACAGTTCCTTTAATTCTTACTTCTGCATTGTCAATATATATAACACCATTTGGAGCAAAAGTCGATGCCAAAACATATGTCCATGAACCTGTCTGGCTATAGCGGTAGCGTATACTATCGCCTCTAAATTCAAGGTAAACTAAGCTTCTACCTGTAATTACTCTACCACCTGAAGCAGCTGCATTTGCAACAGTAGACACACCGTTGGATGGTATATCTTGATGAACCCCTGTTTCTAAGCCACCATAAAATTTTGGCCGCGCACTATTACTGTATTTAACAACACTTCCATCAATTGTAACTTTTCCATAAAATACAGGTTCGTCAGCAACTCTTAATTGTCCATTAGTATGAAAAGGACCCCAAACAGTATCTCTTGTTGTCCACCATATATTTGCACCTTCTGAATCCGAAAAGTAAGCATATTTTGCAAAAGTACTAGGTTGGAATATTACTTTGATAGTATAAGTTTTTCCTTGATAGTTAGCAACAGAAACTAAACGTCTAATTTTTCTAAAAGCGTCTATTGTTGATAATGTAACTGTAATTGTCCCATAATCCCGAGGAGTATCATAAAGAGTGAAATTGTAAGTTCCATCTGCTAACGAATTGTTAAGGTAAAGTCTGTTTGCAATTAAATTTATTCCAGCAGCTGCGTAAGCATGAGCTTTCGAATTATAATAGTAGTCTGCAAAAGATTCTATAGTACTTGTTGCCATGTTATTGAAATTTCTTCCAGCAACCATAAATATTAAGCTAAATCCAAGAACAAGTAACAATGCTCCTTTGCCACCCATTTTATAACTCCGTTATCTTGTCTTTAAATTTCTTGCAGCTAATCTAATTTGACGCCAAATTACTTTTCTTTCTGCAGAATAATCGTTCCCATAAGCAGCAGGATTTTCTACGGCAACATCAATTTGAATTGTTGCAATTCCTAATGGAGGATTAGAAGGCATATTTCTTGGCTTTAATGTATCCCCCATAGTATCGTAAAAAGTTAATTTGAATTGAGTTACTCCTAAATTTGAGCCACGAGCTGGTTGGTTGTTAACAACTCTGTATAATATTCTGTCGTTTGGATTTGGGGTTTCTCTTAATTCATCCTTTCTTCCTAAGTAGTACTTTAATGTATCAACAACTCCGTCCCCTTCTAAATTTGTTTGACTTACTGCAACGTCTGTAAGGAATGTGATACTTGTATCTGAAGCACTTATAATTGCTTTGGCTGGGTCTGGAATTTTTGTCCAATCTGCACAATATCCTATTTTAGTAAAATCATGTTCTATTAAACGAACTACATCTACAAGATTTTGCTGAACAATTTTTTCTCCATTAAATAAATAGTTATTTTGTATAGCAGTATCATTCATTCTTAAAAGTATTAACAGTAGTAAACCCCCTATTATGGTTGAACCAAGTATGTCAACCAGTGTACTAAATCCCATTACTTAAACCTCCAATAACTATATACTGTTGACATTCTTATTGTATCTTTCATCGCATCGCTTGTAACAATTACTTGGATTCTTTTATGCCAAGTTCTTGTAGTGCTTACTGTATTAGGGTTATTTTGATCTACATAATCTACTCTGCAAAAAGTTTTAAAGAAAATTTTTTTTGTAAGGTCATTTGGATCTAAAATTAAAGAATCAAGAAGTGGTACTGTACGATAACAATTAAAATCATCAAAATCATCAAAACGGTTTGGATCGTTTCTATTTTCGCCGCTGTCGAGTCCAAGGTTATTTGGTAGCGTTAATTGACTTGTAGAAGTTACTTCTGTTGTGTCTGAGTTTTCATCAAATGCTTTGCTTATAGCTCTTTCAATCATTGATGTACCTAGCGAAGTGGCCATAATTCCGTATCTATTATCGATCATTGTTGTGTTTGTAGTTAAAAGACCTCTGTTTACAGTGAGTATTACAGTACTCAAAAGAAATATAGCCCCTATCGTAAGTAACATTTGTCCAGTGTTCATAACATCACCGAATTAACTCGTATAAAAATTAAATAAAATCTACTATTATTGCTATACAAATATTATGCTATAATTAAATGATGTAATACAAATCAAAATATTGATTTTTTTTCTAAATCAGTAATTTTGACTTGTAAATTTTTACTTTTCGTCCAAAAAATCAGGTTTTTATGGATCCAATAAACATTTTATTAACTATAAATCTTATTGCTACAATTGGTGCTAATTGGAATGCGGTTAAGAAAGGGGTCAAAGTTTCTGTTACTAAAGTTCTTGAAAGACCATCTACATATCTTCAAAAATTACCTCAAAATGTTGCTGCATTAGTATTTGTTCTTATTATAGTTGGAATCTTTGGAATAGGAAATTTATCAATTAAGTCAAAAGAAGAATTTTTATCAGTTCGTTTGGTAGGATTAATAGCTTTTGTTTTATTTTCTTGGTTGCAAATTTATGCTTTTAAAACTCTTGGAGTTTATTACACACAAGAAATTGTAATTTTAAGAGACCATAAACTAATCAGGACTGGATTGTATAGGTATATTAGACATCCTCAGTATTTTTTTCAAATATTAAGTGATTTAGGGGCAGGCGTAGCTTTACTTAATTATTTAGTTATATTTGTTGTAATTTTTGTAGAATTGCCACTTTTTGTACTTCGTGCCATGTATGAAGATAAGTTACTACAAAAACATTTTAAGGAGGAATTTTTGGATTACAAAAAACATAGTGGTTTTTTTATTCCGTTTATAGGTTAAGATATGAGAGAGAAGCTTTTCATTTTCCTATTAGCTTGTTTAACTTTTTCAAGTCTTTATTCACAGCGGCAATTAAAAACATCAGTAAAAATTGGGGAAAAAGATTATTCGATTTCATGTATTAATAAAAATGGTGTGGTTTTTATTTCTGCCAAAGAATTAGCATCAATCCTTTCTTTAAATTGTTACTTTAATTCTGAAACTAAAAAGATTGAAATAAAATTTTCTAATTACTCAGTTAAATTAACTGCAGAAAGTAACTTTATTGTTTTATTAAGAAAAGAAGACAATTATCAGAAAGTATATCAAATCCCTTTAACCCCGCTTTTAATACAGGATGATATTTTTTTCCCTATTGCCTTTACTGTGGGATATTTAAGTATAGCTTATGGAAGTAATATGATTTATAATCAAGAATCCAATTCATTAGTTATAACTGATGAATCAACTTTGAAAACGATAAAAACCAAAGTTGAGAATAACTTTAAGTACGACTTATATCAAATTTACGTGGAAGAGAAAATCAATGGTACATTGGTTCGTTTTAAAACTAGTAGAAAAATAACGTTACCACGTTATTCAATTATTAACAATATTCTTTATGTTTTTTTTGCTAATGCAACAGTAAACCCAGAAGTAACAAAAGGACTTTTACCTTTAGGATTGATAAGGGATTATAGTTTATCAATTATTTCAGAAAAAAATTTTCAATTTGAGTTTTTTCTTGCAGAAGAACACTCATCAATTGAAATTTTTCAGGATAGTAATACAAGTGATATAATTTTAACTATTCATAACAAAGTTCTTTCTTCGAGAGCGAAAAAGATAAATGATGTCAAAGATAAGTGGATTTTTGATGCTGTAGTAATAGATGCAGGTCATGGCGGAGAAGATCCAGGTGCTATAGGTGTAACAGGAGTTAAGGAAAAAGATATTAATTTAGGAATTGCACTTAAGCTTGGAAAGCTAATAGAAGAAAATCTTCCTACTGTAAGAGTTATATATACAAGAAAGACAGATACATTTGTTGAGTTGTATAAGCGTGGTAAAATAGCAAATGAAAATGGAGGTAAACTTTTTATATCTATTCATTGTAATTCAACACCACAAAAAAATACAAATAGTAGAGGCTTCGAAGTTTATCTTTTAAGGCCTGGAAGAACAAAAGAGGCAATTGCTATAGCAGAATTTGAAAATAGCGTAATAAAGTATGAAGACAATCCTGAAAGATACCAACAGCTAACTGATGAAAATTTTATTCTTGTAACAATGGCACATTCTCAATTTATGAGGTACTCAGAGAAATTTTCTGATATTCTTAATCAAGAATGGGAAAAGATGGTAGAAATTCCATCTAATGGAATAAAACAAGCAGGTTTTTATGTGCTTGTTGGAGCTTCAATGCCTTCAGTTTTAATAGAAACAGGATATTTATCGAATAAGAGAGATGAAGAATATTTAAGGAGTAGCAAAGGACAACTAGAAATTGCAAAAGCGATTTTCAATGCAATTAAAAAGTTTAAAGAATTTTATGATAAAGAGGTGGAAGTTTTAAATGAGAAAGAAAATAAAGATTAATCTTTTCTAAATAAGACTAACTCTTCAACAGATTTATAAGGGCATCGTCTAATAATTCATACTGGAATTTATAACCCAAACTTTGAGTTCTTTTTGGAGAAACATTTGCACTCGAAAGTAGATATTTCGCGGCTTCTCCAAAAAAAATTTTTAATATCAAGGGGGTAATTTTAAGGTAAGATGGCCTATTTAAGTTTTTTCCTAGAATTTTTGTAAATTCTTTCATTCTTACTTTATGAGGTGAAACAGCATTTAATGTTCCATTAATGTCAGGATTGTTCAAAGCATAAAGAAATATACCGACAGCATCATTTATATGAATCCAAGGAAACCACTGATTTCCATTGCCTAAAGTTCCACCTAAAAAAAACTTAAACTGCAAAATTAGTTTTGGTAAAGCCCCCCCTTCTATAGATAAAACTGTACCAAGTCTTATGTTTACTACTCTAATACCATAATTTATTAATTTCTTGGACTCGTTTTCCCAATCATAAACTAGATTTGCTAGAAATCCTTCTCCCTTTTCTGAATATTCATCAACTTCATTTTCACTATATCCGTAGAATCCAACAGCAGAAGCCGCTAAGAAATTAAGTGGTTTGTTGTTTATATCGTTTAGTGCATTTACAAAAGCTCGTGTGGTTAATACTCTGCTGTTGTAAATTTCTTCCTTAAATTTTTTGTTCCATCTTTTAGAGGCTATGTTTTCTCCTGCAAGATGGATGATAGTATGTGAATTCTCAAGATATTTTTTCCAGCTATCAATATCATTATAATCCCAGTAAACATAATCTTTTACGTTTTTAATTATTCTTTTTGCTTTTTCAGGATTTCTTGTAAATATTATAACATCGTCTTTATCTTCTATTAGACTTTCTGTAATTTTTCTGCCAATTAAACCTGTAGCGCCAGTAATAATTATTTTCCTGTCCATTTTCTAAATTTCGATTAAGTTTTTATACAACAATATATTTACTTTTAAAAGTAAAAACCATTAGTCAAATAATAAAATTATCATTAATTCTTTACATAACTTATTTGATAAATATTTATTCTCGATTGCTTTCTTTAAAGGAACTGTAAAAGATAAAACAACAGGTAAAAATTAAGCTAAGTATATTTACGTATATCGAACTCTGGAGTAAGAACAAAAGTACATTTTCAAATGATGTACTCATTATCTAAGAATGTTGATAAAGTAGGAGAATCATTTAGAACGATTAGATTAAATGAAATATTTGGAGATAGAGGAACAATACTAAACATTCAATTCAATTTCAATGAAGAGATTTTAGGTTAATGAAAATTTATTTAAAGAGAATTAAAATGAAGCAAACTTGACATTTCAATGATGTATTAATAAGTGCTTCTCAAGTAAGTAAAGAAATTTTAATAATAATAAGAAATCAAAAGCCCATTTTGTGAACTTGGTTTTGGAATTAGGCATAGCTTTATAAGATTTTTGATTGAGTTTAAATGGAAATTAAATTTTAGGGAAAGAAATAATTTGTTTTAAGAATAAATACTTTTTTACTAAAGAATTTTTAATTCAGCTTTTTTATATTCTGTCAAATTCTACTGTAAATGTTGAGCCTATTCCTTTTTTACTTTTAACATTAATTTTAGAATTTATTAGGTCACAATATTTTTTAACAAGTGCAAGTCCCAATCCAGTACCCTCAAACATTCTTGAGTATGAATTATCTTCTTGAGTAAATGTTGAAAATAAATAAGGGATGTATTCTTCGTGTATACCAATTCCAGTGTCTGTAATATCAACTATTATTTTGTTTTCGTTATCGTATAAAGTTATTTCAATTCTTCCTTCAGGGGTGTATTTTATAGCATTATCAATTATCTGAGAAAATATTTGTTGGCAAGCGTGTTTGTCTGAGATAATAAGTGGATTTGTAGATTTTGAAGTAAAAATTATATCTAATCCCTTTTTGGCAGTTAATGGTTTATATTTTTCTATTATTTCTTTTATGTCTGAATTTAGATTTAATAATTCTGGTTTGTATTCGTAAGTTTCTGAAGTAAGTTGAGCCATCTCAAGAATTAAGTTGATTGTTCTTTGTATTCTTTTACTTTCGGACTCAATTATGTAAGCGTTTTCTATTAATTCATCATTTTTGGTTTCATCTAGCTCTGCTTTCAACATTTGTGAGAGGTTAACAATAATATTAACAGGAGTTCTTATTTCATGTGAAATGGTTGCTAAAAATTCTGCTTTTAATTTTTCAAGTTTACTTTTATTATTTTCTAATTCTAAAAGAGATTCTTCTGCTTTCTTTTTCTCCGAAGTGTTTTGTACAATTACTTCGAAGTAATTTATTTTATTGCGACTATCTTTAATTGGTTTAATAGTTTCTTTGACGTGAAGGATTGTTCCATCCTTTTTTAGTATGTTGCTTTCTACATTTTTTATAGTAGAATTGCTGTTTATAAAATTTTTTAACAATGTTCTTTTTTCTTTATTGATAAAAATTTTTTCCCATAAGTTATTTTTTAATAATTCTTCAAAATTATCATAACCAAGCATTTTAACGAACGCATCGTTCACAAAATTTAATTTCCCATCTGGAAATATTTGATAATATCCTAATGAAACGTCGTTATAAATATCAGAAAGTTGTTTTTCTTTATTCTCTAAATTTCTACATGCAATTTTTAAGTCAGTTATATCTCGATTACTAATATATCTACCGATGTATTTATTGTTATCGTCATAAACAGCCTGACATGCATGATTTATCCATCTTTCTTCTCCATTCTTAGTTATAATTTTAAACTCCTGTGTGCAAAAAATTTTTCCTCTTAAGACTTCCCGTGTATGATGGATGAATTTTTCCAAGTGTTCTGGAGAAATGATTTTAAGTAAGAGGCTTTGTTCTTTTAAAAATTCTTCTTTTGTGTAACCAGTGATAAATTTGCAGGATGGCGACATGTAAGAAATTTTATTATGTGGATCTAACCAATATATCCAGTCTATAGAGAATTCTGATATTATTTTATATAATTGATCTCTCGATACATGCCTGTGAGGAAATAATCGTTCATCGTAAATAGTACCCTCTGCGCTAATAATAGAGGATTGCTTATTTAACTTTTTCATTGTTTTTGCTTTCTGTTAAATTGCCCTGATAATTACACCCCTAAAAATTTAAATTCCAGCTGGTATTAAATTAAGAAGTGGAATTGGAAAACCGTTAGGTCTAATGTACCTACGGCTTGCTCCAATTCCACCTTCACAGAGGGTGCGTACGAAACTTATGTTATTCTAGCAAAGAAAATAAAACAATATAGACAAGCGATTATATAAATAGACAAGCGAATTTTAAGCGAGTAATGATTTTAGTTTTTTTCTGTATCGTTGGCTTACTTCTAATTTTTCATTTGTATTTTTTAATGAAATGCTTAATCTATTGCTGCTTGCTTCTTTAACATTTTCAACATAATCTAGATTTATTATTGTTTGTCTATGAATTCTGATAAATTTATCTGGAAGTTTTTCTTCCCAATATTTCATTGTTTTTCTTAATAGGAATTTCTTATTGTCTTTAAGAGTAATTTGGGTGTAATCTTTGACACTTTTTATAAACAATATGTTACTAATTGGGTAAAAGCCAGGATTTTTTTTATCATTTATAAAAATATAATCGTTAAAATTAAATTTTTGCTTTTGCTGGGCTTTATTTAGTTTGTTTTGTGTAATTTTTCTTTCACCTAATTTTTCAAATTTTTCTCTTTTTTCAATTTGAGTAGTAATTGATTTAATTAATTCTTCATAAGTGAATGGTTTTGTAATGTAATCATCAGCTCCTAGTTCCATACCTTTTCTAATTTCATCTCTTTGAGACTTTGCTGTAAGAAAAATAAATATGGGGGATTTTAGGTTCTCTAGCTTTTTAATTTCTTTAAGAATTTTGTAACCACTTATATCTGGTAGCATAATATCGCATAAAACTATATTAGGTGTTTCATGTTCGTAAATTTTTAGTGCAGTGGTTCCGTTATAAGCTATGAAAGTTTTGTAACCATGCTCAGTTAATAGTAGCGCGACGTTATCGGCAAGGTCATGATTGTCTTCTATTATAAGTACTTTTTTCATTTGTAAATTTTAGAGGTATATATACTTTAAATTCAGACCCTTTACCAAGTAAACTTAAGCATTTAATTTTTCCTTTGTGCAATTTTAGTAATTTTTTAACAATTGCTAAACCTAAACCAAATCCTGGAATATTTTCTGCATTTTTAGCTCGATAAAATGGCTTAAACAAATTTTTTATTTCTTTCTCATCTATTCCAATTCCCTCGTCTCTTATAGAAAATTCAATATATTTATTTTCTTTTTTTATGGATAGCAAAATTTGCCCACCATCAGGTGAAAATTTAATTGAATTTAAAAATAAATTCATTAGGATTTGCTTTAAAATAAACTCATCTGCGAATATATATTTTCCATCATAGTCAATGTTTACGTTTAAAAGATGTTCTTCTTTTGCTTCAATAACAACCTCTTCTATTAAATCATTTACAAATTTTCTTAGTTCAATTTTTTTGATATTTAATTTTTGATTCTCACTTTTATAAAGATTGGTAATATTGTCAATAATCGTTCTTAAATTTATTACAGAGTTTTTTATTTTCTCCAATATTTGTAACTGTCGTATGGTATTTTTCTTTTTTGTATAAAGTTCTAAAAGTTCAACAGAGCTTAAAATAGTAGAAAGTGGAGTTCTAAGTTGATGTGAAATTGTACTTAAGAATTCTTTATTTAATGAATTTACACTTTTTTTAGATATTTTCTTAGAATATATCAAATTATTTTTATCATTTGATTTCATGTTTTGTCTTCTATTCAATGAGCGCTATAATTTTTTTCTCCAGCTGTTATTCTTAGTTTTAGAAAATTTTGTGGAGGAGGTAATGGACACGTAGCAAATTTTGTGAAAGCACACGGTGGGTTATAGGCTTTGTTAAAATCAATATATATTTTATTGTTCACTTTTGGTTTTTCTACGTATAGGAATCTTCCAGCTCCGTATGTTTCTATTCCGTTTGTCTCATCTGCAAAAATTATAAAATATGAATCTCCTTCATCAAGAACATCAACCTTAAAGGTTTTTCCATCTTTGTTAAAGATTAATGCCCCCGGTGAATATTTTTCCTCAACTGAACCTAAGACATTTGGTATAAAGATTTTTTTGTAAGGCTTATAAGGCTCAAACTTTGCTTCTAATTTCCAGTCTTCATTTATAGGGAAGGTTTCTATTCCTTTAAAATTCTTAACTAACTCGCTTTCTAAATCACGAAGTCTTATCCCATATTTTTTTCCTCTCTTTATTAAATTCCATCTAAATGAACCATAAGCAAGTATTGTAGGATTATTTTGCAAATCGTTTTTCATCTCAGCAGATTTTATTTTTTTTCCATCAATAAGAACATTTACGCCTTCGTTAATTTTTACTTTAACTGTAGAGTCTTTCAAATAAAATTTTCCTATAAAAGCAGGTGTATTGCTGGGAAAAATAATGTCATTACTTTTATCACTTCCAAATTTGTTTTCCCCTTCTTTTAACCAGTAAAGTCCAATAAGGTTTAACCACCCATTTTCTTTTTTTAAATTCTCTATTCTTCTTTTATGCCAACTTTTAATTTCATTTATGTAATTGTGTGATCCCTTTTCTTTCAAGTTATCGCCACATGATAAAATCGTAAAAAGTATAAAGAAGTGAAGAATTTTATTCATAAAAAATTTTACTTTTTGTTTAATCAAATATAAGAATTTAATTTAGAGAAAAATATTTGACATTTAATCAAGTCTCGAATTTATATTCACCATTATAACTTTTTTCATTTATTGTTTGCTCTCCATAAGGTAGTAGAAGAAAATTAGCTTTATGAAATTATTTTTGTTATTAACAATAAATCATTTTTTATGAAAAAATAAATCAAATCTAAGTTCAGTTAAAAATAAAAAAGGTTTTGTTGTTAACAGCATGCTGAAAAGATAAAAGTAGATGAATTTCAAAAAAGAAGTTTATTGAGAGAATTGATAAAAATAACACTATTAAAAAATTGAAAACAGAATATAAATTACTAAGAAGTAATGTAAGAGAATTTTATTACCTTTAAAGTTAACATAATTTTTTTGTTTAACTTAAAAAGTGACATGACAAATTAGATTTACTTTTTGTTACTTATTTAGTTTTTTTGATGCTGTTTATTATACTTATATAAAACCCATGAAATGTAAATATTTTGATATAGCACGTAAAAAACAGGACCAAGTACTGTTATTGGTTCCATAAAAGTAAGAGCAATCCATATAGTAAAAGCATTGTTTTTTTGCCCAAGTGATTGACTTGCTTCGGCTTTATACTCTTTGCCCCCTATTATCCAGCCTAAAGAGAAAAATATTATGCACAAAGATGCTGATATTATTGCTATATAAATAACCACATCAATTTTCCCTGTCATTTCGTTTTTAATGTAATTAGATGCATCGGATGTTGCAATATAGACATTTAAAATGAGTAGGTAATATGACATATCTTTCCATTCAATTAATTTTTTCCATATTCTTGTAGAAACAATTTTTGTTATTCTTGCCAATAAAAATGGTATTGAAAGCGTAATGAGAACAGGAATGAAAACCTTTTCTGTAGATAGATAAGAATTACTCTTTGTTAATAATGGAAGCAAAAAAGGAATTAGTAGTGATATAACAATATTATTTAACAGCAGTGAAAAGAATACAAATTCTACTTTTCCTTTTCTTAAATTAATAATAACAGGTGCTGCTATGGCTGTGGGTGCAATTGCAGTAATAAAAGAAGTTCTGGCTAAAGTTTTGTCAAAAAAGTTAAGTATATAAAAAAATATAAGGGAAGTAAAAATTGTAATAAGTAGAATTAAAAAATGTTTTTTAGTAATTATTTTCTTATCGACTTTTATTTCTAGAAATGAAAAAAATAAAAGGACCATTAAGAAATATCGAATAAGAAATCTGTAGCTGTAGCCATACGGGAAAAAAATACCTAATAAAATTGAAAGTAAGAGAAGAAAATTTCTCATCACAAAAAATTTATTTTGGTACAATTATTTCTTAATTAGAAAAGTTTTTAATTTGTGATAGAAATTCATTAGAGCCAGCTCCAAGACTTAATACGACTTTCATAACTTGATCGACTGGGTACTCAAGTTTTATGATATTTTCCTTTTTTACATTGTAAATATATCCACCTGTTGGAGCAGGCACTGAGGGTATAAATACTGTAACGTATCCGTTTGAGCTTTCATCTGTAACAAAACCTAAGATTAAGGTGTCGTTAGAAAATAGTTTTACGAGTGCTGCATATTTAAAAATTAATTTCTCGCTTCCAAAAAGCTGAACTATTGTATCTTTTATAATTTTATAAAGAGGGATTTTTTTAAATAATCGCTCTTCAATTAGGTGTATAAAAAATTTTCCTATTCTTGTTTGTATGATTAATCCTACTAAAAAGAAAACTAGAAGAATTATTATTATAGCAAGTACTGATGCAATTAATTCATTTAATTTTGTAGTTTGAATTAATAAAATTGTTATGGGCCTTATTTTATCTGTAAGAAATTCAAAAAGCCATACTAAAACAAAAATTGAAACAATAACTGGAAGAACTACAACAAATCCTCCCAAAAAAGTTGTTCGAATGAAAGATTTTATTTTAATCATAGTTTTAAGATAAATTTATTTCCACTCTAATATTTTTAATTCCGTATTTATACTGATTTCTCCAATCCCATTATGAACAAGATTCTGACCAAATAATACTTTGTTATTAACTTTACGATACGATGACAATGTTTTTAAAGGCTCGTCAGATTTTTCTGCTGTATCTTGGTTGATAGTTGTTATTATGCATCTTGCACAAGGTTTTACTACATAAAAAGTTATATCACTAATTTTGAAAATTTTCCATTTATCTTCATCAAATGCATTGCCTCCCCTAAAAACTAAATTAGGACGGAAACGGTTCATTGGGACTTTTTCTTTCAATTTTTCATTTAAATCATTTAAGGAAGCATTACCAATAATTAAAAATGGATAAGCATCTGCAAAGCTAACAAGATGTCTATCGCTAACATATTTTTTGTGTGGGTCTACAATTCTTTCTGAATCATCTGGCATATATACAAGCGAGCAGCTGGTCTTCAGTGTTTCTGAAAAGAATTCATCAATTACTTTCGAAACCTTTAATGCTTTAATTTTATCTTCCCATATTATTACATCAATTTTTTCTGAATTATTTGATTTTTCAATTTGTTTTAATTCATCAATATTTATTTCTATTGATTGATTATTTATAGAATTGTAAACTATAATTTTATTATCAATAATCATAGTCTTAAGTAAGGCCATTTTAGGATGGTTTCTTTGAGTCATAAATACATTTTTGTTATCTATTAACATCATTCTTCTATCGAATTGTAAACCTCTTTTTTCTACATAGGATTTTTCGAGCCTAATTCCTCCTAAGGATTTTATAGGGTAAACATAGATATCTGTTAGTATATAATTCATTGCTGAAATACTTTTGTTTTAATAAAATCCAATATAGAATGTTTATTTTAATTAGCAATATAAAGAATTGACTTTATTTGCTAATTGTTTAATTGTTTTAATGAATTCATTCATTTTCTTGAAATGTGTTCCTTCCCAGAATAGTTGATTACAATTAGTGCAAATAAAGAAATTATTTTGTGTTTGTTTTACTTTTTCTGGAACGATGTTAATAATTTTTTCTTTGGCAATTTTCTTTAATTTAGAACCACATTCTAAGCATAAAGTTAAAGGTTTCATAAGATTTAGTAAATCAAATCGTATTATTACTTCGATAATTTGTTTTTTAGGATTATTTTCACGTACGAAATAGCCTCTTGTTACATCACTTCTTTTCAAAATTCCTAAATCTCGAGTTAGAATAGTTCTTTTTTCTTTTTTAGAAATTTCCACAATCTCGTTGTCTTTTAAGCTATTGTTGTAGAATACGTCGTAGCCAAGCATTCTCATATTTCTTGCAAGTTTTCCTAAGTGAACATCGCATATAAATTTTGGTTTTCGTAATGGTTTTGGTCTTAATTTTTGTATGCTGCTTATGTCTATAGATTCAAATTCAGGGTAAACAGAAATAATATCTTTGTCTTTTACCTTGTAACTAAAGTTTACAGATTTTCCATTAACCAATATTAAATCAACTTCTGTATGTGGGACACCCAAAGATTCAATCATATCTTTTACAGAAGGTTGGCCTGTGAAAAAGTGTGTAAATTGTTTTTTTCTTTTACATTCTGGTAAGAAATCATTTAGTTCTTCATAGAATCTGAAGAAAGCTGTTTTCATAGTTTGCCTTTGAAGGCTTTAATATAATTTTTAGTGAATTCTGATACCACCAATCTACCGCTTATTTCTGCTCGTTCTTCAAGAAGTTCTTCCCAATCTTCTGTGCCTTTCCAAAAAATTTTTTTCATTTGTTCCATAGCTTCTGGATTGTAACTAGCAAGTTTTTTTGCTAAAGATGCAACAGCTTCGTCAAGTTCTTGATTATTAGCAAATACTTTTGTGTAAAGTCCATTCTGTTTAGCCCAGAATGCATCGTGCCATTCTGCATCTATTGACATTGTAATGAATGCGGTTTTACCAATTTTTCTTTCAATAGCAGGACCAACAACGAAAGGACCTAATCCTAAGAGCACCTCGCTTAATCTAACAGAAGCTTCGTTAGAAGCAAGTGTATAATCTGCAGATGCTGCAATACCTACTCCACCTCCTACAGCTTTTCCATGAACTCGAGCTATAATAAATTTTGGGCACTTACGCATTGCATTAAATAATCTTGCAAAGCCCATGAAGAATTCTTTGCCACTTTTAAAGTCTTTGATTGCTAAAAGCTCGTCAAAAGATGCCCCTGCACAAAAAGTTTTGTCCCCTTCGCTCCTTATTATTATAACGTTGGCCTTTTTATCGCTGGATAATTTATTTATTGCCTCTGTCATTTCTTTTAGTAATGAAGAAGGTAAAATATTGCTTTTTGGATGAAAGAAACTTATAGTAGCAATACCATTAATAATGCTAACAGAAACTTTTCCTTTTTCCATAACTTCCCTCCTTTAAAATTTTCTCACAATTTACCGTCCACAATTTTAACTAAATCGTAAATTGTATCAATCAAAAAGTCTGGGTTAACTTTTTGTAGCTCTTCTTTATTTCTGTAACCATAAGTTACTGCGCAAGTAAGAGAATTTGCATTTTTTCCACACATTACATCAAGTTCCGAATCGCCGACTATCATAGTACTTTCTGGTTTTATATTTAGTTCTTTGCAAATTAGCAATAAGGGTTCGGGCGAAGGTTTGTGAGGAATACCAGGTCTTCTGCCCATAATGTAGTTAAACTTATTTAGTAGATTAAAGTGGTCTAGGATAAGCTCTGCTTGTTCTTGTGATTTTGTAGTAAGTAAAGCAACTTTAATTTTAAGTTCATTTAATTTATCAATTAAATCTTCTACCCCGTCATACACTTTTGATGAATCAATATAATTGAAATAAACAGATTTATATGTTTGAATAAATTTTTCAAAATCTGGTACATTCATATCAAATTCGTTAAAGATATCTTCGAAGTGTAAACCAATTCTTTTATAAAATTTTTCTTCTATTAATTTATTTTCTATGTTCAATAAACTTAATGTATGAACGGTTGCTTTATAAATTGTTTTGTGTGAACTTATCAAAGTTCCATCGAGATCGAAAACAATTAAATTTATTTTTTTGTTAATGCCATGCACCTAATATTATTCCGAAAATTAATAATACAATAAAATGAAACCCGCCATCGATTAAAAATTGTGTGAACTTTTTATTTTCATTTATATAAGTTATGGTTAAACTAGTAGCTATAAACCCTATCCATACCATAAAGGCAACTCTTATACCTTCTTGAGGTGTTGCAACTCCTAAATAACTCATAAATTTTGCTAAGACGTAAGCCATAATTAGTTGAGCAAAGAAACATTTTATACATATTCTTAAATTCCCAAAATCTTTTTTTATTTCTTCTTCAGATTTTTCTATAGATGCAATCCAGATTTTACCCAGCAGCATTGGACTATAGTATAGGAAATCGAGTACAGCAGCTATTAAACCACACACAAATATTGCCCAAAAATTGATTGGGTAAACAGGCTCCATCCTTTCCCCCACTTTTTTGTTATATTATTATAGCACCTTAAAGGACAAGTTTTATTATTTGTAAATTTTTATATTGATTTTTCCATCGCTTAAATAATAACCTCTAAACATTCCTTCGGTATTAAAGGGCATTGCAATATTTCCATATTTATCAATGGCAATTACACCACCTGTTCCACCTAGTTGAGATAGTTTATTTATAATTTCATTAGCAGCATCATTAAGGGACATGTTTTTATATTCAATTAAAGAAGATATGTCTTTAGCAACTCCTAATCTAATAAAATATTCTCCGTGACCTGTACAGGAAACAGCACAAGTATTATTGTTTGCGTAAGTTCCTGCTCCTATTATTGGAGAATCACCTACTCTACCAAATTTTTTCATCATCATTCCACCTGTAGAAGTACCAGCTGCTAAGTTTCCGTTTTTGTCGAGAGCAACTGCCCCAACAGTTCCATGCTTTTCTAGGGTATCTTTCATTTTTAAATATTGCTCCCATCTTTCTTTAGTTATAAAATAAGTTGAATCTACTAATTCGATATTAAACATTTTGCCAAACTCTTCTGCACCGCTTCCAATCATCATTACGTGGGGAGATTTTTCCATAATTAGTTTTGCTAATTTAATAGGATTTTTAACATGATGAACTCCAGCAACAGCTCCTGCTTTTAAGGTTTTTCCATCCATTATAGAGGCATCAAGTTCTGCAATCCCATTTTCATTTAATACAGCTCCTTTTCCAGCATTAAAAAGAGGGGAATCTTCCAAGATAGCAATTGCTGATGTTATAGCATCAACAGCTGAACCGTTATTTTCTAAAATTTTATATCCGGTTATTAATGCTTCTTCTAATTTTGAGATATATTCTTTTTCTTTATCGTTGGCTAGATTTTTAATTAAACCAGCACCTCCATGTATAGCAATTCCAAATTTAGATGTTTGTGCAACTATTAAAGAACATAAAAACAAAAAAATTGCCCCAATACGAATGAAAATTCGCATTGTATAACCTAAATTAATTTCTTGTAAAGTGAAATTATGTTTAGATAATTTTAAAATCAATCATTAATTTTAATTTAACAATGAAAGAAAAAAATAATAATGATGGAGAATTTTATGAGACTCATTTTAAGATTTCAAAAAGTATTTTTAATATTTCTAATTATTTCAAGTGTGTTTAATGCGCAGGATAAGAAAAAGAAAGAGAAAAAGGAACAATATGAATTCACAATGATCTATCAAGTAAAAACTACGCCTGTAAAAGATCAAGCTAAAACTAACACTTGTTGGTCGTTTGCAACTACTTCTTTTATAGAAACTGAACTAATTAGAATGGGTAAGGGAGAACATATTTTATCACCAATGTGGAATGTTAGATTTACATATCCCAAGAAAGCATTAAATTTCGTTAGGTATAATGGATTAACAAATTTTGGCCCAGGTGGTCAAGCTCATGATGTGATGAATGTTATAAAAGAATATGGATTAGTACCGGAAGAAGTTTATAAAGGGATAGTTATTAATGAAAATGAACATAATCATGGTGAAATGGATGCAGTATTAAAAGCTATAGTAGAAACAGTTGTAAGAAAGAAAGGTGGTAGAATAACCCCAGTTTGGCAAAAAGTTATAGAATCTACACTTGATATTTATCTTGGGGTTCCGCCAAAAGAATTTTATTATAAAGGTAAATTGTATACTCCTAAAAGTTTTGTTGATTCTTTGAGTTTTAAACCAGATGATTATATTGAATTGACTTCTTTTACTCATCATCCTTTTTATAGCAAAATTGACTTAGAAATACCTGATAATTGGAGTAAGGATTTGTATTATAATGTACCGATTGATGAATTAATGAGAATTATTGATTATGCACTTGAAAATGGATATTCTGTTCTATGGGATGGAGATATTAGTGAAAAATCATTTGATAAGAAAAAATGTATTGCTATTGTTCCTATTGACACTCTTGAAGAGACTAACGAGCCAGATAAAGAAAATGATATTAAACTAGTTAGAGAAAAATTTATAAATCAAGATATGCGACAGGAAACTTTTGATAATCAAACTACTACAGATGATCATTTAATGCATATAGTAGGGCTTGCTAAAGATCAAAACGGGACGAAATATTATTACACAAAAAATTCGTGGGGGACGAAAAATAAAAAGTATAATGGTTATTGGTACATTTCTGAATCTTATGTAAAGTTAAAAGCAATTGCTATTATGGTACATAAAGATGCAATTCCTAAGGATATAAAGGTTAAATTAGGAATATAAAGTAGAAGGTTATAAGCTTTTAAATTTATCACTACAAAATTGAACATCAACTTATAAGAACTTATATAAGTTCAAACAATGGGAGTTTACAAAAAATTAATGTGAATATAAATCCTTTTTTTTTCAGCTTTTTGTGAATTTCTCCAAATAATTTTTCTCAGCCAGTTCAATATGGAAATGAACATTGTCTTTTGGAACAATTGAGACTACAAATAAAAATGTAATTTATAAGTATTTGGTGAATTTAAATCTTTAGAGTTAATTTAGAATGCACTTATAATTTTATAAAAAGTTAATGCAAATTTTGGTAAGGGAGTAATTATGATGATAATGAAACAATCTGATGCTAATCTGTGCTTACAAGTTGAAAGAGTTAAAGAAGTAATTCCAAAATATCAATACTTCCACAACGGACAAAAAATGCTGTTTAATGGAAGCAATCAGATTTTATTTTAAGGTCGATTACAAATTTAAGTGATTCTGCAAATTGCTTTTGTATTGACATTTTTAGTAATCTATTTTTTCCAAAGAATAAGAATCCTTCGGGGCAGTGTTATTATGGGAATTTCTATCCCGATCTCTATAATTGCTACATTTGATGTAATGTTTCTTGTTAATATAACGCTTAATATTATTTCGATTACTCAAATTACACTTGCAATGAGAATGTTCGTTGATATATAATTGTTGTTCTTGAAAAATGTTTATAGCTTAGAGAGTTTGTTGAAAAAAATTGGTGCTAAATATATTGGTGCTAAAGAGGATTGAGTAAGTAATATTGCTTTGACACTTACAACTCTTACACTATATCTAGCGGTTTTTTTTAATGATAATTAAGTATACTTCCACCAATAAATTCACGTAGAACAGAGTCACCTGGGATTGGTGAATCGTCCTCTACTGGTTCAATAGCTTCGAGCATTTTTCTAACACGAGAAGCTCTCTCATATGCGTCTTCTCTTAAAGGATCGCCTTCGTATTTTTTTTCCCATTCTCTAAAATTATCAAGCAGCTTTGGGCGATATAATGGAATTTCGTAAGGCATTGCTGTGTTAATTATATAGTCTGCTGTATTGCAATAAGGTAGAATATTTCTTTTTTCAGAAGAACGAACATAATGCCAGTGCAATAAAGTTTGTTCTGGATTGTAAGCACGATGAACAGAATCTCGAAGCATGCGACGAATCATTCTAATATCTGTCCATCTTATATATTTGCCATCTGGCATTTTCATTTGTAATAGTGGTTCTAAATACAATTTAAATTTCTGTTCAATAGGAATATCTTTACTAAATTCAGGATATAAGCCATGAAGGCTATCGATAAGAAGAATTTCGTCTTTTTCTAATTTCAACGGGGTTTGGTCTAAATATCTCTTTCCTTTTTTAAAGTCATAATAAGGTATTTTAACTTCTTGGCCATTAGCTAATTTTTTTAGATGGTCATTTATCATTTCTAAATCTAATGCTTGAGGAGTTTCGAAATCATAGTCACCAAATTCATCTTTTGGATGAAGCTCTAAGTCGAAAAAGTAATTATCAACTATAAGTGGTACAAATTTCATTCCCATTTTATTTAATCTTTGTTCGAGTTTTAATGTGGTAGTTGTTTTCCCCGAAGAAGAAGGACCGCTAATAAAAACCATTTTTAAGTCTTTGCTTCTTTCTTTGATGAGTTCTGCAGCAGTGTCGAGTTGTGTTTCGTAAGCAGATTCAGATTCATGAACAATATGTGGAAATTCTCCTTTTCTAATTCTTTCATTAATGGCTTCTACGGTATGAAGATTATGAGAAACAGCCCAATCAAGCGAGCTCCATACTTTTGCCCAAGGAATTAGTTCGGAGGGTTTTGATTGGTGTTTTGCGTTTGCTCTTCTTCTTCGGGCAGCTTCTTCTCTATATAATATATATTCTTTTGCTACTTTAGCATGACCATTTTCTATTAATACTTTTTCTACCATATCTTGGATTTCTTCAATATGAGGTTTGTAACCCTCTTCGTATTTTTCTTCCATTAAAGCAATTACTTGTTTTGCTAATTCTTCGGCTCGTTGTCTATCACGTCCACCTACAGCAACAGCGGCACGATATATTGCATTTACAATTCTTTCTGGATTAAAAGGAACTATAGCCCCACTTCTTTTAATTACATATTTAAATTTTCCCATATACAACATTCCTTAAATAAATATAACTAACAATTACAAAGTTAATATTTGTTTAACAAATGAATAATACTATTTTTTAGGATAGCCTACTGTTTGTGATAATATTATTTTTTGATTTTGGTTTAGTTTTAATGCTTGTGGTAATTTTTCTTTGTTTACTAAACCTCTTACAACACAAGCAAGTCCTTCAGAAGCACAGTATAGATAAACATTTTGTGCAATAAAGCCACAATCTGCAGCTACAAAGATTATTTTATCTTCTTCATTTACTCTTGATACACGAGATAAATCTGCAACATAAACTAAGTTTACAGGAGCAGTTTTAACAAAATCTTGAACTCCGCAATATTCTCTTATATCTCCTTTTGTGATTAATATTAACTCGTTCTCTTTAGCGTTATACAGATAAGCACCATTATCTAATACTACATAAATATCATATTCTTGCCAATTCATTGCAGAAGGAGCTGTTCTTTTACCACTTTCGGGGCGATTAATTCCATAAGCAGCCCATAACAAATTTGATAGCTCTTGAAGTGACAATTCTTTAGTATCAAATGCTCTAACAGATGCTCGAAGTTTTAGTGCTTGCATTAGGGGTTTTCCAATTTCTGTTTGAGGTGTAGGCAATTTGATTTTTTCGGTTTCTTGTGCAGAAAGTATTGCAGCAAAATATACAGCAAATACTAACAAGTAAATTTTTTTCATGGTGAAAGTCCCTATTTATTTAGTAAAGCTTGTAATTTCACTTTATTGTGTTTTAGCTGCAATCTTATTTCTTATTCTCATTTTTTCGAACCACAAAATAGCATCTATTATACATGGAAGAGCAGCGGAGAGATGCGTGCCATTTTTAATAGTTACTAATTGGACATTAGCACCACGTGAATTAAAATAGTCTTTTGCTTTTAGTGAATTTTCATAAGGCACATATTCGTCGGCATCACCATGATACAATTTTGTTGGTGAAATTGGAACAAAATTTATTAAACTGTTTTCTTTTAACGCATTAGTGAATTCTTTTTCGCTTCCATTTTGGAATTTAGTTAAAAATTCATCTTTGAATAATTTTGTCAAGTCATTAGTTAGCTCTAAATTTATTTCTGAAGAAGTCTTTGTTCCTTCAAATAAATATGAAATTTTTTCTGCATATGGCGAGTTAAATATTTCATTGATTTTATTCCAGCCATAAATTTTGTTGTATGCATAGATTAAATATGCTAGGAACGAAGGTTGGTTATAAAATTTGTTTTTCAAGATTATTTGTGCAGTTAAATACAAGTCGTAAGCACCTGCCATTGGAGCAGATGCTGTAATTGTAATTTCTTTAATATTATTTTTTTCTATTTCCCTTTGAGCTGCAAGAGTTACAAAACCTCCTTCTGAATATCCTATAAGAAAAACTTCACCATTTAACTTTACAGTTAAATTCTCTGCAGCTTTTCTAGCAGCCCTAATAAGATCTATTACTGCATTTGCAGAAGAGTTTGCATGATGATAAGGATGTATTTCTTTTGAATCTCCTAGTCCAATATAATCTGGAACTAAAGTATAATAACCTAAGAGTGCTCCAATAAATCCTTCGATAGCATAATAAGGATTTTGTGAAGCAACATTATTCTTTTTTGTTTGAGTTCCATGTTGAATACTAAGTAATGGCAAGTTATTAATTTTCTTAGGTACAAAAAGTGCTCCTGTAGCTTCTATTAATCTTCCATCGTAATTTTTAGTTGTATATGTAATTTTGTATACATCAACGTCAAATAAAAATTTATTAAATAACTCTGCATCGATGTTGAAATTATTAAGTAGAGATTTTAAATGACTTGCTTTTTCGCTATTAATTGAGTTAATACTTATAAGATTGCCGCGTAATGATAATTCTGGTTCAATTGGGTAATCGGATTCACACGAGAGATTAAAGATTAAAATTAAAATAAGTAGTAGCAAGTTTGAAATTTTTTTCATTAGTAAAATTTCAAGATTGTTTTTTATTAAAATAAGAAATTAAAAAATCATATAATGCAGTTGGTAAGCAACCTATTATACGCGAGGAAATTACTGTTGGAAAAGGAAATTGAATTATTCTTTTTTCTTTTTTTATGCCATTGAGAATGATTTGAGCTGCTTTTTGAGCAGACATTAAAAAAGGCATTTTAAATTCGTTTTTATCTGTCATAGGAGTCTTTACAAATCCAGGTTTTATGGTAATAACAGTTATTCCATATGGTTTTAATTCTGTTCTTAGGCCTTCTAGAAAAATTGTAGCTGCAGCTTTGCTTGCACAATAAAATCCACTTCCAGAGTAACCACGATTATCGGCAAGACTTGAAACACCAGCAATAATACCACTTTTCCTTCTGATAAAATCTGGAAGTAAACATTCCACAAAGTAAATAAGGCCTAAAACATTTACACCAAATGTTTCTTCTGCATAATTAGAATTAAAATTTTCAATCTTAATTCTATGACCAACTCCTGCATTTAATATAGCTAAATCAATTTCTCCCACATCATTTTTAATCGATTTGTATACATTAGATACTTCTTCTTTATTTCGTACGTTACATTTGTAAAGATAGATTTTTGCTGTTGAATTGCTTTTAAGTTCTTTTAACAATTCAATTCTTCTTGAACATAAGAGTAAATTACAGTTTTCTTTCGATAAATTTTCTGCTAAAGCTCTTCCTATACCAGAAGATGCACCTGTGATTAATATATTTTTATTAGTGAATTCCATAATAAATTTTTTTTGCTAGTTCAATTTATTATTTTTTGTTATCACTAAAAATTTGCTTTGAGAACTCGTTTTTTTCTATATTATTTAGAGATAACAAAAATTTTGTTAAATAAAATTATTCCATTTTTATGAACATTGATTTTGTCGAAATAGAAGATGTAATGGTTAATTCGGAAGTTTGGGAAACAAATTTTGAGTGTGATTTAGCAAAATGCAAAGGTGCTTGTTGTACAATGGAAAGTAAGTTTGGTGCACCATTAAAGGAAGAAGAAATTGATATAATAAATAAATTTCTGCCTATTATAAAAGAATATTTGCCCAAAGAACACATAAATGAAATTGAAAAAAAAGGTTTTTGGTTTGAGGCGCATGGAGAATTTATGACAAGAAGCTTAAATAACAAAGCATGTGTTTTTGTGTCTTATGACGGAGATATAGCAAAATGTGGTATAGAAAAAGCTTACCGAGATGGTAAAATAGATTTTATAAAGCCAATCTCTTGTCATTTGTTTCCTATAAGAGTCTCTAATTTTGGAGGCTATGTTTTAAGGTTTGAAAAATATAGCGAATGCCTGCCAGCCCTTCAAAATGGGAATAAGAAAATATTAGACTTTTGTCGCAGTGCACTCGAGCGGGCATTTGGTAAAGATTGGTTTTTAAGAATTAAAAAAGTAGTTGGGTAAGCTATGCTATCACTACAACAAAAAATTGCTTTACAACAGAAATTATCGCCTCAACAAATTCAATATCAGAAATTACTTCAGTTAAATACACTTGCATTAGAACAAAGAATTAAGACTGAGCTCGAGTTGAATCCAATTCTAGAAGAGACCTTAGAAGAAGATATTTCATTGGATCAACTCGAAGAAGATAACGAGTTGCAAGATGAAGTTGATGTAGAAGAAGATAATGAAGAAGAAACTTATAATAACAAAGAAGATGAGTTTGATTTAGAAGATTTTATGAACGATGCGGAGTATGAATATGAATTTGATAGATTGAATAGAAGTAATGATGAAGAAAAAGTTTATCCTGTAGCACCACAAAGAAGAAGTTTGAGGGATAGCTTAATTGAACAGCTTCACATGT
This sequence comes from Melioribacter sp., assembly GCA_026417975.1. Classification (GTDB taxonomy): domain Bacteria; phylum Bacteroidota; class Ignavibacteria; order Ignavibacteriales; family Melioribacteraceae; genus Rosettibacter. Next base: position 45,735 of record JAOACD010000004.1, read on the forward strand.
GTGATCTTACAGAAGAAGAAATGATTCTTGGTGAAAATATTATTGGAGCTCTTGACAAAGATGGTTATTTCAAGGAAGATTTAGAAAAATTCGTAAATGATCTAAAGCTATTTGAACAAATTGATGTTGATGTAAAAAAAGCTGAAAAAGTTTTGAAACTTATTCAAACATTTGATCCTCCTGGACTTGGAGCACGTAATCTACAAGAATGTTTGCTTGTTCAAATAAGAAACTCTTCATTCGACCCTTATTATTCGTATATTGCAGAAAAAATCCTTGAAGACCATTTTGACGATTTTGTAAATAAGCGCTATGAAAATATTCAGAAAAACTTAAATCTTTCAAAGGAAACTCTTAAAACTGCTATAAGCATAATTCAGAAACTAAATCCAAAACCTGGTGAAGGAAATATTGACGCAGAAGAAGTAAATCAAATAACCCCTGATTTTATAATTGAAAAAGTAGATGACAATTATATTGTTACGCTCAACGATAAAAGTCTACCCTCCGTTACAATTAGTAAAACATACCTCGAGATGCTTGAGTCAAACAAAAGAAAAAGAAAAATATCAGAGCGTGAAAAAGAAACTCATAAATTTCTTCGAGAAAAGTTTGAATCGGCTAAGTGGTTTATTGCATCATTACAACAAAGAAGACAAACATTGCTTAAGATTATGCGCTCAATTCTTGAAAAACAATATGAATTTTTTGAAAAAGGACCTCGTTACTTAAAACCAATGATTTATAAGGATATTGCTGATGAAGTAGGAATGGATATCTCTACAATAAGTAGAGTTGTAAATGGAAAATATGTTCAAAGTCCACAAGGTATTCATGAATTAAAATATTTTTTTAGCGAAGGTTTATCGACTGATAGCGGAGATGAAGTTTCCAATAAACATATTAAAGAACTAATAAAAGAAATTTGTGAAAACGAACCTAAAGATAATCCTTATAGTGATGATAAAATAGCAAGTATACTGAAAGAGAGAGGTATTCACATAGCTAGAAGAACAGTTGCAAAATATCGCGAGCAACTAAAAATTCCAATTGCTCGATTAAGAAAGAAATTATGATATTGGATATTTTTTTAATTGTTCTTTTATTTTCCATCTTTTCTTTTCTCCATTCATTACTTGCTTCAAATAAAATTAAAAAAGAACTGGCTAAAACCATAGGTACTAAGATAGCATTCTACCGATTATTCTATAATGTAACATCCTTGATTTCATTTAGTGTTTTTTATTTTTTATCTCCAAAACCTGATATTGTAATTTATGACTTACATTATCCTTATGATATTCTTACATTTGTAGCACAGTTTCTTTCTTTTTTGGGTTTAATATGGTCATTAAAAGGGATTAACATAAAAGAGTTTTTAGGTATTGAACAGATTAAGAGATATTTAATTGGAGAATATAAAATCGAAGATTTAGATGAAAAGAAATTTTTTAGAATAGAAGGGGCATATAAAATTGTTCGTCATCCTATATATTTTTTCTTAATTTTATTTTTAGGACTAAGGCCAACAATGAACTTATTTTATCTAATAACTTACATTTGTATGGTAATTTATTTTTACATAGGTTCAATTTTAGAAGAGAATAAACTTGTTGAAAAATATGGAACATTATATCGTGAATATCAAAAACGAGTGCCAAGATTAATTCCAATATTATTCAAAATTAGGAGCTAAAAATGAAAGTGCGTTCAACTACCATAATAGGAGTTATAAAAGATGGTAAAGCTGCAATGGGTGGTGATGGTCAAGTTACTCTTGGAAATACTATTATGAAACATAACTCAGTAAAAATTAGAAAGCTATTAAATGGTAAAGTCTTATGTGGTTTTGCCGGTTCAACAGCAGATGCTTTCACTTTGCTACAAAGATTCGAAGAAAAATTGGAAGCATATAGTGGAAATGTTTATCGTGCTGTTGTAGAGCTTGCTAAAGATTGGAGAACCGATAAATATTTAAGAAGACTAGAAGCAATGTTAGCTATTCTATCTCAGGATAAAGCCTTTGTAGTTTCTGGAAGTGGTGATGTTATAGAACCAGAAGATAACATAGTAGCAATTGGTAGTGGTGGAATGTATGCTCTTGCAGCTGCAAAAATGCTTAAAAAATATAGCAACTTATCTGCTAGAGAAATTGTAGAAGAGTCACTAAAAACTGCAGCAGAAATTTGTATTTACACAAATGATAAAATTACAATTGAAGAAATAGAATAAAAGAATTGGAGACTATTATGAACGATAATTTGATGAAACAACTGACACCATCTCAAATAGTAAAGGAACTTGATAAATACATAATAGGACAAGACGAAGCAAAACGAGCAGTTGCAATTGCATTAAGGAATAGATGGCGCCGCCAAAAAGTCGAAGAAAATATTAAAGAAGAAATAATGCCTAACAACATAATTTTGATAGGACCTACGGGAGTTGGTAAGACAGAGATAGCAAGAAGACTTGCAAAATTAGCAGGTGCTCCTTTTATAAAAGTAGAAGCTTCTAAGTATACAGAAGTTGGATATGTTGGAAGAGATGTAGAATCGATGATAAGAGATTTAACAGAAATTGCAGTTAATATGGTTCGCTCAGAAAAAACTCTTGAAGTTAGGGAAAAAGCTGAAAGACTTGCAGAAGATAAAATTTTGGATTATTTAATACCACCAATAAAAAAATCAGCTAAAATCCCAGATGAAAATGGCGAAAGTGAAGAAGTTAGCAACGAGAAAACGAGAGAGATTTTTAGAGAAAAACTTCGTAGAGGGGAACTTGATGATAAAATGATTGAATTTGATGTTTCAACACCAGCTTTTGGAATGCAAGTGTTAGGACCAATGGGAATGGATGATTTGACAATGAATTTGCAAGATATGCTTAGCAGTATGATACCTAAGAAAAAGAAAAAAAGAAAAACAACTATCAAAGAAGCAAAACAAATCTTAATTCAAGAAGAAGCTGAAAAATTGATTGACATGGAAGCTGTACAAAGAGAAGCTATCCAGAGAGTTCAAGAATCTGGAATTGTTTTTATTGATGAAATTGATAAGATAGCTGGTAGTAAAAGTACACATGGACCCGATGTCTCACGCGAAGGTGTCCAAAGAGATTTGCTTCCTATTGTAGAAGGTTCTACTGTAAATACAAAATATGGTCCAGTCAAAACTGAACATATACTTTTTATTGCATCGGGTGCTTTTCATGTTTCAAAACCCTCGGACTTAATTCCAGAGCTTCAAGGTCGATTCCCTATTCGTGTTGAATTAAAAAGTTTAACAGAAGAGGATTTTATTAAAATTCTTACTCTACCAGAAAATGCTTTACTTAAACAGTATGCTGCATTGTTACAAACAGAAGGTGTTCAAATAGAATTTACAGATGATGCAATTAGAGAAATAGCCAGAACAGCTGCACTAGTAAATGAACAAGTAGAAAATATTGGTGCAAGAAGACTTCATACCATATTAACTACACTGCTTGAGGATATTTTATTTGACGTTCCAGATAGAATGCCAGAAACAAAAATTGTGATAACTGGAGAAATGGTTAATAAAAAGTTAGATAAAATTGTTAAAAACCGCGATTTGAGTAAATATATTCTTTAATAATCTTGTTACTTCTATGAAATCTTTTGTAGGTTATTGCTTTGTACCCCTTATAATTTTTATAACTTCTTGCAGTTCATCAGAAACATCAATAAAATTAATAAACTTAGATGCTGCTAAAAATGCTGTCCAAAATTATTATGAATCTGGCTTATTTGATTATGAATGTTCAAAAGTAATTGATGATGCTATTAAACATATTGATAGAATAAAAATTAATACAAAATCTACGGTAGTTTTTGATATTGATGAAACAGCTCTTTCGAACTATGAATATATTAAATCAATTGGTTTTGGCTATATCCCGCATTCGTGGAATGAATGGGTAAAAGAGGGCAAAGCAAAAGCAATTAAACATACAAAGCGTTTTTACGATTACCTTGTTTCTAAGCATATTCACATTGTTTTTATTTCTGGAAGAAATTATGAAGTAAGAGAAGCAACAATTAGAAATTTAATAGAGCAAGGTTATACAATTTTCGATACAGTAATTACAAGAACAACCTTCGAGAGTAATATTCCTGCAGCAGAATTTAAAGCTAAGAAAAGAGAAGAACTGGTAAGCAGAGGCTATGAAATTATAGCAAACATTGGAGACCAATGGAGCGACTTAGTAGGAGGAAATTCAGGTTATAAAATAAAATTGCCTAATTATTTGTACTTAATTGATTAACTTAATTCTGACTAATTTACATAAACAATACATAAATAAATTTGGTTAGATATATGAAATTTTCCAAACTATTAATCCTACTTTTTATATTGATTAATAATCTCTGCTTAGCACAAATTATTGATAAGTCATATGAAATAGCTACTTGGTATGGATTTCGTTCTGCAGCTGTTACATATACCTTCGATGATAATTGTTATAATCAATTGGCAAAAGTTGTTCCTATGTTCGATGAATATGGGTTTAAATTAACTCTGTTTACTGTTACTAACTGGAATCCTGATTGGAGAGGATTACAGAAAGCAGCTGATAATGGACATGAAATAGCAAGCCATACAGTGACTCACACTTCATTAAATAGTCTGAGTAACGATAGACAAAATGATGAACTTTTAAATTCACAGGTAAATATTAATTCTAAGATACTAAATCAAAAATGTATTACTCTTGCATATCCTTACTGTAATACAGGTAATATCGATATTGTAAAAAAATATTATATTGCCGCAAGAGGTTGTCAGGGTTATATAGAAGATTCAACACCGTCTAACTTTTATAATATTAGTTCGATTATTTGCGGTTCACAAGGTTCTGTAAAAACATCTTACGATTTTAAATCAAGAGTTGAAAGTACAGCAAGAAAGAAAGGTTGGTGTGTCTATCTTTTACATGGTATCGATAACGACGGAGGATATTCTCCCCTTTCATCTGATACGTTAAGAAAAAGTCTTGATTACTTAAAAGTAAACGAAGATAAATTTTGGGTGACTTCTTTTGTAAATGCTGTTAAGTATATTAAAGAGAGAAACTGTGTTGATATAAAAGAAATTATTAGCTGGAATGATAGTATTAAGCTGAGTGTTACGGACACACTTGATAATATAATATATGATCATCCAATAACAATACGAAGAATATTGCCAGAGAGTTGGAACTCGTGTAGTGTAAAACAAAGTGGCAAACTTGTTGATTACAAAATTGTTGAATTAGATTCAAAAAAATATGTTGTTTTTAATGTAATACCTGATAAAGGTGAAATATTAATTGCAAAAAATTATACTACAGACTTGAAAGAATGTTCAAACTATTATGTACCTGAATTGTACGATAATTATCCAAATCCGTTTAATCCAGTAACGAGAATTAGATTTAAAATTCCTTACTCTAATATTAATTATAAAACAACTCTAACTGTTCATGATATATTGGGTAATAAAATTGAAACACTGATAAATGAATTTAAACCTCAAGGAGTTTACGAAGTGTTATTTGATGGTAGTAAATACCCGAGTGGAATATATTTTTATAAACTTCAATTTGGGAATACTATATTGGTCAAGAAGATGGCAATTTTGAAATAACTTTTTATTGTCCAAGAATTGTTACTACAATTTTTCTTGGACCTCCGTAATTTCTGTGTTCGCATAGATAAATTCCTTGCCATGTTCCAAGATTAAATTTCCCGTTTGTAATGGGTATAATAATTGAACTCCCAATTATTGTATTTTTTATATGAGAAGTCATATCATCTGTTCCTTCAAGTGTATGTTCAAAATAAGTTGCATTTTCAGGAACAATTTTGTTAAAATATGTTTCCATATCTGACCTTACTGTTGGATCTGCATTTTCATTTATTGTTAATGAGGCGGATGTATGCTTAATAAAGATATGAGCTATTCCATTCTTAATTTCTTTTAATTCCGGTAGATTGTTTAATATTTCAGCTGTAACCAAATGAAAACCTCTGCTTTTGGGTTTTAGCAAAAATTCTTTTTGTATAACCATAAAAATATTCCCTTGTGTAAATTTGTAATGTAAAAATTATTATATCTTTAAAATATTGCAAAGTTAGGAAGTAAACCAAAAATGTAATAGATGAGGAATAATATGGAAACTTTGCAAGCAATATTAACAAGAAGAAGCATAAGGAAATTTGAAAACAAAGAAATTGCAGAAGAACTAATTATTAAACTTCTTGAAGCAGCAATGTATGCCCCGTCTGCTAGAAATACTCAACCATGGCATTTTGTTGTAATTAATGACAGAAAAAAACTCGACGAAATTCCTCGCCTTCATCCATATGCAGATATGTGTTATGATGCGCCTCTTGCAATTATGGTATGTGGTGACTTAAATTTAGAGCCTTTAGAAGGATACATTGCAATCAATTGTGCTGCAGCTACACAAAATTTGTTGTTGGCCGCTCACGATTTGGGATTAGGAGCAGTATGGCTTGGCGTTTACCCTCGAAAAGAGAGAATGGAAAAACTTTCTAAATTTTTTGGTCTTCCAAGTAATATTATTCCTGTTTCGCTTGTAGCTATTGGTTATCCCGCAGAAAATAAAGAAAAACCGGAAAGATTTAATCCCGAAAGAATTCATTATAACTCATGGTGAACTGAAAAATTCGAGTAACTTTTTATTCTTTATTATTCTAAAATTTTTTGTCAATTTGTATAAAAAGAAAAATTGGTATGATAAATTTTGAATGGACAGCTCAGCTAAGATTTATTGTTGCCCTTGCTCTTGGATTCCTTATTGGATTAGAAAGAGAAAGTAGTAAGATAAAGCAAAGGAAAATTATTCTTGGTGGTATTAGAACTTATCCAATAATTAGTATGCTTGGATTTGGTTGTGCATGGTTGTATAGTATTGGTGTTCAGGCAATTTTACCAGTTGGATTAATAGCAGTTTCAGGACTGACTTTAATATCGTACTTTACTAAGGTTCAAACTGAAAAGATGGGTGTAACTAGTGAAGTAACAGCTCTTATGACTTTTATAGTTGGAGCTTTAGCTTATCTTGTAGATATTTGGGCTTCAATGGCTTTGGGAATTATTAACACAATACTCCTTTCTGAAAAAGCGCGTCTTGAAGAATTGGTAGAAAAACTAGATAGAGTGGAATTTTTAGCAGTTCTCAAATTTTTACTTGTTACTCTAATTATTCTTCCTGTTCTTCCTGATAAAGAATATACCGTGTTTCATATTAATCCTTCAAAAGTGTGGAAGATTGTTATTATTGTCTCTTCTTTGGGGTTTGTGGGTTACTTTCTTTCGAAAAGATTGGGAGATAAATTTGGCTTTAGATTATCTGGATTGGTCGGAGGAATTGTATCTAGTACGGCAGTTGCAATTGCCTACGGAAGAATAGCTCAGAAAAACGAGGCTCTTTCTTATAATACTCTTCAAGGTTCTTTGATTGCATCAAGTATAATGTATTTAAGGATCTTAGTCCTAATATTTATAATAAATCCTACAATTGCTGGCTTTATGTGGTGGCAATTAGTTTTACTTGCTTTAATTGGTCTCTTACTTTCTTTTTATAATTTAAAAGTTAGAACTAATAAATTTCTTTTTATTCACGAAGATTCACATAGCCTTCAAAACCCATTTGAAATACGGCCAGCATTAGTGTTTGCAATTTTGTTTGTAGCATTATCCATTATAATTAATAAGGTAAAGTTTTACTTTGGAAGCTCTGGTGTATTAACATTTTCATCTCTTGTTGGTATTACAGATATTGATCCCTTTATTCTTTCTTTGATTAATACACCAAATTTTGAAGTTAAAGTAATAGTTACTTCAATAATGATTGCAATGATGAGTAATACTATTATGAAGGGAGTTTACTTTCTATCCTTAGCTTCTAAGGTAAGAAAAGAAACTATTTTAAGGTTTGGATTATTAGCGGTTATTCATATCCCAATAATTTTGATTAGTATTATTTAAAAGGGGACTTAAATTTTTAAGTCCCTCTTTTTGAAATTTATAAATTAATTGTTCCCATTAAATAAAACCAAGTAGAATTATCTTTTCCTCTTTTTTCCTTGAAAATATCACCTGGTAAAAATATGGATGCTCCAACTTCAAAAGTTACATATTCATTGTACTTATAATTAAGTACAAGGTCAAATTCTGAACCAAAACTATTCGTTGTTTTATTTGTTATTAACTTGTAATCTTCTGCTGAGTTAAATAGATGATAATTAAAATTCAATAATAATTCGTCTAGTGGCTTACAATTAAGTTTTGCAACTATATCAACAATTCCTAAACCATAAGTATCGTTTTGGAGGTTGATAAAATAATCCATATAACCATAAAATTTGTGCCCTGTAGGATATAAACTTGTATAAGCATTGTACTTGTTATCTAAAAGATTATTATCACCACTTGCATAATCAAGTTGTAATCCAATAGTAGGTTTCCAATTTAATTTGAATGAATAGTTACCGCTAAGTGAAAAAGTAAAAGCATTTACATCTTGCTTGCGATTAGCTATAAAAGCCGAACCAGTTTGGTAACCAAAATCAAATTCGTGTTGAAATCTACCTAAATCACCTCTGATATATAAACCAAAAGTTGCCCTATCAAGGTAAGATGTTGGATTGATTCTTTGCCATAGTATAAAAGGTTGGATTTTATATGCACTGAATAAATATAAGTCTGAAAATAAACCATAGATGTTTTGATCTAAAGAATCAGCAGGATTAAATTTTTCAAACTCTCGCATAACAAATAAATCTGCTTTAAAATGCTTGTTCTTAAATGTAGCTACTCCACCGTCGAATGCACGTCCAACATTACTCCAATTTACAGAGCCCATGAATTTTTCGGAACCATAGGACAATTCCATTCTTCCGATTTTTATATCAACTGGTAGTTCAAATAAGTCTTTTATAACGAAATACGCTTGGTGAACATCAAGATTCTTTGAATTTGATAATGTTGATTGCTCTTCTCCAAATGTTCGAGAATCTTGAATTTGAATATATCCGCTTAGATTTTTTATAGGATTTAGGGCTAAACTTAATCTTGTTCTTAATAATGTAAAGGTATTTGGATTAGTTGTGGATTTGAAATCTTTGTTGTCAATTTCTAATCTTGGTCTTATTTGTAGAGAAAATTTTAGGTTTTCTTGAGAATGAATATTTATGAAAGAAAGTGTAAGAATTATAAGAAAAAACTTTTTCATAGCTATCTCCTTTAATTTATTAGTAAGTTTTTAGTGTTCCTTGGCGTTCTTTAGCTTTTTTATCCCATTCTACTGCAGTAGTTCTAAGAAATTCTTTTTTGTCGTCCTCAAGTTCTTTCATGTTTAGTCCAATATATTTTTGTGCTTTTTCTTTAGTTGATATATCAGGTAGTGCAACAGGATATTTTACATTGTGTTTGACAAGTACAAGAGCGATTTCTCTGCGTGCTTCCTCTGCTTTTTGAATTGCAGTCCCAAGAACTCTTAAAGCTTCAACTGGTGAATGGAAACCCATGCCATTTGCAGCGGCAACCCAATCCCATCTCCATTGAGCATGTCTAATGAGTTTTAATGCATTTTTCATTTCAGGTTCAGTTGCGCCATTATCCCAAGCAATTTTTGCCTCTATATGTGCAGCTGCAATTGCTTTTTCTGCTATTCTTCTAAGTTCATTAATTTTATCTTGTCTTTCATAGACATTTTGAATTAACTTTTGAGTTTTTTCACGATGACATACTTGACATGAATTTTCAATATTATTTAGTGGACTCTGTATATGATGGTCTGTAAACTTTACACCACCTTCAGTTTTGTATGGCATATGGCAATCAGCGCATGATACTCCTCTATCGGCATGAATACCAGTCATATAAAGTTCGTAATCTGGATGTTGAGCTTTTAACATAGGAGCTTTACTTAATGGATGTATCCAATCTGAGAATTCTAATTCATCATAATATTTTTCCATATCTTCTGCACTAAAACCTTTATCCCATGGAAATGTTAAATATTTTCCTTCACCCTTAAAGTAATATTCAACGTGACATTGAGCACAAACTAAAGAACGCATCTCATTATGTGTAAAACTTTTAATGTCTTTTCCTTGTCTTTGAAATGCTTCTATTAATGCTGGTCTAGTAATTCTTAAGTCCATTGTTTTTGGGTCATGACAATCTTGGCATCCAATAGGATTTACAAATTCGTGGCCTTTATCTATCCATCTACCTTTATAAAAATTAGTAACCCCGTCTCTTGCCATTACTCTTGGAACATCTGTACTTTTACAAGTCCAGCAAGTTGCAGGCATTGGACTTATTTTATTTCCTCCAGTTCTTAAAGTTAATCTTAAGTCTTTAACAGCATATGCATGCCCACGTGGAGATTTGTAGTCTTTTGAAAAAGGATAACCTGCCCACATAATAACAAGTTCAGGTGATAATTCAAGATAATCCCTGGTTACAGAACCAGCATACTTGCTTGCAAAACTTGTATCAAGTGTTTGTAAATAAGTTTCATATTCACGTGGATAATTTTCTCCCCATACTTCATTTCTAGGTTCCCATTCTGCAATTGGCTTGACTATTTGTAGTGTAAATGCTTCACTTCTTCTTTCTATAATTGATGATGCAAATAAACCAATTAAAAAAACAATTATTACTGTTGAAAAGAAAAGTATCCAGGCTAGCCAAGGTTTGTTTTTTATTATTTCTTGAATTGGTTTCATAGTAATTCCCTTTATTTTGTTCTTTCTCTTATTAAAAACTTTGAAAGCCACTCTGGCATTACTGGTTCAATTTGTGGTACTCTTGCGTAGGGAGTCGAAGAAAGACTATGAACTCTTCCATGTGGTGTTTCACGATGACAATCCCAACAATATTTTTCGGTTTGCTCTGCAACACTTTTGTTATTAATAGCTCTTAAACTAATAGGATGTATTTGATTTGTGTGACATCTAATGCAGTTTTCCTGAACTGCTTTTTTCCCAGCTTCTTTAATTTGTATTACCTGAGGTTCTAATCTAAAAGTAAAAACTGTAGCATGTCTTAATCCATCACTAGCTTTAAAAAAATATTTTTTAATGATATTCTCTTGTGGAACGTGGCAATCATTACAAGTTGCAACTTTACCATGACTACCTCTTTGCCAAGTTGCATATTCAGGTCTCATAATATGACAATTAATGCAAACTTTTGGATCATCTGAAATGTAGGATATTGCATTTGATATATAAAAAACATGCAGTATTAGTCCAACTATTATTCCCAATAAAATTACAACTGTTAATTTCCAGCTTTCTGGTGGAATAAAAATCTGAAATATTCTATGAAATAAGCTATTGTTATTTTTCATTTAATACTCCAATATTTGATGATTTGTTTAACTCATCGATTGCTCTTGTGCTTGTTGGGTGACCAAATTTGTCAATGTTCTTATGGAGAATAATGTATTCTTCTTTTGAAATTGTATTTTGCCAATGCCCTGTCAAAATTCCTATTCCAGTAATAATAATATAAACAAGTACAATAATTATAGCTACAATTTTTTTAGGTATTTTTTTATCAATTATTTTAGTTTTTACTTCTAACGTGTTTGCTACAGGACATGCATCAACACAGTTTAAACATGTTGAACATTCGTCTGAACGTATTGTGACTATTTTATCTACCTTAATAAAAGAAGGGCATACTTTTGAGCATAAACCACAGTTAATACATTTATTAGTGTCTCTTTTTATTTTAAGTGGACTTAAAAAAGAGATTAATCCAAGCAATGCTCCATAGGGACATAAGTATCTGCACCAAAAATTTCTTATAAAAATTGATAAAACAAAGAGTATTGCAATAACAGTTAGAGAAAACTTAGAAATCCTTGCAAAGAAATAATACATTTTTATGTCTGCTACAAGATTGTAAGGGCTATCAAGGAATGATTTTAAAGCATCAACAGTCATAACGAAGAAGATTGCATAAACGAAGAATCCTAGTAAGAGATATTTTAGAGAACGAAGTGGATAATCAATTATATTAGGAATTTTTACTCTTTTTTTTATTAATTTTTTCAAAATCTGCTCTCCAAAATCTCCTATCATTTCAGATAAGAATCCTATTGGACAGAGCCAACTACAAAATGATTTCCCTGCTACAAATGATACTACAAGAATTGCTAAGAAAATAAAAAAGCCTGCAGGATGTGCATAGTGAATTTCGCCTGTAAGAATAAAATAGTATAAGCTCATCAAAGATGAAATTGGTAAAAATCCTTCTACCCCTGGTGGTCTATAAGTAACTAAGTTTGCGTTTTCTGATTCAAGCGATTTAACGAAAATTGTAAATTCTATTCCTATCCATATGCAGAGCAGAGCAAATGTAGATTGTATTATAAACCTATATTTTTGAATTGGCTTTTCATTATTTTTATTTATTTTCATATAAAATTCCTTTCTATATAAAACAGATTAAATAATCCGTATTTAATATAACAATAAAAAAATATTAGTTCAAATTCTATTGAAAAATGAGAGTTTAAACAAATATTACTTAATATTATGTGAATTTTCTAAAATTATCGGAATTTAAAATCCTTTTTATACTTTATATATGTTTTAACCCTTTGCAAACGTGAATGTGGATTTTCTTTTTAATAAAAGCATAAACTCTAGTGGTATTTCTGGAAACGAAGGGAGAGAAATAAGGAATTAGAAGAGTATGTTGAAATTATGCGTAAATATATCTGATATGTAGATGTAGAAGATATTGTGAATAAAAAACAATAAAGACTTTAAAGCAAATATACTTTGCTCACTTATAGTTTATGTTGTGTATTGAAAAATAGATTGTGATAGAAATTATTTTACTTAACTTATTAAAAAAAATTATAAGAATGTATTTTAAGGAAAATAAAAGTCGAATTAGTTTACAATAAAAATTTATAGTGAGCAGTTAATTTTTAACAGATTAATTTGTTTGATTTTCTTATTAATACATTATTATACTTATATTAAGAGATACTTCTTTATCTTACTAAGTATTATAGAAAAGTGTAAATAAATAGATGAGGAATTGTATTTTTAGACTAAATTTTGTTGTTGTTTATAAAATTATTTCATTTTTTTTGCATAAAGTTTTGATGCAATTAATAATGTAGAAATCGAAAATAGAATCATATACAGTAGTTGCTCCCAATAAAATTCAATACCTGCACCTTTTAGCAAAATTGACCTTAAGCATTTAATATAAAATTTAGTGGGAGTAATATTAGTAAAGACCTGTATTACTTTTGGCATACTTTCGATAGGAAATATGAAACCCGAAAGAAGTAATGATGGCAAAAGAGAAATAAGTGTTCCAATTTGAAATGCTACTTGAAGAGAATCAGCTATAACAGAAACAATAATTCCCATTCCTAAAGAAGCAGAAAGAAATATTAACGTACATATTAATAGCCAGATAAAACTTCCTTTAATTGTTATGTCAAAAAATATATAGCCTGTTATTAAAATTATTCCTGCATTTGTAAATGCTATGATTATATATGGAATGATTTTACCAATTAGCAATTCACTTACTGAAAGTGAAGAAACATTTAATTGCTCAATAGTTCCCATTTCCTTTTCTCTTACTATTGATAAAGAAATTGTTACTACAGAAACCAAAATCAAAATCATTCCAATTAAACCGGGGAGTAAAAATCTTGTAGAATTTAAATCTGGATTAAACCAGAACCTTGGCTCAATTTGGATGGGTACAAAATATGATCTTCCGATTCTCAAGAGAAATTTATTAGTGACTTGTTTTGATAGGTTTAAAGTAGCTGCATTAACATAATTCATTATTAAAGTTGCAGTATTTCCCTGGACACCGTCTATTAAATATTGAATCTGAACTAGATCATTTGAATAAATTTTATGAGAAAAATCTTTTGGAATTACAATTATACATTGTGCTAAATTTTGATCAAGATATTTATCTGCATCACCGTATTGAATAAAGTTTACTAAATCAAAATATTCACTACTAATTAGAGAGTTTATAAAGTTTATGCTTTCAGAGGATTTATCTAAGTCGCATACTGCTATTTTTACATTTTTTACATCGAAATTAATTGCATATCCAAATACTATTAGTAAAAATATTGGGAATAGAAAGATTACACCTAACATTCTTTTGTCGCGTAATAATTCTCTTATTTCCTTCTTTGATATGGCTTTAATTCTTTTCAAACTATTTCTAATTTTTTTGATTTTCATTTTTCTTTTCCAGAAGATGAATGAAAACATCTTCGAGAGTAGGGGTAATTTTAGAAATGCTTTTTACATTTTTATCTGATAATAATTCTAAAATTTGGTTAATCTCTTTAAGATTACTATTTGTTATTACATGAATATTATTTCCAAATAATGAAACCTCATCAACAAAATTTTGTTTTTCCAAGCATTCAATAATGTCAGTAGCATTTTCACATTGGATTTCAAAAATTGGATGATGTATGTAATTAGTTTTGAGCTGTTTTGGATTTCCTTGTGCAATAATTTTACCAGAGTCTATTAAGATAATATCATTGCAATACTCAGCTTCTTCAAGATAATGTGTTGTTACGATTACGGTTATTCCTTCAGAAGAAAGTTCATTAATTAAATCCCAAAAGTTTCTCCTGAAAATAGGATCTACACCACTAGTTGGTTCATCAAGAAATACTATTTTAGGTTTATGAATAACTGCTAAACCAAGCGCAAGACGTTGCTTTATTCCGGTAGGAAGAGAGCTTGTTAATAATTTTTCTTTTCCTCTTAAATATGAAACTTCTAAAACCCACTCTTTTTTTTGTTTTAACGATTTTCCAAAAAGACCATAAATGCTTCCAAAGAATTCAATATTTTCTTCTACTGTTAAGTCGTTGTAAAGAGAAAATTTTTGAGACATATAGCCAATATTTAATTTTACTTTGTCCGGACTTTTAACAATGCTGTAGCCTCCAACAAAAGCATCTCCCGATGTTGGTTCAAGTATTCCACATAGCATTCTTATTGTAGTAGATTTTCCAGCACCGTTTGCGCCTAAAAAACCAAATATTTCACCCTCTTTTACATTAAAAGAAACATTATCTACTGCGGTAAAAGAACCAAATTTTTTAGTGAGTTCAAATACTTCAATACTGTTCATTTGTATTTCTCTATAAAAAGCAATTAAGTTATGGCTAATATCATAAGAATAATTGAATAAATGCAATATAAGACTTAATAGTTTTACTATCTTCTAAGTTTTTGAACTATTTTCTAAAATGGTAGGTTAAAGCAAAAAAAGGTAGGGAGTGAGGGAATGAAAAATTTTTTACCGTTAAGTTTAATTGTGCTAATCTTTGGGGTGACAGCCTTAATATCGAGAGATTTTAGAGTAAGTAAAATTCCAAACGGTAATAAATTTTCATGTGGAAATTGTCATGTTAGTTCATTGGGTGGAGCAAGAAATGCATTCGGTAGAGCAGTGGAAGCGAGGGTAACTTTTGGAGGAAATCAAGATTTTTGGGATTCACAATTGGCATCTCTTGATTCTGATGGTGATGGTTTTTCTAATGGTGTTGAGTTACAAGATCCTAACGGTACATGGCGTCCAGGTCAACCTAATCCTGGAAATCCAAATTTAGTTTCTAATCCTGGAGACCCTAATAGTAAGCCTACAACCTCACATGTGGAAAGCTCTTTTTATCCATATACTTATAAACTACTTGATAATTATCCTAATCCTTTTAATCCAGAAACAAGAATAGTCTTTGAAATTCCTAGAGAAGAACACGTTTCTTTAATGATTTTTGATGTTAATGGAAAATTAATAAAAGAATTAGTGAATGAAAATCTTTCTTCAGGAAGATATGAAAAACTATGGGATGGAAAGGATGATGAAAATAATGAAGTTGTTTCGGGAATTTACTTTTATCAGTTAAAAGCTGGACATTTTGAACAGACAAAAAAAATGATACTTCTTAAATGAAAATTATTTCTCTTTCAATTACAATTATTATTTCGGTTACAGTAACAATTTATTCTTTACCACGTTTCTCATTAAAACAGGGGGATAGATGTATAGATTGCCATGTTAATCCAACTGGAGGAATGATGCGAAATGAAGATGGCTTTTTTTATGGTAAAAATGTAATAAGTATGATTTCACCACGCGATAAAGATTTTCCATTGTCTAATAAAATCTCTGAAAGTGTTTTTATAGGGTTAGATTATAGAACACAATTTCTTTATTCAAAAGAAAAAAATAGAGCCGATTTTCATGATATGTCTGGCGCGATCTATTTGAATACTAATTTGTCGGATAAAATAAGTACAGTTGCAAAATATGATTTTGTTCAATCAATATGGGAAGCTTATGCAGTTGCAAAAATATTACCAAACGATAGTTATTTGAAAGTAGGTTCATTTGTTCCTGACTTTGGTATAAAAATAGATGACCATACAGCATATACTAGAGGTGGGGATTATGGCTTATTGTTCTCGGTTAATACTGTTCAAGGGCTAATATTTAATCCATTTTACATACATACAGGAGTTGAACTTGGGGTTTATATTAATGATTTTATTTTTATTACAACGAGTATTGGGAAAAATAAATTTGATAATCTTTTAACAACCGATCCAGCCTTTACATTTAAATTTGAGTTTACACCTTCACTTGGAAACTTTAATATTCTTACTGGAATTTCTTTTGAATCAATTAAGACTAGGAACACAGGTGCATTATTAAATACATATATTTATGGTGGCTTTTTTGGTTTTGCAAATAAATATTTTTCTCTTATAGGCGAATATGACTTTGCAAAAAATTACTTATCGAAAGATTATTTATCTTCTGCATATATGGTCGAAGCTTCGTATCAATTAATGCTGGGTTTAGAAGCAGTAATTCGTTATGATAATTTTGATCCGAATTTAACTGCAAACAAGGATGAACATTCTCATTTAATTATAGGATTTGAATTCTTTCCATTTAGTTTTGTTGAACTTCGTCCTCAGTACAGAATAAATGTTGAAAATCCCGATAACAACAATAATGCTTTTGTTCTGCAATTTCACTTTTGGTATTAATCTTCTAACCATTCTCTAAAAATGTTTTCGTATTCAGATAAATCATTGTATTCGAGACTGCTAGAAATAAACTGAGCAAAATTATCGAGAGCAACTATGGCATTAATACTTGCATCTTTGTTTTCAAGAGTAGCTACTTTTTCGGAGAGAGTTCTATTAATTTTTAAAATATCTTCATAAATCTTTTTTAGCTTAGACATTTCCCAATCTGGTGTCCCGCCCCTCTGCATTATCATGTATTGTACAAATAAATACATGCTTATAACTCTAAACTCTGTCTCTTCAATTGAAGCGAATGGTAAATGGAAGCGTGTTAGAGGTTTTAATTTTGCAAGTATAGGACAACCACTTGTAGGCATAATTATACCTATTAAACTGCTTACACCTTTTTGAACAGATGTTTCTTTGAAATAAGTTCTTTCATCTACTTCAGCATAAATTTTTACGGTTTCATAAGAATCAATATCACTAAAGAATTTAATTATGTTGTCAATATTAACAGCTATTGGACAATAATCTTCAAACATAGAATTGCATAAATCATTTGCACATTTAAACTGTTCTCTCCTTGCCCATTCAGCTATTGTGCAATTTTCTGTTGGAATTAAATTAAGTGTATCCCTATCAAGTAAAATTTCAAATTTTTTCTCTTTTCCGTCTTTAAAAACAAATGTATAAACATATTTAAGAACATTTTGATTATTTTTTTCCATGGAACCCTCTGCTATAATTTTTTTGTTTTTGCATTGAATTCTATTTCAAAGTTATTAATAATTTTATACTTTAATACTACAAAATAATACAACAAATATTATTACGTTACTTTTTTGTGTTTGATTTCTCTAAGCATGAAAAAATTTGAAATACCAAAATATTTTAGAAGCGAGATTATATCTCAAATTAAAGAACTTAGAAGAACTAAAGATAAGTATAAAAGAGATTTTTCTCCTACAAGATTAGATTTTGGGCCTATTGAATTTTTAATAGCCCGACATTTTGGATTTTGTTATGGTGTGGAAAATGCAATAGAAATTGCATATAAGATAGTTTATGAAAATCCGAATAGAAGAATTTTTCTTTTAAGCGAAATAATTCATAATCCTTATGTTAATGAAGACCTTAATAAACTTGGCGTTCGGTTTATTATGGATAATTATGGTAATCAATTTGTTGATTGGGATGAAATTAATTCAGATGATATTGTTATTATTCCAGCTTTTGGGACAACAATAGAAGTCGAAAATATTTTGAAAAAGAAAGGAATTGATACAATTAGTTATAATACGACTTGTCCATTTGTTGAAAAGGTATGGAATCGCGCTGAGCAATTAGGAAAACAAAATTATACTATAATAATACACGGAAAAGCTAAACACGAAGAAACAAGGGCAACATTTTCTCATAGTATTAGAAATTCTCCTTCTTTAATAATTCGAGATTTAAAGGAGGCAAAAATTTTATCTGATATTATTCTTGGTATAAAAGAGAAAGATGAATTTTATACAATATTTGAAAACAAATATTCTATTGGTTTTAATGTAGAAAAAGATTTAGAGCGAATTGGAGTTGTGAATCAGACCACAATGCTTGCAAGCGAAACCGAAGAGATATCGGATTTACTTAGAGAGACAATGATAAAGAAATATGGCGAAGAAAATCTCAAAGATCATTTTGCTGATACAAGAGATACTTTATGCTATGCAACAAATGATAACCAATCTGCTACCATTGCATTAACCAAAGAGAATACAGATTTTGCAATTGTAGTTGGAGGTTATAATAGTTCAAATACAACCCACCTAGTTGAATTACTTGATGAGAAATTTAATACGTATTTTATTTCTGATGCTTCGAAAATAATATCGAGAGAAAAAATATTATATTTCGATATTCATTTGCATAAAGAAATAATAGCTTTACAATATATTCCACCTAAAGAAAAAGTTAGAGTAGCAATTACAAGCGGGGCATCATGCCCAGATGCAATAGTTGATGAAGTTATAAATAAATTGATTTCTTTTTTCGATGGGGTTAGAACACTTGATGAAGTTTTTAAAGAGTCTTTTCCAGAAGTTTTTTAATGTTATGCTAAATCTGAAAGTGTACTATAATCCGGGTCAAATAATCTTTTGTAAATTCTCATAGCATAAGAATCAGTAGCTCCTGAAATATAATCACAAATTAATCGTGCTTTTAAGTCTTTGTTTTTTGCTTTACGAATTAATTTATCGTTAAAATCTGGTAGAAGTTTTGATGAATTTTTGTTTGATATATAATTTTCATAAAGAATTTCAAAAATCTTTTCAATCATTTTATTCCCTTTAAATTCTATTTGATGAAGTGATGGTGAATGGAAAACTAAATCAATAGAAATTTTTTTATATAATTTAGCTCTTTCAAGTATATCTTCTTGAATAACAAGTATAAATTTGTATCTATTAGTTAAAGAGTCCATAAAAGTTTTTCTTTCTTTTAATTGACATGAACGAATAAATTCACCAATCATTGCTCCTAATTTTCTTTTAATATTTCCGCTTTTAATCCAACTTATTAACTCTTCTACAATTGATTTCTGTAGTTCATTTAAATTATTTTGTTCTTGCCAGTTTGATAATTTTTCTATGGTTATAAATCCACCTGATATACTATCGACAATGTCATTTATGGCATAAGCAGTATCATCTGCCCAGTCCATTATTTGGCATTCTATACTTTGAAAATAGTTTAGGTTGTCTTTAGTTAGAAGATTTTTAGGAATGTTTTTGTTACCAAAGACAAAATTAATGTACTTAATTTGATCGTCGTATATGAAATGGTTTTCAGGGTTTTTTAGCTTTGAAAAATTTACTTTGTATTTTAATATACCATCAATAAAAGCTCTAGTTGGGTTCATACCTCGATAGCCTTCTAGCTCCTTGTATAAGAGTTCAGTAACAAGCCTAAGAGTTTGAGCATTACCTTCAAATCCTCCATGTTTTTTCATAAGGTTATTTAATATTCTTTCCCCTGCGTGACCAAAAGGAGGATGACCAAGGTCGTGAGCAAGACAAATTGCTTCTACAAGGTCAGGGTCGATAAAAAAATCTTTTGACAAATATTCTTTTTGTGTTGAAAGTAAATAATTACAAATTGACCTACCAATTTGGGCAACTTCTATTGAGTGAGTTAATCGAGTTCTATAAAAATCGTATTCACCTGGTAAGAAGACTTGTGTCTTTCCTTGAAGTCTACGAAATTCAGAAGAATGAATAATTCTATCCCTGTCAATTTGAAAAGGTGTACGATAATCTATTGAACGTTTACTTTCTTTGATGCGTTCTATATCAAAGTCGGTGTAAAATTTGTTTTTCATTTTTACTGTTTAGAATTTTATATTGAACAATAAAAAGTTAATAAAAAATAGATGCATAATCATACATATAATAACGGAAAACTTTTTAATTCAACTAAGAGAAAACTGATATTTACTATTTTACTTAATCTTGTTATTACAGTAGCTGAAATAATTGGGGGTGTAATTTCTGGTAGCCTTTCTCTTATTTCTGATGCAATGCATAATTTCTCAGATAGTATTTCCATAATAATTAGTTATATAGCATTAAAGCTAAAATTAAAAAGCAATTCAATGCGTCATACCTTTGGATTAAAACGAGCAGAGATTTTAGCCGCTGTTATTAATTCTTCGGTTCTAATTATTATATGTATTTACTTATTTTATGAAGCCGTTCAGAGATTTTTTAAACCCGAGGAAATTAATGCTGAAGTGATGAGTATAGTTGCTTTAATAGGATTAGCTGCAAATATTTTTGCTGCGTTATTACTTAAGAGAGATTCTGAAAGTAGTTTGAATATACGTTCTGCTTATATGCATTTGCTAGGCGATACAGTATCTTCTGTTGCTGTTATAGCAGGAGGTATTGTTATTTATTTATGGAAAATATTTTGGATTGATCCAATATTAACATTTATTATTGGTATATATATTATTCGAGAAAGTTATATTATTTTGCAAGAAGCTATTCATGTTTTAATGGAAGGAGCTCCTTTGAATATTTCAATACAAGATATTCAATATGAAGTGGAGAAATTTGAAGAAGTTGAAAACATTCATCATATTCATTTGTGGATGGTAGGCGAAAATGACGTTCATCTAGAAGCGCATGTTAATGTTTGTGATATGAAAATCAGTCAATGTGATTCTTTAAGAAAAAACATAGAAGAAGTTTTATATAAAAAATTTGGAATTCACCATATAACGCTTCAGTTTGAGTGTAATCAATGCCCTGAATCTGGATTAATAGATCAACATCCTTAACTTTGATGATTAACTTTTTTTGCTTGAATAGATTTAAATGCTAAAGCATACATTTGGATTTGTTTCATCATCGCAGCAAGGCCGTTTTTACGTGTTGGGGAAAGATGTTTATCAATCCCAATTTTAGAAAGAAAATCTGGAGGATTAGACAAAATTTCATCAGGTGTATGTCCTGAATAAATTTCTAATAAAATTGCAATTAATCCCTTTACAATAGCTGCATCGCTATCTGCTTCAAAGAAAATTTTTCCATCTTCTTGCACAGCGTGTATCCATACCTGGGATTGACATCCGTCTATTTTGTATCTGTCGGTTTTATAAACTTCATCTAATGGCTTTAGTTTTCTACCAAGTTCTATTAGATGTTTATATTTGTCTTCCCACTCTGTATACTGCTCGAATTCTTTTATTAACTTTTCTTGTTTTTCTTTTATATTCATCTTAGTCTATAAGATTTTTTTGCATAACAAACTTTAATAAACAATAATAATTTGTCAAGTTTAATAAAATCTCTTTGTGCATATTATTTAAACAAAAAGTTTACTTTTGCCCAGGTTAACTTAATGCTCAAAAAATATAAAGAAAACAAAGTTTACTAAGCTTTTCCAAATTTTTATAATAAACTTCATAGACTTTAGAATTATAATGGTAAATATTTATGTAAGGAATTCATTACTTAGTGTGAATTTTGAAATAGTGACATTTGATTAACATGAATGAGAAATTAAATTATTAATGAAAAAATTTACCAGCTTAAAACAGAGATGCTTTATTGTAGTTTTTTACAATTGCTATGAAATTATGGAAAGGATACTTTAGACAAAAAGATTAAGATAGGTAAAAGTTCACTTTTGTAAGTAATGATTTTAAGGTCACATTTTGGGCTTTTATAAACGAATAGGAGTTGAAATCAAATTTATAGGATTAACTTATTTAATAGTTATTGGAATATTATAGTTTTTTTACCATACTTTAATACTCTGTTGTTAACATGAAGATTGACAGCCCGTGCTAGAACAAGCCTTTCTAAATCTTTTCCTTTACGTATTAAATCGTTAAGAGAATCTTTGTGTGTAATTCTTATCACATCCTGCTCAATTATCGGTCCTTCATCTAATTCTTCTGTAACATAATGACTTGTTGCGCCAATTAATTTTACACCTCTTTCATAAGCTTTTTTATAAGGATTTGCTCCTATGAATGCAGGTAAGAATGAATGATGGATGTTTATTATTTGGTTTGGATATTTTTCAATGAATATTGGAGAGAGAATTTGCATATATCTTGCTAAAACAATTGTGTCAATCTTATAAGATTCGAGTAATTCAATTTCTTTTAATTCTTGCTCGTGTTTATTTTCTTTGGTGATAGGGAAGTAATAAAAAGGTATATTGTAACTTTTTGCAATTTCTTCTAAAGTAGTATGATTTGAAATTATTAGAAGAATCTCAGCATTTAACTCTTTGTTTTTGTATCTCCATAGTAGTTCTTGTAAGCAATGGTCATACTTAGAAACAAATATTGCTAATTTGTGTTTATTGTAGCTGTACTTTATTTCCCACTTGGCATCTATTTCTTTTGCTAGGGAATCAAATTCTTCTTCAAATTTTTCTGGAGAGATATTCATTTCGCTTAAGTCCCATTCCACTCTTATGAAAAACATCTTATCTTCAATATCTACATGTTCATCGAGGTCAACAATATTTCCACCTCTTTGAAATATGAATTGAGAAATTCTTGCTACCAATCCTTTTTGATCTTTACAAGATAAAATTAAAGTTGCTGTATCGTTCAATTTAAACTCCTTTTTTTGTTAAGAATATTTTTTGAGATATACATCACTGAATTTTTTCTTAAAATATTCAAAAAATTCTTTTGTGAGAGTAACTTGGTTGTAAATATCAATAATGTTTTCAGAATTTATTTTGTTGAAGTCTTCTTCTCTTACAGTTATTATTACACCGCCTAAGTCAATAGCAGCTGGACTTACAAGTAGCTGTTCTTCCCCTTCAAAATAAAATTCTTTAGGCCTATGTTTCATTCTTGGAAAGATTATTATTATCCATTCATCATTTTGAAATGTTGAAATTATATTTATCATGGGCTCTTCTTTTGGTTCAGAAATTTTTTTGAAAGAATTTAAAAATACTTTGAAAGCATACAACAATTCACCTTTATTCTTAGAATTAAGCAAAATGAATTTTCTTATGTAATTTTCTACAAAGTATATTTTTATTTTATCATTTTCAAAAAAGTAGTTTTCTTTTTGTTTTGTTATTATTTCTATGTCTTGTTCTATCGGTAAAGAAAATTTTTTTACTGCTTGGAAATGCATGTGGTCAGGCGCAGATGCTCCGCATCTAGGACCATTGTAAATAAGTGTAAAATTTTGACTTAATGCTTCTGTTAAATTAATAAATTCTTGAAAATGACCTATTATTGACTGCGGTGTGTGTTTATTTTTCGAGATTGTTAAATGATTTCTGAAAATAGGATAGGGATTGACGAGTATGATAAAGTTTTTGTTGTACAACAGACCATCTTGTTCTTCAGGTAAATTTTCGGTACATAAAAAGCATTTTCTGTTTTTAATTGCATTTTCACTTACATCTGCTATGGTAGATTTAATTCTATTAGGATTATATTGGACTATAACCTTAAAGTGTTTCAGTTCAGATGGGAAATTAAATTTGAATTCTTTTGTTTTTATACTTTGAAGACTTTCATAATTTTCTTTTAACAGTTTCCACTTGTTTTCTTGTTGTTGAATTAATTCTAAAATTTTATTTGTCAAAAATTCTTTAGGCGCTTCTTTAGGAATTTTTTCTTCAATAATCATAAATTTTTGTTTTTATTAATTCTCGCAAGAATTTCTTTTGTTCTTATAGAATCTTTGTAAAAATTATTTTCGTTTATCTTTTCAATACTCAAAGAGTAATCTGTATTACCTTCCCACCTTCTGCAAATGTAAATAGGTTCGTAAATTCTTGAAATTTTGTAGTCCCTTGAAATAGTAAGACCTAAATAGTAATCTTCTCCGTAACTTACATTTGGTATTTTTATTCTTCTTAGGAGCGGAGTATAGAAAGCACGTGGTGCACCAAGTCCATTAATTCTCAAAGCATTATTTGGTCCATTTTCGTCTGTCCACTCTCTATGGTCTACAATGCCAGGGGGTATTTCATTTAAATTAAAGTCTGTCAATAAATATGAACCAATAACCATTGCTGATTTATCTTCTTTAAATTTATTGATAATTTTTTGAAGAGTAATTTCATCTTTATATAAATCGTCGCTATCTAATTGAACAGAAAATTTTCCACACAATGGATAATGTATAGCTAAATTCCAACAACCACCAATCTCTAAATTTTTTTCTTCAGGTATTACATGAATTAATCTACTGTCTTTTTTTGAAATTTTTTGGATAATTTGTGTAGTACCATCATTTGAATAGTTGTCTACTACAATTACATTAAATTTAAAATTTGTTTTTTGTTTTAGTGCAGAGTTTATGGCATCTTCTATAGTTTTTGCTCTATTTTTAACAGGAATAATAATTGAAGCTTCATATTCAAAATTGTTATTGTCAAAAGATATTTCTTTGAAAGGAGGACTTATATATGCTTTTATAGATTTTAAATGTTCCGTAGCAGCCTTTTCCATTTCTATCTGAACTAGGCGATTTTTAGGGTCTACATATTCAAATTGTTTTTCATAATCTAAAGCTAATTTAATTCTTTCTGAGGTATACAAAAATTCTTTTATGTGAAAAATGCTATCTATAATTTCACATTCAGAATCAATTTTGGATTGGCGGCTAATTTTTAATCTAACATCATAAAAAGCTGCATGATTGTAATTTTCTTCTTTTTCTGTAGCTTTTTTAAGTGATTCTGTTCGGATTAAAACTAAAGGACCAAAATTAAAATCATCTCTTATACTTCCTATTTGATAATCAATCAGTGGGTGTTTTATTAAGTTACTTTCTTTCTTTTCGTAAAAATCAGAGTATATTATTTTAGAATAGGAACGCTCAGCAGCATTTAAAAATTTTTCAATGGATGATTTGTTTAGGTGCAATATTGTATTTTCTAGTTGAAATAGAGCAAACTCTGTCGAAATATTTTCAGAAATTTGTTTTAATGTTACTGAATTATTAATAGAGCCATAAAATAGCTTGTATTTTTTCTTTTGCTCAAAGTAATTTTGATTATTAGTAATAATAAATATTTCTTTTATATAGTCGCAGTTTTCTAATGTAGTAATTAGGTTAGTAAAGCCTTCGCTACAAAACTGAATAATTGCAGTAATTTTTTCCATA
This sequence comes from Melioribacter sp., assembly GCA_026417975.1. GTDB lineage: Bacteria > Bacteroidota > Ignavibacteria > Ignavibacteriales > Melioribacteraceae > Rosettibacter. The sequence continues at coordinate 71,505 of JAOACD010000004.1, forward strand.
ATCAATTAAAAATAGTTAAAAGCAAGTTAAGAAAAACGTTGCTTACTTTAAATCTTAGGAAAGAAACGAATAAGTAAAATCAAATTTATTCAGCTATAAAATCTAAATATTTTGAATATAATTAGTATTATTTGAAATTGTATTTAAAGGTTAAAGAGTAATATATTTGTGATAGAAATGAGTAGGAAACTCTCTGTTATTTAGGTCTTTATAGAATAATTAAGAAATGGATTTTTAATTTTTTAAGGAGTAAAAATATTGCGTTTGAAAGGAGCATATTATATAAATAGAGCACTGATTTCAATTCCATCTCTATATGAAGAAAACTTTTCTTTGAATTATACATTTAGTTCATTTTTATTATCAGAAGAATTAAATTTCAAAAGCTCACAAAAATTTTTAATAAACTTTCCGATAGAATCTAACCGAGCCTTTGTAGGGTTCAAATCTTATCTGAAAATATAGAAGAGATAAAGTTTATTTCTTTTCCTTTTTTAGTTCAGTTATGTAAAACAAAAAGCGAGGTATTTATTGAGTAAGTTAAAATTAGCATCAACTATTATTATAATTGCATTAACAGTAGGAGTAATTAACTTTGGGGATTCATCTGCCCGAGAGACAACTCAATTAGAAAGAATAAAAATGAGCAAAGACACCACCCCTAATATAGTTCCGGTAAGTTTCAATCAACTTGGGATTATGAAAGCTTCTTGGTATGGGCCTGGATTCCATGGGAAACTGACAGCTAATGGTGAGCTTTATAATCAAATGGCATTAACAGCTGCACATAAAGAATTACCTTTTGGCACTTACTTAAGAATAACAAATTTAAGAAACGGTAAAAGCGCAATTGTTAGAATTAACGACAGAGGACCATATATAGAGGGAAGAGATTTAGACTTATCAAAAGGGACAGCAATTGCGTTGGGAATGGTAAAAAGAGGCGTTATTAAGGTAAAAGTTGAAGAAATAGTTGTGGAAAATGTGTCGGTTTCCACAATTTTGAATTAATTTTCTAAATTTCTTAATACGTTTATAAACCCCCTTTTTCATTGAATTGATTAAGGGGGTTTTTATTTTATAAAAGACTAAATTTAGTAGTTGATTAGTTTTTAATAAAATTTGTAATGGTTTGTTATATTTTTTAAAGATGGATTTTAATTAATGAAGCGCTCCAGAAAATTATGGGTTAATAAGAAGTTGAGAGAATGGTCTTTTTATTTTTTAAAGAGTTTGTAATTAAGTTGTGGGTAGCTCGATAATAAATTCAATTGTGTTTTTACTTTTATCAATCCTTATTTCACCAGCGTGTAAGTTAATAATAGATTTAACAACAGATAATCCCAGACCAACACCACCAGAATTTCTAGAACGAGAAGAATCTAATCTATAAAATCTATTAAAAATTTTCTCTAAGTCTTTTTCTGATATTTCTTCACACCAATTTTTTACTTTTATAACAAATTTATTACCTTCATCTTTGTATGAACTAATAACGATTGGAAAACCTTCTAAGCCATACTTAATTGCATTATCTAAAATATTTGTTATTGCTTGTTTAATTAAATCTGAGTCGAAACTTGCAATGAAATTTTCTTGAACATTAAGTATTATTTCGTGTTTTTTTTCATTTGTTAATAAACTTGCGTTTTTAACAATCCCTGTTAAAAAATTTTTTACTTCAATTTCTTTTTTATTTAGCTGTATTAAATTAAACTCGCTTTTAGATATAAAAAATAGATTATCAACAATCTTTATTAATCTTAATGTTTCTTCATAATTACTTTTAAGTATTTCTATATATTCTTTAGGTGATTTTTCAGACTTTAATGCTATTTCAATTTCGCCTCTTAGTATTGTAAGAGGGGTTTTCAACTCGTGTGCAGCTGAAATAGAAAATTGGTTCATATATTCTACAGAGGTACGAATTCTTTGTATCATTTCATTCATTTTTTTTACTAATCTTCCAAATTCGTCGTGGTGTTCTTCGCCAGGAATAATTTCATTTAAGTTATGTGCAGTTATTTCTTCTGTCTTTTTAATAATCTTGTCAATTCTAGAAAGAGACCTTTGAGAAATAAGTGCACCACCAATTATTGATATAACAAAAAAAAGTGGAGCAATAATAACATATATATCGGTTAGGCTATTAATAGTTTGGATGATATGTTCCTTAGGATAAGCCACAATTACTTTGTAGTTACTATCTTGAAGTTGAACCACTCTAATTTCGTTGTTAGAAATATTGGGATTTTTGATGTCAAAAGTTTTAAAGGTTGATTTTATTTTAGGAAAATCTAAATTATTCTTTTGCAAATTTGCTGATTGAAAAATAACTTTATTTCCAGATAAAATTTGTATGAATGTGTTTCTGTTGTTAAATACAACTATGTCGTAAATGATATCCCATACCAATTCTTCTTCGCTTGCATAAATGCTATCGGGTTGAAAAGTTTCAATGTCTACGTGTTTTGATTTTAGTATTCGCATTATTGCATTTGCTTGAGCAGAAAGAGAAGAGTCTAGTTTTTTTAATGAATTTGTGTAGAGATGATAATATATTACAATGCCTAGAACAACTTCCATGATCAGAAAGAGGAAGGCGTACCAAATTGTCATCTTAAAGCGAGTAGAAAGTATGTAAGATTTAATAATGTTTCTCATTACTCGTCTTTAATCATATACCCGGAACCTCTGATGGTGTGGATTAGTTTTTTTTCGAAGTTCTGGTCTATTTTGTTTCTTAGTTTGTTTATATATACATCTATTACGTTAGTGTTTGGGTCAAAGTGATAATCATAAACATGTTCAATTAGTTTTGTACGAGTAACTATTTTGTTTTTATTTCTTAGAAGATATTCAAGGATAGCAAATTCTTTTTGTGTTAATATAATTTCTTTGTTATTTCTAAAAACTGTATGAGAGATTAAATCTAGTTTTAGATCTGCAGCAGTAAGAATGTTTGATTTTAGGATTTCATTTCGTCTTAAAAGAGCTCTTACTCTTGCGGTAAGTTCTTCAAATGCAAATGGTTTAGTCAAGTAGTCATCTGCACCAGCATCTAAACCTTCAACCTTGTCGTTTACGGAATCTTTTACTGTCAAAAGTAATATTGGTGTTATGACCTTTCTTTGACGAAGTTCTTTTGTTAAAGTGATTCCATCAATGTAGGGTATCATTATATCTAATATTATTAAATCATATTCTTCTGTAGAAGCTAACTCTAAACCCTCTTTACCATTATAAGCAACATCAACAGTAAAGAATTCTTCCTCTAAACCTTTTTTAATAAAAGAGGCTACCTTTTTTTCGTCTTCTATAACTAAAATTCTCATAGTATAAAATTATAAAAAAGGAGAGTTATAAACTCTCCTTTTTTTTACATGATTAGGTGATTATTGTTTCTTTTCTTCTTTTGGTTTAACTTCAGATTTTTTATGCAATTTGCGATGCTCTGTTTTAGAATGTTTTGAAGTATCTTTTTTAGCTTCAGTTGAGACTTTTTCTACTTTTTTCTCTTTTTGCTGAGTAGAGGTTGTAGTTTGAGCTTGAGCAAAAACATTTGCATTAAGAAAAGCAGCTAATAGAATTACAAGAAGAGAAGAAAAGATT
>JAOACD010000005.1 GCA_026417975.1 Melioribacter sp.
ATTAAATTGTGAAATGCTAATTTTTAATTTTACTTCTCCTTCTTTCTTAGGCGTATAATCAAATTTAATTTTATTTAAGCCAGTTTCGCTTAGAATTATATTTTTTGTTTGTATTAAATTATTTTCTTCAAAAAGAGAAACAACAGCAGATTTATTAAAAAATCCGGTATTTAAAATAATTGCTTCAATTTCAGTTTGTTTATTGGTATAGGTTATTTGATTATAAATTATATCTTTTATTTGAACATCTTTGTATGTTGTTGTGTCACCAATTCCTACAGTAAATATTGGGAAATTAAATTTTGAAGCATTATAAACTGGGTTAGGGCCATCGGTAATTATTCCATCGCTAAGGATTAGCGCTGCCGCTATGTTATCCGAATTATTGAGGTGAGAAATCACTTTTTCAAAATTAGTTATTGGTTCGTCAAGTTTTATTTTGTTTAAAGAATCTGTTGTAATAAGTTTAGGTTTGCTTCCAAAAGTAAAAATTTTCAGATTTTTATTTATCGATTCAAGCTTGTTAATTAATGATATAATTTGGTTTAACCTTTTTGAACTATCTTTTTCTGCTATTGATTTCGAATTGTCGATAAAAAAGTAAATGTTTGGTTCTGTAATTTTTTTGTAAGTAAGTTTAATTATTGGTTCAAAAATTAATATAATTATAAAAAATAAAGCTAAGCTTCTTAGCAAGATTAGAACAAACTTTGTTATTTGTGTAACTTTTGGAATTGTAGTTTTATAGATTAAATAAGAGTAAAATGATATTAGTAAGATACTAATTAAAATAAATAAAAAGTTGATATTTAGAGAGATGTCAATGCTTTTTAAGGGCATCGATTTTGTACCTTAAGTTATACTAAGTAGATTTTCTATACCCCAACTTTTCATTGTTTTGAAAGTATTATAATCTGTTAAATCAAAATGTATTGGAGATATTGAAACGTAATTGTTTTTAATCGCATACTGATCTGTTTCTAAATCGTTGTCGGTTTCAGTAAGAGTCCCTGTTAGCCAGTAGTACTTTTTACCATAAGGATCAATTCTTTCTTCATAAATATCTTCCCACTTTGATTTACCTTGTTTTGTTAAAAGTATTCCTGCTATTTTTTCTTCAGGTATATCTGGGACATTAACATTTAGTAATGTACCATTTGGCAATCCATTTTTTAATGTAAGTATAGTTAACAATCTTGAAATTTTTGCAGCAAAGTCAAAATTTTTTGCTTCGTGATTTGTAACAGATACAGCAATAGAAGGAATATCCATAATTGCAGCTTCTCTTGCAGCAGATACAGTACCAGAATAAATTATATTAATAGCAGTATTTGAGCCATGATTAATTCCAGATATCACAATATCTGGTGGTGTTTTCATAATATTTCGAATCCCAATTTTAACACAGTCAGCGGGGGTTCCTTCAACAGCATATCCAAAAAAATCTCCATTCTTATAATATTCAGTTACTCGTAGTGGAATTTTCATTGTTATTGCGTGGCCAACTGCACTTTGCTCTGTTCTTGGAGCTACCACTGTAACTTCACCAACTTTTTTCATTTCTTCTGCTAATACAGCAATTCCTTTTGAGTCGATACCGTCGTCATTTGTAATTAGTATTTTCAAGTTTACTCCTGAATTTGTTAGTCAAATTTTTAATAAGATTAAATTTTAAAAACAAATATACTTAAAAGCTTTGTGAAGAATGTAATAAAATTATTACAAAAAGTTTTTAAGAAATATCTTAATTTTGTATAAAAGTAATAAAATATTATGGGGAATAAAATTATACTTTTGCTTTGTTTATTTACAGCAACTTTATTTAGTCAACAAGATTCTACTAATTTGAAGCAAGTAGAAATTTATGTAATTGATTCTTTTATCTCTCCTGAGCCACCTTATATTTTTACGGTATCATTCTTTACATCGGATAGTTGTACTTCGAGATTAATAATTGATAATAAAATGGAATATGATGTATCAAAAAAATTAGATATGAGTCATAAAGCCGAGATAAATATTAGTGATCTTTTTAATAAGAAATCAATTAATTATAGAATAATTGTTAAAGATAAATTTAATAATGAATATTTAAGTCAAGAGTACGAACTCGAAATACCACAAAATCTCGTAAATAATTATAAAAAGAATTATGGGCTTCTTCAGATATGTTGTATAAGTGGGGTTATATTTGGTATACCTTCGCCTAATTTTGTTCTAAAAAATAATAAGAGTTACTTTAGTTTATCTAAGGAAATTCCTTTATTCTCATTTTTCCTTAGAAGTTATAATTATCCATTTGGCTATATTGGGCTTGAGTATTCACATATATTTAATGCTGAGAAAAAGAATTTTTTACGAATTGGTTATAAGCAAATTATTCAGTTAAATTTAATAAAATACGCATCTTTTGGAGTTAATCATTTCACTGATCTAAAAGGATATAACGGAATAAGCCCTGAGATTTCATTAGGATTATTTAATATTCAAAATGTATTCACATTTTATGTACGTTATAGGTATAATTTTCAACTAAAATTAAGAGAATCAGATTTTCATGAAATTTCTGCAGGGTTATATTCGAATTTCTTTTCTATTAATTTTTAATTTAATATCATCAGTAAAATGTTTGAAAATATATTATCAGTAAGCGAAATAACTAATCTTATAAAAAGTGTTTTAGAAGATGGTTTTTCTGAAGTGAACGTAATTGGAGAAATCTCAAATTTTAAGGCACATGTTTCAGGGCATTGGTACTTTACATTAAAAGATGCAAATGCACAAATTAATTGTACAATGTGGCGTGGATTAAATAACTATGTTTTTTTTACGCCACAAGATGGAATGAAAGTAATCGTAAGTGGAAAAATTACGGTGTATCCTCCTCGTGGTAATTATCAGATAGATGTTCGTGCAATGAAACCAGCTGGAATGGGTGAACTTCAATTAGCATTTGAGAAACTAAAACAAAAATTAGCTGCTGAAGGTTTATTTGATCCTGAACATAAAAAACCGATTCCGAAATTTCCTCAGAAAATTGGAATAGTAACTGCTATTGATGGTGCTGCTTTACAAGATATGAAAAGTATTGCTGCAAGAAGGTATCCTCTTTGTGAGTTAGTTATAGCTCCGTGTAGAGTTCAAGGAGAAGGTGCTGCAGAAGAAATTGTTAGTAGTATAAAATTACTTAATCAATACGATGATATTGATGTTATTATAGTTGGACGTGGTGGAGGTTCACTGGAAGATTTGTGGCCTTTTAATGAAGAAATTGTTGCACGTGCAATATTTGATTCTAAGATTCCAATAATTAGTGCTGTGGGACATGAAATTGATTTTACTATAGCAGATTTTGTAGCAGACTTGCGTGCTCCAACTCCTTCTGCAGCTATGGAACTTGCAACACCAAACATTGAAGAACTTTTTGCCTTTATAAACGAATTTTCATATTATTTCACACAAAATATGTACAATATAATTGAAGATTATAAATACCAGGTTACTCAGTTAATAACTTCCTATGGCTTTAGAATTCCTTATGATAACATCAAAAATAGAATTCAATATTTAGATAATCTTATATTTAGATTTCAGACTTTAGTTGATAATAAGGTCAATCATGAAAAAAATAAATTGGAATTACTTAGTAGTAAGATTCAATCTTATGATGTAAGTAATGTATTAAAAAGAGGTTTTGCAATAGTTAAACAGAATGGTAAAGTTGTTCATAGACTAAAGGAGTTATGCTTAGAAAATCCAATTCAACTACATTTTTATGATGGGGAAATAAAAGTAAATGAGTAAGAAAAAAGAGAATTCTTTTGAAGAATCCTTAAAAAGATTACAAGAAATTTCCGAAATTCTTGAAAAAGGAGAAGTAAGTTTAGAAGAGTCCCTTAAGCTATATGAAGAAGGTATTAATCTTGCAAAGTTTTGCTATAATACATTAAAAGAAGCTGAACTAAAAATTACAGAGCTGAAAAAACAATTCGAATCGGAATTAAAAGATAATATTAGAAATGGAAATGTATTATGACAGAAATATCAAATTATAAGCTATTATTTAATATTAATTCTCCTGCAGATATTAGAAATTTGTCTGTTGAGGAGTTGAAAGTACTTTGTAGCGAAATAAGACAGTACATGATTGATGTAATTTCAGAAATTGGTGGTCATTTTGGTGGAGGACTTGGAGCAGTTGAATTAACTGTAGCTTTGCATAAAGTATTTAACACACCCGATGATAAACTAATTTGGGATACTGGACACCAGGCTTATCCACATAAAATTATTACAGGAAGAAGAGATTTATTAAAAACTATAAGACAACTAAATGGAATAAGCGGATTCTTAAAAAGAAGCGAAAGTGAATATGATGTATTTGGTGCAGGACATGCATCTACATCTATATCTGCAGCATTAGGAATTGCAGTAGCACGTGACTTAAAAAAAACAAATCAAAAAGTTATAGCTGTGATTGGTGATGGGGCCATGACAGGCGGGATGGCTTATGAAGCAATGAATAACTCTGGCTTGATAAAAAGTGATTTAATTGTTGTGCTTAATGATAATCAAATGTCAATTGCTCCAAATAAATGGCAACTATCTAATTATTTTACAGAAGTTATTTCACACCCTGAATTTAATAAATTAAAAGGTGCAATTTGGGATTTAACAGGAAAACTTGATCAATTTGGTGACAGAATTCGCAAAGCAGCTGTAAGGTTAGAACATGGAATTAAGGCTATTGTAACACCGGGTATGTTGTTTGAAGCTTTAGGATTTAGATATTTTGGACCAATTAATGGCCATAACATAGCTCAGTTAATAAAGATTTTTGAACATGTGAAAAATTTATCTGGACCAATACTTGTTCATGTTATTACCGAAAAAGGAAAAGGTTATAAACCTGCCGAAACACATACACAAAAATTACATGCAGCTATACCTTTTGATAAAATTACTGGCGAAGCAATCAAAAAATCTGTAACTACGCCAACTTATACAGAAATATTTGGAAAAGCTTTGGTTGAGATTGCTAAAGAAAATCCAGACGTGGTTGGTATTACTGCAGCAATGCCAGATGGTACAGGTTTAGATTATTTACAGAAAGAATTTCCTGAAAGGTACTTCGATGTTGGAATTGCTGAAGAACATGCTGTTACTTTTGCAGCCGGACTTGCAACCCAGGGGATTATCCCTGTTGTTGCAATTTATTCTACTTTTTTGCAAAGAGCATTCGATCAAATTATTCACGATGTTGCTCTACAGAACTTACATGTTGTTTTTGCTTTAGACAGAGCTGGTCTTGTAGGTGCCGATGGACCAACTCATCATGGAGCTTTTGATTTGTCGTACCTTCGTTTGATACCTAATATGGTTATAATGGCCCCTAAGGATGAAGCTGAATTAAGAAATATGTTATTTACTGCTATTAATTATAAAGATGGCCCGATTGCAATTCGATACCCCAGAGGAAATGCTTTGGGAGTTACAATCTCAGATAAATTTGAATATATACCTATTGGTAAAAGTGAACTTATTCAGGCAGGGAGTGATATTGCAATTTTAGCTTTAGGTTCTATGGTAGATTATGCAAAAAAAGCTACACAAATCTTGCTCGATAATGGTATCCATCCAGAAATAATAAATGCAAGGTTTATAAAGCCACTTGATAATGAAATGCTAAAAAATATCGCAGAAAGATTTGAAAAAATTGTTACATTAGAAGAGAATACATTAATAGGTGGATTCGGTTCAGCAGTAGTTGAGTATTTTTCAGATAATAATTATAAAAATGATATTTTGAGAATAGGTTTACCAGATAAATTTGTTGAACATGGAACACAACAACAACTTCATAATTTATTGGGCATTGACCCACAAGGCATAGCTTATAAAATATTAAAGTTCATAAATAAAAATATTGTTAATAAAGGGATTGTGGCTTAATGGAAAAAACTCGTCTTGGAATTATTGGCCTTGGTAGTATAGCACAGCTTGTGCACTTACCTATTTTATCAAAATTAGAAAATGTAGAACTTGCTGCTTTATGTGAGATTAATAGAAGTAGATTAAAAACTATTGGAGAAAAATTTCCTACTGCAGTAAAATATACTGATTATTTAGAAATGATATCAAAAGAAAAGTTAGATGCAGTAATTATAGCCACGCCTACTTCGACGCATTTAGAAATAGCAATAAACTGTCTTAAAAACAATGTTAATTTACTTATTGAAAAGCCAATAGCATTAAATTATGAAGAAGCTAAGAAAATTCATTCATTTGCTACTAAACAGAAAAAAATCGTAATGGTGGGAATGAACTTGAGATTTCGACCAGATGCTATGTTAATGAAAAGTTTATTGAATAGTGGAGAATTTGGAGATTTGTTTTACATAAAATGTAGCTGGATAAGGAAAAAAAGCAGTGCGCAAAAATGGTTCCTTAATAAAAAATTATCAGGTGGTGGTGTAATAATAGACTTAGGAATTTTATTACTTGACCTTGCTTTGTGGATGTTGGATGATTCTAAGGTTGAAAGTGTATCTGTACAAAAGTATAATTATAACTTAAAAGACATTGAGGAATCTGCTATTGGTATTGTAAGATTAAGTAATGGGAAGATAATATCATTTGAAGTAAGCTGGGAGCTTTATTCAGAAACACCTAGCTTTAATATGACACTACATGGCACAAAAGGAACAGCTTGCTTGAATCCACTTAGAATTTATAGAAAAAGCGGAGGGTCATATATAGATTTTACTCCTTCAAAAACAAATACTACTAATCTATTTAGAAAATCTTATGAAAACGAAATAAAACATTTTATAGGTGCAGTTAAAGAAAATATTCAGCCAATATCTTCAAGCGAAGAGGCTTTGACAAGAATGAAATTACTTGATGTAATTTATAGATCTGCTAAAATTAATAAAGAAGTAAAATTGTAATATGGCAAAAATTTTATTAGTTGATGATGAAAAAGATATAATTGAATTTTTACAATATAACCTCGAGTCAGAAGGATTCGAGGTTATATATGCCTACAATGGCAAAGAAGCACTTTCAAAATTATCAGAAAATCCTGATTTAATTGTACTTGATATAATGATGCCTTATATGGATGGATTTGAAACATGTAAGAAAATTCGAGAAAATCCAAATCATAAAAATACCCCTGTGATTTTCTTGACCGCAAAATCTTCAGAAATTGATGAAGTCCATGGATTGGAAATTGGAGCAGATGACTATGTACAAAAGCCAATTTCACCTAAAAAACTTATAGCAAGAATAAAATCCAATTTGAGAAAAGTAGAAGTTAATAAGAATAATAAGGACTTAAAAGACGAGATTGTAATTGGACCTCTTAAGATCAATAAATCAGAATATACAGTTTTTATAGAAGATAAAAAAATTATTTTACCAAGAAAAGAATTCGAAATCCTTGCTTATTTAGCTTCAAATGCTGGTAAAGTCTTCGATAGAGAAAAAATTTTGTCTGATATATGGGGAAAAGATGTTATTGTAGTTGAAAGAACTATAGATGTTCACATAAGAAAAATTAGAGAAAAATTAGGAAAATACGCAGATTTAATTGAGACAATTAAAGGGGTGGGATATCGATTTAAAAATATTGAAAAAGTTTAATAAGAATATTTTTTACAAACTCGATTATATTTTAATTCCCTCCTTTTTTATGCTAATTTCTTTTTTAACTTTATTTTTTGCAAAACTTAATGCTTTACAAATAATTTCTGCTACAATTGTATTTTTCTTGTCAATTACCTTAATCACCTTATATTTTTATAAAAAAAGAATTGCTGAAATAAAATTAATAAAAGAAATCATTGAATATATTCGAAAGAATAAGTTTTCTTCTTCCAATGAAATAAAATTGCCTAATAGCTTATCAGAATTGGAAAGCGAAATCAAAAAAATGTATGATAAGATGATTAGTGATATAGCTCACCTGAAAAAGTTGGAACAGATTAGAACCGAGTTTTTAGGAAATGTATCTCATGAATTAAGAACTCCCATTTTTGCAATTCAGGGTTATATTGAGACTTTGCTTAATGGAGCAATAGAAGACGAAAAAGTAAATAGAACATTTTTACAAAAAGCTAATCAACATGTAATTAACCTTAATAATTTGTTGAATGATTTGATTGATATCTCAATGATAGAATCTAAACAAATGAAGATGAGTCTAAGATTTTTTAAAATAGCTCCTTTCCTTGAAAGCGTTGTTAATGAATTCATTCCTTATGCAGAAAAGAAAAACATTGAATTAAAATTATTACCTATTGATAGCAACATAGAAGTTTTTGGAGATAAAGAAAGATTAAGACAAGTAATGAATAATTTAATTACGAATGCTATTAAGTATACAGAAAAGGGAAGTGTTGAAGTAGGAATTATTGAGTATGATAAAAATGTTAGAATATTTGTAAAAGATACAGGAATAGGAATCCCTGAAAAAGATTTGGAAAGAATTTTTGAAAGATTTTATAGAGTTGATAAAAATCGTTCTAGAGAAATGGGTGGGACAGGATTGGGACTTGCAATAGTCAAACATATTATTGAAGCACATAATTCAAAAGTAGAAGTAAAAAGTCAATTGGGAAAAGGTAGCGAGTTTTCATTTTTGCTAAAGAAAATCTAAATTTTAATTTAACCACAAAAAGTAAACTTTTCTTAAATGGTAATACTTCGAATAAACTCAATTTGTTCTTTTTCTAGTATTAATGAGTTTTTCGAAGAAAGTAAAAATGAAAGATGATTTTATTTGTTATATAGCCTATTAAGAATTATATTAATTTCTCTTTTAATTTTTTCATGTAATTTACGAGCCCACAAATATTCAGTTCCAAGAATTCCAAGTCCAGCCGGAATTATTAAATAAGCAGGACCCGGAAAAATTATCGTGATTATTCCAATACATAATAATGTAAAACCAATTATACTTATAAATAACTTTTTGATTTTTCTTTTAGTCATAACTTTTTATGTTTTTTGTTGTCATTCTCTTAAAAAATGGTAAAAATAATTCTGTGTAGTTAGACATAAATTTTAGAAAAAGGGTTTTTTGATATACTTACAGTATAAACTAACGAACCTGAAGTTAATACAAATATAAAGGTCAAAGTCTTTTTCAAATTGCTGTATTTATAATTTCTTTTTGCAAGATAGAACTCATTATTTAAAAAAACAAAGCGTTAAAATATAATAGGACATTAACTATAATTTTATAGAAAATAATTTATAAAATTTTGTACTTAGAAAAACTTATGTGTGTATTATAAAATTTATTCAACATTTAATTTTGTTTGTATAATAGAGTTACTTTTTAAGGAAGTTTTTTGTAATAAATTTAGAAACATTAAATTCCTACCTGCTTCGTTTGCCAGTTAAAAATTTTGCAATGTAAACATCTCTATCTATTTTTCGTGAAAGAGAATAAATAAATATGTTTTAGACTCAAAAAAACAGTAACAAAAAAATTCTGAGGAAAATATGAAAAGCAAAGAATTTAATCCTTTTGAAATGGCTCAGGCACAATTTGACAAAGTAGCAGATATGCTTAATCTAGATGAAGCTACTCGTCAACTCTTAAGATATCCATTAAGAGAATATCACTTTAGCATACCAGTTAAGATGGATGATGGCTCAACAAAAATTTTCCGTGGATTTAGGGTACAACATAACGATGCAAGAGGACCTTGTAAAGGGGGGATTAGATTTCATCCACATGAAACTATTGATACTGTTCGTGCTTTAGCAATGTGGATGACATGGAAATGTGCTGTTGTAAATATTCCTTTAGGTGGTGGTAAAGGGGGGGTAATTTGCGATCCACATCACTTGAGTATGAATGAACAAGAACAAATTTGTAGAGGTTGGGTACGCCAAATGGCTAAAAATGTTGGTCCGGTTAATGATGTTCCTGCACCAGATGTAATGACTAATGCACAACATATGCTCTGGATGCTTGATGAATTCGAAACTATATATGGAGGTAAATACCCAGGATTTATTACTGGTAAACCAGTGGGTATGGGAGGTTCCTTGGGAAGAACAGAAGCAACTGGCTATGGTGTAATATTTACTTTAAGAGAAGCCTTAAATGAAATAGGAATTAAGTTAGAAAACACTACTATGTCTGTACAAGGTTTTGGGAATGTCGCACAATATGCAATTGAACTTTATGAAAAATTGGGTGGAAAAGTTATAGCAGTGTCAAGTTGGGATGAACAGGACCAATGCGCATATACTTTTAGAAAGAAAGATGGAATAAATAAAAATGAACTTCTTACGATTACAGATAAATTTGGAGGAATAGATAAAAATAAAGCAAGAGATCTTGGATATGAAGTATTAAGTGGGGACGAATGGATTTCTCAAGATGTTGATATTTTACTGCCCGCTGCTCTCGAAAATCAAATTAATGGAGATAATGTTTCGCGAATAAGTAATAGTGTAAAAATAATAGTTGAAGGTGCAAATGGACCAACAACCCCAGAAGCAGATAAAGTAATTCAAGAAAGAGGAATTTTTCTAATTCCTGACTTTCTAGCAAATGCGGGTGGTGTAACATGTAGTTATTTTGAACAAGTTCAGTCTAATATGAATTATTATTGGGAGAAAGATGAAGTTCTAAATAAACTCGACATAAAAATGACTTCTGCTTATCTTTCTGTAAGTGAACTTGCAAAAAAGAGAAAACTATTTATGAGAGATGCTGCATATATTATTTCTGTTAGTCGTGTTGCACAAGCTTGTAAGGATAGAGGATGGGTATAGTATATCGAAAAAATTACTTGGCCTGTAAATTTTTCAAAATATACTATTTTTCTGGTATTTTTTATGTGGAACATTTTTGAATAAATTTAGAGTTAGAGTTTGAAGCGGTTTTAAGATAGTATAATTAAATGAATATATAATATCTATGATAGAAAAAGATAAGATTACACAAGATAATTTAATCCTACAACTTCAAGAAAGAACTAAAGAATTAAACTGCCTTTATACAATTGAAGATACATTAAATCGTTCTGAAATTTCATTACGGCAGGCATTCTATGCAGTTATAGATACTTTGCCAAATGGTTTTCAATATACTGAACACTGTAAAGTAAAATTAATTTATGGTGATATAGTTTATCAAACAAGTGAATTTGAGGAAACTCAATGGTTATTAAGTACAGACATTGTAGTACAAGATAAAGTTGTTGGTAAAATTATTGTTTATTATACAAAAGAGTTTCCGTTGATAAATGGGAGTCCTTTCTTACACGAAGAAAAGAGGTTATTAAATACGGTAGCAGAAAGGTTAGGACATTTTATTCTCCATCAAAAATTAAAAAATGTATTCGAAGAACTTCAATCAGCAAGGCAAGAAGTTGGAAAAACTACTAGAGGAGAATGGAAGATAGTCCTTGATATGATTCGCAAAACAGATCCCAATCTTTTTATGAGTTTGATGAGAAAACTACTTCATTTGCTATGCTGGAAAGGAATTGAAGAAGCTGAAATTTTAATGAAACACACAAATATCTCTAGACGTGTTAAATTAGGCTTAGATGATGTTGAAACTGTAGATGAAAATAAACCTTCTAAAGTGCCTAAAATAATTAACTATGATGAATATGTAGAAACCATTCAAAAATTAGCCGACGAAAATTTGCCCGATGAGGTAATATTGAATAAAATCCAGAAATGGATTCAGGAAGATAAATCCAGTGCTTTAATAAAAGTAGTGGATAATCAGGACACTTCTTTAACAGAAATAGCCGAAGCAATTAGAAAATATTATCATCTTGCTCCAGAAAAATTCGAATTACCACCTTCGACAGTAAAAGGATTAAGAGTGTCCTTGCTCCGTAGATTTTTTACAGACCAACTAAAATTTATCTCTATTGCTAAAGAATATGTAAAACTTACAGATTTTTATCGTCTTATAGATAAAATGATATTTCCTCCTGGTAGCCATGGAAAATTGGGTGGTAAAAGTGCTGGTTTGTTCATTTCGTCTCATATTCTTCAGAAAGAAGCTGAAAAGAATGAATTACTTCAGAATATAAAAGTCCCTAAAACATGGTATATAGCTTCAGATGGAATTCTTAACTTTATGCATTATAATAACTTAGAAGAAGTTCTTGAACAAAAATATAAGGATATTGAAGAGGTAAGAATAGAATATCCTCATATAGTTCAGCTCTTTAAGAACTCTGAATTCCCACCTGATATGGTTAAAGGTTTATCTATGGCTCTTGATGATTTTGGCGACAGACCCTTAATTGTAAGAAGTTCTAGTTTACTAGAAGACCAAATGGATGCAACCTTTTCTGGCAAATATAAAAGCTTGTTTTTAGCAAATCAGGGTTCAAAGCAGCAACGACTCGCTGAACTTATGGATGCAATTGCTGAGGTTTATGCTTCTACTTTTGGTCCTGACCCAATTGAATATAGAGCAGAAAGAGGATTGTTAGATTTTCATGAGGAAATGGGAATAATGATTCAAGAAGTTGTTGGTAGCAGAGTAGGAAATTACTTTTTACCCTCATTTGCAGGTGTAGCTTTTAGTAACAATGAATTTAGATGGTCGCCTAGGATTAAAAGAGAAGATGGACTTGTTAGAATAGTACCCGGATTAGGAACTAGAGCAGTTGACAGATTGAGTGATGATTATCCAGTTTTAATATCACCTACTCATCCAAATTTAAGAGTAAACGTTTCGCCAGAAGAAATTTTAAGATACTCACCCAAAAATATCGATGTTATAAATCTGAAGACAAATCAATTTGAAACAGTATCAATAAAAAAATTTTTAGAAGATACAGATAATCACTTCCCATCTTTTGAACTTGTTTTTTCTGTATTACATGGAAATATGATACGCCAACCAATGCCCTATGAGTTTGATGAGCCTTCAAAAGAATATCTTGTTACATTTGATGGACTGTTTACAAAGACAGATTTTCTTAAAAAGATTGACTTAATTTTGAAAACTTTACAATCTAAAATGCAAACCCCAGTTGATATCGAATTTGCTTCAGATGGAAAAGAGTTTTATTTATTACAGTGTCGTCCTCAAAGTCGTGCTATTGAAAGTTCTTCTGATGCCATACCGAGAGATGTTCCGCTAGATAAAATATTATTTACTGCTAAAAAATTTGTTTCTAATGGAAAAGTGCCAGAAATAACACATATAGTTTATGTTGATCCTGAAAAATATAACGAAGTATCGGAAAGAAATAAGCTTTTACAAGTAGGAAGAGCTATAAGTAAACTGAATAAACTTTTACCAAAAAGAAAATTTATTTTAATGGGTCCTGGTAGATGGGGAAGTAGAGGTGATATTAAACTTGGTGTAAGTGTAACATACTCTGATATTAATAATACAGCAATGCTTATAGAAATTGCAAGAAAAAAAGGGAATTATATTCCTGAAGTTTCTTTTGGAACGCATTTTTTCCAAGACCTTGTAGAAGCTAATATAAGATATTTACCTTTATATCCTGATGATGAGGGTGTAATTTTTAATGAAAAATTTCTTACAGAAAACGAAAACTTATTAGAAAGCATAGTTCCTGAATTTTATTATTTACAAGATGTCATAAAAGTTATTGATGTAGTGAAAGTTACAGGTGGTATGATATTGCGCGTATTGATGAATGCAGAATTGGATGAAGCAATTGCAATGTTTGTTCCTCCATCTCTTGATATAAAAATAGAAAAGGAAATAAAGGAAAGTGTTGAATATCATACGAGCGACCACTGGAGATGGAGAATGAAAATGGCTGAAAAAATTGCTTCTGAACTTGATGGAGAACGTTTTGGGGTGAAAGGAATTTATGTATTTGGAAGTACAAAAGATGCCTCTTCTGGTCCAAGTAGTGATATTGATTTAATTGTTCATATAGATAAAGAAAAATGCAAAAGGTATGAACTTGAATTATGGTTTGAAGGTTGGAGTTTGTGTCTGAGTGAAATTAATTATTTAAGAACAGGATATAAAACAGATGGTTTACTTGATGTTCATTACATTACTGATGACGACATTGAAAATAAAACAAGTTTTGCTCTTAAAATAAATGCTCTTACAGATGCCGCACATCCACTAAAAATGAAATCAAAATCAAATTAAAACTCTTGTTGCACTAAGCAAATTTTCTAACTCAAATTTTATTAGACATAATTCACTACCATCGTGCGAAGCACTTATGCACGTTGTATTTCCTATCTTTTCTATCCAGCTACCGCTTATTCTTGTTGATTCGTGAATATGGCCGTGCAAAGTTAGATAAGGTTGTTTTTGTTCAATAAATTTTCTTATTGCTTTGCTTCCTACATGGACAAATGTTTTATTTTTATAGTCGTAAGAAACTATATCTAAATTAGTTCTATATGGAGGTCCATGGAAAAGAAATATTGATTTTGTTAAATCTTTATCGTTCGAAATTAATTTAAGGTCATCTATTATTGTTTTGTATTTTTTTTCATTATCATTTAATTCAGCTGTTCTAATGCCATTTTCTGGGCTTATACAACCTTTTTCAATTTCAAATCCTATATCATACTTTTCCCAATCTTTTAGTAAGAAAGGAGATGGAGGAGTATATGAATAACCGAATATTTTGTAATCATTAATTTCTATGTACTTAAAATGAATATATTTCAGAAAGCTTTGTTCGGATATTTCAATTATATTTTTTTCAATCTGTTTTGAATCATTATTTCCAAGAATTAAAAGTATTATAGGATAATTCTCTTTTAATTTCTTTTTTAGCTCATTAAGATTTGGTAGTATGAAATCTTGTAAAAAGTTTACTTGGTCATTTCTTGGTAAAATATCTCCTCCTATAAAGATAAGTTCTGGTTTATCTTTTATTATAGAATCAAATAATTTTTTATACTTATTTATACTACCATGTAAATCAGATACAAAATAGCAAAACATATAATTTTTGAAAATATTTTTTGTTTCTTTTGCTAAATTTTTTACATTTGTAGACAAAATTATAAAAATAAAATGTTAATAAAAGTACATCATAGTCATCATCATTATATACTTCATAACAGAAGCGCCGGCGTACTTTAAATATATTAATAAAATTGGATTTAGACCCCGGCGCTTGTCGGGGTTTTTTATTATATGGAGTTAAACTATGTTAAACGGCAACTTAAAATTAGCATTACAAAAAAGAGGAAGATTAACTGATAAATCCCTTCAATTACTTAGAAATTGCGGACTTGATATAGAAGACTATTCAGAGAGATTAATTGTCACTGCTCGTAATTTTGCTCTTGATATTTTATTTCTTAGAGATGACGATATACCAGAATATGTTAGTGATGGAGTTGCTGATATTGGAATAGTAGGCGAGGATGTATTGTATGAAAGAAATGCTGATGTCGAAGTTATAAGAAAACTTGGTTATGGAAAATGCAATTTATCTTTAGCTATTCCAGAGAATAAAACATTAAATGATATTTCAGAACTTAATGGTAAGAGAATTGCTACATCTTATCCAAACTTGCTTAAAAAATTTTTAGAAAAAAATAAAATTAATGCAACAATAGTTGAAATTAGTGGTTCAGTTGAAATTACCCCTTCTCTTGGTGTAGCCGACGCAATTTGCGATTTGGTCTCAACTGGTAATACTTTGAAACTAAATAAACTAAAGAAATCTTTTGACGTTTTTACTTCAGAAGCAGTATTAATAAAAAATAAAAGTATTGAAGAAGAAAAAAATAAGCTTTTAGATATTCTTTTAGTTCGTATAGATTCTGCCCTAAATGCTAAAACGTCAAAATACTTAATGATGAATGCTCCAAAGAGTGCCCTTAATGAGATAGAAAAAATTATTCCTTCTTTGAAAAGTCCTACAATATTACCTTTAGCTGATCCTACTATGGTAGCTGTTCATGCTGTAATACCTGCGGAACAATTTTGGGAAATATATAAAAAGCTAAAAGATGCAGGTGCATCTGATATTTTACTTTTACCAATTGAAAATATGATTTTATGAAGATTATAGAATTAAAAAAAATTGAAAAACGAGACTTAAAAAAATTATTAAGCCGTCCTGCTATAAAAAATGCAGAGATATATAATACTGTAAAACCAATTTTAGAAAATGTAAAAAGGAAAGGTAAAGATGCCTTAATTAAATATGCTAAAAAGTTTGATGGCTTAAAGGATGATAGAATTTTAATAGAAAAGAAAGATTTATTGAAAGCAGAGAAAAATTTATCGAACGAACTTAAAAAGGCAATAAAATTAGCTTCAGAAAATATTACTAAATTTCACGAATTGCAGGGGAATAATCAGTATGAAATTGAGACTATGCCTGGTGTTAAGTGTTGGCGGAAATTTTTACCTATAGAAAATGTAGGCTTGTATGTTCCAGGTGGTAGTGCCGTTTTGATATCTACGATGTTAATGTTAGGAATTCCAGCTCGTATAGCTAAATGTAAGAGAATTGTGGTATGTTCGCCTGTAAAAGGAAGAGAGGTTAATCCTGCTCTTGCATATGCAGCTAATTTATGTGAAGTTGATGAATTTTATAGAGTAGGCGGGGCACATGCTATTGCTATGCTTGCTTATGGAATTGAAGGAGTAAAAAAAGTTGATAAAATTTTTGGACCAGGAAATCAGTATGTAACAGCAGCAAAAACTTTAGTAAGTGTAGATCCCGAAGGTTGTGCAATAGATATGCCAGCAGGGCCTAGTGAGGTTTTAGTAATTGCGGATGAATCTGCTGAAGCTTCATTTGTGGCAGCAGATTTGTTGTCGCAAGCAGAACATGGGGCCGATTCTCAAGTTATTTTAATTACTACTAGCAAAAACTTTGCGGAAAGAACTATCAATGAAATTAATAATCAAATTAAATTTTTGCCTAGAAAAGAAATTGTTAAAAAGTCTTTAAAATATTCCAGAATAATTTTAACAGAATCTATTAATCAAGCTATTGAACTTAGCAATGAATATGCTCCGGAACATTTAATATTAGCTATAAAAAATCCAGAAAGAGTAATAAATAAAGTAATAAATGCAGGTTCTGTATTTTTAGGTAACTATTCACCAGAAAGTGTTGGTGATTATGCATCTGGTACAAATCATTCTCTCCCAACTTATGGCTATGCAAAATCTTATGGTGGTGTTAGCGTTGAGTCTTTTATGAAGGCTATTACATTTCAAAAATTAACAAAGGAAGGATTAAAAAATATTTCAGAATCTGTAATCAAAATTGCCGAAGCTGAACAACTTTTAGCTCATGCAAATGCAATAAAAATTAGGTTAACAAAATGAATATTAAAGATTTAGTAAGAAAAAATATACTCGACTTAAAGCCTTATACTTCTGCTCGTCAGTCGCATAATGAAGGAATTTTACTTGACGCTAATGAGAATTGCTTTGGAACTGTTTTGAATGAAGACTATTTTGGTGTTAATCGTTATCCTGATCCTTATCAAAAGGCAATGAGGGAAGGTGTTGCTAAATTACATAACATCCCCGTAGAAAATTTGTTTTTTGGAGTTGGTTCAGATGAAATAATTGATTTGACAATAAGAATATTTTGCAGACCATCATTGGATAAAGTAATTGTTTGTGAACCTACATATGGAATGTATAAAGTAGCTTGCGATATAAATGATGTAGAAGTAGTAAATGTTCCTTTAACCAATAATTTTAATATTGATATAGATGCAGTAAAGAAAAAAGTAGATGATAAAACTAAATTAATATTTTTATGTTCTCCTAATAATCCAACATCTAATTTGCTTGATAAAAATAAAATTCTTGATTTAACAAAAAGCTTAAATTTAATAGTAGTTGTTGATGAAGCATATATTGACTTTGCTAAGGATGAAGGATTAATAAGATATGTTCTTGAATACCCTAACTTAATTATAATGCGAACTTTCTCTAAAGCTTGGGGTATGGCAGGGGTTCGTTGTGGCTTTTGTGTTGCATCAAAAGAAATAATTGATATCTTTTTTAAGATAAAACTACCTTATAATATTAGCAAGCTTACTTCAGAAGCTGTATTAAAAGCTATTCAAAATGTGAAGAAAAGAGATGAGTATGTTAATATGATTATTAAAGAAAGAGAAAGAGTAAGCTTAGCTCTTAAAGCAAATAAAAAGATTTTGAATGTTTTGCCTTCTGATGCTAATTTTATTTCATTTAAAGTAGAAAATCCGAAAGAAGTTTATAATTATCTTGAAAATCATAAAATAATTATTAGAGACAGAAGTAATCAATATAATTTTAGTGGATATCTGAGAGTAACAGTGGGTACTCCAGAAGAAAATAATTTATTTCTCCAAAAGTTAAATGAAATTTTATGAAAACAATTTTAATTGACTCGGAATTTTTTGAATTAAAAAATAAAGCTTCAGAAGGATTAATAAGTGCCTTAAAAAAATTATCAAATAATAATTACGAGATTTTTGTAAATAGTAAGGATATTAACCCTGTTCTAAAAACTATACTTAAGCTTGAAGGTATTAAAGTCAGTTACTTTAAAGGAAACATGGAGAATACTAATTTTTTGAGAATAGGAATAAAAGGTAAAACTTCAAATAAAGATTTTATTGTTAATAATAAATTCAAAAACATAAAAACTCTGGTTGATAGGATTGTAAAGGAATCTCGCTCAGCTGAAATTTTTAGAGAAACTAAAGAAACTAATATACACATAAAATTAGAACTTGATGGAGAAGGAAATGCAAGAATCGATACAGGGATAGGTTTTTTTGACCATATGTTAGAACAAATCGCACGTCATGCAAATTTGAATTTAATAATTAAAGTAAAAGGTGATTTAAAAGTGGATGAACATCATACAGTCGAAGATACAGGAATAGCATTAGGAGAAGCAATTAAGAAAGCTTTAGGTGATAAAAAGGGTATAAAAAGATTTGGTTTTATGTTACCTATGGATGATTCTATTGCTCAATGTGCTATAGATTTAAGTGGAAGAAGTTATCTTAATTTTAATTGTAATTTTAATAGAGAGAAAGTAGGTGGATTTCCAACTGAACTTGTTGAAGAATTTTTTCGTGGATTGGCTTCTGGCTTAATGGCAAATATTTTTATTGAAGCTAAAGGTAAAAATGAACATCATAAAATTGAATCTATTTTCAAAGCATTTGCAAAAGCACTAAATGAAGCAATTAGATTAGATGAAAGAACAAAAAATAAATTACCATCAACAAAAGGTTTGCTATGATTGCTGTAATTGATTATGGTGCCGGTAATATTAAGTCTATTGTAAATGCACTAAGCGACATTACCAAAGATTATATTGTGACTAATAAAGAGAGTGATTTGTTGAAATGTGATAAGATAATTTTCCCTGGCGTTGGAGAAGCATCTTTTGCAGTCAAAAGACTTCATCTTCTCAATTTATTTACTATGTTGAGAATAATAAAAAAGCCCTTGTTAGGAATATGTCTTGGTATGCAAATATTGTGTGATAAATCCATTGAAGGTGATGTTACTTGTTTGGGAATCATTAACACTACTACAGAAATGTTCAATAAATCCAAAGTAAAAGTTCCTCACATGGGCTGGAATAAAGTTGAAATAATTAAAGAAAATAAATTGTTTGAAGGGATTGAAAATTATTCTTACTTCTATTTTGCACATTCTTATTATGTGCCTATAGGTGATTATACAATTGCAAAAACAAATTATGATGTTGAATTTTCAGCGGCTTGTCAAAAGGATAACTTTTATGGAATTCAATTTCATCCAGAGAAATCTGGCAGTAATGGAATTAAAGTATTAAGAAATTTTATTGAGAAATGTTAATAATACCAGCAATTGACATACTCGATAATAAAGTTGCAAGATTGACTAAAGGAGATTTTAATCAAGCAACTTTCTATGAAACTACACCTATTAAGGTAGCAGAAAAGTATTATAATGTAGGTTTCAAATGGGTGCATATTGTTGATCTTTCAGCAACATTAAGCCAGAATATTGGAATACTGCCTATATTAAAAGAAATTAAGAAAAAAACTAACTTACTAATTCAGTTTGGTGGTGGTATTAGAAAAATAGAACAGGTAAATAAACTTCTAAATGGAGGCGTAGATAGAATAATTATAGGTTCTTTGTCTATTAATAATAAAGATGAGTTTGAAAAAATTATAGAAAAATTTGGGACAAAAAATATTGTAGTTGCTATAGATTCTGAAAACGAAAAAATATTAATTAAGGGATGGACTAAGGAAAGTAATGTTTCTATTTACGATCATATACAATATTGTTCTTCTTTAGGAATAGATACTTTTCTATGCACAGATGTAAGTAGAGATGGTACACTTCAAGGTTCTAATGTAGAATTGTATAAAAAAATTATGAACAAGTTCCCCAATATTAAGTTAATAGCATCAGGGGGGATTGGTTCGTTGCATGATATAATGATGCTATCAGACATAGACTTGTATGCTGTAATTGTAGGCAAAGCTATTTATGAAAATAAAATTAAATTGGAGGATTTAATAAAAATTGGTAGCTAAAAGAATAATTCCTTGTCTTGATGTTAAAGATGGGAGAGTAGTAAAGGGAGTAAATTTTGTTAATCTGAAAGATGCAGGCTCGGCCGTGGAACTCTCTCAAAGGTATTATGAAGAAGGAGCAGACGAATTGGTTTTTCTTGATATTACTGCTACTGAAGAAAAAAGGAAAACTTTAATTAATCTTGTAAAAGAAGTTGCAGAAGTTTTAAGAATACCTTTTACAGTTGGTGGCGGAATTTCTTCTCTTGAAAATATAGAAGAATTACTTAAAGCAGGTGCAGATAAAGTATCATTAAATTCTTCAATTGTAAGGAATCCCGACTTAATTACTTTAGCTGCAAAACAATTTGGTTCTCAAGCTATTGTAGCTGCAATTGATGTAAAATTAGTTGATGGTGTAAAAAAAGTTTTTATTAAAGGTGGTAAAGAAGAAACTAATCTTGAAGGATTTGAATGGTGTAAACGCGTTTGTGAATTAGGTGCTGGTGAAATTTTGTTAACTTCAATGGACCATGATGGAACACGAAAAGGCTATGATATAGAATTTCTTAAAAAAATTACTAATGCTGTCTCTATACCTGTTATTGCAAGTGGTGGTGCAGGAACAAAGGAACATTTTCTTGATGCTTTTACTATTGCAAATGTAGATGCATGTCTTGCTGCAGGATTATTTCATTATGGTGAATTAAGAATTAACGAATTGAAAAAGTATTTAAAAGAAAACAATGTTAATGTGAGATTATGATTGATATTACTAAAATTGATTTTTCTAAAAATTTTGGTTTAGTTCCAGCTATTGTAATTGATAATTCTACAGGACAAGTCCTTATGCTTGGTTTTATGAATCAAGAAGCTCTTAGTAAAACAATAGATACTAAATTAGTCACTTTTTATAGTAGAACAAGAAAAACTTTATGGACAAAAGGAGAATCCTCAAAAAATTTTTTGCACCTTGTTGATATAAAAACTGATTGTGATAACGATACTATATTAATTTTTGCTAAACCTGATGGTCCTACTTGTCATCTTGGTAATTATTCTTGTTTTGGACTTGAAAGATCAAATACAAAATTTCTAGAGTATCTTTACGAATTAATAAAAGATAGAAAAAAGAATTTGCCAGAAGGTTCGTACACCACTGAATTATTTAAAAGCGGTATTAATCGAATTGTTCAAAAAGTTGGAGAAGAAGCAATTGAAACAATTATAGCTGTTAAAAATGACAATAGGGAAGAAATTATAAACGAAGTTTCTGATTTAATATATCATTTACTGGTTATGTTATCAGAAAAGAATATAGAATTAAATGTTATAATTAAAAATTTAGAAGAAAGACACACAAAAAAAACAAATTAAACAAAAATTTACTTTTTATGAACTTTCACTATTAAAAATAATAGTCCTGATATTGTAACAATTAGCCAAATAATTCCCCAAACATAATAAGGTATTCCACTTAATTCAGCAATTGTAGAAACATCGCTTAAATAATAATTTTTAGAAAAAATATCGCTTTTCATATCAAACAATACATAAATACAACTTATTAAACCTATAATTCTTAAAATATAATTAGAAATAATACCAGGTATAAGTTTGACTATAAGTAGTAAAGATATTACGATTAAAATAGTAATAAAACCTAAAAATTTATTGTTTAGAATATTGGCTGAGAATAGTAGAATTATTATAAGTAAAAATATTAATAATGGTGCTTTAATATTAGTTTTATAAGAAGAATAAAAAATTGAGACTCCGAACAAAAAGCTACCGAAATATCCAGCAATGGAAATTATAAAAGTATTGCCATCTTCTGATAAACATTTTCCCCCGAGTTCTGAATTAATATCGATTTCTAAAACCCGACCACCTGTAAGAATACATGCTATTGCATGACTAATTTCATGTAAAAGTGTTACTAGTAATTTTAATGGGAATAATAACTTGGTATCCCAAATTAATAAGCAAAGAAAAATTATAGATGTGGTAATAAAAAGTTCTTTATAATCTATGTTCCTCATTTTTTTCATTATGTCAAAAAAATTAAAATGAAATTTAGTCAAAAATCTTGAATAACAATTATAAGGTTTATATTTTTGTAGTAGTTGCGGGCGTAACTCAGTTGGTAGAGTAGTAGCTTCCCAAGCTAAATGTCGCGGGTTCGAGTCCCGTCGCCCGCTCAAAAAAAATTTTTTAAGATTGTTGAATCTTAATTTTAAAAAAGCTAAGTTTGGCACGCTATTTTTGCTAATGTTCTTGAAAAATAATTGGGCGCTTAGCTCAGCTGGTTCAGAGCACCTGCCTTACAAGCAGGGGGTCGTAGGTTCGAATCCTTCAGCGCCCACATTTTAATGCCTTGTAACTTATGAGTTACAAGGCTTTTTTATTTTTAAAATTTACTTTAGCAAAGCTATCTACAAAGCTGTAATTTTTTTAATAATTGATGCATAGTAGTCTTAAAGAATATTATGAGTATATTTTTATAAAATTTTGTAAAAAAGTAGAATTTTAGTGATGTAATATTATCGTTAAGCTTATAAAACTTAATAGGAATGGTGCTCGTAGGTAAATAAGGCTTATAAGATAAATCAATTTATAATTTTGAAAATAATTAATATGGTAAATTTTGATGGATAATAGAAATGTAAAGAGTGCATTTGAAATTTTGATTGATGAAATTAAGAATGTTATGAATGAATTAAACAAAAAGACAGAAATAGCTTTAAAAAATCAAAATTATGAAAAAGCAGGAAGAATTATAGAGGTTGAGAAAAAAATAAATGAGTTTTCAGAAAAAGTAAAAAAACTGAAAACTGAATGGAATAAGATTTTTGATAACAAACTTTCAGATAATAAATACAACAGAAAAGAACTTGCCAAACTTAATAGGGGCTTGAAGACTTCACAGAATAAGTTTAGAATACCGTTATTAGAATCTTTAGTTGAATTAGGCGGTAAAGCAAAAATGAAGGATGTATTAAATCTTTTAGAAAACAAGATGAGAAATCAATTCAATAAATATGATTTAGAAGGTTTACCTTCTGATCCTAAACAAAAAAGATGGCAAAATACTGCCCAGTG